>NZ_JAGIPY010000088.1:0-273 GCF_017813775.1 Labrys sp. LIt4
GAACGTGGGATGTCAAGGACGATGGCGAGTTGGAGTTTGTGGGCTATGTGTTTTTGGATTTGCTGTTTCGACCGGGCAAATATCGGGGTGGACAGGATGATAATATGCGGCCGGTAAGTGGCTTCCACCAGATCAAAAGGCGATGAATGTCTTGTTGTCTTATGCTGATTTGGTGATGTAGTCATTTGTCAGGAAAGACGGCGGCAGAGTATATCCATCTACTTGTTTAATGTGCTGCTTTCCACGACCAGCAGACTCATCCTGCGTATTGCT
>NZ_JAGIPY010000010.1:0-233104 GCF_017813775.1 Labrys sp. LIt4
TGGTCCTGCTCGGCTCGATCCTGGCCTGGTTCATCTCCATCGGCCTCGTGGGCGTCATTCGCCGCCACCTGGCTTGAGATGGGTCGACGCGCTGCGTTCGGCGCTGCGCGCAATGGTGCGATAAAGATCCGCCAGTTCGCGGCCTTGGTCGGCCGCCCTTCGCAAGATGCCTGGCGGTGGAGGGGGCCCGGCCCGCCATGCTTCGGGATTGGCGTTCATCGCACCCAGGATATCGGCGAGCCCCGCATCGCTGGAGACATCGATGACCACGCCTTCCTCGGGCAGCCGTATGCACTCTCCGATCGCTCCCCTGTCGGAGGCCACCACGCGCAGGCCCAGCGAGGCCGCTTCCCGGGCCACCAGGCCGAAACTCTCCGGCCAGACCGAAGGCGCCAGCACCGTGTCCAGGCCGGCATAGAGCGCCGCCACCTCGGACGGAGAGCAGGGACCGCGCAGGAGAACCGGCGTGGCGCCCCAGCAAGTGGACAGACGTTCAGCCGGCGCGAGAGCATGGTCGATCATGGTCAGCGCCAGCCGCTCGAAACCGCCCTTGCGCAAGGCGGCCTCGACAAGCGTGGCGCCTTTCTGGATCGAGCGGCCACCCAGATGTCCGAGAGCGAGGCGGCCGTCCGGTCTGGGGCGGCGTGGATGGAATTGGAGGGCGGGCGCGCCATTCTCGATCACGCCCACCGCGGCGATGCCGGCATGATGATGCAGGGTGGCGAAGGGCTGCGACACGGCGAGAACCGCTGCAGCCTTGTCCAGCAGCGCAGCCAGGGCCTGGCGGCGTGCGACCGATTGAGACAGGCTCACTCCCTCGACCGGACAGATCTCGAACGGGTCTCGATCCGGCAGCCGTAAAAGGCCGTCACGATCGATGAAGAACTGGGAGTCGCTGATCCACCAGCCGTCATGGAGGGTGACGAGATAGGGAATTCCGGCTTGTTCCGTCGCTTCGACGATGGAGGCGCTCAGGCGCTGGATGCAGTGAAAATGCACGATGTCTGGCTGGACGAGATCGAGCACTCTGCGGAATTGCGTGGCATGGCTGGGGTTGAAAGGCCGCCAGTCGCGCAGGCGGTCCGGCGGGACGGAAATCCTGAAGACCGGACGGCCTCTGTAGCCCTCGCAGCTCAGCGTCTCGTAAGGCTGGCGTCCCTCGTCGCTGGCGAAGATGCTGACTTCGATATCCGGGCAATCATCGATGAGGTGATCGACATTGTCCTGTACCACCCGCGTGGCGCCGCCATAGCTTTGCGGTGCAAAGAAAACGTTGCAGATCAGGACCTTGACTCGAGCCGGAGACGCCTTCGGGATGGCCTTCCGTTGCATGGGGGCGAAGGCCCTTGCCAGAGTTTCGGCGCCCCTGTCGAGGGTATAGAGCCGCAGGGCCTTCTCGCGGGCGCGGAGTCCCATGTCCAGCCGCAGCTGGGGGGCCTCGATCAGCGCCTTCAGGCAATCGCGCCATTCTCGCCCGCTTTTGGCCAGAAAGCCATCCATGCCGTGCGCCACCGTCTCGCGGTAGGTGGCGGTGGCGCTGACCACCGACGGAATGGCACAGGCTGCGGCCTCCAGCCATTTGATTTCGCTCTTGCAGTCGGCGCTCTCGCCGGGCGAGAGCACGGCGAGATTGATGTCGCAGGCCTGCAATACGCTCCAATATTCGCCGATATCCTCGATGAAACCGATCTGGGTGATCCGGCCGGCATGGGCGGCGAATTCCGGCACGAGCCTCAGATGACCGGCGACGACCAGGCGCAGACGCGGATATTCGCGCATGAGATCGAGGAGGACAGGAGCAAGCTCCCGGGTGAAATCGAGATTATGCGCCTTGGTGCCCGATCCGTAGAACAGCGTCACCGGCGCGTCGGCCGGCCTCAATTCGGGTCCGCGCGCGAGGAAGGCATCGTTGCGCGCATCGAGCCCGTTGGGCAGTACCAGGGCCCTGCCCAGGCGAACCAGTGGCTGCATGTGCCGGGCGAGTGCCGATGTCGACGCGATCGCCGTGTCGCATTGGGCCATGGCAAAGCGATAGAGCGGGACGCCGAGCTGGAGATGGAGATGCTCCTGCGGCGTGATCTGCCCCTCATAGGTGGCGAGGTCCGGCGGGAAAAAGCGGTCGTCGAACAGGAGATCATCGATCTCGTAATAGGTCGGCAAGCCCAGGGCGCGAGCATGGAGAATGGCCCGCAGCACGGCAGGCGTGGCGGTCACCCGATAAAAGAGCGCGGCCCTCGCGCCGGCAAGAGCGGCGATGAACGCATCGGCCTGTGTCTCGTCGAAGGCCTCTGCCTGCAAGCCGGCCTGCTCGAACAGGCGCAGTTTCTGCTCCACCCGGTAGTGCCGGCATTGACGCAGTTCCTGGTTGGCCAGGATGACGACGGGGCCTTCGGCCGGGAGCGGCAGCGCCGGCGGCAGGCGGTCGAGGGTGGCGAGCGCCGCGTGAATTCCACCCAGGGCGGCCTCGATGACGCCATTGGCTTCCTCGCGCCCTCCCACGCCGTAGAGTTCGAGCGCGCTGAGCTTGGCATGATCGAACCAGGCCTGGAGGGTGCGATGGACGCAGGCGAGGAAGTCGGCGCGCCCGTTCCAGCGCTCCTGTTGTTCGCGCAGGATCTGCAGGGCTTCCCCGAATGCTCTCTTGCCGATCAACAGCGAAACGGCTGCCTCCACGGCCTCCCAAGGGTGGTCATCTCGCGCGATTGCCAGGCGGAAATCCCACAGAGCTTCGTCCGCAGATCGAGCCTGCCGGGCTTTGCCGCGCCGATAAAGCAGCGGGCCGTCGAACCTGGCCGCAGCATGCCTCTCGGCCTGGTCATAGGCGCGGGCCGCCAATCCGAGACGGCCACGTCGCAACTGGAAGTCGCCGATCGCCGCCAGGAGATCGAAGCTGGCGGCATCGCCGACTGCCCCTTCTGCCTCGAAGCCACGCTCGAACAAATGTGCCAGGGCCTTGGCGCGATTGACGATTCCGCTTTTTTCTGCCGACGACAGCCCCGCCCGATAGGCCTGCCATGCGAAATCGGCGGGATAGCAGCTCTCGCCGAGATAAGGCTGCAGAAAGACGGTTTCATTGGGCGCACGGCCGGCCGAAACACCCTCGATGAGCCAGTTCCGGTAAAGATCGACAGCATTGGCTGCGTCGGTCAGCTCATATGTTTGGCGATAGAACTGTGGGTCAAAGCCATGCCTGAAGCTGATCGGGGCCAGGCGCTCGATGCCCTGCTCCACGAAGAGGCGCAGCGCCTCGCTACGCGAAAGGGCGGTCGCAGGCAGCCAATCCCGGGCCATGGCGGTGAATTCGGGGGTGCGGAACAGCGCCGGCCAGGCACCGGCGGGAACATTGTTCGAACCGCCGATGGAACTATCAACGGCATAAGGCCGTCCCTCCTGCCTGCCATGTTCGAGAAAATGGCGGATGAATTGGTGGTCATGCGTGTAGGCGCGGGCGAGGTCCTCGTTGAGAAGGCGATAGGCCGTGACGTCGAAGGAGGGCGGGAGCGGACCGAAGCGCCGCTCCCATTCCGCAATCGCTTCGTCGAGATTGCGTGGACGCCCTTCGCGCCGGCCGTGCTCGACATAGTGAGCCCATAAATGCTCGGCGCTGGGCAGATCCTGCAGATCGGGATGATGGGCAGCGTAGAAGACAGGATCGAAATCCGGCGCGATCACCGGGCGGCCCCGCAACGATTTCAGGAGGGACCTGAGCCGTTTCACCCGACATGGCCTCCCAGCTGCAGGGCCGAGCCGGGATGCCGGCTCCGCTGCGGGGCCGGTCGATTTCGAGCCGCAGCGTGTTTCTCGGAAAGATCGGCAGGCCTCTCCGCCAGGAAAAGACGTAGAAACGACGGATTGGCGAAAAGTTTCGATTCAAGGAAATCGCACTTTGCTCCAGCCCCCGAAGGCCGATGCCGGTCATTGCTCACAGCCGATGATCTTCCACGGACGCATAAGTGAGGGCGCCGATCGCCCAGATGATCAGCAGGGACAGGAAGAACATCAAGGGATAAACGAGGCGGTAGGGATATTTGGCGAATTCCGGCAGGCTCGGCGGCACGAACATGCTCAGATAGACGGATTGGCGCTGCGCCCTGATCTCGGCGCGATCCAGTGCCGCCTGTGCCCGGGCATATTTGCGCTCGTTGAGCAGCCGATCCACGTCGAGTTCTTCGTATTTGGCGAGCGAGGTGGCCAAAGTCTGGGAGTCGCTACCCGTCAATTGTCCGCGCAGCGCGGCGATCTGCTCGTCCAGGGAAGCGAGGCGATTGCGCAAGACGCGCAGACTGGGAGCATCGGACTGAAGTTCGGCCGCCATTACAGCCTCGTCGTTCTTCAGCTTCAGCCGTTCCGTCATCAGGGGCATCAGCAAAGTGGCGATCTGGGTGCCCGACTGGCTCGGATCGATCAGCGCGTCCTTGTTGCGGAAGTCCTGGAGCGCCTTGAGGCTGTCCTGCAACTGCTTGAAGACTTGACTCGTTTCCGCTTCGGCGGCCTTGGTTGCGTCTCGCCGAGCCCGCTCCGACATGCGATTGATCAGTTTCTCGCTTTCGGCCAGCACGGCCTGGTTGAGCCGCAGGGCATCCTCGGCGCGAAAGGCGGTGACATCCACAGTGACGATGTTGGAGACCGGGTCGACATAGGCATCCACCTTGCGCTGCCAATAATCGGTGAGTTCGTCGATCGAGGCGTTCTCGGGCAAGCGGGCGATGCGATCCACCTCCGGACGCTGGAAGATCTCCCGGATGTTCAACTGCGTGCCGATATCATCGATGATGGCGCGGCTGCGGATGTAATTGGCAACGATATGGGCGTTCTGAGCCGTCGCCACCGGTATCATCGAGCCGCTTGTCGGGGTGGCCGCGGTTTCGGCCTCGCCGCCCTTTTCCGAGGTTTCCGGTTCCATGGCCCGCACGGTGAAACGGGCTTCGGACTGGAACTGGTCCGAGGCGATGGCGAAGAAATAGACGAAGGCAGCGATGCTGGGAATGAGCACCAGCAGGACGAAGCTCCACAGATAAGGTCTTGATCCGCGCGAACCGAGGTCGGGAACGGCCTCCGGCGAGGGGGCCTCGTCAATGACGGTGACCTCCGTACTCCGCCCCCGCAACACCTTGGTGGCATTGGCGAATTGACGCAAGGCAAGCCCCGTCCGCCTGGGCCTGTCCTTCGTGCCGGGAGGCGGCAGGAGTTCCTTGGCTTCGCCGTCCTTTTGCTGCTTCAGATCCGTTTTCATATCCAGATCGCGCTCATCCGCACCGCTATTCTTGTCCAATCGAACTTGCCGCGGGCGCCGGCTTGCTCGACCAATTCGGGATCGATCGTTCTATTTTCGCGCATAGATCGACATTGCCGGCCCGTAGCGATGGTCGGGATCCTCGTCTTCCAATGTGATGTGGCTGAAGCCCACCGCTCGCAGGGCGGCCAACATGTCGTCGCGGTGGAGCCAGCGATGCTGATCCATGGGACCGCCGCAGAACTCGGCATGGTTGGCGGCACCGCGATAGGTCCGCAGATAGGTTCGCACGGCGACACCATGAAAATCCTGGATCTGTGGCTTGTCTGCAAAGACCGCCCGTCTCGGATCCGAGGGCGGCATGAACTCATCATCCATGAAATGAGTCCAGAAATAGACCGCGTCGGTTCGTTTTGCGATCAAATCGATCAAATGCAGGGGATCGTTGGCATGATAGAGCACGCCGGAAGCGACGATCAGATCGTAGGTTTTCTCGGTACCTTCCAGCCATCTGACGAAATCGCCGAGCCAGATGCGAGAGCGCGACAGGCCGAAGATCTCCTTGGTGATCAGACAGCGCAGGAAGGCCGATTGATTGGCTTCGATGGCATCGACGATGGCGCCGGCCCGTTCGAGCATGACGGTGTGGCCGCCCTCCAGTGGCCCCAGCTCCAGCACGACCTTGCCCTCGAGCGGGCCATACTGGTTCATCATCCAGGCGATCCGCGGATCCAGATAGGTCGCCAGAGCCCCTGCCTTAATTCCGAATTCCGGCGGAAAGGCACTGGTCCAACCTTGGATGACGTCGACGGCGTTTTGGTGAGTGGGCATCGAAATTACATAGCGGTCAAATATTCTTGGCGATTTCTGCGCGGATAGGGGTGCGGGGACTGATGGGCGCCGCAGCTTACCAAGCCATTTCGATAGCATTTACTTTTCCAGTCGGAAGCGTTTCTCGATATACCACTGTGATGGCCCAGCCTCTATCTCTTCATAGCGCAGTTCGGCATGAATGAGGCCTCTAAATCGCTGCGCTGCAATATATAGCCCTGTTTCATGTCCAAATGATCTATTTTGGACAAATAGTCGAAAACTGCATTCATCCGAGCGCCGCCCTATACCATTCCAGCGAGAGCGCGGGATGGAAGTAGGGGTCGTTCCTGAGCAGGTGAAGCCATTTGGAGCGAAAATATCCTATCTCTTTTCCGTAGAGGACCTCGGACGGTGCCTTGCTGCTGCGGGAGGCAGATTCGTGGTGGTGCAGGACCACGCACGGATCCAGCAAGGTTCGCCAGCCGCATTCGTTCAGCCGCAGGCATAGATCGATGTCGTTCAGGTCGATCGGAAGATTGTGCTGATCGAAGCCGCCAATGCGGCGGAACTTCTCGCTCGAAACCGCCAGGCAGGCGGCCGTCACCGCCGACAATTCATGCGGCGTGGAAAGGCGTCCGAAAAAGCCGGTGTCGGAGCGCGGCAGGCGCCGCTCGAAATGGGCGGCCCGCCCGCCCATGCCGAGCACGACGCCGCCATGTTGCAGCGTATCGTCCTTGTAGAGAAGTTTCGCTCCGACCGCCCCGATGTCCGGCTGTCGGGCCCAGCCCGTCAGGCGGGACAGCCAGCCGTCGGACAGGATCTCGGTGTCATTGTTCAGGAAGACCAGGGTATCGCCGCGGGCTCGCCCGGCTGCCTCGTTGCAGATTGCCGCGAAGTTGAAGGACCCGGGGCTGCGCAGGACGGAAAAGCGAGAGTCTCTCGTCACGGTATCCAGATAGGCGAGGGTGCTCGGCTCCTTGCTGCCATTGTCGATGATGACGACCTCGAAATGGTCCTGCGGGCTGCGTTCGAGCAGGCTTCCGACGCAGGCCGACAGCAGGTCTACGCGGTCCCGGGTCGGAATGATGACCGTCGACATCGGCGGCCGTCCACTGGCGGTCATGACGGCCGGGCTGAGCGGGGTAAGAGGAATGGCCGGGCTTGCATGCGAGGTGGCGAGCAGTATGCGGCGGATATGCACGGCGCGGACGAGAGCGTCGATGGGCGGACGTGACACCAGGTCCTCGACGGTGGCGCTGGAAGGCATCACCTGGCGCAGCCAATCGTTCCGGGCGAACCAGGCCTGCCCCACCAACGCGGCATGGCGGGCGAGGACGGGACTCCAGTCCGGCTTGAAGCGAGGCGAGCCGTTGCATTCCTCGTCGCCATAGTAGAGGGCCGCGGGGTCCTCGATGGAGCGCTGGGCGACGGCCGCCAGGGCAAAATCGTTCAGCCGGTCGTCCACACGCAAACCGATCACCAGATCGTCATCCCTTCCCGCATCGAGGAGGGGAGCGAGCGGGGTTCGAGGGGATGCCCATGACAGGGTGATGCGCTTGAGGGGTTGGGAGGCGAGGAAGCCGTGCCACGCCGCCGCGTGTTTTGAGGGATCCCCGATGATGACCAGGTGGAAACCTGTGTCGGCGGCAGCCTGCGATGGCATGTCGAGGCCCGTCCATTCGATGGTGCGGCTGCGCTCGAGGCGCCAAGCCTCGTACATGGCGAGGGGCGTTGCCCCCAGGGCGCGCTTCAGCCGCGCCTGTTTCACCTGCCGATCGCCGCGCATGCCGGCCCACAGAGCGCTCATGACCGCCTTGGGATGGCGCCGTGCGCCTCTCCCCAGTCGCCGGAGCGGACCGACGCGGCCGAGGCTCACCACCCGGAATCCGAACGGGCCGATCCAATCGGCCGGCGACAGATGCAACTCCGTCGCGTCCGACGGCAGAAAACCGATCCAGCTTCCACGGCCGAAGGATGGCGCTGGCAATATCACATCCTCGTCACCGCCTGGACGGATGATACGCAGGACCGGCCGGGTCAGCGGATCGAGCAGGCTGGCCTCGAAGACGAGACGGACCCAGCGTCCGGCCCATTGCCGCGCCGGCGCCTCGATCCTGAGCCAGGGCAGGCAGCTTTGCGACACGGTCCGGCCGTCCAGCAGAACGACATCGACGAGCGGGGTGAGCTTCATGCCGGTGGCCGTGCCTTGCGGGAATGGTGCCCGGTGACAATCATGCCTGGTCGGCCTCGAGAAGGAGGCGAAGTGTCGGCTTCGCCGGAAACGGGCGGGGGTGTCGCCCAGGACCGCGACAATGGCAGGATCGGCGGCAGGATCTCGCGGGGGGCGGCCAGGTGCCTGGAATACCAGGGGCTGTAGGCCGGGTCCTCGAAAGTATCCGTGTGGTATTTTTGGCGCAGGGCCTCCCTCTCGCGCTGAAAGCGTTCCTTGTTCGCCTTTGTCTCGTCGCTGCCCCGCGTGGCGGATTCATGATGGGTGAGGGTGGCGAAGGGCGTCCATACCGTACGCTGGCCGACGGCCGCCGCGCGCAGGCAGTAATCGATGTCGTTATAGGCGATGGCGAAAGCCGTCTCGTCGAACTCCCCGACCTGTGCATAACACTGGCGCGAGATCAGCATGCAGGCGCCCGTGACGGCACTCAGAGTCTGGCGCACCTTGAGGCGGTTCATCGGTCCCGACGAGTCCTGCGCCGCGTTGGCGTACCAATGGCCGGCCAGGCCGCCGAGCCCCACGATGACGCCCGCATGCTGCAGCCGGCCGGAGGGATAGAGCAGGCGGGCACCGACGATGCCGGTTTCCGGATAGTCGAGGCAGCTCACCATTTCCTTGAGCCAGTCGGCGGCGATGACCTCGATGTCGTTGTTGAGCAGAAGGATTGCCTGTCCGTTCGCCTCCCGCATGCCCCGGTTGACCTGGCGCGAGAAGTTGAAGGGTTCGGGCGTAATCACCGTCCGAAAGTTCCGGTGTTGCCCGCGCATCGTCTCGTAGAGCGACAGCGTGCGTGCGTCCGTGCTGCCATTGTCGACGACGATGACCTCAAAATCGGCATAATCGGTGCGCTCATAGAGGTCGGTCAGCAGGCGGGCGATCAGGGCGGGACTGTCGCGATTGGGAATGACGATGCTCACGCACGGCCACTGGCGGCGATCGGGCGAAAACTCGACACGATGAAGGTCGGGTACCAGCGCCGGGCCGACGGGCGCTGCGACACCGTTGCTGGCATAATGCGCGGCCAGGGCCCGGCGGGCATGGCCGACGGCCGTTGCCGTGAAGGTGGCGGAATAGGAGGCCCGGTGCCGCCGCCACAGATAGGCGGGGTAAGGCAGATGGATGATGGCATGCCGGGGGAGCTCCGAGAGATAGCGCAGCAGGAGCTCATAGTCCTGGGAGCCGTCGAAGCCGGCGCTCAGCCCGCCCAGCGCCTGCAGGCGCTGACGGCGATAGAGCGAGAGATGATTGACGTAATTGACCCCGGATAGCAGCACGGGGTCATAGGCCGGCTTGAAGAAATATCCGATCGGCTTCAGCCTGGCGTCGGTGATGGTTTCATCGGTGTAGATGAACTGTGCCTCGGGGTGGCGCCGGATGGTGTCGTTGAGATAGTCGAGGGCCAGCGGTGCGAGGGCATCGTCGTGGTCGATGAGGCCGACCCAGTCGCCGCGCGCTGCCGCGAGGCCGAGATTGGTTGCGCCGGCGATACCCAGATTGTGCGGCGTGCGCAGGACTTGGATCCTAGGCTGCCCCTCCATGCGCTCGAGCCGGGCAAGGGTGGCCCTGTTGCTGGACGCATCGTCGCACAGGACCAGCTCCCAGTTGCCGGCGCGCTGGCTGCGCAGCGAATTCAGCAGGGCGTCGAGAAAGGCCGGCGGGGTATCACGTAAAGGAACTACGAAGGAAAGCAGCGGTGCCGGCTGCCCTTCGTCATGTGGTGCCATGTCGGCGAGACCCGCTTCCGCCAGGTTCAGGACGGCCTGGAAATGCTCCTCCGGCGGGAGCTGCCGCGGCGGCGGCGGTGCCTTGGCCAATTCATCGAGTTCGAGCAGGTGCAGGTGGTCTGCCGCAGCGCCGAGTTGCCGGCGGAGGGATGCCAGGGAGCGGGCCGCGCGGATGTTCAGGGTGAAGCTGTCCGGTTCCGCTTCGGGGCCTGGATAGTCCTCGCAGGGATCGAAACGCACGCGTCGGAAACCCCTGATCCTGCCTGTCCCGAAGGCATAGACGCCATGGCGTGCCGGCGGCAGCGGCAACACTTGTTCCGGCCGAAAGCCATGACCGGTATCGATATAAAGATGCGGCTCGAGCTCCGGACCGCTCGAAATGACCTCGATGGCGATATATCTGGCCGGCCAGGGGCCGAGCTTGAAGACGAAGTGAGGATCGGCCTCGCAAACGCTCCATTGCGACGCCCCGACACGCGCCAGCCCCTTATGGCCTTTCATCAAGGGCGCAAACACGATGCCGCTTCCTCACATGGCCAGTCTTTCATCACGAACCGGGGAGACATGTCATCGTTGGTCTTCAGGCCCTTGCAGGAGCCGGCAAATAATTCGGGATATTACAGTAGAGGAAATGGCACGAGAATATTGAACGATAAACTGTACTGTCCGTTGCCGCAAGGAGGCAGAAAGGCAAACTTGGCGGGCAGGCAAACAATGTTTTCATCAACGGTATAGCGTCCAAGAACTCCTCGTCGATCGTATAGCTGATTCTGGAGTAAAAGCGATCTTCCTGTCATTGATCCGACATTTGACGTTTTCTCAGCGCCGGTGTCATAATCGCCCGCGGTGTCCGGCTGCATAGATGTGCTGGCGTGAATGCAGCGACGGACATCGGCATAAAAACACAAAAACGACATTTGGGAGGGACGAATGGCTTCGAGAAGCGGAGTTGTTGGTGCCGCGCTGATGGCCGCCGCGCTCGCGGGAGCGACGGTGCCGGCCATGGCGGGCGAGTTCGACGGTGTCACCGTCAACATCATGACGCAGACGGGCGCGATCCAGGAGCCGCTGCAGCGGCGCGCCCCGGAGTTCGAAAAGCTGACGGGTGCCAAGATCAACGTGATTGCGGTGCCCTTTTCCGATCTCTACCAGAAGGTGCTGACCGATTGGGCGAGCGGCACCAATTCCGTGGATGCGGCCGTGTTCGCGCCGCAATGGATGGTGGACTACGTCGCAGGCGGCTATCTCGAGGACATCGGCAACCGGGTCGCCAAGGACAAGGCGATGGCCTGGGACGATATCGCCCCTTTCTTCCGCGACTTCTCATCGAGCTATGGCGGCAAGACCTATCTGGTCCCGCTCGATGGCGACTTCCATATGCTCTATTACCGCACCGATATCTTCGAGAAGGCCGGGCTGAAGCCGCCGACGACCTGGGACGAATATCTGGAAGCGGCCAAGAAGCTGAACGGCATGGAGGTCGACGGCCAGAAGGTCTATGGCTCCTGCATCGCCAAGAAGCGCAACGCCCAGAGCTATTGGTTCGTCACGGACGTGGTCGGCTCGATGACGCAGTCGAAGGGCACGTCGCAGGGCACCTTCTTCAACACCAAGGACATGACGCCCCTCGTCGATAACGAGGCCTTCCGCAAGGCGCTGGCCTTCCTCAAGGAATCCGGCAAGTACGGCCCGCCGGACGAACTGAACATGGACGTGTCGGACACCCGCCCGCTGTTCACCTCCGGCAAATGCGCCCTCAATCTCGACTGGGGCGATGTCGGCGTGCTCGCCATTGATCCCGCGACTTCGAAGGTGATCGACAAGACCGGCGCCACCATCATGCCGGGCTCCAAGCAGGTGCTGAACTGGGACAGCGGCAAGTTGGAAGCCTGCTCCAAGGAAACCTGCCCGAATGCGATCGACGGCGTTAACCATGCGCCCTATGCCGCATTCGGCGGCTGGAGCGGCGGCATCAATGCCAAGGCGCAGGACAAGGTCAAGGACGCGGCCTACGCCTTCTTCTCCTATATGACCGCGCCGGCCCAGTCGAATGTCGATGTCACCATCGGCAAGACCGGCTTCAATGCCTATCGCACATCGCAGCTCAGCTACAATGAAGGCTGGAAAAAAGCCGGCATGAGCGAGAAGGCGGCGGCTTCCTATCTCGGCGCCATCAAGGATAGCCTCAACAGCCCGAACATGATCCTGGACCTGCGCATCCCGCAGAACCAGAAATATCAGCAGGTCGTGCTGGACGAGGCGATCGCCCGCTTTCTGGCCGGCGAGATCGACGAGGAGGCCACCATCAAGGCAGTCGCAGATGGCTGGAAGGACCTCAACGACCAGATCGGCACGGAGGACCAGCTGAAGTTCTACAAGAACACGCTGGGCGCGAAATAGGGGCTACCTTCCTCCTAGAGGGGGAGGGGCGGACGAAGTCCGGGGTGGAGTGATGAGGCGCTTCGTTCTGGCAAGACGAGCGAGGCTGCAGAACGCCTTCGCCGCGAAAAAGTCACCCCACCCCGACGCTGCGCGTCGACCCTTCCCCTCCAGGGGAGGGTAAAGAGCGGCGCCATCTTAAAACCGGTTGAATCTCAAAACGACGCGTTGAGAAAAATATGGCCGTCAACCTCTCCATTCCCGATGAAGCGGACCGGCGGGAGCGTCTCTCGCAATGGGTCGATCGCCATTCCGGCCGCATCATGGTGCTGCCGGCGGTGCTCATCCTGCTGGCCTTCGCCATCTTTCCGCTGGTCGCTTCGGCCTATCTGTCGCTGTCGCGCTTCAAGCTCGCCGGCGGCAGTTTCACGCTCACCTTCATCGGCTTCTACAATTATCTGCGCCTCTTCCTCGGTGCCCAGCAATATCATTTCCTCGGCACGCTCAAGGCCTTCGGCCCGCTGGAATGGCTGCTCTTCGCCGCTCTTCTGGCCTTGCTGGCGCTGTGGCTGGTGCGTTTCGCGCGCCAAGGCTTCACGCTTTTCGGCTTCCTCGGCCGGCTGATCACCGCCAGCCTGATCGCCGGCATCGTCTATGTCGTGCTCGCCACCACGGTGGCGGGCGGCATTCCCGGCACGCTCCTGAACACGCTGCTCTATGTCGTGGTGGGTGTGGCAGTGCAGTTCCTGATCGGGCTCGGCCTCGCGCTGCTCTGCGCCCAGCCGATCCGCGCCCGCGGCTGGTTCCGCGTGATCTTCTTCATTCCGGTGATGGTGACGCCGGTGGGCGTGGCCTACATCTTCCGCATGCTGGCCGACATGCAGAAGGGGCCATTCGCCCCGCTCAGCCAGCTTTTCGGCGTCAGCCAGTGGTCCTGGGCGACGGAGGCCTGGTCGGCGCGGCTGATGGTGCTGGTCGGCGATACCTGGCAATGGACGCCATTCATGTTCATCGTGCTCTTGGCCGCCATCGAGAACCAGCCGCGCGACCAGCTCGAGGCGGCCCATCTCGATGGCGCCGGCCCCTGGCAGATCTTCAAGGACATCACTTGGCCGGCGATCGCGCCGGTGGCGGCCACGGTGGTGCTGATCCGCCTGATCGAGGCCTTCAAGATCATCGACATGCCGAACGTGCTCACGGCCGGCGGCCCGGGCCTGGCGACGGAGTCGCTGACCCTGCATTCCTTCATCGCCTGGCGCACCCAGGATTTCGGCGGCTCGGCGGCGGTGGGCTACCTGCTCCTTTTCGTGTCGACGATCACCTGCGTCTCCTTCTTCAATTTCGTGGTGCGCCCCAGCCGGAGGTATCAGGGATGAGTGCCGACGCCGACGACCGTCCTTTGCTGCGCCGCCTGTTCGAACGCCGCAGTCTCGAGGAATTGGCGCCGATCCCGAAGGCGCTGACCTATGCCGCGCTGCTGGGCTGGACGCTGGTGGTGCTCTTCCCGCTCTACTGGGTGCTGGTCACCTCGCTCAAGGTGCAGATCCAGGTCGATGCCGGCCCCTATTACCTGCCCTTCGTCGACTTCCAGCCCACGCTGGACGCCTGGAACTTCATGCTGTTCCAGAACAACACGCTCTGGCCCTATGTGAACTCGATCATCGTGGCGCTGGCGAGCACGATCCTGGCCCTGATCATCGGTTCGCTCGCCGCCTATGCCCTGGTGCGCATCCGTTTCCAGGTGAAACTCGCGGCGATCATCGCCTTCATCGTTCTGGCTGCCGGCGCGATCGTCGCCGTGGCTGCGTTCGCCGTGCCCTGGCCGGCGGCGGTGGCGGCCGCCCTGGTGCTGTTCTTCATGATCCTCGGCACCATTGGCCGGCGCTTCAAGGCGGCACTCGGCAACAACGACATCGAATTCTGGATGATCTCCAACCGCATCATGCCCCCGATCGTGGCCGTGCTGCCGATCTATGTGATGTTCCAGAACCTGAAGCTGCTCGATACCCAGATCGCGCTGATCTCGACCTACACCGCCGTCAACCTGCCGATCGTGGTCTGGCTGACGCGCGACTTCTTCGCCGGCATCCCGCTGGATCTGGAGGAAAGCGCTGAGATCGACGGCGCCTCCAAGCTGCGTGTCTTCTTCACCATCGCCCTGCCGCTGGTGCGCTCGGGCCTGGCCGCCACCTTCATGCTGGTGCTGATCCTGGCCTGGAACGAGTATCTTCTGGCCCTGTTCCTCTCCAATGCCAATGCGCAGACCATGCCGGTGCTGGTCTCGGCCCAGAACACCACGCGCGGCCCGCAATGGTGGTACATGTCGGTGCTGATTGTCATCATGATCGTGCCCGTCATCGTGATTGCTGCATTCCTGCAGAAGCATATCGCGCGAGGCCTGATGGTCGGCGCCGTGAAGGGGTGAAGATGCAAGTCACGCTCAACAACGTCCACAAATCCTTCGGCGCGGTCGAGGTGGTCAAGGGGCTCGACCTCGAGGTCAGGGACGGCGAGTTCCTGGTGCTGCTGGGCGCCTCCGGCTCCGGCAAGACCACAGCCCTGCGCATGATCGCGGGGCTGGAAACCGTGACCTCCGGCTCGGTGCGGATCGGCGAGCGCGACGTCACTCATGTCCTGCCGAAATATCGCGACATCGCCATGGTGTTCCAGTCCTATGCGCTCTATCCGCACAAGACGGTGTTCGCCAACATCGCCTACCCGCTGACGGTGCGCAAACGCCCCAAGGCGGAGATCGAGGCGGCGGTGAAGGACGTGGCGCGCCAGGTGCAGCTCGATCATCTGCTCGACCGCCTGCCCCGCCAGCTCTCCGGGGGGCAGCGCCAGCGCGTGGCGCTCGCAAGGGCCATCATCCGCCGTCCCGCCGCCTTCCTGATGGACGAGCCCCTGTCCAATCTCGATGCCAAGCTGCGCGGCCATATGCGCGCCGAACTCAAGCACATGCAGCACGAGCTCGGTATCACCACCATCTATGTCACCCATGACCAGGTGGAGGCGATGACGCTGGCCCACCGCGTGGCGCTGCTCGACAAGGGCGTGCTGCAGCAATTGGATACGCCGGCCAACATCTACAACCGGCCCGCCAATCTGTTCGTCGCCGGCTTCATCGGCTCCCCCCCGATGAACTTCCTGGAGGGAGAGCTGAAGGAAGGGCGTTTTTCCTCCGAGGCCGGCGGGTTCAGCACCACGAACACCCGTTCGGCGCCACGGGCGGTTGCCGGCATCCGGCCGGAGGATTGCCGGGTAACCGAGCCCGATCTCGGCAAGTTCGCCGGCGAGGTCTTCGCCATCGAGCTGATCGGCGATCACTCGCTGGTCACCTGCCGTTGCGGTGGCGCCAGCGTGACGGTGAAGGTCGACAAGGAGTTCCAGCGCGAGATCGGGGAAAGAGTCGGCATCGGGTTTGACGACAGGGCCCTGCATCTCTTCGATGGCGAGAGCGGGGAGAGGCTGGGGTAACCCGCGAATGATCGCATGGCCGGAGCGCAGTTGAACTATCTGACATCGCGGTAGAAACGTTGCCTTTTTGTCATGCCCGGGCTTGACCCGGGCATCCAGGTGCCAAGCACGCATCATGCTGAAAAGAGCTGGATTGCCGGGTCAAGCCCGGCAATGACAAACGTCGTGCTAAAGCGTTTTGTGATTTCTCGGAATCACCGAGAATCGCAAAGACGCGTCGAAACAAACAGTTAGGGCAGACGAGCGTTCACGTGCGAACGCGCTTTGCTCGAGGGTTCGTATGGCTACGCTTAAGCGCGCAATCTGCATAAGGAGACCACAATGGCGACGGTAAGACTTCTCAGCGACGACGAGGTCGCCGCCAATCCGGCCGCGAAAGAGGTGTTCGACGATATCAGGGCCACGCGCAAATCCGATTTCGTCAATAATTTCTGGCGGGGCCTCGCCAATGATCCGGTGCTGCTGAAACGCACCTGGGAGGAGGTCAAGGCGGTGATGGTGGGCGAGGGCGCCCTCGATCCCCTCACGCGGGAACTGATCTATATCGCGGTTTCATCCGCCAATTCCTGCCAATATTGCGTGCATTCCCATACGGCAGCCGCACGGGCCAAGGGCATGGATGATGCGCAATATGGCGAGTTGCTCGCCATCATCGGCCTGGCCGGCAAGACCAATCACCTGGTCACGGCCATGCAGATCCCGGCCGACCCGGAATTCCTGGTGACGAGCTGAAGCGCGTTTTCAGCCGTCGTTTTCCGCATTCAGCTCGTCCGGCCGAAGTCCGGGCTGCTGACCGACGCCGGAGGCTTCCCGCAGGATCGCATTGATGCGGTCCTGCCAGCCGGGCCCATCGGCCTGGAAGTGCTCCAGCACGTCGCGGTCGATCCGCAGCGAAACCAGTTCCTTGGCATTTGGGAGCGCCGGCCGCGCAGCGGCAGCCGCCGGCGCCTTGGGCGCCGCGGGCTTGAAGACCGCCTCGGCGTTCTTCCAGGGATCGCCCGGGCGGCGTGTTCTGTTGTTGCTCATGGGCTGAAACTATTTCTGTTGCCGAAGGATCGGATCTGTCTATCTGCCGCCAATTCGAAGGTCGAGTCCATAGCTCGTCCTCGGTCGCGGCTTGCGACGCAAATCGTCTCGGAGCCGTCTGCGACGGCGGGTCTTTCCTCCGGCCTCCGGCCATGCCAAGAATGAGTCGAATCCATATGTCAGACTTATTTTCGGGAGCGAATCGCCATGGCCAAGACGCGTTGGGGCATCCTGTCGACGGCAAGGATCGGCACCGGCAAGGTCATCCCGGGCATCCAGCGCGCAAAGGGCGCGGAAGCGGTCGCCATCGCCTCGCGCGACCTCGCCCGCGCCGAGGCCGCCGCCAAGGAGCTCGGCATTCCCAAGGCCTATGGGTCCTATGAGGCTTTGTTGGCCGACCCGGATATCGACGCCATCTACAATCCGCTGCCCAACCATCTCCATGTGCCGCTCACCCTGCAGGCCGTTGCGGCGGGCAAGCATGTGCTGTGCGAGAAGCCGATCGGCCTGACGGCCCAGGATGCGGCTCAGCTCCTGGTGCTGCCGCGCGACCGGCTGGTGATGGAGGCCTTCATGGTACGCTTCCACCCGCAATGGCTGAGGGCAAGGGAGGCCGCGCGTTCGGGCGAGCTCGGCGAGGTCAGGGCGATCCAGGCTTTCTTTTCCTACTACAATGTCGATCCGGCCAATGTGCGCAACCAGCTCGACATCGGCGGCGGCGGCATCCTGGATATCGGCTGCTACCCGATCGTCGCGGGCCGCTTCATCTTCGAGGCCGAGCCGCGGCGGGTGGTCGCCCTCGTCGATCGCGATCCGGCGACCGGCGTCGATCGCCTCGCCTCGGCCATCCTCGATTTCGGCGAGGGGCGCCGCGCCGAATTCACCGTGTCGACGCAGCTCACCCCGCTGCAGCGGGTCGATATCGTCGGCACCATGAAGCGCTTCGAGATCACCATTCCCTTCAACGCACCCCAGGCCGAGGCCGTCACCGTCTATACTGACGATGGCTCCAAGCTTGGCGACGCCTCGGCGGTCGCGCAGACCATCGCCCCGGTCGACCAATATGCCGAGGAGGTCGATGCCTTCTCCGCCGCCATTCGCGGCGAGATCACTCTGCCCTATGGGCCGGCCGACGCCGTGCAGAACATGAAGATCATCGACGCGCTGTTCCGCTCGGAAAAGAGCGGCGCGTGGGAGACGGTATAGGGTTTCTTCTGGTGTGCCGGTCTTTAGACCGGCACTGGGACTGCTTCGGTTTGGGACGGGTGACGGCCTTCTTTTGATAATCCACGAATTTTGCATGGAATTGTGTCGCGAGAGCCGACATGTCTTCATGACAAGACGTTCAATTGCTTGTTATGGAGAAAAGAGAAAATTCAGGTCGCAAATATCGGTATTGGTGCAGCGTGTTTTTGCTGACATTGGGTATCTTAATTGGATTTTATTTGCCCGATGTATTTTGTTTAAAATATCAAGAAGTTAGTAGAACAATAATAGATCTTGGTATTACTATAACAGTTATCCAGCATGGTGAAGATCGATCTATCGCGGTCGTCGACAATGATGGAAACGCGTTGGATCAAAAGCTCATGTGGGATTGGGGTCCGGATTTGAGAGCGAATCTATACCGCGTTGATTCAAAGGCCATTGCCGTTATGGACTTTGGTGGCACGTTCAGGATTTCCGCCGATCCATTAGCGATGAAGTACGATACGCCCTCGAAGGATTGGAAATATCTTGGGACGTTCCTGCGATTGCAGCGAAAGTTGCAGTTTTCACCCGCTGGCGAAGCCGATGAGTGCATGGATATTCTGATGGATGAGCCGCCGCCAAGAAATGGCAGGGAGGGTATCTATCGCGAGAGCTGCTGAGCAGGCGTGGGCCTCTCGCAAGAGCCGGTCTGAAGACCGGCCCACCACGTTAGCGCCGCCTCTGCGAATACGGAATTTGCCTGAGATTGCAGATCTGCGTGCGCGTGCGGATCACACGGCCCTGATAGCGCGAGCCGGGCCGATACCAGCGGCAGCCATACCATGGCGGGCGCCGTGTCGTCGTCTCGATATGCACGGATCCGTAGTGGCGGTTGGAGAAATCATGGCCGCCGATATAAACGTTCTTGCCGAAGCGGACCTCGGCAAGAGCAGACCCGCCGGCGCCGAGGAGCGCCAGCAGGATGGTGATGGCGAGGAGCCGCAAACGGCCCATCGCGCCGAGCTCACTTCTGTCCGAGCAAGGCGGCTTCGAGGATGTCGAGGCCTTCCTTGAGCACCTTGGGCTGGATGGTGAGCGGGGCGAGCAGGCGCACCGTCTCGCCATAGACGCCGCAGGTGAGAATCATCAGGCCACGCTCGAGGCACTCGGCCGCCAGGGCCTTGGCCGCCGCCGGATCGGGCTCGTTGCCGCCATGGCTGGTGACCAGCTCGAAAGCCGTCATCCCGCCGAGGCCGCGGATATCGCCGATGGGGCGCCCCGTCTTCTTGCGCTTGATGGCCTTGAGGCGCTTGAGGATGGTTTCGCCCTGCTTCATCGACTTGTCCAGCAGGTCCTCGGCCTCGAAGGCCTCGAACACGCCGAGCGCGGCGGCGCAGGCCACGGGGTTGCCGGCATAGGTGCCGCCGAGGCCGCCGGGCTCCGGTGCATCCATGATATCGGCCTTGCCGACGATGCCGGCGAGCGGGAAGCCGCCGGCCAGGCTCTTGGCAGTGGTGATCAAATCGGGCTCGACGCCGGAATGCTCCATGGCGAACCACTTGCCGGTCCGGCCGAAGCCGGTCTGGATCTCGTCGGCGATCAGGAGGATGCCATGCTCGTCGCACAGCGCGCGCAGGCGCTTGAGGAATTCCGGCGAGGCGATGTAGAAGCCGCCTTCACCCTGCACCGGCTCGATCACGATGGCGGCGACGTTCTTGGGGTCGACATCCGTCTTGAACAGCCACTTCAGCGATTCGAAGGTGTCGTCGACCGAAATGCCCTTGTGCTCGATCGGATAGGGCACGCGCCAGACGCCGCCCGGGAAGGGGCCGAACTTGGTCTTGTAGGGCACGACCTTGCCGGTCATCGCCATGGCCAGGAGGGTGCGGCCATGGAAGGCGCCGTTGAACACCACGACGTCGGAACGGCCGGTATGGGCTCTTGCGATCTTGATGGCGTTCTCGACGGCCTCGGCGCCGGTGGTGACCAGCATCACCTTCTTGGGGCCGGAGATCGGCGCGATCTCGATGAGCTTCTCGGCCACCTGCACGGCCGGCTCATAGGGCGTGACCATCAGGCAGGTATGGGTATAGCGATCGAGCTGCTCCTGCACCCGCTTCATCACGGTGGGATGGCGGTGGCCGGTGTTGAGCACGGCGATGCCGCCGCCGAAATCGATGAAGCGACGGCCTTCCACGTCCCAGATCTCGGAGTTCTTGGCCTTGGCGGCGAAGACCGGCTGGCCTGCGCTCATGCCGCGCGTGAAGACGCTGGCGCGCCTTTCCAGAAGGTCCTCCGTCTGGGTGCGGTTGGCGCCATGCGCCTTGGTGGCCGGTGCATTCATGGATCGAACTCCGATTGCTTGATCAATGCGCTGTGGGCGCATGCTATGGCGCTGTACGACAGCCTCGTCAATCTCGGTGCGGGACCATCGACGGGCTGTTTTCCGATCGGTTCGGAGCCATTCGTGACGACGCTCTTGGATTGCGGCTGATCAGGCGCTTGGGGAGAATCCTGCCACGTCTTGCCGGCAGGCGGCAGGTGTTTTATGTCTGCCGCGGTGGTGCGGATTTGTAACCACTGAAGCCTTGAGGCACCAGTCCGCCGACGTATTGCGGCGGGCAGGGCCCCGACATCGTGTCGGGCCTGCGCCTGAGAATACGGGCCTGGGAATTGGGGCATGGGAAGGACATGGGGGTGGCGGGTCCAGGCAACAGTCCTTCGGACGATGGTGCATCCGGCAGCGAGGACATGGACGCCGCCGATGGCGCCGAACCGGCCTTGGGCGGCCGACTGCCGCCTTTGTCCATGCTCCGGGCCTTCGAGGCGGTCGGACGTTTTTCTTCCATGCGCAAGGCCGGCGAGGCGCTCGGCGTCAGCCACACCGTGGTGTCCCGGCATGTGCGCCACCTGGAAGCCTGGTTCGACCTCCATCTCGTCACCTCCGGAGCGCGCGGCGTCAGGCTGACCAAGGCCGGCGCCCGCCTCTTCGAAGTGACGACTGCGGCTTTCGGGCAGATTGCCGAAGTCACCATGGAACTGCGGCCGGCCCAGCACCTGCGCGGCCAGTTGCGGCTATGGTGCGCGCCGGGCCTGGCGGCCCGCTGGCTCACGCCGCGGCTCGATGCCTTGCAGGCGGCTCTGCGGGACACGATCATCGTGGTGCGGGCGACGTCCGACCAGCCCGATTTCGCGCGGCATGACGCGGACGCCGCCATCATCTTCGCCGAGAAAGCGCCGACGTCGCCCGTGATGTCGGCCCTGCTCCAGCGCGTGCGCATCTTTCCCGTCGCCAGCCCGGCCTGGCTGGCGACACAGGCGCCGATTGCCAGCCTTGCCGATCTCGCCGGCCAGAAACTCGTCCACGAAGACAATGCCAGCCAATGGCATCGCTTCTTCCGCCTCGCCGGCTATCGGGCCGCGACGCTGAAGGGACCGTGGCTGTGGTCGGCCTCGTCCACCCATGATGCGGCCCTGGCGGGCCAGGGCGTAGCGCTCTCGACCAGCCTGCAGGCCGACGCGGACATTGCGGCGGGGCGGCTGGTCGAGCTGCTCGACACCGATGTCTCGCTGGGCAGTTACTGGTTGATCGCCCCGGAGGCGCGCTGGCGCCATCGCACGATATCGACCCTGCTCAAATGGCTGTGCCAGGAGATCGGCGAGCGGCCATCCAGTGCTTGAGTTCGTTAACCAAAGGGCACTTCCGACGCCGCAAAGTGTTGCAAATCGGGCACGGCTGGCAAGATTCGGGTAACCATCCCGTTAAAAAGCCCCTCATATGGAGAAGTTTTGCAGGCTCGTTGCAATTCCGCCACAAAAATGATTACCGGTCGTTAACTTTCTCACGACACAACGAGCGCATGAAGACACGAACCCTCACATCTGCCCTGCGTTTCCTCGCGATTGCGGCGGCAACCTCGGCTCTTGGCGGCTGCGCCCTCTTTTCGTCCTCGCGTGTGGCCAGCACCACGAATGAGCGTGAGTGTCTGGCGCGTGCCATGTATTTCGAATCCAACCGGTCCAGCGATGACGGCATGCTCGCCGTCGGCACGGTGGTGATGAACCGCGTCGAGTCCGGCAAATATCCGCGCTCGATCTGCGGCACGGTTGGCCAGCGCGTGCAGTTCGCCCCGGGCGTGCTGACCAAGAAGATGAACGATTCCGGCCGCGAACGTGCCTTCCGCATCGCCGATCTGGTGCTCAGCGGCAAGCGCTATCCCGGCATGTCGAAGAATGTGCATTTCTTCCACACGGCCGGCTACACCTATCCCTACAACAACATGCATTACGTGGCCGTTGCCGGCGGCAACGCCTTCTACGAGAAGCGCCGGCGCGGTGGCGATGCGCCTTACGTTCCGCCGGTGATGGTGGCCCAGGCCGAGATGCCTCCGCTGCCGACGACGGTGGCCGCTGCCGAACCGATGCCCGCGCCGCAGCCGCGTAAATATTCGCGTCCCACGGCCAAATCCCTGCCGACTGCCGTTGCTTACCAGGATGCCGCCGGACCGCAGGCCGATCCCGTCATCGACATCCTGCCGCCGGCCCGTCCTCGCCTCGGCCCGGCCAAGCGCCATGCCGTGCCCGACGTGCAGGTCGCCCAGAATGATGTGGATGCGGGCATGACGCCGGAGGCGCTGCCTCCGATCCGCCCGCGCGGCTCCGTCGGCAAGGCGCATGTCGGCTCGGCCCAGACGGATGAAGCCCACATTGCCCTGCCGCCGGCCCGTGGCAATGGCCAGCCGCAGTTCAACTTCCAGCAGGGACCGTCCGGTGTCGAGGCATCGGCGCCTGCGGCCAAGCCGCGGCGGCCCATGGTGGCCCAGTCGCGCACCGTTCCCACGGTCCGTATCCAGCCCGAAGCCGTGCAGGCGGATATGGGCGGCATGCCCGAGCCGGCCCCCGCCCCCAAGGCCAAGCGGCGTTCGAGCCTGGAGCCCGAACCGCTGTACTGAGCGGCTCCCATCAAAGATAACGCCCTTCCGGATCCGGGAGGGTTCTCGAAGGGCGGATGAGGGGGTCTCTCCGCCCTTTTTCTTTGGGATGAGGGAGGCGGGTCCCGATATCAGGCGATGGTGGCGTAGCCCTGTTCCCGCGCCTCGCGGTCCCAGGCCAGCGTCCTGTCGAAATCGGCCTGCTCCACCGGTGCGAAGCCGGTGAGCCGCAAGGCCTGCCCGAGAGGAGGGAACCAGGATTGGTGATGGGCGGCAGCAAAGGCGGCCTTGAGCCGCACGATCGTCTCCGCCGGCAGGCCGGGCGCCGCCACGAAGGAGGGGATCGGCGCCAGGCCGGTCGAGCCGATCACGCGGATGCCCTCGGTCAGGTCCGGGCGATAGGCGCGGATGAGCTCGTGCCAATAGCCGTCGAGCGGCCCGACATCGATCTCGCCGGCCAGCACCTTGTCGAGAATCCCCCGTGCGGTGACGAGATTGCCGACGACCTCGCGGTAGAGCGCCGGACGGTCGGGTGAGCGATGGGGCAGCAAATGATGGCGCAGCGCATTGAAACCGGAGTGGGAGTGCTCGACGGTCCAGCCGATGCGGTGCCCGAACGTATCCTCGAGGCGCCGGAAGGGGCTGTCCGCTTTCACGATCAGGTCGGAACGATAGAGCGGCTTGCCGCCGGCCCATGCGGCGGCCGGGATGGGCGCGGCGATCGGGATCACTTCCGAGAGCTGGAAGGCGATGGGATAGCCGCACATGAAGACGCAGCCGAGATCGTCGCGCTCCCACAGCACTTCCAGGGGCTGCGGGGCAGGGTAGGGCTCATAGTCGAAGGCCACGCCGGCGCTCGCCATGACATGGCCGAGCAGGGCCTTCCAGTGCTCCTCGACCTCCGGCGTGACCGAATACATGCGGGCATTGGCAATGAAGCGGGTCATGGGTTTTAAGATCTTTCGAACGCAAATGAGACGGAACTTGTCATCCCCGGCGAGGCCGCAGGCCGAGGGTATCGTCACAGGCTTCGCTCTCTCTCGCTATGCTTGCAGGTAGCTCGGCCGGGGATGACAAGGTGCTTGTTGACGATAGTCACAGCCCGCCCGGCTGGATGGCAAGGCCGGTGCCGATCATGGAATCGCGGGTGACGAGCTGCGCCAGCGCCATTTCGCTCCAACCCTTGGTGCCGTCGGGCCTCTGGGGCAGCACGAGGTAGCGCAGCTCCGCCGTCGAGTCCCAGACCCGGATCTCGGTGTCATCGGGCAGGGTGAGGCCGAACTCGGCCAGCACCCCGCGCGGATCGATCACCGCGCGCGAGCGATAGGGGGCGGATTTGTACCAGACCGGCGGCAGGCCGAGCACCGACCAGGGATAGCAGGAGCACAGGGTGCAAACGATGAGATTATGAAGCCCCGGCTGGTTCTCGACCACCTTCATATGTTCGCCCTGGCGGCCCGAATAGCCGAGCGAGGCGATGGCCGCGGTGGCGTCTTCCAGCAGCCAGGCCTTGAATTCCTCGTCCCGCCAGGCATGGGCGACGACATGGGCGCCGTTGCGCGGGCCGACCTTGTTCTCATAGGTATCGATGAAGACGTCGAGGGCTGCCGGGTCGACATAGCCCTTTTCGACCAGGAGGATTTCGAGCTTCTTCACCCGCTCGGCCATCGGGGAGGGCGGCGCGCCATGATGATGTTCGTCGTCATGGTCGTGATCGTGATCATGCGTGCTCATGATAAATGTGTCGCAGAGATCGCGGTGAGAGGCAATGGCGCGGCGTCCGCCTCTTCTCATCCGCCGCACTTGCGGTGCAACCTCCCGGTCGCTAGATCAGGGACAGGTGTGAATGGCCCGGAAGGCTTGGAGACCCGATGCGCGCAATCCTCGACATCATCCTCATCCTGCTGCAGCTCTATATCTATATCGTGCTGGCTTCCGTGGTGTTTTCATACCTGGTGGCGTTCAACGTGGTGAGCCGCCGCAACCCGACCGTGGCGGCGATCGGCGACGCCCTCTATCGCCTGACCGAACCGGTGTTCGCGCCGATCCGGCGGCGCCTGCCCGATTTCGGGAGCATCGATTTCTCGCCCTTCGTGGCGATCCTGATCGCGATCTTCATCGAGCGGATCATCGCCTATTACATCTATCCCTACGTGCCTTGAGCGCTCGTGACCCTGCCATCCCCTGGCGAGTCACGCCGGACGGCCTGCTCGTTGCCATGCGCCTGACCCCGCGCGGCGGCAAGGACGTGCTCGGCAGCGTGGAAACCCTGTCGGACGGCCGGGCCGTGCTGACGGCGAAGGTGCGTGCCGTGCCTGCCGACGGAGAGGCCAACCAGGCCTTGGTCAAGCTGGTCGCCAAGGCGCTGGGCGTGGCCGCCAGCCGCGTGTTGATCACGCAAGGGGCGACGAGCCGGACCAAGATGGTGCAGGTGGAAGGCGACGGCGCCGTGCTGGAAAGATCCATTCTCGCCGCGATCGGCAGGTAGTCGCGGAACAAATGACCTCACCTTGCGTTAACCAGGGCAATTTTGCTGGAGCAAGGTGGGGAATTGACCATATGGCGATGATTTTGCGCTCACTTCTGGCCGCGGGCGGGCTGCTGCTAGCGCTCGACGCCCAGGCGGCTGAGGCCCCGGAGGTGACGGCCTGCAAGGCAAGCGGCCTGCTTGCCCTTCAGCAGAAGTCGCCCGATATCGCCGATCTCGTCATCGACCAGGAGAGCATCGCCGTCTCGGCGGCGGATACCAAGGTCGGCGATGTGCCGGTCAAGGCCGTCGTCCTGGGCGAGGCCTATATCAAGAGAGGGAAGGAGGCGGGCCGGCCGGACCGCTTCGTCTGCCTGATCGGCGAGAAGGGGAAGGTGCTCCTGACCTTCTTCACGGCGAAATAGCGCCGACCGTCCGAGCCCCCCGGGCCAAGCTGACTCAGCCGGGCGGCTTGTCCCAGCGCTTGCGGATCAGGCCTTCCTGGGCCACCGAGGCGATCAGGCGGCCTTCCTGCCAGATCTCGCCGCGGGCAAAGCCGCGGGCCCCGCCGGTGAACGGGCTCTCCTGCGCGTAGAGCAGCCATTCGTCCATCTTGAACGGGGCATGGAACCACATGGCGTGGTCGATCGACGCCGGCTGCACGTCGGGATCGAATACGCTTTTGCCATGGGCGACGAGAGTGGTGTCGAGCAGGGTCATGTCGGTGGTGTAGGCCAGCACCGCCTCGTGCAGGGCGCGGTCGTCGGGCAGCGAACGGGCGGCGCGGATCCAGATATATTGCCGCGGCTCCTGGGGCGTGCGCGCGGTGTAGCGCTTCATGTCGACCGGCCTGAGCTCAATCGGCCGCTCGCGCTCCCAATAGTCGCGGACCACCTTGGGCAGATGGCCGAGGAACTGGTCCTTGAGCTCGGCGATGCTCGGCAATTGATCGGGGGTGGGCACGTCAGGCATGGTCGCCTGATGGTGCCAGCCTTCTTCCGGGCGATGGTAGGAACAGGAAAGCGAGAAGATCGGTTGGCCATGCTGGATGGCGATGGCGCGGCGGGTGGTGAAGCTCTTGCCGTCGCGCAGCCGGTCGACCTGGTAGATGATCGGCACGCTGGGATCGCCGGGGCGCAGGAAATAGCCGTGCAGGGAATGCACATGCCGGTCGGGCTCGACGGTCCGGGTTGCCGCCACGAGGGCCTGGCTGATCACCAGGCCGCCGAAAACGCGCTGCCAGCCGCCCTGCGGGCTCGTGCCGCGGTAAAGATTGTGTTCGAGCTGTTCGAGATCGAGTATCGAGATCAGATTCGCAAAGGGATCGGACATGAGGCTTTCCTTGATGGAAGGCAGAGCAGCCGATCCTGCCGTCGAAAGTCAAGCACGAGGTGCGGAAATGGCCGGCAAAGCCGATCTTGTCATCGCCGGAGGCGGGTTCGCCGGCCTTGGTCTCGCTTTGGCTCTGAAGACCGAGCTCGGTGCGGGCTTTTCGGTCGTCATCGTCGATCCTGTGCTCGGCAAGGGCCCCTCGCGCGATCCGCGCTCGTCCTCCATCGCCACCGGCGCACGGCGTTTCCTGGAGAAGCTCGGCGTCTGGCAGGCAGTGGCCGACCAGGCCCAGCCGATCCTCGACATGGTGATCACCGATTCCAAGCTCGACGATCCGATCCGGCCGAGCTTCCTGTCCTTCGCCGGCGATGTCGAGCCGGGCGAGCCTTTCGGCCATATGGTGGAGAACCGGCTGCTGCTCGATGCGCTGGTGGCGCGGGCCGAGACCCTCGGCGTCGAGCTGCGCGGGCAGGGGGCTTCCGTCAGCCGCTACAAGCTGACCGAGGACGGCATCACCGCCGAACTGCCGTCGGGCGACGACATCGCCACGCAATTGCTGGCGGCGGCCGATGGCGGGCGCTCGCGGCTGCGCGAGCAGGCCGGCATCGCCATGCATGGCTGGGACTATGGCCAGTCCGGCATCGTCACCACCGTCGAACACGAACTCGACCATGAAGGGCGGGCGGAGGAACATTTCCTGCCCGCCGGCCCCTTCGCCATCCTGCCGCTGACCGGCCGGCGCTCCTCCCTGGTCTGGACGGAGAGAACCGGGGAGGCGAACCGCATCCTCAGCCTCGACGATGCCGGCTTCCACGCCGAACTGGAGCGCCGCTTCGGTCTCAAGCTCGGCGAGCTCAAGGTGATCGGGCCACGCGCGGCTTTCCCGCTGTCGATGCGCATCGCCCGCAATTTCATCGCCGACCGGCTGGCTCTGGTGGGCGACGCCGCCCATATCATCCATCCCATCGCCGGCCAGGGCCTCAATATGGGCATCCGCGACGCGGCGGCACTGGCCGAATGCGTGGTGGATGCGGCGGCCCTCGGGCTGGATATCGGCAGCCCGGACGTGCTGGAACGCTACCAGCGCTGGCGGCGTTTCGACACCGTCTCGATGGGCATCGCCACCGACGGCTTGAACCGCCTCTTCTCCAACGACCATGATGCCATCCGCCTGGTGCGCGATGTCGGCCTCGGCCTGGTCGAGCGCTTTCCGGCCGCCAAGCGGCTGTTCATCCGGGAGGCCACCGGCCTGACCGGCACGGTGCCGCGCCTGATGCGGTGATTTCTTCGGGTGCACGGGCATCTTGCCCGTTCTTGCCATCCGACAAGCGCAGCGCTTCCAAGAACGGGTAAGATGCCCGTCAACCCGAAAAGCCTGCGCCCTCTCAGTTGCCCCCTTTTCACCAATCTGACAGTGTCGCGGTTCGAGTTTGAATGGGGGCCGCATGGATCTGGAACTTGCCGGCAAGGTCATCGCCCTGACGGGTGCTTCGCGGGGCGTCGGGCGGGCGATTGCCGAGCGCCTGGCGGCGGAGGGCGCGGCGGTGGCGATCGCGGCGCGCTCGGCCCAGGAGCTGGCCGAGGCCCATGCGGTGATCGAGGGCCATGGCGGGCGCTGCCTGGCCTATGCCTGCGACCTTGCCGTACCGGGCGAGGCAGCCGCCTTCGTCGGCGCCGTGATCGAAATCTTCGGGCGCCTCGATGGCCTGGTTTGCAACACCACCATGGCGGCGGGGCAGGGGCAGGAACGGGAAGCCAGGCAGGCGGAGCTGGCGCTCAATCTCGGCCATGGTATCGAGGCCCTCCAGGCGGCGCTGCCGGTGCTGGCGCCGGGGGGCAGCGTGCTGTTCGTCGTCGGTGGCGGCGATGACGCCTGGCCGCAGGCGGCCTGCCGGGCCGGGCTGGCGGCCGCGGCCGCGCGCAGTGCCGCCGACCATGGCGTGCGCATCAACCTGCTCGGCCGCGGAAGCGAGGCGCTGGCCGAAAGCGCCGCCTTCCTGCTCTCGGCGCGGGCGGAGGGGATCAAGGGAGCGCTGCTGGGCGGCTGACGGTTCCAAGGAAGCGCCGGAGGCCGGACATTCTGTCCGGACCGTAACGCGGCCCGATCAAACAAGCCTCTTTGTTCTGACGCTCCTCAGGCCGCCAGGGACTCCTGCTGCAGCACGGTCTCGCGCAGGAAGGTGGCGAAGCGCTTGGTGGCGACGCTGGCATTGGCGGGCACGACCAGGGCGATGTCGAGATGCGGCAGCTCCGGAAAGCCCTCCTCCTCGCCCAGGCGGCGCCATTCCTTGGGAATGGAGGAAATGCCGAGAATGGTGATCGCCATGCCGGCATTCACGGCCGAATGGATGCCGGGCATGTGGCTGGACGTATAGGCGATGCGCCAGGGCCGGCCCATGGCGTCGAGGGCGGCGAGCGCGTCCGGCCGGCAGCGGCAGCCCTCCGGGAACATGGCGAGCGGCAGCGGGTCGATCAGTTCCGGCCGGTGGTCGCGCGCCGCGCACCAGGCCCTCGGCTCGCGGCGCAGCACCTCGCCGAGCGGACGGGCCGGATCCTGCGTGATGATGGCAAGATCGACCTCGCCGCGTTCCAGCATGGGCTCGAGGCGGAAGGAGAGGTCGCAGCGCATTTCCAGCTGCACGCGCGGAAAGCGCCGGGAGAAGGCGCCGATCAGCGGCGACACCATCATGTCGACGAAGTCGTCGGGCACCGCGAGGCGCACCCGCCCGGCCGCCTCGTCGCCGCCGATGGCGGCGAGCGCCTCGTCCTCCAGGCTGAGGATGCGGCGGGCATAGCCGATCAGGATCTCGCCGGCGAAGGTCGGGGTGACGCCCTTGCGCGAGCGTTCCAGCAGGCGCTTGCCGATGCGTGCCTCCATGCGCGAGACGATGACGCTGACGGCCGCCTGCGTCTTGCCGAGCGCCTCGCCGGCGGCGGTGAAGCCGCCGCGATCGACGATGGTGACCAGCGTTTCCAGGCTGTCGGTATCGAAATGGCGCATCGGGGCCGATCCATAAGGAAATGAAATCCTGCCATAAGATACATTCGTTTTCGCTTATGTGAAGCGCGGCGTATTCTGCCCGCAAGTCCCGATCCGGAGACAATTGAAGCACCACCTTTGTCATGCCTGGGCCTGACCCGGGCATCCAGCGGCTCCGTCTTCCCGGCCTGAAAGGAGCGTGGATTGCCGGGTCAAGCCCGGCAATGACAAAGGTCGAGCCAGTTCGATCCGTTTGTCCGTCGACGAGTCCAAGTACGAGTACCAGGTACGAGTACCAGCCCTAGAGCAAAGCGCGTTCATGACTGAACGCTTATTTGCTCTAACTCTTTGTTTTAACGCGTCTTTGCGATTCTGGGTGACTCCGTCAAATCGCAAAACGCTATAGAGCCTGCCATGAGCGACATCGCTTCCGCCCCGCGTCCGGCCAGCCTGCCCGCGCTCGATTCCGTCGGCCTGGGCGCCATGATCGCCTCCGTGCTGGCGATCGCCTGGTCGCCCATCCTGATCCGCTTCGCCGATGTCGCCCCGGCCGCCGCCGCCTTCTGGCGGCTGGTCTTCTCGCTGCCGGTGCTGTTCGTCTGGGCCGAGGCCGAGAGGCGGCGGGCCGGGCGTCACAGCATGGCGTCGCTGCTGACCCGGCCGGGCCTGCTGGCGGCCAGCCTCGCGGGCGTCGCCTTTGCCGGGGATCTCGCCTTCTACCATGCCGCCCTGCCGCTGACCTCGGTGGCCAATGCCAGCTTCATTTCCAACCTGGCGCCCGTGGCCTCGGTGGTCGCCGGCTTCGTGCTGCTGCGCGACCGCATCCGCCCGGCGGTGCTGGCGGCTCTCGCCATCGCCCTGGTGGGCGTCGCCATCACCAGCGGCGCCCACCGCACCGGCCTCACCATGGGCAAGGGCGATCTCCTGGCCCTCGGCGCGGCGCTGGCCTACGCCTTCTACCTCGTGGCGCTCAGGGTGGCGCGCAACACGCGCCTGGCCGCCGACGCCTCGCTGGTTTCCACCGTGGTCGCCGCCTTCGGCCTCATCGCCATCGTGCTGGTCGAGGGCGGCACCTTCCTGCCGCAGTCGCCGCAGGGCTGGGCGGTGGTGATCGGCCTCGGGCTGATCTGCCAGGTGCTCGGCCAGGGGCTGAGCGCGGTCGGCATCGGCCGGCTGCCTGCCGGCGTGGTGGCGATCATCCTGCTCTCGCATCCGGTGCTGTCGGCCGTCATCGCCTATTTCGTCTTCGGCGAGGCCCTGAGCCTCGACCAGCTCGTCGGCGGCATTCTTATCCTGGCCGCCGTGATGATGACGCGCATCAACATGAAGTGATGGGCCGATGCCCCATCGCGGACTCGACAGCAGGACGGGTGGGGCATAGCTTACCTCAGGACATCTCGTCGGTTCTGGAGTGCGGTGCGATCCGGAACCGAGGCCATGTCCTTGGGCATGCGAAGCGGTGGGCCGTCGCATGCCGTTGGGTGATCCATGCGTTTGTTCCTTGCTTTGTCCGCCCTGATGATTCTCGCGCAGCTGGCGGCGGCGGCGCAGGCCGCGCCCTCGCAGGAGGTGCGGGACGCGATCTTCGACGACGTCAAGCTCTACCAGCCCGCCGACAAGCCGGCCAATGTCATCGTGCTGCTGTCCGACGCGGACGGCTTCGGCCGTGACGAGGAAACCCTCGCCGGCGAATTCCGCCAGCGCGGCGACCTGGTGATCGGCCTGGACTGGCCGACAGCACGGCGCACCGCCGGCGGCCGCCACCGCATGACCTGCCCCGAACTCGCCGGCCATATCGAGGACACCACGCTGCGCATCGAGCGCGAGCAGGCGATCGCGCCCTATGTCACGCCCGTGCTGGCCGGCGCCGGCCTCGGCCGCGATGCCGCGCGGTCCCTCGCTTTGCAGGCCGACAGCCATCGCATCGCCGGCGTGATCGCCGTCCATACCACCACGATGAAGCCCGATACGGTCTCGGCCTGCCTCGTCGACAAGGCGGCCCTCGCCAGCGCCGACGTCTCGGCCGCAACCACCGCCAGCCTCGACGCGCTGCGGGAAATCGAGGATGGCGACGAGGGCGCCGCCGAGGAGGCCGCGCAGGCCCTGGGCAAGGATGCCGGCCCGCATGGCCCGGACGAGCTCTCCGACCTGCCGCTCTACGTCTCCGAGCCCAGCGAGCCGGCCCATCGGCTCGCCGTGGTGCTGACGGGCGATGGCGGCATGGGCCAGCTCAATGTCGACCTCGCCACGGCCCTGACCCGGCGCGGCGTCGGCGTGGTCACCATCGATTCCCGGCGCTATTTCTGGGCCAAGCGCGATCCGGGCGAGGTCGCCACCGATCTCAAGCGCATCATCAAGCATTACCGCGCCGCCTGGCCGGTCGATCGGGTGGCGCTGGTCGGCTATTCCTTCGGCGGCGACGCGCTGCCGCTGGTCTATAACCGCCTGCCGCTGCGCATCAAGCGCATCGTCGCGGTGGTCTCCCTCTTATCGATCACGCCGGCGACGGACATGCGGGTGGAACTCAGCGACGACGATTATCCCAACGAGATCGCGCTCCTGCCCGAGGCGGCGCGCATCGACGCGCCCAATGTGCAGTGCATCTACGGCCAGGAGGACCGCATGGCCGCCTTGGCCTGCCCGGCCCTGGCCAAGGCGCGCCCGGATTTCGCCATCCTGCGCGAGGCCGGCGGCCACGGCTTCAGCGGCGATGCCGACAGGCTGGCCGACATCATCGTCGCGCCGCTGCTCTCCACCGATCCGGTGCCGCGCCAGGCGAGGGCCGGCGTCGGCGCCAATCACGGGCATTGAGGGCGGGCCGGAGGCGCGGGGGCGTCGTCCGTGGGCCTGCTTTGCGATGAGAGCACGCCTTCTACCCTCCCCTCGATGGGGAGGGTCGGCCTGGAAGGCCGGGGCGGGGTGGGATGGCGCAGGCCGTCGTCAACCGAAGGACAGTTTCCTATAAGAAGGTCACCCCACCCCGACGCTTCGCGTCGACCCTCCCCATCGAGGGGAGGGTAAAGAGCCCGTGCCCCCAGGCCCCTCAGCCCTCCACCCTGATCCGCCCGCCGACGCCGGTGGTCACCGTGCCCTTCTCGCGCAGATAGACCATCACCTCATTGGCGAGCAGCTTGCCGTCGGTCGCCCCGATCAGCACGCGGCCGCGGCCGATGGCGTCATAGCCGTCGCCGCCCGCCAGCATGAAGTTGTTGGAGGCGACCTTGTAGCGCCTGACCGGATCGAGCGCCTCGCCGTTGACGCTGACCGAGGTGACGCGCGCGCCCACCGGTGCCTTGGCATCCACCGTGATGGCCAAGCCCGAGACCTGCGGGAAGCGGCCGGCATAGTTCTGCAACTGCGAGACGCCGTTTTCGAGCGCGGCCTTGATGTCGGCCCCGTTGAGCTCGACCAGCACGGTGGTGTTGCCGAAGGGGAGTTCGGAGAGGATGTCGCGGCGGGTCAGCTTGGCGCCGGCCGGATAGACCTTGTTGGCGCGGATGCCGCCGCCATTGGTGATGGCGCACTCGGCGCCGGTGCGGGCGCGGATGGCATCGGCGATGAGATCGCCCATGGCGGTCTCCTGCGACCGCACGCTGGCGGTGCGGCTGTCGAGCTCGACGGCGGTGGTGGCGATCTCGACGTCGAGCTCGCGCGAGAGGTCGGCCTCCAGCCTGTCGACCGCGGCCTGCACCTCGGGGTCCGCCTCGACCGACAGGCTGTCATGCACGCGAAAGCTCGGCAGCCAGGCGATCTTGCGGCTTTTGCCCTCGCCGCTCGCCGTCACCACGAAATCGATGGCGGTGACGAAATTGCCCTCCTCATTGGATTCCACCATCACCGTGCGGCCGTCATAGCTGATGGCGAGATCGTGGTCGTGGCCCGTCAGCAGCACGTCGACCAGCCGGGAGCGCACGATCTCATTGTCCATGGCGCGATCGATATGGGCGACGCAGACGATGAACTCGGCGCCCTCTCTGCGCAGGATCTCCACCTCGCGCTTCAGCGTCTCCAGCTCGGGCGCGAAGATGAGGTCGCCGCTCTGCGACATCTGGGGCGTCGCCGCCAAAGCCAGGCTGGTGACGCCGACCTTGATGCCGCCGAGCTCGTGGATCGAATTGTCCTTCATGCCGGGGACCGGGCTGCCATCGGCCCGGCGCATATTGGCGGCGTAGAAGGGAAAGTTCGCTTCCCCCATGCGCTTGAAATAGACCTCGGTGCCGAAATCGAACTCGTGATTGCCCGGCACGAAGATGTCGGGCCGGATCATGTTGGTGAGGGCGACGATATGCTCGCCCTGGTCGAAGCCCGACATCAGCGAGGGCGAGAAGCAATCCCCCGCATGGCAGAACAGCATGGGCACGCCGCGGGCGCGCTCGGCCTTGACCACGGCCGCCAGCTTGGCAAAGCCGCCGCGGCCCTTGGTGTCGCCGGCCTTGTAGATGTCGTTGACGAGCAGCAGCGAGAAGGTGGTGCCGGCCGGCGCCGCCTCGGCGGTCTCGGCCGCGCCCGACAGCATGGTGACGGAAAAGCCGGCGGCCAGGCCGAGGCCGAGCGTCTGGCGGCGATTGAGACGAGACATGGCGGGCATCCCGAAAGGCAGTGGAGCAGGCAAGGTTCCACAGGGATGTGACGGGGGCAAGTCGGGGGGGAATGAGGTGGGGGATTTGAGGGGAGCCGGTTATCGAAGGGGGGAGAGGGGAGCCGGCACACCGGAATGACTACTTTGCGCCTCCATCTCGGTCATTGAAGCGCTGCCGCTGATCGCCTGAAAGCGGATATCGAATGAGCTCGCGCGACATGGCTGCAATTCGTGCAGTCCTGATAAGCAGCTCACCGAATCTAATTTGGCATAAGCTGACGTCGGAACTGAGACGCCTCATTTTGGCTTCGTGGCAATGGCCGAAGTTCGGTGGCCGTTGTCGCGTTAGCGCGGGCGCTGCTGCGGCACTCGATTTCAAGTTCGTTGCCCAGAAGTCGACGTGCGGGCTGTCTGACCACCCGCTCAGGGGCGGGCACGGCGAGCCTGTCGGCTTTTCTAGCACGGCGAAAGCGCGTCTAAATCGCTAAGCTGCGAGTGGCGTCTGCGCCGCAACGAAGATACACTCCTCGACATCTTCTTTTTCGCGCCCTTTCGACGCACCGAGAGTCGAATGTTTGTAGGGAATGACGAGCGGATCCAGCACATGGCTGAAATGCTCAGCCATTAACTCGGGGATCCTCTGGAGGCTGTCGGGGAGGAGGCCATTGCTTGGATAGCTGACTATTAGGCTCGCGCCTGTCTGGCCAGCTTCGCTGATCATGTTTGCGAAGGAGTCATCGACATTGCGGGCGAGCGAGAAGCTCGAGCGAAAGCGATTTTCGCGGTAGAGCCCTTTGCCATCGGCGGCGGGGTAATCATAGAGAAGGGCTGTTTCAAGAAGATGATAGTATCTTGAGTATTGGTCATTCGTATAGGGCGGGTCAGCATAGATGATTGCTGGCCGCGCGTCCTGCGCGTGGATCTCCTTGAGGACATCGACCGCATCACCGTGAAAGACACGATTGCCTGCTCGCCAGTCCGCATCGCCAATCGCACACATGTCCTCGAGCGCCCTGAGCCAATGGGCCCAAGCGCAGCGTCGACGCTTGCCGAGGACGCGGTTGAGATTGGTGGAACTTGGAGTCAGATATTGAGCAAAATGCCCGGTCGAATTGCTGATCGAGGCGATCGATCGACAGAGAGCAAGAAGCGCCCAGCGATGCTCTTCGTCGGAAATAAAGCCGAGTTCAAGCGCCTGATCTGCTCCATAGCGGATAGCATCGAGTTGGATCGCTTGGGCAAGGCCGAAGTAGCTCCCCGCATAGCGCGTGGTGAAGAGACAATGGCTGAAGCGCCCTTCGAGATCGGCCCGGCGCATGGTGCAGTCTTCCCGCTGACGGGTTTGGATCGCAATCTGCTCATCCGCCTCGCCATCCCAGAGGAGGCCAAGCTCCTCTTCAAGCGGAGCTTTCGCCGCCCTCGCGAGGGCATTGAGATTGTCATCGCCAAGGCGCCTAACGATCGCCGCAACATGGTCGCTGCGCGGGCGATCAACGGTCGAGCGGAAGAGGGCCTCAGTGAGGATACGTGAGAAGATCTGTGCGTCATTGCACCAAATCTGCCTCGAAGGCGCGACAGAGGATCCCGCTGCCGATATGCCCGAGAAGAGATCAAGAAAGGGACCCGGCGCATGGTGCCCGCAAAGTGCGCTGATCGTATCGGCGAGACTCTTCTTGGTGCCCATATAGGTGAAGTCGGCCACGTCAGACGCCCCCTGCCTCTAACGCGCCAGTAGGCTCGAGCTCGCGAGCGCCGGCCGCTTCCGCAAATGCGCGCTTGAGCATCGCAATCTCGTAAAGACCTCCAGGTCCGGGCGCGCGACCTCCCGAACCCTTCCCATCGCTTATGACTTCCTCTCCTGCACCCTGGCGCGATCGTGCATTCACACGATCAACGGCCGCGCTCCAAGGTGGCGTCGCAAAGCACGACAAACGGATGAGAGCCAGGCGCACAGCGTCGCTGTCGCGGCAGAGGGGCGTCTCAAAGGTCATGATCACTCATCAAAAATAATCCGCTTGGCTCAACAATGGCCCTTTCCCATATCGCGAAGACGCCGGCTAGGCCGCATGCGGCTCCTGCTTGTAGTCTCCCTTCGATCCTGCAGCGACGAGTGTCCTGCCGGAATTCGATCGCATGGAAAGCCATTTTCAACCTCGGTTCTAAGCGCTAAAGGCCGTCACGACATGGGCACAGCATAGTCGCCAGCAACATAGGGCGAAGGAAGCGTGTTCGTCAGAAACTCGATCACATGCGAGACTATTTGCAGGTCGGCATCGCTGTAAGAGCGACCGGCGGGATGGGCTGGAATTCGCCGGATGCGATTGATCGCGTCGAACCAGCCATCGTAGAAATGCTTACCGCCGGGTTCATCGCGAAGGCGAATGCTCAACACCTCCTTGAAGCCGTCTCTTACCTCCTTCTGCTTGACGATCTTCTGGAGATGGATCCAGTCGAGATAGGTTTCGACCGGGAGCTTCTCGTCTCCATCATCGTCAATCCGCCGCTCTTGGCAGGCCTTCTGGACCTCTTTGGGGACCATCTTATCGAAATAGTCGTCCCCAAAATCATGCTGGAGCCGTTGCAGGATATAGGCCGGCACGACCTTCTGAATCCACTTGACCTGCCGGTCGGCAAGGTCGGTCACCTCATCGGAGGTGAGCCGTTTGAAATCAGCATAGCCTTCGGGCGAAAATTCAGGGAGCGCCTCAACAACGAGATCGACGAGCGCATAGAAATAATGATGGAAACCGCTGCTTCCAAAGATAACCCTAAAGCGCTCCTCGAACTGGGCATCGGACGCCTCGTTGATGAAGGTCAGGACCGGCGCGATGAATGGCTTGATAAGCGTGTGAAGATCGTGAGGCTCCTGCTGGTGCAGGACGAGGTCCTCCTTTGCCGCCAAGAAGGCAAGAAGTTCGGCGACCAGACGGATGTGGCTGCCAACGCCGAAGTTCATGCAGAGAAACCCCGCCTTTCCCATCTCCCAGCGCTCGGGATTGGCGGCTTGTACTTCCTCGAAATGAATTTCCAGAAGCGTGACGAGCCGACCAAGGGCGCCCTCGGAGGTCTCGCTCCAGCATGGACCGGGGGCGATCACCCCAGTGCGCGGATTGAGGACGCCCACTAGTCCTGACTGGTTGATCCGGTCTTGGATGCTGCGGACATTGAGGGGTTGGCTCGTTCCTGCCGTAATACCGGGCGACACGACCTTGCCTTCAAGGGCTCCGCCGCCCCTCGTGTTGAGCAGATCGACAGCGCGAGATGCAATGGCCGACAGGCGCTCCTTGGGATCATCGGAATCCCATTTCACCTCCCCCTCGAGCGCCGAGAGCAAGGTTGGTGGTACCGTCGCCTGCTTAGAGTTGATCTCGACGAAGATATTGGCTTCTTCGGACGTTGAGACCGAATCGAAGCCAATAAAGAAGAGCGGGGTATCGTAATTGTCTTGCGTATAGGTTGTCCCGTACAGTCGGTGCTGGCCATCGATGATCCAGCAGCTCTTATAGCGATCGGGTAAGATGAGATTACCAAAGTGTACCGAGGAAATATGATCCTTAGCGAGCGGCTCGAACTGGGGCTTGCGATGAAAATTAAGGAGGATAGTGTTTGGAAAGAATTTTCCCTCGTCGAGAAAACGACCAATTTCCTTAAGGCGATTGGGCTTGACGATCCGCTGGTAGGACGGCGCTCCAGATGGATCGCGTAAATCTCGATGATTGACGAAGGCGATCCGCAATATGTCTCGCGCGAGGGCTGAGAAGAGATAGGCAGTCTTCCCACCGAGTTTGGTCTTGACGGCTGGTACCTTGCGCCCGGAAAAGGTGGGGACCTTCTGGTCCTCGAGATATTCGGCGTGGAATTGATATCGCGCTGCTGGCCCCAGTTTCTTGGAAAATTCCTCGAAATAGATGAGTTCGAGGCCTTGGATGACCTTGATATTGTATTCCTTGGCGCGCCGTAGATCGCTATCGGACCAGCGGATATTTTCCGTTACGATACACCAGATGATTTTAGGCTTATAGTCCTTGCCATAGTGCAAGCGAACAGCGTCGGCCATCGGCTTCATCAGTTCAGCGAAGTCATTCAGATCATCAAGGAGGGATAGTTTCGCCGGAAGACGTTGCGATCGGCACCGGGCGATAACGATGGTCTCATCATCTTTGGCGAAGATGTCGACACGCTTCTCGATAGTAGCCTGGCCTTTCCCTATCTTGATTGGGAAGGTGCGGCCCTTGTTTAATTCTGCGTAGCCGAAGCGGTAAAGAATATTCCAGAATCGGTTCTCCGTAACTTCCTCGATCGACCGTGGTCGGCGCATACGGAGGCTGTTTTTGTTCTCCCGTTGAACATACCAGCCCTCGGCTTCTTTCGACGATCGCTCGACAAGCCGAATCGTTTCTTCTTCGTAGGCCTTGCTTCGGCGCACATATTCAGTGCGTTTCGCGCCAAAGTCCCTAGCCAATTCGCCAAGCATTCTTTTCTCCCCAACGTGCAATCAATCCCAAGGAAGGGTATTTATGTCAAATGGATCTTCTCTCAAGCAGAGTTAGGGCAATGCTGCGATGAAGCAGGTGGGACCGATTTCACGGATTGAGACAATCACTGCCGCACTACGCAGCTTGGGCGGCCAAGCGCGTCCTGTTGAAATTGCGAATGAGATCAGACGCCTCTTTCCAGGCTCCCATCCCGAGACCTTGCTTCAAAGCGTCCGCGGGCGGATCCAGGAATGTTCCTCAGACTCTGGTTTCTGGAAGAAGAAGCGAGATCTCTTCTACAGCGTCCACGGTATTGGCGGCGGGGTCTGGGGTCTGCGCGAAATGGACCCCCTCGATCCGTCGAGCGGCGACGGCTTTGTTGATGCAGCGGAGCCCTTCATGGCGAGCGAGGGCATGGGCGTCCTTCGAACCCATTTGCGGCGCGAGCGCTCAAAATCGCTCGTCGACCGCTTTAAGGCCGCCTTGACCTCTTTCTCCTGCGAGATTTGCGATTTTGACTTCCTTGCAACCTATGGCGAGCTTGGCCGGGGCTTTGTCGAGGCGCATCACAAGGTGCCGGTCGCTCACCTTGAGCCTGGCGCAAAGACAAGAATCGAGGACCTTGCTGCAGTCTGCTCCAACTGCCATCGCATGCTGCACCGCTCAGGCGATCTGACGATTGATGACCTCAAAGTCCATTTTATGCGAGAGGGGTAGGTGGGCCGCGATAGTCCCAGGTAAATAATTCTATCTGGGGATGGCTCGATGAATGAGCGTCTGCTTTCAGGGACACTGCATCCTTTCGCCCGCCGATGAGCAAAATGCCGCTATCAGGCACCGTCAATGGGCTGTCGAACGACCGAGATGGCGGAGGCTGCCGACTGAGGCATTGGTTCAACCGAACGGCAGGTTTACCTATTCTGTTGCGCCTAGAAGCGAACAGGCAGAAGACGGCCCCAATTTGGTCGTTCCGATGCTCGCACCCAAATCGTCGTTCCAGAGGGTGAATTGGTATGGCGACAACGCCTCCCTCTTGCCGCCTACCGATACTACAAAGGCTCAAAACGGAAGCCCTTTTCCTTGCGGGAGAGGCGGCCGACGCCGGGTGAGTCGAGATGTGCCCCTGCAACGCAATAGCCATTGTCGGCGGCGAAGGCCATGAGGTGCATGCGGCTTGCGCGCGCCCGTTCCTGGTCGGTGTCGAACTCCCAGGTCAGCTCCGGCCTGTCGAATTGAAGCGATGGCACATGGATCGTGTCGCCCCAGATCAGGATCGTCTCGCCCGCGCTGGTTACGCGAAAACACGTATGGCCGGCCTCGTGGCCCGGTGCGGCCAGGGCCTCGATATCAGCCCCCAGGAATTGCCCGGGCTCGAAGGGTTCCGCTCTCTCGTGGAACCGTTCGAGCCGGGCTACGTCCCGGAACAGGCCGAGCTCTGCCCGGGGCACCAGGAGACGGGACAGTCGCGGGAAGGCATCCTCGCCATTGGGCAGGACAAGCCCGTGGATATGATCAAGATGCGTGTGGGTAAAGGCGACGGTCCGGATCCGGCCGGCGGCGATACCCGCCTCGCGCAGGGCCTGGGGCAGGAAGCCCATGCTCGGATGCTAGGCGTTAGATGATCCGCTGTCGATCAACGTCACCGCCTCGCCGTCATCGATGGCGAAGGCGTTGACCGAGAGTCTCAGCCCGCCCTCGACGAGATGAAGCTGCGGCGGCAGGTCGGGGCCGAAGGGGCGGTCGCCGGGCTGGCGCAATCGCGTGACGGGCATGTCGACATAACCGTCCCGGAGGGAAATCAACGTCATGCGACCGAATTCATAGGCGGCATGATGCTCGCCGGCGGCAACGCGCTTCATCGATGTCTCCTATGAAGGTTGTCCTCTCGCCTAGCGCCGGGCGTTACGCTGCGCTTCGAGCGATTGCCGTTCCAGCCGTGCCAGGGAGCCTAGGGACGGGCCCCGGCCGATATTCCCAGCTACTTCTTCAACCTCTCCAGAATCGCCCGCGCCACCGGCTCGTAGTTCCCGTCGAAATGATGCCCGCCCGGGCGTTCCACCAGCGTGGCCTTGCTCATTTCGGGGAAGACGCAGGCGGTGCCGTTCTCGACCACTTCCTCCTTGCCGTAGAAGCACATGGTCTTCTCGAAGGGCAGGCCGGGCAGATAGGGCTTGAGGTCGACGTCCGAGGAGGAGGCGACGCCGAGCCAGCCGGAGACGGAGATCTCGAAATCGGCGGTCGGCTCCAGGCCCAGCATGGCGAGGAGGTTGATCTTCTTCTGCATGGGCGGCGGCAGCTTCTGCCAGACGAAGGGGATCACGTCGGCGCCCAGCGAATAGCCGATCACGGCGACGCGCTTGGCGCCCCACAGCTTGGTGTAGTAGCCGATGATGCGGGTGAGGTCGCCGGCGATGACGTCAGGCTCCTTGGTGCTCCAGAAATAGCGCAGCGAATCGACGCCCACCACGGCGACGCCTTCCTTCTGCAGGATCTCGCCGATGGTCTTGTCGATGTCGCGCCAGCCGCCGTCGCCGGAGATGAAGATGGCGAGGCCCGTGGGCGGGCCGGAGGTCGGCAGTTCCACCAAAGGCAGGTCGCCGAGTTCCTGGTTGGGCGGCGCGCCCATCTCGACGGCGGCCTTCACCGCGGCATCGATGAGGGCATCCGGCCCGCCGTCGGCGACGACGGACTGGGCATCCTTGGTGCCGGCCACGAAGGCCTGCGTGGTGGCGTCGGGGGCGGCGGCGCCGACAAGGGTCCAGCGCCCGGGCACCTTGGCGAGGGGCTTGTACTGCCATTTGCCGTCGGCGGCCTTGGAGACGGGCGCGCCCTCACACATGCGGAGCTTGGAGGCCATCTCGTCGGAAAAGCCGGTGGAGACGGCGCCGGCGGCGGTGTTCTCGGGCGCCTGGGCAAGATTGATATAGGCGAAGGTGCCGCCGAGCGTGCCCAGCCCCATCACCACCGGCCAGCGCCAGGTCTGCATGCCCAGTTGGCGCTGTGCCTCGCGGGCCGAATCCTCGATGTCGCCGAAGGCGTAGTGGCAATCTTCCTCGTCGCCCTTGGCGAGGCCGTCGATGAAGGCCTGGCTGTCGATCAGCATCACGGCGGCGCCCTGGTCCACCAGCCTGTCGGCCACGGCCCGGTAGGCCGGCGTGAGCCCGTCCTTGTCGGAGAGCAAGGCGACAAATTTGGTGGGCTCCTCCTCGGGGGCGAGCACCGTGACGGTGCCGAGGATCTCCTCCTGCACCTTGATCTCGCGCGGGGCCGCCAGGGCCGATGCCGTCGAGGCCAGCAGGGCGAAACAGAACAGGGCGATGCGGCGCATCAACTGGCCTCCTCGGGCAAAGCGCGTCTCGGGCTCGAAGCGATCAAGCCGGTAACATCCATGAGAATCTGCGGTAGGGCCAGGCCACCCGGGAAGGCAAGATATTTCGGGCGCCAATCCGGCTTGAACTTGTCCTTGTAGGCCCTGAGGCCCTCGAAATTGTAGAAGCGGTCGCCGCGCTTGTAGACGAAGGAGCCGACGCGGCTCCACAGCGAGGCCAGATGGTGGCGCGGCAGGCCGGAGAGCGGCGCCATGCCGAGATTGAACCAGGCGAAGCCCTCGCACTTGGCCTGGGCGAGCAGGCCGATGAAGAGCAGGTCCATCATGCCGGCCGGGCCCTCGGGCAGGTAGCGCATCAGGTCGACCGTGTATTCCTGTTTGTCGGCGCCGCGCCAGATATTGGCGAAGGCGACGATGCGGCCGTCCTGGCGGATCACGGCCTGGTCGTAGCGCCTGATGTAGTCGCGCGACCAGAAGCCGAGCGAAAAGCCCTTTTCCTTGTTGCCCTTCTGGTCGAGCCAGGCGTCCGAGACCGCCTGGAGCTCGTCGAGGATGGCGTCGACCCCGGCCGCGGGCACGATCTCGAAGGAGGCGCCGGAGCGCTCGGCCTTGGAGCGGGCCTGGCGCAGGCGCCGGCCTTCGCTGCCTTCCAGCGTGAACTTGTTGAGGTCGACCCAGGCCTCCTCGCCGAGCTTGGCGAGCGAGAAGCCGGCATCGAGATAGGCGGGCAGGTGGCCGGTGGTGACCTGGTAGAACACCGGCGTGCCGCCATTGCGGTCCACCAGCTCCTTGAAGCGCCAGACCATGGCGTCGACCTCGTCCTCGGGCGCGACGGGGTCGCCCATGGCGATCCAGCTGCGCCCCTGCACGCCATACATGGTGAAGCCCTTGCCGCTGGCCGAGAGCAGGAAGCGCTTGTCGCCGAGCAGGGCCAGATGCGCGTCCGAGCGGGTGGAAGCCTCGATCAGCGGCACCAGCGTTTCCAGTTCCTCCGGCGTCGCCGGATCGAAGGCGGCGCGGCTGGGATGCATCAGGATATAGGCGGCGATGCCGATGGCGACCACGGCCATGGCCAGTGTCGCCCGCAGGAAGCGCGGGGCATCGGCGTTATAGGCGAAATCCCACCACAGCTTGTGCTGGTAGTCGACATTGGAATAGGCGAAGAAGCCGAGCCAGACGGTGGCGCCGATGGCGACGATGCAGGCCAGGATCCACTCGAAGGACGGCCTGACGGAGAACAGGTCCGCCTGGCGGTAGAACTCGTCCTTGTAGAGGACGAGCAGGCCGGCGACGATCGAGCAGATGATCGCCTCTTCGATGTCGAGGCCCTTGAACAGCGCGAAGACGGCGCCGGCGACCAGCAGCAGCACGGCGATGCGCTGGGCATTAGCCATGCGCCGGACCAGGCCGTAGGAAATCACCAGCAGGACCAGGCCCGAAATGCTGCCGGCCAGCTGCGAGACCTCCACGAAGGGCAGGGGGATCACGCCGCGCAGGATGGCGATGCGGTAATGTTCCTCCGGCGTGGCGCTGGAGAACAAGAGGATGACGCCGCCGATGAACACCGCGATGCTGGCGGCGCGCGGGATGATCGGCCGGGCGATCGCCTGCACGGTCCGGGCGATCCGGCCCACCGAATGCTGGCGCTGGCGGATCTCGTAGCCGCCGAACATCAGGCAGGCGATGGCGAAGGGAACGACGTAGTAGACCAGGCGGAACAGGATCAGCGAGACCAGCATGTCCGCCGCCGGGATCTGCGGCTGGGCCAGGATCAGGGTGGTCTCGAACACGCCGACGCCCCCCGGCACATGGCTGATGACGCCGAGCACCGTGGCGACGGCGAACACCGCCAGGAAGCTCATGAAGCCGGCATCGGGGCCGGCCGGCATGATCAGCCAGAGCGCCCCGGCGGCGGCCACCGTGTCGAGCAGGCCGACCAGGATGGCCCCGAGCGTCGCCCCGGGGCCGGGCAGGGGCATGGCGTGCTCGCCGACGCTGATGGTGCGCGGGCGAACGGCCGAGACGATCACCCAGAGCGCGACCCCACCGAGCACGGCGAGGCCGATGGCGAGGTTGAGGCCGGGGGCGAGCCCGTCCAGCGGGGCCAGCACCGAAGGCTGGAACAGCAGGCAGATCGCGGCGACCGTGGCGATGCCGAGCCAGAAGGTCAGGGTGGTGAGGGCGCCCACGGCCAGGATCAGGGCCGGCTTCAGGCCATGGGCCTGGTAGATGCGCCAGCGCACGGCGCCGCCGGTGAGCACGCCGAAGCCGAGCGTGTAGGTGAAGGCGTGGCTGATGAAGGAGGTAAAGCCGATGACCGGCAGCGGCACCTGCCGCGCCCCGACATGGCGCAGGGCCAGCAGGTCGTAGCCGATCAGGGCGCCATAGGAGAGGGCGGTGGCGAGGAAGGCGAGCGCCACCTGGCCCCAGGCGATGCGCGAGACGGCATTGTTCACCTCCGACCAGGTGATGCCGGAAAAGATCTGGTAGAGCGCGGCGGCGGCGATGGTGAAGATGGCGAGCCCGACCAGCAGGCCGGCCTTGCTCCAGTCGATGCGCTGGAGCAGCCCGCTCTTCGGGCGCTCGGCCGCCGGGATCGGGGCCGCGGGGGCATTGGGGACGTCGTCGCGCGCCACCGCGCGGTCGAGCGAGCCCACCACTTCAGCCATGCCTTGATCCCGTTTCAATGCGAATATCCCAGAAGCTGAATCGTTTTATACGATCAGAGCCTCCTGTCAGCAGTAGAACGGGTTCGAAGTGGCCACCGTGCCCGGTATCCACTCCTGAATTGTTCAGTCCAGGATCAGGAGACGGGCCGTTCATGCTGACAGAACATGGCATTCCAACGGCAGCCGCGTGAATTGTGAGTCACAATCCGGCCATCGCCTCGGACGGAATGATGGCCCCGCGATGGGTGATGACCCGCGCGGCGAGGCGGTGGCCCTGCAGGGCGGCTTCCGCATTGGTGCGATCGCGCCGGCGGGCGGCAAGATAGCCGGCGTTGAAGCTGTCGCCGGCGGCGGTGGTGTCGACGGGCGAGACGGCCTCGGGAACCGGCACATGGCAATCGATGCCGCCTTGGCGCAGGAAGGCTCCGTTGGTGCCGTCCTTCACCGCGATCTCGCCGATGCCGTGGCCGGCGAGGCGGGCGATGGTGTCCTGCGGCGTGGCATCGCCCCACAGAGCCTGTTCGTCGTCGAAGGTCGGCATGACGATGTCGACCAGCGGCAGGAAGCGGCCGAAGACCTGACGGGCGCGGGCGGGATCGCCGCCCCAGCCGCGCGGGCGGTAATTGCCGTCGAAGGCGATCGAGGCGCCGCCAGCCTTGGCCCGGGCCAGCACCTCAGCGAAGCGCTCCAGGCCCGCCGGCGCATAGAGCGACAGGGTGATGCCCGAGAAATAGACGATCGCAGCGCTCACGATGCGAGCCATCAGCGCCTCGGCCTCGGCAAGCTCGAACAGGCTGCGGGCCGGTGCGCTGTCACGCCAATAGTAGAAGCGCCGCTCGCCCTTGGCATCGGTCTCGATGACATAGAGGCCGGGCACCCGGCCGGCCAGGCGCGGCACGCCGGCCATGCCGACCTTCTCGCCGGCGGCGAGGTCCACGATCGCCTGGGAATAGGGATCGTCCCCCAATGCCGTGGCATAGGCGACGTCGAGCCCGAGGCGGGCGGCGTAGACAGCGGTGTTGAAGGTGTCGCCGCCATAGCCCAGCGACATGCCGTCTCCGCGGCGCGACAATTCCACCATGCATTCGCCGATGGAGACGAGATCGGTCATGTCGTTGTTCCTTGTGGGGCGCGTCTCAACCTCACGCACCCGTTCCCGGATTGGCGCCGAGGAACTCGCCCATGCGCGCCAGGGCCCGCCTGATGTTCTCGGCGGAATTGGCGTAGGAGAGCCGGATATAGCCTTCGCCATAGACGCCGAAATCGGGGCCGCCGATGGTGGCGACGCCGGCCTTTTCGAGGAGGGCGGATGCGAGGGGCTTGGCCTTCCAGCCGGTCGCCCGGATGTTGGGGAAGGCGTAGAAGGCGCCCTTCGGCACGACGGAGCTGACGCCGGGCAATTGGTTGAGGCCGTCGACCACGATCTTCCGGCGCCTGTCGAACTCGGCGACCATGGCATGCACCGCATCCTGCGGGCCGGTGAGGGCGGCAAGCCCGGCCCATTGTGCACTGGCATTGACGCAGGAATAGGAATTGACGGCGAGCTTGCGGGCGGCATCCCCCCAAGGCTTCGGCCAGAGCGAGAAGCCCATGCGCCAGCCCGTCATCGCATAGGTCTTGGACCAGCCGTCGAGCAGGATGAGGCGGTCGCGGATGGAGGGATAGGTCAGGAGCGAGACGTGCTGGAGCCCGTCATAGCTCATCTGGCTGTAGATCTCGTCGGAGAGGATGGCGACATGCGGGTGGGCTTCCAGCCCCTTCACCAGCGCGTCGATCTCGGCCTTGGGCGTGACGCCGCCCGTGGGGTTGGCCGGCGAGTTGAGGATGAGGAGGCGGGTCTTCGGCGTTATCAGCGCCAGCGTCTCAGCCGCCGAGAAGGCGAAGCCGTTCTCCTCGCGGATCGGCACCGGCACCGGCGTGGCGCCGGTGAATTCGATCATCGAGCGGTAGATCGGAAAGCCGGGATCGGGATAGAGGATTTCCGCGCCGGGCTCGCCGAACATCAGGATGGCCATGAACATGGTGACCTTGCCGCCCGGCACCACGATCACCTCGTCCGGCGAGACGGCAACGCCGGTGCGGCGCTCGACGTCGGCGGCCACAGCCTCGCGCAGGGGCAGGATGCCGGTGGCCGGCGTATAGCCGTGATGCCCGTCGCGCAGCGCCTTGATGGCGGCCTCGACAATATGGTCGGGCGTGGGAAAATCGGGCTGGCCGATGCCGAGATTGATGATGTCGCGCCCCTCGCGCGCAAGATCCGTTGCCCTTGCGAGTACGGCGAAGGCATTCTCCTCGCCGATGCGGGAGAAGGCCGGAACGAGACGAGGCGCGCTGGTGGAAGTCATCGTGATGGCGTGTCCTGGCGGTGCAAGAGTGGCGGCGGGAATCGCGAGCAAGGCAAGATTTAATGCGGGCGCATTCTCCTGTCTTTGCAAATCGCGGCAAGGCGCGTGTCAAGGAGGATTTCGGCTTCATCCGAAAGCCGGAGAGAAGCACGGCCTAAGCACGATTTCCTCCTCCCGAGGTCTATTCGACGTAGGGGGACGCTCCAAGTGGCTGAATTGACGGAACGGGCACGATCTGGCTCCGTGGATGGTGAACAAGATCGACGACTGAAGGTTGCTGGCGATGGCCGTGACGGAGCCTAAAGCGTTCTGCGGTTTGACGGCGTCGCCAAGCATCGCAAAGACGCGTCGGAACAAGGAACCAGAGCAAGCGAGCGTCCAGCCATGACCGCGCTTGGTTCCGGAGAGCAGGAGGCCGGGCGCTCGCCGCAGCACCTGGCGTCATTGGATGGTTTGCGTGGCTTTGCCGCGCTGTCCGTGCTGGTCTTCCATCTCGGCCGCTGGCTGGGCGTGCCCGGTCTGGCCGTCAATGCCGGCCTCGCGGTGGACCTGTTCTTCTGCCTGAGTGGTTTCGTGCTGAGCCTGGCCTATGGCAAGCGCCGGCAGTCCCTGTCGTTTTCCGGCTTCATGCGCGCCAGGCTGATCCGGCTGATGCCGCTGATCCTGTTGGGGCTGGTGGTCAGCGCCCTCTATGTCGGGCTGCGCTCCGGGCACCTCGAGGGCGAGGTGCCGTTTGCCGCGCTGACGCTGGCCCTGCTGCTCGGCCTGGCCAACCTGCCTTATCTCGGCGCGCCAGGCGCCATCGGCGGACCGCAGGTGTTCCCGTTGAACGGCCCGCAATATTCGCTGTTCCTGGAACTGGCCGTCAATGCGTTCTGGTGGGCCACCCGGCGGGTGAGCCAGCTCCCGCTCGCGATCGCGCTCTTCCTCGGCTGCCTCGCCATCCTGCCCTTTACCGGCCTGGGCGGGGACACCACCGACACGTTCTGGCGCGGATTTCCGCGCGTGGGCGCATCCTTCTTCGCCGGCGTCGCCATCTTCCATCTGCTCGACCGCCTGCCGGCCTGGCTGGGGGGGCCGCGCCTGTTCTGGACGCTGGCGGCCGGCATGGCGGGGCTGTTCTACCTGCCTTTCGAACTGCCGCTCTGGACGCAGCTCGTTTGGATCGCGGTGCTGGCACCCCTTCTGATCCTGGCCGGTGCGCGCACGGCCCTGCAGGGGCGGCTCGCGGCCTGGTCCTCCATCGGCGGTGATCTGTCCTATCCGATCTATTGCCTGCATTATCCGCTGTTCTGCTGGATCAATGGCCTCTATCGCCTGCGTTTCGGCGATCAGAACGCCGGCATCGAAGGACCTGTCGTGACCGTCATCGTCTGCGTGGCGAGTTTCGTCCTGCTCAAGCTCTATGACGAACCGCTCCGCCGCGTCCTGGCGGAGGGCGTGCGCCGCTGGACTTACCGGGCAGCGCCATCCGCCGGCGCGTGAGCCGGGCCGATTATCGCAAGCGGCATTTTGATGGGCGGGTTCCAACGACCCGCCCGTCGTCCATCTCGCCGAAAATCACAAAATGTTTGAACTTCCGATCGCGCCCCAAAACGCTGCCTGGGACGTTGTCCTGCTATTCGTCGCTTAGGCGTTGCGAATAGTCTGACAAAAGTGTTAAGTCGTCTCGTTGCAGGAAGACTGCTGCCTGCCGAGGATGCAGGCGGGGCACGAAGACAGGGAGGCTTGCCATGGCTGACACCAAGAACAAGACGAGAAGACTGCGGTCACAGGCCTGGTACGACAATCCGGACAATCCGGGCATGACCGCACTCTATATCGAGCGTCAGCTCAATTTCGGCCTGACCCGCAAGGAATTGCAGTCGGGCAAGCCGATCATTGGCATTGCCCAGACCGGTTCGGACCTCTCCCCCTGCAACCGTCACCATCTCGTGCTTGCCGAGCGCGTGCGCGAGGGCATCCGCGAGGCCGGCGGCATCGCCTTCGAATTTCCGGTGCACCCGATCCAGGAAACCGGCAAGCGTCCGGGCGCCGCGCTCGACCGCAACCTTGCCTATCTCGGCCTGGTCGAACTGCTTTATGGCTATCCGATCGACGGCGTGGTTTTGACCATCGGCTGCGACAAGACCACCCCGGCCTGCCTGATGGCGGCCGCCACCGTCAACATCCCGGCCATTGCCCTGTCGGTCGGCCCGATGCTCAATGGCTGGTGGCATGGCGAGCGCACCGGTTCCGGCACCATCGTCTGGAAGGCCCGCGAAATGCTCGCCACCGGCGAGATCGACTATGAGGGCTTCATGGACATGGTGGCCTCGTCGGCGCCGTCGACGGGCTATTGCAACACCATGGGCACCGCCACCACCATGAACTCGCTGGCCGAGGCCCTCGGCATGCAGCTTCCCGGCTCGGCCGCCATTCCCGCGCCCTATCGCGAGCGCCAGCAGATGGCCTACGAGACCGGCAAACGCATCGTCGACATGGTGCATGAGGATCTCAAGCCCTCCGACATCATGACGCGCGAGGCCTTCGAAAACGTCATCGTGGTCAATTCGGCCATCGGCGGCTCCACCAACGCCCCGATCCACATCAACGCCATCGCCCGCCATATCGGTGTCGAACTCGATATCCGCGACTGGCAGACCATCGGCCACAAGGTGCCGCTGCTGGTCAACCTGCAGCCGGCCGGCCAGTATCTCGGCGAAGACTACCAGCATGCCGGCGGCGTGCCGGCGGTGGTCAACGAGTTGATGAAGCACAAGCTCATCCACGAGAACGCGCTCACTGTGAACGGCAAGTCGATCGGCGAGAACTGCAAGGATGCCAAGATCGAGCTGCCCGACGTGATCCGCACCTTCGACACCGCGCTCGTGCAGGATGCCGGCTTCATCGTGCTGTCGGGCAATTTGTTCGACTCGGCGATCATGAAGACCAGCGTGATCTCTAAGGAGTTTCGCGACCGCTATCTTTCGGATCCCAAGGCCCCGGGTGCCTTCGAGGGCCGGGCCATCGTGTTCGAGGGGCCGGAGGACTACCACCACCGCATCGAGGACCCCTCGCTCGGCATCGACGAGCACTGCATGCTGTTCATCCGCGGCACGGGGCCGATCGGCTATCCCGGCGCGGCGGAAGTGGTGAACATGCAGCCCCCGGCGGCCCTGATCAAGCGCGGCATCACCTCGCTGCCCTGCATCGGCGACGGTCGTCAGTCGGGCACCTCGGGCTCGCCTTCCATCCTCAACGCCTCGCCGGAAGCGGCGGCGGGCGGGGGGCTCGCCATCCTGCAGACGGGTGATCGGGTGCGCATCGACCTCAACAAGGGCGAGGCCAACATTCTGATCTCCGACGAGGAACTGGCGAAGCGCCGGGCCGATCTCGCCGCGGCGGGCGGCTTCCAATATGCGCCGAGCCAGACTCCCTGGCAGGAAATCCAGCGCGCCATGGTGGATCAGCTCGGCGACGGTATGGTGCTCAAGCCCGCGGTCAAGTATCAGAAGGTCGCCCAGACCTATGGGGTGCCCCGCGACAATCACTAATCGGCGACAAACTGTCGCCGACATGATTTTGACGGGATGCTTGCATAGAAAGCGGGGCCGGCTGTAGCCGGCCCTTCACGCTCTGCCAGGACCCGTGCCATGACCTTGAGACGCCCACGCAGAATTTCCGTGCCTGACTCGGGGATGGGCCAGGTACGGAAATTCTGCAAATTCCTGAAATCTGCCGGGTCATCCCTGATCGGTCTTCAAGCCCGATCAGGGATGACCCGGCTCGCCGCCGCCCTTGCCGCCGGATTGCTCCTGACGGTCGCCGTGGGCGGCAGCGCTCAGGCAGGCCTCTTCGACTTCCTGTTCCGGCCTCGTCAGGAATCGCGGCCGGCGCCCGCACCAGTGCCGCAACAGCAGCAGCCGCAGCAGCGCTCGCGCCCGGCGCCAGCGCCGGTGGTGAGCACGCCCAAGGCCCGCGGCTACTGCGTGCGCACCTGCGACGGTTATTATTTCGCCACCGGATTCATCCGCTCCCAGCGCGACGAGGACATGCAGACCTCGATGTGCGAAGCCTCCTGCTCGGGCGGCCAGATGGTGCTCTACAAGGCCAGTGGCTCCAATGACGGCAGCAACGGCAACACCAAGCCGGCGATCGAATCGGCCGTCGACAAGGCCGGCGCTCTCTACACCGCCCTGCCCACCGCCTATGCCTTCCGCGACAGCGAGAATCCGGCCTGTACCTGCCAGTCCAATGCGCGGGGCCTGCCGCAGATCCCGATCTCGGTCGATCCCACTTTGCGCAACGGCGACATCGTGGTGATGCCAGACGGCCTGAAGGTGTTCCGCGGCGCCGGCAATGTGCCCCACCCCGATACGGACTTCACCTCGGTCGCCTCCTCCAAGGCCCTGTCCGGCGTTGTGCGCCAGCAGGTGCTTTCGCTTGAACAACGCATCGCGACCCCGCAATAATACGATCGACTGATCGCATCTGCGCGAAGGACTTGCGATGGACCTGACGACCTGGAAGGGCGTGCCGCGCCCGGAGCGCGTCGTGCTCGATGGACGCTATGCCCGCCTGGAGCCGCTCGATCCGGCGCGCCATGGCGCCGATCTCCTGCATTCCGCCCAGGAGCCGGGAGCCGACGGGCGCTTTCGCTATCTGTTCGAGGGCGTGCCGGGAAGTGCCGACGACTTCTCGGCCTGGCTCGACAAGGCTTCCTCCACGGCGGATCCGATGTTCTTCGCGGTGATCGACAAGGCGACCGGCAAGGCCGAGGGCCGTCAGGCGCTGATGCGGATCGACCCCGTGCATGGCGTCATCGAGATCGGCAGCATTCTGTGGGGCCCGGCGATCGCCCGCACCAGGGTGGCGACGGAGGCTCTCTATCTTTTCGCCCGCTACGCCTTCGAGACCCTCGGCTACCGGCGCTTCGAATGGAAGTGCCACAATCTCAACGAGCCGTCCAAGCGGGCTGCGACTCGGTTCGGCTTCACCTTCGAGGGTGTCTTTCGCCAGCACATGGTGGCCAAGGGCCAGAACCGCGACACGGCCTGGTTCTCGATCATCGACGGCGAATGGCCTCGCCTCAAGGCGGGCTACGAGGCCTGGCTCGACCCCGCCAATTTCGAGGCGGACGGCCGGCAGAAGAGCAAGCTGAGCTTCGGCTGAGAAGGTTCGCTCCAAAGCGTTTTGCGATTTGGCGGAAGTGCCAAGCATTGCAAAGACGTGTCCAAGCAAAGAGTTAGGGCAAACAAGCGTTTCCGTCTAAACGCGCTTTGCTCTAGGACCGAGTCGAAACCGTTCGATCGGCAGCTCCCTCGCTGCGATTGCGCAGAGGATTGACGTCGTGCACCAGGTGGGCCGCCGTGGTCAGCGCCTTCATCGCCCTCTTCTTGACCTCCGGCGGCAAGCCGGCCTGGTCGAACGCCTTGTCCATCGAGCGGATCCAGATGTCGCGGGTCTCGGCGGTAACAGGCACGTGGGCGTGGACGGCGCGGACGTCCGAATGCCCGTGAAACTCGACATAAAGCCGCGGGCCCCCGAAGAAACCCATCAGGAAGTGGGTCTGCTCGACCCGCGAATGGGCGACGCCATGGCCGTCGAGATGCAGCACGTGGAGTGCGGCAGCCGCAGGATCCTGCTCGACGATGTCGTAAAACAAATCGACAAGCCGGGAGATGCCTTCTTCACCGCCCAATTGCTGATAGACGGAGGGAAGCTGCTGTTGCATCGTTTCGGCCCGTCGAGCGCTGCATGGTTGTCGCATGGTGAAGGCAATGTGCCGGCTCGGCAATCTGCCATCGAGTCGCGGCGGGTTCAGTTGACCGGCCCGTCGCCGCCGATATTGCCCATGTCCGGTTCGGCCCGCCGTGTGCCGGTGGCGCGGTTGACGAAGATCGTGACAAGCCAGAGCATGATGCCGACGCCGATCAGGATGCCCGCGATCTGGTATTGTACGGGGTCGCGGCCGGTCCAGGGTCCCGTCAGGAAGGCGCAGCACAAGGCGCCGACCACCGGCAGGAACGTGGGCGTTCGGAAATGGCTATGCTGCACCTGGTCGCGGCGCAGCACGAGAACTGCGACATTGACGATGGTGAACACCGCCAGCAACAGCAGTGCCGTGGTACCGCCCAGCGCCGGCACTTCGCCGACGAAGGTGATGAGTGCGAAGGCGAGCAGGGTGGTGAAGGCGATCGCGACATAGGGGGTGCGCCGGCTGGCATGAACCTTGCCGAGCATCGGCGGCAGCACATGCTCTCGGCTCATGCCATAGACAAGGCGGCTTGCCATCAGCATGTTGATCAGCGCGCTGTTGGCGACCGCGAACATGGTGATGAAGCCGAAGATCCCCAGGGGGAAATTGGGCGCGCCGGCCTGCACCACCTTGAGGAGGGGCGTCTCGCCCTCGCCAAGTTGCTCGGGTGGCACCAGGGTGATGGCCGAGATCGACACCAGCACATAGATGACGCCGGTGATGAGCAGCCCCGCGAGCAGGACGATGGGGAAATGGCGGGTGGGATTCTTGCATTCCTCGGCCATGTTGACCGAGTCCTCGAAGCCGACCATGGCGAAGAAGGCGAGCGTGGTGGCCGCGATGATGGGCCAGACCACGCTGCCCTCCGCGGCCGTCTTGAATTCGAAGGCCCTGGAGACGTCGCCCTGTCCGGCGCCGATCGCCCACAGCCCGATCACGATGATGATCAGCAGGCCGGTGAGTTCCACGCAGGTGAGTATGACATTCGCCTTCACACTCTCGCCGACGCCGCGGAAATTGACGGCGGCGCAGACGGCCATGAACAGCAGGCCGACGGCGGTGATGCCGACACCGGTGAGGTTGAGCCCGAAGGCGCCCGACAGGTTGGCGGCAAAGGCGCGCGAGGCGGTGGAGGCGGAGGTGATGCCCGAGCACATGACCGCGAAGGCGACGATGAAGGTGATGAAATGGATGCCGAAGGCCTTGTGGGTGTAGAGCGCGGCCCCGGCGGCCTTGGGATATTTGGTCACCAGCTCGAGATAGCTGAAGGCGGTGACCACCGCGACCGCGAAGGCCACCACGAAGGGCAGCCAGACCACGCCGCCGACCTGCTTGGCTACCTGACCCGTCAGGGCATAGATGCCGGTGCCGAGAATGTCGCCGACGATGAAGAGCAGGAGGAGCCAGGGGCCCATCACCCTGTGCAGGCTTGGTTCCACGGGATGTGCAGGTGCCGGACCGGCATTCGCGGTAACGTCGGACATCTGTCGATACCTCCAGCTGCAGGGGGATTGCCCACAAAAAACCAATCAACCGCCGGAGGGCACGAAACGTTCCTTCACACCGAAGCTGCCCGGCTCGCTCTCGATCCGGCGAGGAGATTTTCGATCCCCGCCTGGCAGCCATGGGAATGGGTTCAGCCGATCCGCATCGAGAGCTCGACCTCCTCGCCGAAGGGCGTCGACAGATAGCCCCGGGCCGGCGAGCGCACGCGGGCGAGGTAATCGGGGCTGTAGTCGGCATTGTCGGCGACGATGAGGGCGCCAGGCCTGAGCCGGCTCTCCACCAGATCGAGGATATCGGGATAGAGGGCCTTGGCGCCGTCGAGCAGGACGAGATCGATCGACTCGGGCAGGTCGGTAGCCAGCGTGCGCAGCGCATCTCCCTCCCGGATCTCGACCAGATCGAGAACGCCGCCGGCGGCGAGGTTCTGCCGGGCCCGTTCCAGCTTGGAGGGCTCGAACTCGCTGGTGATCAGGCATCCGCCGCCATTGTCCCGCAGTGCCGCGGCCAGATGCAGGGTCGAGATGCCGAACGAGGTTCCGAATTCGATGATCGTGCGGGCCCGGCAACTGCGTGCCAGCATGTAGAGCAGCAGGCCGGTTTCGCGCGAGACGGCGAGCGGCAGGTCCTTCAGCCGGCCATAAAGGTCGCGATATTCGGTCTTGCTGCGCATCAGGCGCTCGCGTTCCGGGCCGGAGAGCTCGGCCACGGCGGGGATCTCCGCCGGCGAGGTGGCATCGGCTTCTTCGAACAGGCGATCCAGCAGGAGCGCAAGCGGGGCGGTGGTCAGGGTGGTCATGGCAGACTCCGGTTGGGAAAACGCATTCTTGCGCCGGACTAGAAATACGAATAATTCGTCGTATTCACTATTCGCATTGCCGTGCACGCCGATGACAGACCGTCGAAGCTCTTCTGTTTCCTCGCGAAAACAGCCCCGGCAGGCCCGCTCCACCGAGCTGGTCGCCGCGATCCTGGAGGCTGCCATTCAGGTTTTGCGCAAGGAAGGCGCCCAGCGCTTCACCACCGCGCGGGTGGCTGAAAAGGCCGGCGTCAGCGTCGGCTCGCTCTATCAGTATTTCCCCAACAAGGCCTCGATCCTGTTTCGGCTGCAGAGCGACGAATGGCGGCAGACCAGCGCGTTGCTGCGCGACATCCTGCAGGATGGCGGCAAGCCGCCGTTCGAAAGGCTGCGCATTCTCGTCCATGCCTTCATCCACTCGGAATGCGACGAGGCGGCGGTGCGCGTGGCTCTCGACGATGCCGCGCCGCTCTACCGCGATGCTCCCGAGGCGGAGGCGGCCAAGGCAGCGGGAGAGGGCATCATTGAGGCCTTCATGCGGGAAGCCCTGCCGAAGGCCTCGGAAACGAGCCGAACCTTGGCCGGCGATTTGATCAGCGCGACCCTGCGTGCGGTGGGCAAGCAGTTTTCGGAAAGCGCTCGGACGCCGGCCGAGATCGAGGCCTATTCAGATGCGATGGCCGATATGCTGTGCGCCTATCTCGAACGCCTTGATGCGAGGAAAGACTGACGGCTGAATGGGGGCCGCGCCCCTAGGAAGAAGTCCTTGTCGTCCGGTACCGATTGAGCGATTGCTTGTGCGACCGCCCCTTGCGAATTTCCTCATGAATCTCCGCCGCGCCACCAGAACCGAAATCCCTGCAATCACCGCCCTGCAACAGGCTGCCTATGCCCCCTTGAAACAGCGCATCGGCATGGCCCTGCCGCCGCATGACGCCGATTTCGCCGCCCTGTTCGAGACGATGGAGATCTGGGTGTCCGGCCCGTCCGAGGCGCCGGAGGCGGCCCTCATCATCGAGCCGAAACCCGATCACCTGCTGATCTGGAGCCTCGCCGTGGCGCCCGCGTTCAAGGGTCTCCGTTTGGGTTCGGGCCTGCTCGATTTTGCCGAGGACCGGGCCCGGCGGGAGGGCCATGGGCTCGTGCGGCTCTACACCAATGAGCGTTTCACCGAGAATGTCGCCTGGTATCGGCGGCGCGGCTACGCCATCGAGCGGATCGAAGAGCGTCCTGACCGCCGTATCGTGCATTTCAGCCGCGAGGTGGCAGGTGCCACGGCTTAGGGACTGTTCAAGAACAAGCGCGCTGTCATTCCGGCCGAGCTTCTCGTGATCGAAGCGAGAGAGGGCGAGGGCCGAGAAACAGTGCATTCATGGCTTCTGGATTGCTTCGCTTCGCTCGCAATGACGGCCGAACAACGCCATTACGACTGTCATGTTAGATAAGCCTCACCGGCCGGCCACCAAGACCGGGTCGCTGCGATAGGCAGCCGGGAAGAGCTGCCGCAGCGCGGTGACCTTGGGCAGGTCGTTGATGACGATATAGGGCTGGGTCGGATGGCGGGTCAGGTAATCCTGGTGGTAGGCTTCCGCCGGAAAGAAGCCCTGCAGCGGCGCGATGCGCGTCACGATCGGGCGGGCGAAGGAATGTGCGCCGTTGAGCTGGCTGACATAGGCGGCGGCGATGCGGGCCTGTTCCGCGCTGGTGGTGAAGATCTGCGAGCGATATTGCGTGCCGCTGTCGGGACCCTGCCGGTTGAGCTGGGTGGGATCATGCGCCACCGAGAAATAGATCTGCAGGATCTGGCCATAGGAGATCTGGCGAGGGTCGAAGCGGATGCGCACCGCCTCGGCATGGCCGGTGGATCCAGTCGAGACGGTTTCGTAGCTGGCGGTGTCGGCCGTGCCGCCGGCATAGCCCGAAACCGCCGAGGTGACGCCTTTCACGTGCTGGAACACACCCTGCACGCCCCAGAAGCAGCCGCCTGCCAGCACGGCCGTGTCGGTGCCTGCCGTCGATCGGCTGTCGAGGCCGGGAGCGGCAACCCTGTGTGGCGATTCTTCTGCATTCGAAGCCGAAAACCACAGGCCTGTGCCCAGGCTCGCCGTGAGGGCCGCCGCCATGATCAGAATGCCGCGCCGGTTCATCATCGTCCTCCATCCGTCGGATTGTCGATGATTATACGGGCGGGGAGGGCAGCTTCGTTACGCTTCACACCGATTTGAGGAGGGCGTCAGCGCCCGATGCCGGCAGTGTGATCAGCCGCGGAAAGCGGCCAGCAAGGCCGAAAGCGCCGGGCCGATGGCCGCCAATTCCTTCATGTGGGTTTCCGACAGGGCCTGAAGCCTCTGCCTGCCGGCCGCTGTGAGGCGCACCAGGACGCGACGTCCGTCCGCCGGATCGGCCATGCGCTCGACCAGGCCGAGCTTGGCGAGACGGTCGACCAGTTCGACCACGCTATGGTGACGCAGGATCAGGATCTCCGCCAACTCGCCGATGGAAAGCGCGCCATCCTGCGACAGGCCGGCGATGGCGAGCAGCGCCTGGTGCTGCTGAGCAGTCAGTCCGGCGGCACCGGCCGCCGCTTCGCTGAAGACCAGGAATTTGCGCAAGGCGTGCCGGAACCGCGCCAGGGCGGCGTAGTCAGGGTCTTGCTGCCGCTCGGGGTCCATGGTTCCGCGATTCTCCTGTCTGCTGCATTCTCTACGAAAATCCGTTGACTTGCGCAAAATATATCGTATTGCGATATAAAAATCAGGCAGGTCGCTGCCCGACAGATGGATATCGACGACATGACGACTTCGACTCTGGGCACGCCCGGGCAGGACGCCGAGGCGGGGATCCGCGAATTGCCGGCGCGCCTGGGCGACTTCACCACGGATCGGCGGGTGATCCTGCTGATGGCGATCGCCGTCTTCGTCGGCACGGCCGGCGTCGGCGCGGCCTTCGTGCTGCTGCGCCTGATCACCCTGTGCACCAACATCGCCTATTACGGCCGATTTTCCCTGGAGAACCTGCCGATCTCCGCTACGCCGCTGGGCTGGAGCGCCGTGTTCGTGCCGGTGGTCGGCTGCCTGATCATCGGCCTGATGGCGCGCTACGGCTCGGAGAAGATCCGCGGCCACGGCATTCCCGAGGCGATGGAGGCGATCCTGATCGGCAAGAGCCGGATCAATCCCAAGGTCGCGGTGCTGAAGCCGCTCTCCTCGGCGATCTCGATCGGCTCCGGCGGTCCCTTCGGGGCCGAGGGTCCGATCATCATGACCGGCGGTGCCATCGGCTCGCTCGTCGCGCAGATGATCCGTCTCAGCGCCAATGAGCGCAAAGCCTTGCTGGTCGCCGGTGCCGCAGCCGGCATGACGGCGGTGTTCGGCACGCCGATCGCCGCCGTGCTGCTGGCGATCGAGCTCCTGCTGTTCGAATGGAAGCCGCGCAGCTTCCTGCCGGTGGTGGTCGCCGCGTCGGTGGCGGCGGCCGAGCGCAGCCTGCTGCTCGATCCCACCCCCCTGTTCGGCTTCACCGGCCATATGGCACTGACCTTCCCCGGTTTCCTTGGTTGGGTGGTGATGGGTATCGTCGCCGGGCTGGGCTCCGGGATCCTCACCGCCATGGTCTATGCCAGCGAGGATTTCTTCCACCGCCTGCCGCTGCATTGGATGTGGTGGCCCCTGTTCGGGGGCCTCGCCATCGGTATCGGAGGCCTGTTCGACCCGAGCGCGCTCGGGGTGGGCTACGATAATATCCGCCATCTCCTCTCGGGGGAGATGGCCGTCAAGGCGGTGCTGCTGCTCCTGGTCGTCAAGGCGCTGATCTGGTCCATCTCGCTCGGCTCGGGTACCTCCGGCGGCGTCCTGGCGCCGCTGATGATGCTGGGCGGCGCCCTCGGCACCCTGGCTGGCCTGGTCCTGCCGCAGGCCGATCCCGGCTTCTGGGCTCTGCTCGGCATGGCGGCGATGATGGGCGGCACCATGCGCGCGCCGCTGACGGCGACTTTGTTCGCGGTGGAGCTCACCGGCAATCTCGGCGTGCTCCTGCCCCTGCTCGCCGCCTGCGGCATGGCCTATGCCACCACCGTGCTGACCATGAAGCGTTCCATCCTCACCGAGAAGATCGCCCGCCGCGGCCATCACATCTCGGGCGAATACCATACCGATCCGTTCGATCTTGCCCGCGTGGCCGATCTGATGGTGCGCGAGGTCGACACGCTGCCCGCAACGATGACGGTGGCGCGGGCCATCGCCTTCTTCACCAGCGGCGAGCCCTGTCACAAGAGCTATCCGGTCGTCGATGCCGAGCGGCGGGTGGTCGGTATGGTCTCGCGCGCCAATATCCTCGACTGGTCGGTGCATGCCTCGGAGGATGACGACATCCAGTCTCTGTCACTGGAAGAGATTCTCGAGGGGCAGGAACTCGAGGTCGGCTATGCCGACGAACTGGCCGGCGCGCTCGCCGATCGCATGGCCATCGCCGATATCGGCCGGGTGCCGGTGCTCGATCGTCAGAGCGGCAGCCTGGTCGGCCTGATCGCCCGCAAGGACCTGCTGCAGGTCAGGGCCCACAGGCGCGCCGAGGAACACGACCGCGGCGTGATGATCCGGCTGCGCGCCCGCGGCGCGCGCGGGATCTGAGCTCGGCTGCAAGGTTCGACCCGCTTGACGTCATTGCGAGCGAAGCGAAGCAATCCAGGGGCCGTAAACTCTATGCCTCCAGGCCCGCTGGATTGCTTCGCTTCGCTCGCAACGACGAGTCAGCCCTATCCCCAGTATGACCGTTCCCGGGAAGGATCGTCAGAAGAACAGGTCGTACTCCCGCGGGCTCAGCACCGAGAGGAAATCCTCGTGCTGGCCATGGACCAGATGGGCGTAGGTCTCCAGATAGCGCTTGGAGAAATACTCCTTCAGCACGCTTGCCCGTGCCAGCCGGCGGGCCGCCTCGAAGACATCGGCCGGCAGTCCGGGGTCGCGCGTGAAGCCGGCATGCTTGCCGACCACCGGCGCATCCGGTTCGAGCTTTCGGACGATGCCGTAATGGGCGGCGGCGAGGATGGCCGCCAGCACCAGATAGGGGTTGGCGTCGGCGCCGGCGACGCGGTGCTCGATCCGCCGCCCCGCTCCCTTGTCGGTGGGGATGCGCAGGGCGACGGTGCGATTGTCCTCGCCCCATTTGCGGTTGACCGGAGCGAACAGCCCGCCGAAGCGGCGGAAGGAATTGTGGTTGGGTGCGAAGAAGGCGAGCGACTCGGGCATCAGCCGCTGCATGCCGGCGATGGCGTGGCGGATCAGCTGCTCGCCGGTCGCCGGATCGGCGAAGAGATTGCGGCCGTCGGCGTCGCACAGGCTGACATGCACATGCAGGCCCGACCCGGCTTCGTCCTCATAGGGCTTGGCCATGAAAGTGGCGTCCCAGCCCTCGGCACGCGCGGTGCCGCGGATCAGGCGCTTGAGCAGGATGGCATGATCGCCGGCCAGCACGGCGTCATCGGTGTGGTGCAGGTTGGTCTCGAACTGGGCGACGCCCATCTCGGCGATGATGCTGCCCATCGGTACATTCTGCGCCCGTGCCGCGTCGTCCGCCCTGGCCGACCACAGCGCCACTTCCTCCAGCGTCAGCACGGAGAGATTGGTGGGCGGGCCGAGCGGGCGGCCGGTGCGCTTGAGGATCGGCGGGCGGATGCGGCCGTCGGCCTCCCGCGTGCCGTCGGTGAGGAAGAACTCGTATTCGCAGGCGACGGTAGGATGGAGCCCGTCGGCGGCGAGCCGTGCGAGGATGGCCTTGAGCAAATGGCGGGGATCCGTCCAGAGCGGCTCGCCCGAGACGGCGTAGGCGATGTCCAGCATGACCTGCGCCGTCGGCACGGCCGCCCAGGGCATCGGCTTCAGCGTGCCCGGGATCGGCACGCCCTTGGCATCGGGATCGCCGTCGTCCCAGCCGATGCCGCCGGAGCCATAGCCGTCATGTCGGGCATCGAGCACATAAGGGGCAGCGGAAAACCCCATGCCGGAGCGATAGAGGCTGTCGATCTCTTCGATCGGCAGTCGTTTGCCGAAGCCATAGCCGGTCAAGTCGGGCGTGAAGGCTTCGATGAAGCGGGTATCGGGATGGGCGGCAAGAAAGGCGGCGACTTCGGGGTGACGGGAAGCGCTGGTATCGGCGGGCATGGGGAGGGGTCTCGCTGGTGCTTCACAGAACGCGCCCGCCGCTGCGCCGTCAAGCCCCCTCAGCTTCCGGTCGAAGGCCGGACCGTTTCCAGCAGGGCGGTGTAACGGGCCAGCGCATCCTGCGGCAGGGCGCCGCGCCGGCTGAGCAGGTCGATGCAACGCCCGCACAATTCGACGCTGCCATACAGATATTGGGCCAGGAGGCACAGATGCTTGAGCTGTTCGTCGGTCATGGCATCGGGATCGACGAAATCCCGGACATAGACGATATCGGCCTCCAGGAGCTGGTTGGTGGCCGGCGTCCAGCTCTCCGGCCTCGCATAGGGCGCCATCGGGCTGAACTTCACCGCCTTGAAGCAATGCGGCACGAACCCCTGCGAGCGCAGCTCCATGTCGATCTCCCCGAAGGCCGGCTGGTTCTCATAGAGCGTGACGAAGGAGATCTCGGTCTGGATGACTACCGCCGGGCGCAGTTTTTCGCGGCCGTGGCGGAATACGGCGAGCTCGGCGCCCTGCACGTCGATCTTGAGCATGTCGATTTCCGGCAGGACCGAGAGATCGTCGAGGCGCGTCGTGCGCACGGGAATGCGGCCGATCACCTCGGCATTGGGCTTGAAATAGGAAAACACCTCCAGTGCGGCCTGGCGCGGGGTGAGCAGGCTGCTCCAGCCCGAATAGGCACAGAGATTGAGATAGGCCTCGCCGCCGTCGCCGATGGCATGGGGCAGATAGTTCTCGTGCGGCCCCTTGGCCGCTTCCAGCCTGGCCAGTGCCTCGGCCTGCGGCTCGAAGCCGGTGAGCCGGGCGAGGCCTGCCGTCAGCATGGATTTGTAGGGAGGTTCGCCATCGATGGGATTGGCGCCGATGTCGACGATATGGGTGCGGCGTGCCGGGCGCAGCAGCTCGACCAGGGGCGCCGTCATGGCTTGGTCCGACATTCACGCTCCTCGGCAGAGTTTCTGCAAAATGTCCGTATCTGCAGTGTCGGCCCGGCCCTACCAATGCCCCTGCTGTTTCAGGCTGGTCTCGACATCGCCGACATAATTATACTGGCCCAGATGCTGCAGCTTGGACTGGGAATCGACCCAGACCTTGCCGCCGATGTCGCGCCAGCGCCGGCAGAACGCATAGTCTTCCGACAGATAGCGCCCGGAATCGGGATCGACCATGCAGTCGAAGAACAGCCAGTGCAGCGGCTTGAGCGGATTGTTCGGCGGGCCGTCCGGCGTATAGTTGAGATGGGGATAGGCCTGCATCAGCTTGGGGAAGACATGGCGCTTGATCACCATGAAGCCGGTGGGCGCTTCCGAGACCTCGATGAAACCTTCATCATCGACATGCCGGCTGATCGGCGTCTTGCCGTGATCGACCGGATTGAAGGCATAACGGGCATAGCGGATTTCCATCTCCTCCTTGCTGAGGCCGCCCGGCAGGGTCTCAGGCCAGGTCAGTGCCTTGATCGGATAGACACCGCCCGCCACATCGCGATCGGCCAGCAGCAGGCGGACCACCTGCTGGGTGGTGAAGGAAATGTCGGAGTCGATCCAGAACAGATGCGTAAAGGATTCGTCCTGCATGAATTTCAGCACGACCATGTTGCGCCCGCGCGTGATCAGGCTCTCCGAATGCATGTGCAGCACGGTCTTGAGGCCGAGCTGCGACGCATCGCAGGCCAGGCTGTACATGCTGACCACATAATTCATGCTGACGGCTGAGATGTAGCAGGGCGTTGCGAACAACACCTTCATCGACTGGAGGGCTGAGATATCGAGCATGACCTGCTTTTCTATTGAGGCCTGACAGGCGCCGGAAAGCGAGGAGAGCGGCGCGTCCGGCGATTAGAGCAGGTTGCAAATGCGAATCAAGCCATTCCCTTCCGTCATGCACAGCCGGTCTGCGGGACGCCTGCCGGTGCTCCCCGGCTCATTTCGGAGCCGGGGCCGTCGGCAGGATCTCCGAGCTTGGCGGCGTGGCCGGCGTGGCATGCGGCACGATGGCGCCGGGCACCGGAATCGGTCCGGGTGCCGGCACGGGTGCCGGTGACGGCGGCGTTTGGGCGACCGGCAGGGGACCGAAGCTGGAATCGACGGAGACGGCGATGCAGGTCTTGTTCACGCCCGGCAGCAGGAAGATGCGCTTGCCGTTGCGGTCGATCATGATCTGGGTGTTGAGGATCGGGATCGGGCTGGCGCCGGTCGAGCGCATGTAGTTCTGCGCCGTGGCGCAGTCGCTGGCGAGCGGAAAGACCTGCACCGTCACCCCGTCGCAGCTGCCTGACGGCGTCGGCGTGGCGATGATGGCGGCCAGGCCGTTAGCCGGCGTCACTTCCGGCCGGTCGATGACAGCGACGCTCTGGAACACATGCTGCTTGGGATCCTGGCGGTTCCAGCCCGACTGCACGTCGTATTTGCTGTTGAGGGCACCGCGCGACATCTGATCGACCAGGTCGGTACATTGCCGCGCGAGCTCCAGCTTACGGGCCTGCTGGGTGGGCAGAGGCGGCTCCGGCAGCACGACGGGGGCAGAAGAGGCGGCGGGCGGCTTGGCCTGTGCTGGCTTGCCGGATGCCGGCTTGGCCGGTTTCTTTCCTGCCGGCTTGCCCTTGCCGGCGGCATTGGGCGCCGGCTGGTCCCGCGCCAGCACCGGCGTCGGCGCAATCGTTCCGAAGCCGCCTGCGGCCAGGGCGAGGAGAAGGTAACCGACGCGAGCGCGCATTGTTTCTTCCGTAACGTTTTTGAGCCGAGCAACACCGCGGTGGTGCTATGGTATTCGATCATCTGATGCTGCCACATGTATCGGGTCTGCGCAGGCGTGGATAGATTGAAACTTGCGAGGTGACAGGGCCGGGGAAATCTGTGACACCTTCGCATCGCGCTATTTTCAACGAGGCCTGGATCCCTATGATACTTCCTCCATCGCAGAGCAAACCGACCCGGCGGAGGCGCCTCATGCCTACAATGGGTCGAGGCAGCGTGCTTGCCTTCGTGTTTGCGAGCGGCCTTGTTCTGCCGGCTATGGCCCAGCAGCAGCCTGCGCCCGCTCCGGGCGCGCCGGCTCCCGCAAATGCTGCGCCCGCCGGCCCGCAGCCGATGAATCTCGATTCCAAAACGGTGCTGATGCTGGTGCGCTCCACCCTGATCGCGCTCGACCAGGCCAACAAGACCGGCAATTATTCGGTGCTGCGCGATCTCGGTTCGGCTGGCTTCCAGCGCGAGAACAGCGATGCCAAATTGGCCGAGATCTTTGCCGGTCAGCGCAAGGCGGGGCTCGATCTTGCTGCGGCCCTGGTGCTCGAGCCCACGATCACGCTCTCCCCTCAGGTGGAGAAGAGCGGGCTGCTCCATCTTGCCGGCTACTTTCCGGTGAAGGGCGACACGAAGCTGACCTTCGAACTGCTTTTCCAGGGCGGCGATCGGCGCTTGCTCGTCGACGGGATCAGCGTCAACATCGCGCAGGCTGGTTCGACACCGGGCGCTGGCGGGTCGAATGCCACGCAGATCCCAGTGCCGGCGGCACCGGCAGCCGAAGCGCCCGCCGCGCCCGCGCCGGCGGCAGCCCCCGGAGCCAAGCCCGAGGCCAAGCCGAAACCCAAGCCAAAACCCAAGCCCAAGCCGAAACCCGAACCGAAGCCCGAGCCTGCTCCGGCCCAGTAGTTTTCGGCGGCATTCACCTTGCCGGGCGGCCTTCGGGGCCGCCCCTTCCTTTTGACGGCAAGCCCGTGCCGGGCGAAATCTCGCCGCCATGCCTGTTCTCGAGCAAAACGCATTCATGACCGGACGCGCTTTGCTCCAGCGCCTTGTTTCGACGCGTCTTTGCGGCTCCCGGGGACTCCGTCAAATCGCAAAACGCTATCGTGCCTGGCGACGGGGCTGGTGCTGAGAGGGCCTCCGCAGCATCCCCGTCAGCGGCTCAGTGCGCGGGATCTGGCACCACGGTTGCCGGGGGCCGGACGTTTCGCGTGGCAGCCGGAAAAGCCGCAGGAGCGACCCGGGGCAGGGCGTGTCACCAGATTTTTTTTGCTTGTTGCGCGCGCGCAACAGCGCCTTCGACGAGGGTATGAAAGTGTGCGGCGTAACCCCTTTGGATTAAGGGGGGCCTCCAGGTTGTAGCCGCCTTTTCTCGCCTATTTCGCTGAGCATTCCCGGCCACCATGGTGATCTAACGGCATCATGGTTGTAAAATATAAATTCAGTCATTGATCTTTGGTCGTTCAGCAGAAAACTTATCTTTGTTGGCTTTTGCTGGAAAACAATAGCATTGTCTCTCTCGGATTTGTAAATCGATTTATGGATATATTTATAACAGGCTCGAGTAAATATACTTCGGAAATTTTATTCAAGTTTGGATTTCTTTGAAGAAATATTGAGGCAGATATTCTAGCTTGTAGCACTTTAGGATTAGAAGAAATTAAGCCAACGCGAATTTTGTTTGCGTATCATTCTCCGAATTTTCGAAAAAGAGGTAGAAATATACTAACAATTCGTTTTCTAAGTATATTTACACATCGGAAGAATCGTGGGTATTAACCACGAATGCGTTGGATTATGCCAACCTGACGCTACGGCTTCTGGCGCACCCAAAGAGGTACGCCGGGTCGGGGGATCAAGTATTCGAAACAAGAATCGCCGCCCGGAAACCGGGAATCCCTAGGTCAACTGCTATCAAAGCCTTCTTCGGTGAGGGGCGGCTTTGCCTGCAAGACGCGACGTTTATGACGAGCCGGGGTCCCATGCCGAACCAAGACACTATCGATCTCGCCAAGCGCGCCCATCGCAGCCTGCGCCGGCGTATCCATGCACTCCTGCGCATGGCCCATCGTGTGATGGGTATGAAGGACAAGCGGCTCGGCGTCGGTTCGTTGACGGCGGGTGGAGGCGTGTCGTGCCGGATATCCGCCGCAGTGCAGGCCTCCGGCGGCCTGGTGAACGGCCACTACAAAGTCCTCCTCGCCTCAACCGCATTGGCATTGCTCGGGGTGGTCGGCCTGAGCCCGGACAAGGCCTGGGCACAGTTGAGCTGCAGCACGGTCAATACCGCCATAGGCTCGATTCCGGCACAAAACACCATGCGGTGTTCCCCGAGCACCGGTCAGGCTCTCCAGATCATCGCAAACCAGGATGGTGCTCAGGGAGCGACGCCCGAGGATCTGGTCCTGGGCGGCGGCGGCAACAACGGTACGTCCGGAATCTCCCAGTTCTTCCGCGGCGGCATCGATAACAGCAACAATGTCTTTGTCCAGATCGGAGACCCGAGCCGCCAGGGCTCTCGGTTCAATGTCTATGCCAACCAGATGGCGATCGGCATGGGCGCCGTCGCCATTCAGAATACGTTTGCCATTGGGGTGAACTCCAATGCTTCGGGCGCGACGGCCGAAGCCATGGGATACAACGCCAATGCCAGCGGCTCCAATGCCATTGCGGTTGGAACCAATACGCAGGCTATCGGCGCCAATGCCATTGCCGTGGGGGTGGGATCCCTCGCCAATGGCCTCAACGCGGTCGCCATTGCGCGTGGCTCGCAGGCCATGTCTGATGGAGACGTGGCGATAGGCCAGGGTGCCTATGCCAATGGTGCCAACGCCACCGGCACCGGCTTCGGCACGGTGGCGCTCGGCGCCAGCGCCGTCGCCAAGAACACGGCCGGCGGTATTACCGCCGGTGTTGCTATCGGTGGTTTCGCCAATGCAACCTCCACCGCGACCAACGGATCCTCGCCCGTCGCCATCGGCCCGAGCGCCAATGCCTCGGGTACCGGCTCGCAGGTGGCGATCGGCGATCAGGCCAAGGCCACCGGCAAGAACGCGGTCGGCATCGGCGGCAATGCCTTTTCCACCGGCACGGCAGCGACCGGTGACTATTCGGTTGCTATCGGTGCCGGCACGCAGGCCGGCGGCCTGAATTCGCTGGCTTTCGGCGGCAATGTTGGCGGCGGCGCCAATGCGGCTGCCGCCAATTCGATCGCCATCGGCGCTCAATCGCTGGTCGCCGCCGCGGCGAGTTCCGGCATCGCCATCGGCCGCGGCGCCGCGGTGAATGGTGCCAACGGCATCGCCATGGGCGATGGCACCATCAGTGGCTCGACCGGCCAAAACGTCGCCATCGGCTCTGGCGGGACGATCGCCAATTCCACCACGGCTACGGGAACGGCCGTTGCCATTGGCGGCGGCCAGAAGGCAACCGGCGATGGCGCCGTGGCGATCGGCGATCCGAATGTTTCGAACGGCACCGGTGCCGTCGCGGTCGGCGCGAACAACACAGCCGCCGGCAATGCTGCCGGTACCGCGGCTGCGGCCGGCGCCGTCGCCATCGGCAATGCCAATTTTGCTGTCGGCCAGGGCTCGGTTTCACTGGGCAATCAGTCCAATGCCGCCGCGGCCGGTGCCCTCGCCTTCGGCGACAAGGCCACGGGCGCCGCCACCAATGCAGTCGCGCTCGGCTCGGGTTCGAACGCGGGCAATGCCAATGACGTCGCGCTCGGCGCCGGTTCGACCACGGCCGCCGTGGTCAACACGCCGAGCGGCACGATCAACGGCACGAGCTATGCCTATGCCGGCAATGCCGCCAACTCGACGGTCAGCATCGGCTCGTCCGGCAAGGAGAGAACCCTCACCAATCTCGCGGCCGGGCGTATCAGCGCCACCTCCACCGATGCGGTGAACGGTTCGCAGCTCTTCGCCACGAACCAGGCGGTGAACGCGATCGGCACGTCGGTGACCACGATCGGCAACAACGTCAACAATCTCGGCAATTCGACCGCCAGCAATCTCGGCGGCGGCTCGACCTACAATCCCGCGACGGGCACGGTGAGTGCGCCGAGCTACACGATCGGCGGCGCCACCTACAACAATGTCGGCAACGCCTTCAACGCGGTGAACACCAGCGTGACGGCGCTGCAGACCGATGCGCTGCAGTGGAACAAGACGCTCGGCGCCTATGATGCCAGCCATGGCAGCGGTTCGCCGCAGAAGATCACCAACGTCGCCAATGGCGCGGTGACTTCGACCTCCACCGATGCCGTCAACGGCCAGCAGCTCTATGACGTGCAGCAGACCGCGAGCAAGGGCTGGAACGCCAATACGGGCACGGTTGCCGGCAGCACGGGCACGGCATCGGGCAGCGCGCTGACCAATATCGCGCCCGGCGGCACCGTGACCTACCAGGCCGGCAACAACATCGCGATCACGCAGACCGGCAACACCATCGCCATCGCCACGTCGATGACGCCGACCTTCACCAGCGTCACGGCCGGCAATTCCAAGCTCGACACCACCGGGCTCACGATCACGGGCGGGCCGAGCGTGACGACGGCCGGCATCAACGCCGCGAGCAAGTCGATCACCAATGTGGCCAATGGTGTCGCCGCCACCGACGCCGTCAATCTGAGCCAGCTCAACACTGTCTCCACCTCGGTGACGGCGCTCGGCAACAACCTCAACAATCTGGGTAACACCACGGCCTCCACTCTTGGCGGTGGAACGACCTTCAACACCACGACCGGCACGCTGTCGGGCTTCAGCCAGAACATCAATCCGATCAGCAACACCGGTGCGGTCGGCGCGGCTGCCACGCAGACGACCGTCGCCGGTGCGCTGACCCAGTTGAACACCAATACCTCCAATCTGGCCAACATCGCGGTCAAATACGATGCTCCCGGCGGCAACAAGATCACGCTGGGCGCCACGGGCGGTGCGGGAGCGCCGGCCGGTGGCGTGACGATCACCAACCTGGCCAATGGCGCGGTGACGGCGTCTTCGACCGATGCCGTCAATGGCTCGCAGCTCCTCGCCGTGCAGCAGACAGCCAATAAGGGCTGGAATCTCTCCACCAACAAGGGCGCGACGACGAGCAATATCGCGCCGGGCGGCACGGTGGATCTCAACAATTCCGACGGCAATGTGGTGATCACGCAGGCCGGTCCGAACGCCACCTTCAACCTGGCGAGCAATCTCGCCATTGCCAGCAGCATCACGGTCGGCAATTCCAAGCTCGACACCACCGGGCTCACCATCACGGGCGGGCCGAGCGTGACGACGGCCGGCATCAATGCGGCGAGCAAGTCGATCACCAATGTGGCCAATGGGGTCGCCGCCACTGACGCCGTCAATCTCAGTCAGCTCAACACTGTCTCGACGTCGGTGACGACGGTTGGGAACAACCTCAACAATCTGGGTAACACCACGGCCTCCACTCTTGGCGGCGGCACGACCTATGACCCCAATACCGGTACGCTCTCGGGCTTCAGCCAGAACGTCACGGCGATCGATGGCAAGGGCAATGTCGGAGCGACCAAGGGCTATACCACGGTGGCGGGCGCACTGACGCAGCTCGACACCAACACCACCAACCTCGCCAATGCCGCGGTGAAGTATGACGACCCGGCAGTAAAGGACAGAATCACGCTCGGCAATGCCGGTACGCCGGTGACCATCGGCAATGTCGCCAATGGCGTGGCCGCCAACGACGCGGTCAACGTCAGCCAGCTGCAGGCGGTGGGCGCCAATGCCAATGCCGGCTGGAATCTATCGACCGGCGGGAACACGGCAGGCAAGAGCAATATCGGCCCCGGCGGCACGGTGGATCTGAGCAACACCGACGGCAATATCGTCATCGCTCATACGGGTCCGAATGCCACCTTCAACCTTGCGAGCAATCTCAATATTGCCAACAGCATCACGGTCGGCAATTCCAAGCTCGACACCACCGGGCTCACCATCACGGGCGGGCCGAGCGTGACGACGGCCGGCATCAATGCCGCCAGCAAATCGATCACCAATGTCGCGGCCGGCACCAACGCCACCGATGCGGTCAATCTGAGCCAGTTGAACACCGTCTCAACGTCGGTGACCACGATCGGCAACAACATCAACAATCTCGGCAATTCGACCGCCAGCAATCTTGGCGGCGGCTCGACCTACAATCCCGCGACGGGCACGGTGAGCGCGCCGAGCTACACGATCGGCGGCACCACCTACAACAATGTCGGCAACGCGTTCAACGCGGTGAACACCAGCGTGACGGCGCTGCAGACCGATGCGCTGCAGTGGAACAAGACGCTCGGCGCCTACGATGCCAGTCATGGCAGCGGTTCGCCGCAGAAGATCACCAACGTCGCCAATGGCGCGGTGACTTCGACCTCCACCGATGCCGTCAACGGCCAGCAGCTCTATGACGTGCAGCAGACCGCGAGCAAGGGCTGGAACGCCAATACGGGCACGGTTGCCGGCAGCACGGGCACGGCATCGGGCAGCGCGCTGACCAATATCGCGCCCGGCGGCACCGTGACCTACCAGGCCGGCAACAACATCGCGATCACGCAGACCGGCAACACCATCGCCATCGCCACGTCGATGACGCCGACCTTCACCAGCGTCACGGCCGGCAATTCCAAGCTCGATACCACCGGGCTCACGATCACGGGCGGCCCGAGCGTGACCACGGCCGGCATCGACGCCGGCGGCAAGGCGATCACCAATGTCGCCGCCGGCACCAACGCCACCGATGCGGTCAATTTGAGCCAGTTGAACACCGTCTCGACGTCGGTCACGACGATCGGCAACAACGTCAACAATCTCGGCAATTCGACCGCCTCCACCATCGGCGGCGGCACGACGTTCGATACCGGAACGGGTACGCTCTCGGGCTTCAGCCAGAACGTCACGGCGATCGATGGCAAGGGCAATGCGGCGGCTTCCGCCACGAACTTCACCACGGTGGCGGGTGCGTTGACGCAGCTCGACACCAACACCACCAACCTCGCCAATGTCGCGGTGAAGTATGACGATCCGGCGGTGAAGGACAGGATCACCCTCGGCAATGCCGGTACGCCGGTGACCATCGGCAATGTCGCCAATGGCGTGGCGGCCAATGACGCGGTCAATGTCAGCCAGCTCGATGCGGTCAGCCAGACCGCGAGCAAGGGCTGGACCCTTTCCACCAACAAGGGTGCGACCACCAGCAAGGTGGCGCCGGGCGATACGGTCGATCTCAGCAACACCGACGGCAATGTCGTGATCGGCCAATCCGGTACGAACGCGACCTTCGATCTCGCCTCCAATGTGAAGATCGCCAACAGCCTGTCCATCGGCGCGGTAACGATCGACACAACCAGCGTGGTGGTGGGCGCTTCCAAGCTCGACGCCACGGGTCTCGTCATCAATGGCGGCCCGAGCGTCACCACGGCCGGAGTCGATGGCGGTGGCAAGAAGATCACCAACGTCGCCAACGGGGACGTCACGGCGACCTCGACCGATGCGATCAATGGCTCGCAGCTCTTCGCCGTGGTCGGCAATGCCACGGCCAATGCGGTGCAGTATGACGACGCCACCAGGACCAAGATCACCCTCGGCGGCGCCGGTGCGACGCAACCGACCCAGATCACCAATCTCGCCAATGGCGCGGTAGCGGCCGGTTCGACCGACGCGGTGAACGGCTCGCAGCTCTATGACGTGCAGCAGACGGCCAATAAGGGCTGGAACCTGACCGCCAACGGCGCCGATTCTTCCAATGTCGCGCCGGGCGACACGGTTGACCTCAACAATACCGACGGCAACCTCGCCATCACCAAGACCGGCAACGCCGTCACCTTCAACCTGTCCAAGGACATCGCCGTCGATAGCGTCACGACCGGCAATTCCACGCTCGACACCACGGGCCTCACCATCGCAGGCGGGCCGAGCGTGACGACAGCCGGTATCGATGCCGGCGGCAAGGCGATCACCAATGTCGCCACCGGCACCAACGCGACCGATGCGGTCAATCTGAGCCAGTTGAACACCGTCTCGACCTCGGTCACGACGATCGGCAATAACGTCAACAATCTCGGCAATTCGACGGCCTCGACGATCGGCGGCGGCTCGACCTACGATCCGAATACCGGCACGCTGTCCAGCTTCAACCAGGCCGTCACGGCGATCGACGCCAAGGGCAATGCCGCCGGCGCGCCGACCACCTACACCACCGTTGGCGGTGCGCTGACGCAGCTCGACACCAACACCACTAACCTTGCCAATGCCGCGGTGAAATATGACGACCCGGCGGTGAAGGACAAGATCACGCTGGGCGGCATCGGGGCGAGCGACCTCACCCTGATCACCAACCTCGCCAAGGGCAATATCGCCGCGGCGTCGACCGATGCGGTCAATGGCTCGCAGCTCTACGCGGTGTCGAATTCGGTCGCCGACAATCTCGGCGGTGGCTCGGCCGTCAATCCGGATGGCACGGTGAGCGCCCCCAGCTATGTGATTGGCGGCAACACCTACAACAACGTCGGCAATGCGCTCGGTGCCGTGGATACCAGCGTGACGGCGTTGCAGACAGACGCCCTGCAGTGGAACAGCACGCTGGGCGCCTATGATGCCAGCCATGGCAGCGGCTCGCCGCAGAAGATCTCGAATGTCGCCAACGGCGTTGCCGCCAATGACGCGGTCAATGTCAGCCAGCTGCAGGCGGTCGGCAACAATGCCAATGCCGGCTGGAATCTCTCGACCGGCGGCGACACGGCGAACAAGAGCAATGTCGGCCCCGGCGGCACGGTGGATCTGAGCAACACCGACGGCAATATCGTCATCGCCCATAACGGTGCGAACGCCACCTTCGACCTCGCCAAGAGCATCACGCTGGACAGCGTGACGGCAGGCGGCAACACGCTCGACGCCACCGGTCTGACGGTAGGCGGCACCACGGTGACGACGAACGGTCTGACCATCACAGGCGGACCAAGCGTGACGACGGCCGGCATCGATGCCGGCGGCAAGGCGATCACCAATGTGGCCGCCGGCACCAACGCCACCGATGCGGTCAATGTTGGCCAGCTCCAGGCTGTCGGCAACTCCGCCAACAATCTCGGCAATTCGACCGCCTCGACTTTGGGAGGCGGCACGACCTACGACCCGGTGACCGGCACGCTGTCCGGCTTCAGCCAGAATGTCACGGCGATCGACGGCAAGGGCAACGCGGCGGCGTCCGCCACCAATTTCACCACTGTGGCCGGGGCGCTGACGCAGCTCGATGCCAACACCACCAACCTCGCCAATGCCGCGGTGAAATATGACGACCCGGCGGTGAAGGACAGGATCACGCTCGGCAATGCCGGTACGCCGGTGACCATCGGCAATGTCGCGAACGGCGTGGCGGCCACCGACGCGGTCAATGTCAGCCAGCTGCAGGCGGTCGGCGCCAATGCCAATGCCGGCTGGAACCTCTCGACCGGCGGCGATACGGCGAACAAGAGCAATGTCGGTCCCGGCGGCACGGTGGATCTGAGCAACACCGACGGCAATATCGTCATCGCCCATAACGGTACGAACGCCACCTTCGACCTCGCCAAGAGCATCACGCTGGACAGCGTCACGGCAGGCGGCAACACGCTCGATGCCACCGGCCTGACGGTGGGCGGCACCACGGTGACGACGAATGGCCTCGTCATCACGGGCGGGCCGAGCGTGACCACGGCTGGCATCGATGCCGGCGGCAAGGCGATCACCAATGTCGCGGCCGGCACCAATGCCACCGATGCGGTCAATGTCGGCCAGCTGCAGGCTGTCGGCAACTCCGCCAACAATCTCGGCAACTCGGTTGCCAGCAGTCTCGGTGGCGGTTCGAGCTACGATCCGACCACCGGTACGGTGAGCGCGCCGAGCTACGTGATCGGTGGCACCGCCTACAACGATGTCGGCAATGCCTTCAACGCGGTGAATACCTCGGTGACGGCGCTGCAGACAGACGCGCTGCAATGGAATTCGACGCTCGGCGCTTATGACGCTAGCCATGGCAGCGGTTCGCCGCAGAAGATCACCAACGTCGCCAATGGCGACGTGTCGGCCACCTCGACCGATGCGATCACGGGCCAGCAGCTCTATGACGTGCAGCAAACGGCGAACAAGGGCTGGAACCTCAGCGCCAATGGCGCCAATTCGTCCAACGTGGCCCCGGGCGATACGGTTGACCTCAACAACACCGACGGCAATATCGCCATCGCCAAATCGGGCAACGCCGTCACCTTCAACCTTGCCAATGATGTCACCATCGTCAGCAGCCTGACGATCGGGGCCGCCAGGATCGACACCACCGGCTTGGTTATCGATGGTGGGCCGAGCGTTCTCATCAGCGGTATCGATGCTGGCAGCAAAACAATCACCAATGTCGCTGCCGGCACCAATGCCACCGATGCGGCGAATGTCGGCCAGTTGCAGACAGTGAGCAACGCCGCCAACAATCTCGGCAATTCTGTTGCCAGCAATCTCGGCGGCGGTTCGAGCTATGATCCGACCACCGGCACGGTGAGCGCGCCGAGCTACAATATCGGCGGCACCAGTTACAATAACGTGGGCAGTACGTTTACTGCGGTAAATACAAGTCTCACGGCACTGCAGACGGATGCTTTGCAGTGGAATTCAGCATTGGGGGCTTATGATGCCAGCCATGGCAGCGGCGCACCGCAGAAGATTTCCAATCTCGCGGCAGGCGTTGCTGACACCGATGCCGTGAACGTCCAGCAGCTCAACAATGTTGCAAGCACGGCTAATAAAGGCTGGAACCTCACTGCCAATGGCGCCGATTCATCGAATGTAGCGCCTGGCGGCACGGTGGATCTCAGCAACACCGACGGCAACATTGCCATCACCAAGACGGGCAATGATGTCACCTTCAATCTGTCCAAGAATATTACGGTTGATAGCGTGACGGCAGGCAATACCACGATCGATACGAACGGCTTGACTATCGCGGGTGGTCCGAGTGTGACGATCAATGGCATCGATGCTGGCGGCAAGAAGATCACCAATGTTGCCAATGGTACCGATGCCACTGATGCGGTAAATCTGAGTCAGCTCAACGCCGTCTCCGGCTCGGTGACGACGATCGGTAATAATCTGAACAATCTCGGCAATTCGACGGCGACCAATCTCGGCGGTGGGGCGACTTACGACTCCACGACAGGCAAGGTTAGCGCGCCGACCTATAACGTCTATGGCACCACGCAGAACAATGTCGGGGCAGCAATTACGGCGCTGCAGAGCAACTCGCCGGTCCAATATTCGAATCCAGATACGCCTACTATTCCTAATGGCAATGTCCCGACCAATAGTGTGACGCTCTTTGGTACGGGAGGGCCCGTGACGCTTAGCAATGTTGCGAATGGAGCGGTCAACGCCAGCTCGACACAAGCCATCAATGGTCAACAACTTTATGGTTCTGCACAATCAGTGGCGGCCGCGCTGGGCGGCAACACCACTGTCGATGACAAGGGGCAGCTCACGGGGACTTCTTACAAGTTGAGCACAGGCACATACAATGATGTCGGGAGCGCACTGACCGCCCTCGACAAGCGCTTCGACGGCATCGGTGGCAGCATCGCCAATCTGCAGAGCCAGGTTTCCAACAATCTCAAGGAAGCCCGCAAGGGCATCGCCTCGGCGATGGCCGCTTCGGCGCTGCGCTATGACGACAGGCCGGGCAAGGTCTCGGCGGCAGCCGGCATGGCAGTCTATCACCGCCAGGTCGGTATCGCTGCCGGTCTCGGCTGGACCTCGGAGGACGCCAAGTGGCGCGCCAACCTCGCTGGCACCTATTCGCCCGGCGGTCGCAAGCCCGACTTCGGCGTGATGGGTGGCCTGTCCTATACTTTCAACTGACGCGGAAGACGTCGGATCATCGCCCAACTCAGGCCCCGGAAACCGGGGCCTTTGCCTGTGCGGGTTCAGCCCAGCGCGGCGAGATCCTGCCTGAGGCGGATGACCTGGCCGTCCGCCAGGCTCGCTTCGAGCCGGGCATGGCTCTCCTGCCAGATCGGCGTGGCCCGCGCCAGAAGCGCCTGTCCCGCCTGCGTGAGCGCGAGCAGGCGAGAGCGCCTGTCCGCCGGGTCGCGCATCACCTGCACGAGGCCGCGGGCTTCGAGCCGCTTGAGGGCGGCGGTGAGAGTGGTGCGGTCCATGGCGAGCAGCGCCGCCACCGGCCCCATCGGCGGCGGGGCAGGGCGGTTGAGCGCCATCAGCAATGAAAACTGGCTGTTGGTCAGCCCGGCCGGGCGGAGGGCGTCGTCGAAACGGCGGGCCAGCATCCGCGCTGCCCTCTGGACGTGCAGGCACAGGCAGGTATCGCGCACGAGCAAGGTCGTGGCGAACGGAACAAGGGGGCCTTTTTCGCCCTCGGCGTCCGGCGGATCGACTTCATCGAGGCCCGGCTGGGGTGAAAAGCGCTGGTGGTCGACGCGTTTTGACATGTGCCGATAATGTTGATATCAACCTATTTAGTCAAGCAATCCAAAAATTGCAATCCAGGAGCTGCTGCAGGGAGGTCGATATGCCAGCCCACCAGATCGTGTCTCGGGAAGAATGGCTGACGGCGCGCAAGGCGTTGCTGATCAAGGAGAAGGAGGCGACACGGGCGCGTGACCGCTTGAATGCCGAGCGCATGGCACTGCCCTGGGTCAAGGTCGACAAGGCCTATCTGTTCGACACGCCCAACGGGCGGTGCACATTGGCCGAATTGTTCGAAGGCCGCAGCCAGCTGATCGTCTATCATTTCATGCTGGGGCCTGACTGGGATGCCGGCTGCACCGGCTGCTCCTTCCTGGCGGATCATCTCGACGGTGCGCTGGCCCATCTCAATCATCACGACGTCACGCTCACCGCCGTTTCGCGTGCGCCGCTGGCGAAGATCGAGGCTTACAAGGCGCGCATGGGTTGGCGCTTTCCGTGGGTGTCCGCCTTCGGCAGCGATTTCAATTTCGACTATCACGTCTCCTTCAGCCGGGAAGACCTGGCGGGTGAGGAGATCGTCTATAATTTCACCAGCCTGCCCAGCGCTCAGGGCCATGACGAACTGCCCGGTCTGAGTGCCTTCTACAGGGACGAGCAGGGCGAGGTGTTCCATACCTATTCGAGCTATGCCCGCGGTCCCGAGGAACTGATCGGTACCCTGATGATCCTCGACCGGGCTCCCAAGGGGCGGAACGAAGCTTCGACCATGGATTTCGTACGGCGGCACGACGAATATGAGGACAAGCCTGCCGCGCATGGCTGCTGCGGCTGACACCGATGGCCGGCGAGGCTGGCTGTACTCGGCCCGTCATGGTGCTGGCCTATCCTCCTCCACCGGGAACCTGATCCGAAACCGGCCTCCAAGGGAGCCTATCATGTCCGTCACACATGGAAGTTTTGTCTGGTACGAACTGATGACCACGGATGTGAAGGCAGCGGCGGCCTTCTATACCGCCGTGCTGGGCTGGGAGGCTGCGGATTCCGGCATGCCGGGCCTCACCTACACGCTGTTCTCCAACAAGGGCGCGCTGGTGGCCGGCCTCATGGACATTCCGCCCGATGCCGCCGCCCGCAATGTGCCGCCGAACTGGACCGGCTTCGTCGCCGCCGACGATGTCGATGCCTCCGCGGCCCAGGTGGTGAAGCTCGGAGGCAAGGTTCATCGTGCGCCGGATGACATTCCCGGCGTCGGCCGCTTCGCCATTGCCGCTGATCCCTATGGGGCCGTGTTCGGCCTGTTCAAGGGGCAGGGAGAGGCGCCGGAATTGCCGGGGCTGGGCACGCCCGGCCATATCGCCTGGCGCGAGCTGCATGCCGGCGATGGCCCCGGCGCCTTCGAGTTCTATTCCAGGCTGTTCGGGTGGGAGAAGCACCAGGGCCTCGATATGGGGCCGATGGGCGTCTATCAGCTCTATGGCCAGAACGGCACCGACTATGGTGGCATGATGACCCGCACCAAGGACATGGGCGAGCCGACCTGGGTCTATTACATCCAGGTCGAGAACATCGACAAGACGGCCAAACGCGTCGCCGATAATGGCGGCAAGATCCTGATTGAACCGATGGAAGTGCCCGGCGAAATGTGGGTGATCCAATGCCGTGATCCGCAGGGCGCGCTGACTGCGATGGTCGGGCCGCGTTCCTGATCGCGCTCCCGGGGCGAATGATGGCGAGGCCCCGGAAGCGATGACGGGGCCTTTGTCATGCGCCATCACATCCTTGCTGAATTTGTAAGACAAGAACTTGCCTCACCTCGGCAAAGGCCTTATCGCTAGGGCTGAGAAACGGCGGATTCGAGCCGTCCTTCGGGCCCGGAACGGGCATCATGAGACAAAGGGTGCGGCGCGATGCGCAGCTTCGGCTGGCGGTTTTCGGTCGCGGGGAAATGACGAGGCGAGGCGATGAAAGTCCTGATCCTGGGTGCGGCCGGCATGGTTGGCCGCAAATTGCTGGAAAGCATGAGCCGCGACGGCAAGCTGGGCGGCAAGCCCGTCAGCGAAGCCCTGCTCAGCGATGTCGTGCTGCCCCAGGTGCCCGACGGTCTGCCGTTCGCCTGCAGCGCCAGCCAGGACGATCTGCCCGTACCGGGCACGGTCGAACGCCTGATCGGTGCGCGCCCCGACGTGATCGTCCATCTCGCCGCGATCGTCTCGGGTGAGGCGGAAGCCGATTTCGACAAGGGCTATCGCATCAATCTGGAAGGCACCCAGCGCCTGTTCGAGGCCATCCGCCAGGCCCATGGCGATGCCAGGCCGGGTGAGGGCTATTATCCGCGCGTGATCTTTTCCTCCTCCATCGCCGTGTTCGGGGCGCCCTTCCCGGAGCGCATCGGTGACGAGTTCTTCAACACGCCTCTGACCTCCTATGGCACCCAGAAGGCGATCGGCGAGCTGCTGCTCGCCGACTACAGCCGCCGCGGCTTCTTCGACGGCATCGGCATCCGCCTGCCGACAATCGCGGTGCGCCCCGGCAAGCCCAACAAGGCAGCCTCCGGCTTCTTCTCGGGCATTCTGCGCGAGCCGCTGAACGGGCAGGAAGCCATTTTGCCGGTCTCCGACGATGTGCGCCATTGGTTCGCCAGCCCGCGTTCGGCGGTCGGCTTCCTCCACCATTCCGCGGCGATCGACACGGCCCGCCTGGGTGCGCGGCGCAATCTTTCCATGCCCGGCCTGTCCGCGACGGTGGCCGAGGAGATCGAGGCCCTGCGCCGTGCGGCCGGCGACAAGGCCGTGGCGCTGATCAAGCACCAGCCCGATCCCGTGATCGAGAAGATCGTGGCCGGCTGGCCGCGCGATTTCGACACGGCGCGCGCCCTCGAACTCGGCTTCGTCGCCGATCGTGACATGGATGCCATCGTGCAGGCCCATATCGAGGACGAGCTCGGCGGCAAGCTGCCGGCCCTGTAAGCATTGGCGGGCAGGTGTCCTGACGGTGTCGGCCTGCCCTCACGCCTTGTTCCGATGCATTTTGCGATTTGGTGATTTCGCCGGATCGCAAAACGCTTTAGGTCTTGGCGCCTTCTTTCGATCAATTCCGTTCCGTGAGAGCCCCCCGGCATGTCCGCACCCGATCTCCTGATGCCCAAGCCCATGCTTGCCCAAACGGTCGAGGCCCTGGACCGGGCTTTCACCGTGCACAAGCTCTGGCAGGCGCAGGATCCCGATGCCGTGCTGGCCGGGATTGCCGACCGGGTGCGCTTCATCGCGGCGGGCGGCCATGCCCATGTCGACGAAGCCCTGATCGCGGCTTTGCCCAAGCTCGAAATCATCGCCAATTTCGGTGTGGGCTATGATTCCGTCGATGCCGCTGCGGCGGCGCGGCATGGTGTCGTCGTCACCAACACGCCCGAGGTCCTCAACGAGGACGTCGCCGATCTCGCCATGGCCCTGCTGCTGGCGACCATTCGCGAAGTGCCGCAGGCCGACCGCTTCCTGCGGCAGGGCAGATGGCTGAGCGAAAACTATCCGCTGACGCCGGCGACGCTGCGCGGGCGCACACTCGGTATCGTCGGCCTCGGGCGAATCGGCAAGGCGATCGCCCGCCGCGCCGAGGCCTTCGGCCTCAAGATCGCCTATTATGGGCGCCGTCGCCAGGCGGACGTTGCCTATGCCTATCACCCCAGCGTGACGGCGCTGGCGGAGGCGGTCGATACGCTGATGATCATCGTTCCCGGCGGGGCCGAGACGCGCCATCTCATCGATGCCGAGGTGCTCGAGGCTCTCGGTCCCGAGGGCGTGCTGATCAATGTCGCCCGCGGTTCGGTCGTTGACGAGAATGCCCTGATCGAAGCGCTGCGCAATCGCACCATTCTCGCGGCGGGGCTCGATGTCTTCGCCGACGAACCCAACGTGCCCGGAGCGCTGATGGCTCTCGACAATGCGGTGCTGCTGCCGCATGTCGGCTCGGCCACCATTCACACCCGCCGCGCCATGGGCCAGCTGGTGGTCGACAATCTCGTTTCCTGGCGAGACGGCAAGGGCCCACTGACGCCGGTGGCCGAGACGCCCTGGCCCCGAGAGAAGGCCTGAGGGCCGCCGGCTTCAACCGCAGACAGGACAGGCAAGCTCTGCCGGATCATTGATCCTGCGGAGCTTGCCCGCGTTCGACCCGAGCGAGATTTTTCGTCACGTTGCAAGGCCTGCCTCCTGCAAGCAAAACGGGATGCCGGATAGGAGTTTTTCCGGACTCGCTCTGGCATCGGTGGGCGGCAGCGGCGGGTCGATAAGTCTTATATTACCACGCGGAAAGTGATTTTCCCGCGATGGGGGTCGTGTGTTGCCTTTTGCCTGCGAGATAGGGATTTTGCGTATTCGTTTTATGTGTTGCAATTATAAAACGTAGAAATAGACTTTTATTTTGTTGAGATAAAGTTGGATTCTACCGAAAAGGATAGATGTTTTTGCAGCGTAAGCTGGGCTGGTCTAGATGTGTCTTTTAAGTGACACATATTTGCCAAAATGTTTTCTACCATGGCCGAGGTTGCAAAACTCTATTGTAGCGCTTTCCAGAATATCGCACCTTCATGGCGACGATTCACATGGCGGCCAAGTGCTTTTCAAGCATCGCCAAGTTCGGTCGGGCGTTGCAAGCGGGGTGCGAGGTCAAGAAACCCTCATTGCGCAAGTAAAATAATTCCCGGAGGGATTTCTGATGACGATAAAATCCGTACTTCTCGGTGCTGCGGCAGGCATTGCCGCCATCGGCGCCGCCCAGGCCGCCGATCTGCCCATGACCAAGGGCGAAGCCGTTGAATATGTGAAGGTCTGCTCGGCTTTTGGTCCCGGCTTCTTCTATATCCCCGGCTCCGACACCTGCCTCAAGATCGGTGGCGAGATCCGTGCCGACTATCGCGCGTTTGGGCGCAGCGGTGACTTTGGCGACTTCAATCGCGACGACGACCGCTCAGCCTTCAACACCCAGGCTCGTATCTGGTTTGATGCCCGTACAGAGACCGATTGGGGCCTCTTGCGCTCCTATTTCCAGATCAATGCTGACTCGCATCCCATCAGCAATCTGGGTCGTGGCGGGGTCTATAACGGTAACACCTTCACGATCGACAAGGCTTTCATCCAGTTCGGCGGCCTCACGGCGGGCTATGCCCATTCGTTCTTCGGTTTTTACGATAACGATTACGGCAACACCATCTGGGCACCTTATTATGCCCAGTCGAGCACCGTAAACTTGTTGGCCTACTCCGCCGAATTCGGCAGCGGTTTCAAAGCCACGCTGTCAATCGAAGACGGCCGCGATCACCGCGTGGATGGTATCAGCATTCCCATCAACAACACCTCCATTGCTTTGCCCTTCCAGGGTGGACAGCAGATACCGGACGTCGTGGCCCAGCTTCGCCTAGATCAGTCGTGGGGGTCGATCGCGGTGCAGGGGGCTGTCCATCAGCTTCGTACGGCTGAGGGGGTGACCATCACCAATCCCCTCAATCCGGCCCAATCAGTCGGTATCGGCTATTCGCATGAAAACAAGTGGGGCTACGCCATTGGCGGCACCGCCCTGTTCAAAATACCGGCAATCGATGGCGGCCACTTTATCGTTGAAGGCCAGTACGCCGACGGTGCTACGCACTACCTCGGCGTCAGCAATTCGCTCGGAGGCCTCCTTGGACAGTCCGATCTCTATCCGAGCCGTTTGGGGCCCCCGTCACCCGGCAATATCATTAACGTGGCTTCGTTTGGTCGGGTGAAGGGCTGGTCGATCGTGGCCGAACTCGGTGGCAACATCACGCCGGTGCTGAACGCCAATCTGGTCGGCAGCTATATTGAGACCAAAGCTGACGGTATCCTCGCCAATGTTCTTGCCGGAGGCGTTGACGTCAAGGTCAAGGAATACACGATTGCGGGCAACCTGACCTATACGATCGTGAAGGGGCTGAGTGTTTCTGGCGAAGTGGCCTACACCCATCAGACCCAGGATCTCAACACGGCCTTTGGTGGTGCTGACGGCAAGGAGAATGTCTGGAGCGGCGGCGTTCGCCTGAAGCGCGTCTTCTGATCCGAACTGGATGATCTGAGAGCGGGGTCTGGCGTGAGCCGGGCCCCGCTTGGTCTATTGTGCTTGCTGTGTTGAAGTTGTGCTGTGCGCTTTTGCAACGTCCTCAAGAAATTGTGATGTTACGAGTTTGATCTGTAACGCTGAATGCGTTGCGATATGGTAAGGTTTATTGGATTGCCTTACGTATAGCTATTGAAGTCCAGTGCGTTTTGCGAAACCTTCTCGATTCTGAAGAAGTCGCGATGAAATATTTCAGAATGTTTTCTGCAAGAGTGTCAGGCAATGTAGCGCGATCTCACCGGGCGTGAAGTGAGTGAAGAAATGCAGGAAAGAGCGAACCGTCCCTTCCAGAAGAACTCCACGTCGCTTCAAATCGATTGGAAGCGATTTGGCGACGATTTGCGGAAAGCGCGGGCAATGCGCGGGCTGACCTATCGACAATTCGGTGCGCTCACGGGCGTGACTTTCAGTACGCTGGCACGCCTCGAATCCTCCTACCTTCCCTGTAATGCCGAAACCTTCATGACGCTGGCGGTGGAGATGGGCCGCGACCCCTTGGCCTATGCAATCCGCGGGAAGACCGGCGTGAGCGGCGGGCTCGCACAGGAGACGGATGCGGCCTGATCGGCGCGTGCGATCGCGGCGTGGTGAGGGCGGAGGGCAGGGCGCCTAAACGGAAACGCTGTTCTGCTCTGGCTCTTTGTTCGAACCTGTCTTTGCGTTTTTTGGCGATTTCGCCAATTGCACGTTGCTCTAGCCTTTCACATAACGTCGCCAGGGATGTTCTTCCCGGAAACCTAGCAATTCGCGGGCCTTCTTGTTGGACAACAGCGTCTCATACTCGCCGAGCGTGCCCTTGACCGGCACATTGGGATAGAAGCGCCGCAGAAGTTCGGCGGTCGGCAAATTGGACGAGGTGTCGTCGTTGACGGCATTGAAGACCTGGAAGCCCAAGCCGTCCTTCTCGATGGCGCGCCGGGTGATCTGGCCGAGATCGCGCGCATCGATATAGCTCCAGGCGATACGCTTTCGGAAACCGGGATCGGCGAACCATTTGGGGAAGTTCTCGGTGTAGTCCTCGGGAACGATGACATTGCCGATGCGCAGCGCGTAGATGTCGATGCCCTCGCGCAAGGCAAAGGCGCGAGCCGTCTTTTCGTTGACGACCTTGGAAAGGGCGTAACTGTCCATCGGGTCGACGTCATAGTCCTCGTCGAGGGGAAAATAGGCTGGATTGCGGTGCTCGTGGGCGAAGACGACTCCGTAGGTCGTCTCGCTCGAGGCAATCACGACCTTGGAGATGCCGAGCTTGGTTGCCGCTTCGATGACATTGTAGGTACCGAGCGCATTGACGCGGAACACCTCGTTGTCGGGCACGATCATGATGCGCGGAATGGCGGCGAAGTGGACGACGGCATCGACCTTCTGCGGGCGCAGCGAGGCGTCGAACTCATGCGTGCCCATATAGCTCGACAGGGCGTTGAAGACCTGGGCGCCATCGGTGATATCGGCAATCAGGGTACGAACGCGCGGATCGTCCAGCGGACGGGTGTCGATGTTGAGCACCTCATAGCCATGGTCGAGGAGATCCTTCACCACATGGCGGCCGGCCTTGCCGCTGCCGCCGGTGAACATGATGCGCTTGGCCATTATCCGCTCCCTCCAATCCTGTCATCGTATTTTGTATGACAATAGTGGGCGGAGCCTGAAGCGCAAGGGCTACCTTGGGTTTGTGCCTCGGCAGGGGAGCCATCCTAGCGGTCTTGATGCTTGACCGATCAAGCACCGTCATTGCGAGCGAGCGAAGCAATCCAGAGTTGGAAAACGCGGCCGCGGCGGCACCTGGATTGCTTCGCTGCGCTCGCAATGACGCTTTGGCCAAGTATCACCGCCAGCGGCATCACCCCCTTTTGATGATCACATAGCCGAGCACCAGCGAGATCGCGGTGGCGAAATAGATCGACAGCGATTGCTCGACAAAGCGCATCCAGAACAGATGGATGGCGATCAGCAGCACCACGGCGATGAAGCCGCGGTCGAAGCCGTTGGTGTGGATCGGCAGGAAGCCGGTCTTTTCGACGGGAGCCTTTTCGAGCTCCTCATCCTGCTTGTCGAGATTGGCGAACTGGTTCATGGTCTCATCCCTTCACGGCGCCGAAAGTCAGGCCGGCGACGATATGGCGCTGTACCATGCCGAGGATCACCAGAGCGGGGATCAGCGTCAGCATGGCGGTGGCGGCGAGCTGGCCCCAGTTCGTGCCGGTGACCGAGACATATTCGGCGAGCAGCGTGGTGATGGTGCGGGCCTCCACGCTGGTGAGGGTGGCGGCAAGCAGATATTCGTTCCAGGCGAAGATCCAGGTCAGGATCATGGTGACGGCGAGGCCTGGCCGGGCCAGCGGGTAGATCACTTTGGTCAGGAGCTGGAAGGTCGAGGCGCCGTCGATGGTGGCGGCTTCATCGAGTTCCTGCGGGATGGAATCGAGCACCGGACGCAGCGTCCACACCGCGAAAGGCAGGTTGAACACGCAATAGAGCAGGATGAGGCCGATGCGGGTGTCGAACAGCTTCCAATTGCCGACGACGAAGACCTGCGTATAGAGCAGGAACAAGGGCAGCAGGAACACCGCGGGCGGGGCCATGCGGTTGGTGATGGTCCAGAAGAAGATGTTCTCCTTGCCGACCAGCTTGTAACGCGTCAGCGCATAGGTGGCGAGGAAGCCGAGCAGGCTCACCAGCACGGCGTTGGAAGTGGCGACGATCACCGAATTCAGCATGTATTTCTGCAGGTTCGGATCGGTCAGGGCGTTGGCGTAATTGTCTGGAAAGAAGGAGGTTAGCAGGAAGCTCGGTCTGCCGAAGAGTTCGACGCGGCTCTTGGCGGAGACGACGAACAGCCAGTAGATCGGCGCCAGCGTGATCAGGCTGAGCACGATCCAGAGCAACAGGCTGACGAAGACGTTGGGCTTACGCATCACTCGGGCCTCCTGAGATCGCGGCGGGCCACCAGGGCCGAATAGAGCAGCCAGCACATCACGATGGTGAGATAGAGCACCAGCACGGACATGGCGCCGCCATAGCCGTAGTCTTTCTTCGGAAACACCACGCGGAAGATATAGAGGCCGACGAAGCGGGTCGCATCGCCCGGACCGCCCGAGGTCAGCATGAAGATCTCGTCGAAGGTGCGCAGGGCGTCCATCAGGCGGATGAAGACGGTGGCGAGGATGGCCGGCTTCAGCATCGGCAAGGTTATGTGCCAGAAGATCTGGAAGCGGCTGGCGCCGTCGATCTGCGCCTGCTCGAAGGGATCCTTGGGCAGGGACGAAAGGGCGGCGAGCAGGGTCAGCGTCACCAACGGCGTCCAATGCCAGATATCCATGATCACCACGGCGGTGAAGGCCTGGTCCGAGAAGCGGCTGATATTGAGGTCGTAGCCGAACCAGGCTCGAAGATAGCTTGGCACCGGGCCGAGGCCCGGCGTCAGCAGCAGGCGCCAGATCGCGCCGACGGCGATCGGAGCGATCACCAGCGGCAGGGTGTGGATGGTGCGGAAGAAGCCCTTGCCCGGAAAGTCGCGCATGAAGAGCTGGGCGAGGAAATAACCGAGCACGATCTCGCTGACCACGGCGAAGAAGCCGAATTTCAACGTGCCCCAGATCGACTTGAGGAAGTCGGCATCGAAGACGAGGGCGCGGAAATTGTCGAGCCCGTTGAAATGCATGGTCGGATCGGCAGCGAAGCTGTTCCACTGCGTGAAGGAGACCACCATCACGTAGATGAACGGCACGACACCGAACAGAGCGAGGATGAACAGGGTGGGTGCCAGCAGCAGCCAGCCGGTTGTCGACGATCGCATGAGGGTTCCTTCACCCGCGAGGCAAGAGGGTTGGAGTAATTGCCATCTCTTGGTCATTCCGCGCCCGATGCAGCCTGCTATGGTGCACCGCAGACGCGGAACCGTTCGGAAATATGCGCTTTATCGTCATGCGATCCCGGACCTGCACCGCAGCGCTTGGCGCTGCAGTGCGTCCGGGATGACTATACGAACGGAGGTCGGCAGCGTCCTTACTTGCGATAGCCGAGCTTCTTGAGTTCGGCTTCCGTCGTGGCGGCCATCTGGTCGAGGGCGTCGGAGGCCGAAAGGTCGCCCGTGATGGCCTTGTAGAAGATCGAGGCTGTCGCTTCACGCACCTGGGCGTGGAAGGGGTAGGGCGGGGCACCGGCAAAGAGCTTGCCGTCCTTCTTCATCAGCGAATAGTAGCCGTTGGTCTTCTCGTCCTGTGCCTTCACCTTGGGATCGTCATAGGTCGCGGTGTGGGTGATGCGCGAACCGGCGACGGCCCAATCGGCCTGGACACTCTCCTGGGCGATATATTGCAGGAAGAGCAGGGCGGCTTCCTTGTTCTTGGAGGCATAGGAGATGCCGAAGGCGCCGCCGTCATAATAGCCGATATAACCCTTGCCGGCTTCCGCGGCTTCGATCACGCCGGGGGAGGTCGGGGGCAGCGCCACGCCGACCTTGCCCACGACCTTGGACTTGGCGGCATCGGTGGCGATCCAGGCGGCGTTCTCGCCATAGACCAGGCCCTGGGCGGCGCGGCCGGCCGCGAAGGTGGCGGCCACTTCGTCCCAGGTGCTGGCGGTGGATTCGGGCGGCGCGTCCGGCAGCAGGCTCAGCCAGTATTCCAGGGCCTTCTTGGCTTCGGGGCTGTTCATCGAGCCGCCATTGGCGACGGTGGCGGCATAGTTCTTGGAAGCGTCGATGCCCCAATTATAGACGCCGAAGGTCGGCGCGACGCTTTCGAAGAACTCGTACCAGGAAGCGGGATGGCCGGTATTGGCCTGCACCGTCGAACCCCACAATTCCTCGCCCTTGTCCTTGCCCCATTCGGTGAAGAAATCGGCGATGGCCTTGTAATCCTCATGGGTCTTGGCGGGCGCGAGATCCTTGCCGGTCTTCTTCTTGTAGGCTTCCTTCACCGCCGGATCGTCGAACAGATCCTTGCGATAGAGGTAGATCTTGATGAAGGCCTCCATCGGCACGCCATAGAGGTCGCCCTTCTCGTCCTTGAAGTAGTTGGCGAAGGTGGTGAACTTCGCGGGATCATAGTCCGGCGCCTTCAGCGCCGGCTTGTCGGCGAGGGTCTTGGTGATGTCGACCAGGAAGTTGCGGGCGAGATAGCTGTAGATGATATCCTGTTCGATATAGACGAAGTCATAGACGCCGGTCTTGGCCTCCATGTCCTTGATCGCCTTGTCGTACATCTGGTCCCAGGAGGTGGCTTCGAACTCCACCTTGATGCCGGTGGCCTTGGTGAAGGCGGGGCCCAGCACATTCTTCACATAATTCGAGGGCGGCGTGCTTTCCGAAATGCCGTGGATGGTGACACCCTGCAGGTCCTTGGAGGCATCGGACCAAAAATCGGCGTAGGCGGAGGTGGTGGCGAGCAGGACGCTGACCGTCAGCGCGGCGAGGCCGGCTCCTATCTTCCTGTACATCTGGTTTCTCCCTGGAAATGGCTTGTTTCTTATTGCCCGCGTGGCGACGGGACAGGCGCCTGAGCCACGTCTTGAGGGCGCCCTTCATTTTGTTGCGCATTTCCACAAACTGAGTCAATCGGCAAGGTCACGCGCAACGTCAACTTATATGAGGAATCTTGCGCAAAGTCATCCCCAAAAAATGACGAACCTTCTCCATATGATGAAGAAGGTTCCTCGCAGAGTGCCAGCGCCGTCCGGGGGCGGGTCTTCCGATCCGCCCCCGGATGCAGCCTCAGTCTGGTATCAGTCGGGTAGAGGAATATATTCGGCCCGATCGTCCGGCGGCAGATCGAACAGGCCTTGGCCCCACTTCTTGGCCTGCCATTGCGCCTTGGCTTCTTCGATGCGTTCCTTCGATGAAGCGACGAAGTTCCACCAGATATAGCGCGGCCCGCCCAGCGTGGCGCCGCCCAGGATCATCAGGCGGGCACCCTGGTCGCCGGCCGCAACGGTGATGGCGTCACCGGGACGGAAGACCATCATCTGTCCGGCAGCGAAATCCTGGCCGGCGATGGTGACGGAGCCTTGCGTGATGTAGAGGCCGCGATCCTCATGATTATCCGGCATGGGCAGCCTGGCACGGGGGGCGAGGACGACATCGCCATAGAAGGTTTCCGAGAACATTGTCGCCGGCGCTTTCTCGCCATAGGCATTGCCCAGGATCAGCTTCACGCTGACCCCTTCGCTTTCGATCACCGGCAAAGTCTCCTTGCCGTGATGCTCGAACATCGGCGCCATGTCCTCATGGGTTTCCGGCAGGGCGATCCAGGTCTGGATGCCGAACAGGCTGTTGGGGCCGCGGCGGGCTTCCGCCGAGGTCCGCTCGGAATGGGTGACCCCGCGCCCGGCCACCATCCAGTTCAGGGCGCCGGGATGGATGACCTGGTCGGTGCCCAGGCTGTCGCGATGGTGGAAATCGCCGCGATAGAGATAGGTGACGGTGCCCAGGCCGATATGGGGATGCGGGCGGACGTCGACGCCCTGGCCGGTCAGGAACTCGGCCGGACCCGCCTGGTCGAAGAAAATGAAGGGCCCCACCATCTGGCGCTTGGGGGCGGGCAGGGCGCGGCGCACCTCGAAGCCGCCGAGATCGCGCGAACGCGGCACGATCAGGGTTTCGATCGCGTCGATGCCGATCGCATCGGGGCAGCCGGGTGTCAGGGCAGGGTTCCAGCTCATTCGATCCTCCGGGGCGTTGTCGGCCGCAAGATCTCAAACTCTGCTCGGGCGGCCCATGGCTCACCATAAACAGGGAGCCATCCGGCCAAAACCTTTTTGCCGTTCGGCAACCGCGAACGCCGAGTTCGTCATCGGCGGCTTGGACGAACACAAACGATCATGCGAGGTTGGGACTATCGACCGGCGTAGAGACGAGAAGCGATCATGACGGCAATTGCCGCAAGCGGCATCCACCACGTCACCCTGATGACCCGCAACGTGCAGGCCAATGTCGATTTCTATGTCGGTTTCCTCGGCCTGCGCCTGGTCAAACGCACGGGCGGCTATGAAGACGCCGAGCAGCTCCATCTTTTCTATGGCGACCGTCTCGGTTCTCCCGGCTCCATCGTCACTTTCCTGGTTTGGGAGGACGGCGCTCCGGGTCGTGTCGGCAATGGCCAGGTTGCCGAGATCGCCCTTGCCGTGCCTTCGGCCAGCATCGGTGATTGGATGACGCGGGCGCTCAGCCATGGCGTGCCGATGACGGGTCCGTCGCAGGAGTTCGGCGAATCCGTTCTCCGGCTCAAGGATCCCGATGGTGTCATCGTCAAGCTGGTGGGCGCCGACCTGCCCGCTGCCGCGCCCTGGGGCAGCGAGGCGATCGCGCCGCGGCGCCTGCGTGCCGTGACCCTGCTGACCGACCAGCCTGAGGAGACGGCAGCCTTCGTCACGCGTTTTGGCTATCGGCCCGGGCCGCGCGAGGGCAATGTCCAGCGTCTGCTGTCGGATACGGATGCCGTCGATATCCGCGATGCCTCGGGCTATGTGCCGGGTGCTCCGGGCACCGGCACGGCCGATCATGTCGCCTTTCGCGCGGCGGACGTGGCTGAGGTGCGCAAGCACGAGACTGCGCTGTCGCGTCTCAACTCATCGCCGACCAATTTCCACGATCGCAACTACTTCACCTCGCTCTATGTGCGCGAGCCCGGCGGCACCTTGATCGAAGTGGCGACGGATGGTCCGGGTTTTGCCATCGACGAGGAAGCCGATCGTCTCGGCGAGCGCCTGTTCGTGCCGCCTGGGGATGCCGGGCGGGCCGAGGATCTGAAAGCCATGCTGCCGCAATTCTCCCTGCCGGGAGAGCCGCGACTGCCGCACCGGGATCTTCCCTTCGTGCATCGCTTCTTCACGCCGGACCAGCCCGACGGCAGCACCGTGATCCTGCTGCATGGGACCGGTGGCAACGAGGCTGATCTGATGCCGCCGGTCAGTCGGATCGCGCCCCATGCGACCTTGCTGGGCGTGCGTGGGCGCAGCCACGAGGAAGGCGTGCTGCGCTGGTTTCGGCGCTTTGGGATGACGAAGTTCGATCAGGCCGACATCGCCTTCGAGGCGAAGGCCTTCGCGGCTTTCGTCGAAGGGGCCGTGACGGGTTATGGGCTCGATCCCGCCCGCCTGACCTTCCTCGGCTATTCCAACGGTGCCAACTTCATCGCCGCCATGATGGGGTTGCATCCCGGCGTCATCAGGCGGGCCATTCTGCTGCGGGCGATGCCGGTGCTCGAAAGCTTGCCGCAGGCCGATCTGTCCGGAACGCAGGCCCTGATGCTGACCGGTGCGCGCGACCCCTTCGGGCAGGAAGCGCCGCGGCTCGAGGCCTGGCTTAGGGAGCAGGGCGCCCAGGTCACCGTTCACAATATCGACGCAGGCCATGAATTGTCGCCCGCCGACCTGTCGGAGGCACGTCAATGGCTCGAAACCAACAAGGGAGGCCGCAATGGCTGAGATCGACATTCGTCGCGAGGAACTTGCCGAGCCACGCGGGCGCTATGTCGCCCGTATCGACGGCGTGGAAGGGGAGGCCGAGCTCGTCTTCACCAGGCACGCGGCCGGGTTGATCAGCGCAGACCACACCGGCGCTCCCGAGACGATGCGCGGCACCGGCGCTGCCGCCGCTCTGGTGGCCTACATGGTGGAGGACGCACGCCGGAACGGCTCGCGCATCCTGCCGCTCTGCCCCTATGTGCGAGCGCAATATCGCAAGCACCCCGACTGGGCCGACGTGATGACGCTGGCACCGGGCGAGGACCCGCCTGCAGGGGCGTAGACAGCCTCATGTGGAGGCGATCAAGCGCTACGGCAATTGCCTGCGAGGTCATCCCGGACGTAGTGCAGCACTACGTGCCGCATCGCGCACGGGATGACCGGTGCAGCAGTTACCTGCCCCGCTGCTTGCCGTGTGGGCGCCAGCTCCGCGCAACCGCGCCGCAATCTCAAGCCCAGACGTCGTTCTGCGCCGTGCGCTCGCCGCCTTCATGGCCGGTGTTGAGCGTGCCGCGCGGTTCGATCAGCAGGAGATGGACCTCGCTTTCCGCGTAGGGCTTGTGCTCCATGCCCTTTGGCACCACGGCCATCTCGCCGGGCCCGATCACGACGGCGCCATGACGAAAATCGATGCGCAGCCGGCCGCTGAGGACGATGAAGGTCTCGTCCGTTTCAGGATGGTCGTGCCAGATGAAATCCCCCTCGATGCGCACCAGCTTGAACTGGTAGTCGTTCATTTCGGCAATCACGCGGGGCTGCCAGAAATCGCCGATCGTTGCGATTTTCTCGGCGAAGTTGATCGCCTTGGGCGTGGTTTCCATGGTGCCTTGCTCCGTTCTCGAAAGATGCGACTTATGGAGCCTGCTGCGGCTGCGATCTTGAACGATTGTGCGCTTCCGCCGCGGTGCGGTTTCTAGAGCAAAGCGCGTTCAAGCGCGAATGCCCATTTGCTCTAACTTCCTGTTTCGACACATCTTTGCGATTCTTGGTGATTCCACCAAATCGCAAAACGCTTTAGGCTTGCCTCCAACAAGAAACCAGCGCCGGGGGATACCCGGCGCTGGCCTTGCGTTGGTTGGACTATGGTTGTGGCCGATATTACAGGGGCTGCAGGCCGGCTTCGATGGCGGCGCGGCGACCTTCGAGGAAGGGCGGCAGCGACAGGCGCTCGCCCAGGCTCTCCAGCGGCTCATCGACGGCGAAACCAGGACCGTCGGTGGCGATCTCGAAGAGATTGCCGCCGGGCTCGCGGAAGTAGAGCGAGCGGAAGTAGTAGCGTTCCACTTCGCCCGAGCTCGGAATGCCGAACTGGCCGAGGCGTTCGGTCCAGGCATGGATCGCCGCCACGTCAGGGGTGCGGAAGGCGACGTGATGCACGGCGCCGGCGCCCTGGCGGGCCGTGCCGAGCCCCGGCTGCACGGCGACATGCAGCTCGGCGGCAGCGCCGCCTTCGCCCATGCGGTAGACATGTACGCGGCCCTCGCCGTCGGGCGAAGCATAGTCGCGCTCCTCCTTCATGTTGAGTACGCGAGTGAGCACGGCATCCGTGGGCTCCTTCTTCGGCACCGAGATGGTGATCGGGCCAAGGCCCCTGATCTGGTGTTCAGTCGGCACGGGGCTGCGGCTCCAGGGATGCAGGGCGCCGTTGCCGCCATCATCCACCAGCCTGAAGCGCTGGCCTTCGGGATCTTCGAATTCGAGGCTGGCCCGGCCGTCGATCAGGCCGACATCGCCGGCGGTCACGCCCAGATCCTTCAGGCGGGTCGCCCAATAGTTCAGGCTGTCCTCGCCGGAAACGCGCAGGCCGGTGCGGCTGATCGAATGGGTGCCGCGGCGTTCGGGCGCGACCGGCCAGTCGAAGAAGGTGAGGTCGCTTCCGGGCGTGGCTTCGCCATCGGCGTAGAACAGGTGATAGGCGCTGGTGTCGTCCTGGTTGACGGTCTTCTTGACCAGTCTCAGGCCGAGCGTGTCGGTGTAGAAGCGCTTGTTGGCCGGGGCATTCGCGGTGATCGCGGTGAGATGATGGATGCCGGTGAGCTGCATGGCAGCCTCCTTCGTGTTGCGTTGCCCGCAATATCGGCGCGAACGGTCGGGCCGTGTAGCTTGATCCTTGCACACGCTGCGTTCGAAGATTTCGAACGGCTGGGCTTGGAAAGACCATGGAGACGGGCTAGGCAATTGGTGTGCCGATCTCCAGATCGGCATTCCTAGCTCCAATGTGCCGATCACGCTCCATCACGTGATGGCGGTGGGGGATCGGCACACCAATCCAGATTGCCGCCATGAAATGGACCATCGACGAGATCAAGACCTTTCTGGACGTGATGGAGACCGGCACGGTTTCCGGCGCGGCGGCGCGGGCGAACCTGTCGAAATCGGTGGTCAGCAAGCGCATCGCCGATCTGGAGCTGGCTCTGGGCGCGCCCTTGTTCCAGCGTCATGCCGGGCGCATTCTCGCCAATGAGACGGCGGCTGAACTGGCGGTGCGGCTGCGGCCGGCCCTGGCCGAGATGACCAATGCGGTCGAGAGCGTGGCCTGGGGCATGGCGGGCCTGCGCGGTTCACTCGCCATCTCGGCGCCGATGAGCTTCGGCATCCGTCATCTCAGCCCGTTGCTGGCAGCCTTCGCCCTGCGGCATCCCGACCTCGAGCTGGTGATCGACTATGAGGATCGCTTCGTCGACCTGGTGCGCGGCGGCTTCGACCTTGCCGTGCGCATCGGCCAGATGTCGGATTCCGGCCTGATCGCCCGCAAGCTCTGCGACGATCCGCGGGTGGTCTGCGCCAGCCCCGATTATCTGGAGCGGCGGGGGGCGCCGAAGGACCTGGCCAGCCTGCCGGATCACCCCGCGATCGGCTATCGCAACCTGCAGGCGACCCAGGTCTGGCAGTTGGCCGACGGGGCCGGCGGTGTCGTCGGCGTGCCGATGCGCGGGCGGATCGCCGCCAATAATGGCGAGGTGATGCGCGACATGGCGATCGCCGGCCTGGGGCTGGCCCTGCTGCCGATGTTCATCGCCCATGAGGCCTTGGCGGATGGCCGCCTCGTCGCCCTGCTCCCCGACCACCCGCCGCTGCCCTTGCCGATCGCCGCGGTCTGGCCGCCCGTCAAGCCGATGCCGCGCAAGCTGCGGGCGATCGTCGATCACTTGGTCGAAGGTTTCGGCGAGGTGCCGGACTGGCTGCGCGAACCGGTGCGATGATGCCAGATCCCGCCTGTGGATATGCCCCATGACGATAGAACGGTATGAGGGGCCGCGTGACGCCCTGCAGGCCTTGTTCGGCCTGGCCGATGATTCACCGCTTCAGATCGCCGTCTATGTCGGATTGGGCGACGTGCTGGTGGCCCGCCAGGAGGGCGCGATCATCGGCCATGTGCAGATCATCGCGACCGACGAACCCGGCGTGCTCGAGCTCAAGAGCCTGGCGGTGCTGGCCGAGCATCGCGGCAGGGGCATCGGGCGAGACCTGGTCGAGGCGGCTGTCGCCTTCAGCCGGGAGCGGCGCGCCCGCTCCCTGGTCGTCTCGACGGCCACGGCCGATATCGGCAATCTGCGCTTCTACCAGCGCAGGGGCTTTCGCATGACCCGGATCGTGCCGGATGCCTTCCGGCCGGAGACGGGTTACGCCGACGGCCTCATGGTTGATGGTATAGTCTTACGCGATCAGGTGTTTTTCGAGTTGAGACTTGCGGATTAAAGGAAAGAAATCGATATTTTTCTGATAAATTGGCGGCGTGATCTGGAATAGTGCAGGCGTTGCTTTCGAGAGGAAGCCGTCATGGATCAGCAACTGGTCGATCGGATCTACGAATGTGCCTTCGTGCCGGAGCAATGGCCGGGCACGCTGGACACGCTCTCGCGCATGACGGCGGGCGCGGGCGGCAGCCTCTATGTCTTCGGCAAGGACGCCACCATGCTCACGGCCTCGCCAGGCGCCCGGGAGAGGGCCAAGGCGGCGCTGGCGGGTGGTTTTGCCCAGCGTGGCCACGGCCTTTCGCGTGTGCTGGCATCCTCGCGCGCGGGTTTCATCACCGAGCGGGACATCATGACCGAGATGGAGCTCGAACAGGAGCCGCTTTATCGCGATTTCTGGCGCCCCTCGGGCATTGGCTCGATGATCGTGACCACGGTGGAACTGCCGACGCGGGAAATGCTGCTGCTGCTGTTCACGCGCTGGCTGGCGCAGGGACCGGCCGAGCGGAGCTTGGTCGACCGTTTCGACATATTGCGCCCCCATCTGGCCCGCAGTGCCCTGATGACTGCCCGCCTGCAGCTCGAGCGGGCGCGCGTTGCCAGCCAGACCCTGGCTGCTCTCGGCCTGCCGGCGCTGGTGCTCGACCGGATGGGCAAGGTGCTGGCCGCAAACAGCCTGATCGAGGATCTCGGCGCGTTCGTGCATTGGCGCGCCTTCGACGGCGTTTCCTTCGTCGATCGGGCGGCCGACAAGCTCCTGCGCGACGCCATCGTCACCATCGACCAGCCACATGGCGCGAGCGTGCGCTCCTTCCCGGTGCGCGGGGAGACGGAGGCCATGGTCGCCCATATCGTGCCGATCCGCCTGAGCGCGCGCGACATTTTCGTCAGCAGCGCGGCGACGCTAATCCTGACGCCGGTGACGGCACCGCAGGCGCCGCCGGTGGAACTGGTGCAGTCCCTCTTCGACCTCACGCCGGCAGAGGCCCGCGTTGCCCGCAGCCTCGCCACGGGTGACAGCGTCGAGGACATTGCCCAGCATAGCGGGGTGACGCCGAACACGGTGCGCACGCAGGTGCGCGGCGTCCTGGAAAAGACCGGCTGCAGCCGCCAGGCCGAGGTGGTCGCCCTGCTGGCCGGCCTGGCGCCGCTGCCGCGCATGGCGTGATGCCCCGGGGCTGGGGATAGGTAATAGGTAATAGGTAATAGGTAATAGGTAATAGGTAATAGGTAATAGGTAATAGGTAATAGGTAATAGGTAATAGCATTACCCTGCCCGCCGGGGCGCTGCCCCTCACCCGTACCCTCTCCCCGCAAGGAGCGGGGCGAGGGAGGCGCAAGCGTCGCGATTAATCCTCAGAGCTTTCTTCTTGCCCGACCGCTGGGCGAGATGAGACACTTTCGGCTTAAAACACAAGGCTGAAGTCCCCTCGCCCCGCTTCTTGCGGGGAGAGGGTAAGGGTGAGGGGCAGCGCCCCCGTGTGCGGTCATGTTGATAGACACTTTGCTCTCGATGAGCACCTTGATCGCAAGAAATCCGGCTGCTTCTCATCTGTTTTGATGATGTTTCTCCGACAGGAATAGCGAAACTGGAGCGGCGGCTGAGACAGCCGGAGGCTCCCTGCAGATCCTCCTGCGCTTTTCGGCGGCACCACAGATGGAGCGGGGGCAAACCCCGCCGGACCCACTGCCGAGAGAGTAGAGACATGGATCAGGAGCTGACATACAGGCTCGGCGAATCCGTTCTGGATCTCAGCCGAGGTACATTGCGCAAGGCCGGTGCACGCGTGCCGGTGCGTTCCAGGACCTTCAAATTGCTAAGCTATCTTGCCCGCAATGCCGGAAGGGTCGTTCGCAAGGACGAATTGTTCGCGGCGGTCTGGCCGCACGCAGTGGTCACCGAGGGGGCTCTGTTGCGCTGCATTCGCGATGCACGCCAGAGCGTTGGCGACGAAGAGCACCGCATCATCCACACCGTGCCTGGGCGGGGATACATGTATCTGCCGTCCGGCAGCCTTGCCGACACGCCGGAACAGGTGCCCGACGACTTCGATCTCGATGCCGGCGCGGCGGAGCCCAAGGTCGCGGTGATGCCGTTCAGTCTGCGCGGCGTGGATGGCGGGTTGAAGCCCGCTTTCGACACCATCGTACAGGAAATCAGGGGCGCGATCGCCAATTCGCGCGTAATCGTGGTGCAGACCCCGGCGCGGCGCAGGCCTTCACCCAGGACGGTCGCCGGCGTCGACTATCTGGTCGAGGGTCAGGTCATGGCCGGCGAGCCGCATCTCAATGTCGTCGTGACGCTGTCCGATGCCCGATCGGGACGCCGCCTGCTGACGCAGTCCTTCTTCCTCAAGGCCGAAAACGTCATGGCGTTCCACCAGAACGTCGCCAGGCAAGTGGTCAGTGCGCTCGTTTTCAATATCGAGACGGCCTCCTGGCACGGCACGGCGCAGGGCACGACGTCCCTGCATATGTGGTGACAGTCTCGCGTTATAGCGTTTTGCGATTAGACGGAGTCACCAGGAATCGCCAAGACGCGTCGGAACAATGAGCTGGAGCAAATAAGCGTTCACGCTTGAACGCGCTTTGCTCTAGCGCTTTTCGCCTGCCGGCGGCTTGCTATTGTGGGTTGTAGTCACACATGAAGATGTGGGGATCTCGCAACGGGCGGGAGGCGACTTTTGTCCAGCAATGGCGATCCGGACAGATCCGGGCTGTTTTCCTTCGTCTGGCGGCACAGCAAACGGCATCAGCTCATGTTGCTGGCCGCCACCGTGGCTTCCTTTCCAGTGTTGTATCTTTCCCTGGAACTGCCGAAATATATCCTGAACGGAGCGCTTCAGGGGCATGTCACACCGCTCAACCATCTGGGCCTGCATCTCGACCAGACCACGCTTCTCGTGGTGCTGTGCCTGGCCTTTCTGGTCTGCACCTTGGCCAATGGCGTCATCAAGATGCAGCTCAGCATCTATCGGGGCGTCATCGGCGAGAGGCTGATCCGGCGGCTGCGCTACAAGCTGATCGCGCAGGTGCTGCGTTTTCCCTTGCAGCGCTTCGACACCGTCTCGCAGGGGGAAGTCGTTTCGATGGTCACCGCCGAGGCGGAGCCGTTGAGCGGCGTGATGGGCGATGCTTTCGCCCAGCCGGTGTTCCAGGCGGGCCAGATCCTGACCATCGTCGCCTTCCTCTTTCTTCAGAATGTCTGGCTCGGCATTGCCGGCATCGGCCTCATCCCGGTGCAGGCCTATCTGATCCCGCGCATGCAGCGCTATGTGAACAGGCTGCATCACCAGCGTGTCAGCCGGGTGCGGGCTCTGTCGGAGCGCATCGGGGAGAGCGTCGCCGGGGTGGCCGATCTCAGGCAGAATGGCGGCTTGCGCTACCGTCTGGCCGAGTTCAGCCGGCAGCTGGGTGAGCTCTATACGATCCGGCTGCGCATTTTCGAGCGCAAATTCCTGATCAAGTTCGTCAACAACTCGATCACGCAGCTCACCCCCTTCCTGTTCTTCCTGATCGGCGGCTATCTGGTCATCCATGGCCAGCTCAGCGTCGGCGCCTTGATCGCGGCGCTGGCCGCTTCCCGCGACATCGCCGATCCCTGGCGTGAATTGCTGACCTATTGGAACCAAGCCCAGGAGGCCTCGTCGCGTTATGACGCCCTCCTGGAACAGTTCGAAGTGCCGGATGCACCCGCCCCGGCGGTGGCGGATGCCGATGTTCCGCGCCTGAACGGCGCCATCCATCTGCGCGACGTCACCGTGGCGGGCCTTGGCGGGGTGCCCCTGCTCGACCAGGTCGACCTCCTCATTCCCGGCGGGTCGCTCGTCGCCATCCAGAGTGCGGACATGCTGGTGCGGCGGGCCCTGTGCGACCTCTTCTCGGGCGCCTCGCTGCCGAGCGCCGGGCAGGTGACCATATCGGACATCGACCTCGCCGGCGTCAGCCCGGCCGTTCTGGCTGCGCGCATCGGCGTCGCCAACAGCACGCCCTATCTGTTTCGCGGCACGATCGCCCAGAACACCAGGATGCCGCTCTACCTCGAACCCCGGCCGTCCGACGAGCCCTCAGGCGAGGTCGCCAAGGCCCTGGCCGAAGCGGCGGAGACCGCCAACAGCCCCGATCGGCTCGACATTGCCTGGGGTGACGGCGGCCTCGTCGGTTTCAAGGACGAGAGCGAGGTCGATGCCTGGTGGCTCGACGTCATCGAGGTGATCGGCCGTTCGGAAATGCTGCTCGATCGTGCCCTCGACGGCTATCTTGTCTCGGGTCAGCATGACGATCTCGCCGGCCGCGTCCTCGCCCTCAGGGAGGCAGTGGCGCGGCGCCTGGAGGCGGATGGGCTCGCCGGACAGATCGACCGTTTCGAGCCCGGCGCCATCAATCCCGGCCTGACCATCGGCGAGAACCTGCTCTACGGCGTCCATCATCATGGCGAGACCGAATCGAGTCATCCAGGTGAAGCTCTCCTGGCCGAAATCGCCAGTCTCGACATTGCCGAGCAGCTCCTGGCCTTCTCGATCGACCTCGCATCGACGCTGGTCAGGGCCTTCGGCGAAGTCGGGCCGCGGCATCCGCTGCTGCGCCGCTTCACCACCATCGGCCCCGAGCTGTTCGAGCGCCTGAGATCGGTCGCATCCAAGGAGCAGGCCCGCGATGTCGCCGGCATGAGCGCCGCCGAACGTGCCACGCTGCTGTCGCTGCTCTTCAACATCGCGCCGAGTGATCTCGGCACCGATTTTCCCGCCGAACTCGCAGCCGCCATCGTAGCCGCGCGTGCTCGCCACGGCGCGCGTCTGAGGGAGCTGGCCGGTGGGACTTTCTCGTCGATCGAGGCCGGCGCCTATAATTACGACCTGACCGTGCTGGAGAACCTGGTGTTCGGCCTGTCCGTGGCGCCGTCGGAGGCGACCCGCCGGCAGATCCATCACGTGCTGATGGACGTGGTGGAGGCGCACGGCCTGGCCGGCGCCCTGCGCCTGCTGGTGGGGGAAGTGCGCACGGCGATCGCCGGCACCAATCTCTCGCCGGCGGTGCGCGAGCGCATCGGTCTCGGCCGGGCCCTGATCCGCCGGCCCGATCTCGTCTTGCTCGATCACGCCATGGCGAGCGCTTCGGAAGCGGACCGCCGCGCCATCTGGCTTAGGCTCCGGGCCCTGCTGCCTGAGAGCACCATCATCGTGCTGGAGCCGCAGATCGCCCAGAGCGAGGATTTCGACCTGGTGGTCACCATACGCGACGGCCGCCTGATCAATGGCGCCAGCCGTCCACCGGCACCGGCCTATCACGCCTCGATTTCGGGCGATCTGCAGGCCAAGGTCGAGGTGCTCTCGGCGGTGGAGAGCTTCCGTGGCCTCAAGCGCAGCCAGATCGAGCTGCTCGCCTATGCCTCGCGCTGGATGTCGACGAAAGCCGGCGACTATGTCTTCCGCACCGGCGAGGTACCCGATGGCGCCTATGTCGTCGCCTCCGGCAGCGCCGAGCTGCGCTGGCTCAATTCGCTGGGCGAGGAGGAATTGATCGATACCATCCTGCCCGGACGCCTGATCGGCGACCTCGCCGTCATCCTCGGCCAGACGCGCATGGTATCGATGATCGCGACGGCCGATCTGACCGGCCTACGCATCGGCACGCGCGAATTCCTCGACATCGTCGAAAGCGACATCACCGTCGCGCTGCATCTTCTGCGCACCGTCGGTCATCACCTGGTCGAGGTGGGCGAGGAGGTGATCACCAAGGGCGCCTACAAGCCCAAGCAACCCGGCGAGATCGCCGCCGATCGGCCATAAGAGTGCTCGGGCGTTCTCCGGAAAAGTTGAGAGGGAGTCGTTCACTCCCTCTCGCCGAAATCGCGCTGCCTGTCTTGGTGCAAGCCCTATTCGCCGTAGGGCACCCAGATGTTCTTCACCTGGGTGGCATGGCGCAGATAGTCGGCGCCCTGGGCCTGCGCATCCCTAAGCCAGTCGATGGCGCGGCCCTGATTGGTCCAGGTCGCCTTGAGGTTGCCGGCGGAGGCCTTCTCGGCAGAAGCGGCGCCGCTCTTGGAGCCGTGATACCAGAGGGCGTCGACGTCGTCGTGCTCGGCCAGGGTCTTGGCGAGCTCGTCGCGCGCGCCGGTGACGATGTTGATCACGCCGGCCGGCACGTCCGAGGTCTCCAGGATCTGGTAGAAGTCGGTTGCCGCCAGCGGGAAGGCCGGCGAGGGCACCACGACGACGCGGTTGCCCATGGCGATCGCCGGCAGCACCAGCGAGACGAAGCCGAGCAGCGGCGCCTCGTCCGGGCAGAGGATGCCGACCACGCCGAACGGCTCGTTCATCGCCAGCGTCACATTGCGCGAGCGGGTGGAATGCACGCGGCCGTCATATTTGTCGGCCTGGGCGGCGTAGTAGAAGATGCGCCTGACCGCCTTCTCCACCTCCGCCTTGGCCGCCTTGGCGCTGTGGCCGTAACTGACGAGGCGCTGCTCGAACTCGGCGGCGCGGGCCGACAGGTTCTCGGCGATGTAATAGAGCACTTGGGCGCGGTTATGCGCCGTGGCGGCGCCCCAGCCGCCCGCCTTGGTCGCCGCTTCGACCGCGTTGCGGATATCCTTCCGATTGCCGAGGCCCGCCTGGCCGAGCGTGGCGCCGGCTGTGCTCTTGACCGTGTAGCTGTAGCCGGAATCCGGGCGGGCCTGCTTGCCGCCGACGAACAATTTGGCGGTACGGTCAATGCTGGGCAGACCGGTGACGGCAGGCGCTTCGGCTGGGGCGACGCCCAGCGCGGCGGCCTTGCTGTCCTCGGCAGCCGGCAGGGATTTCTCCCAGTCGGGCTTGAGATATTCATAGAGGCCTTCGCGGCCGCCCTCTCGGCCGAAGCCGCTCTCGCGATAACCGCCGAAGCCGGCGGCGGCGTCGAACAGATTGGTGGAGTTGACCCAGACCACCCCGGCCTTCATGCGCGCGGCGGTGTCGAGGGCGCGGTTGATGTTCTCCGACCAGATCGAGGCGGCGAGGCCGTAGCGGGTGTGGTTGGCGAGCTGGACCGCTTCGTCGGGCGTGCGGAAGGTCATTGCCACGGCGACAGGGCCGAAGATCTCGACCTCCGACACCGTGGAGGACGGTTCCACATCGATGAAGATCGAGGGCGGGAAGAAGTTGCCCTTGGCCGGCAGCGCGCAATCGGCCTGCCAGAGCGTGCCGCCTTCCTCTTCGCCCTTCTTGACGAGGCCCTGGATGCGCTGGAGCTGCACCGGCGCGACGATCGCGCCCATATCGACGGACTTGTCGAGGGGATCGCCGACGCGCAGCGTCTCCATGCGGCGGCGCAGCTTGCCGAGGAAGCGCTCGGCGATGCCTTCCTGGATGAGCAGGCGCGAGCCGGCACAGCAGACCTGGCCCTGGTTGAACCAGATCGCATCGACGACGCCTTCCACGGCGCCGTCGAGATCGGCATCCTCATAGACGATGAAGGGCGATTTGCCGCCGAGTTCCAGCGAGAGCTTCTTGCCTGAGCCCGCCGTGGCCTGGCGAATGAGGCGGCCGACTTCGGTGGAACCTGTGAAGGCGATCTTGTCGACATCCGGGTGGGCGACGAGGGCCGCACCCGTGGCGCCGTCGCCGGTGACGATGTTGACCACGCCATCCGGCAGGCCGGCTTCGCGGCAGATCTCGGCGAAGGCCAGCGCCGTCAGCGGGGTGAACTCGGCGGGCTTGAGCACCACCGTGTTGCCGGCGGCCAGAGCCGGGGCGATCTTCCAAGCCAGCATCAGGAGCGGGAAGTTCCAGGGAATGATCTGCCCGCAGACGCCAACCGGGCCGTAGCCGGCGAATTCGGTCTCGACCAGCTCGGCCCAGCCGGCATGGTGATAGAAATGCCGGGCGACCAGGGGAATGTCGATGTCGCGGCTCTCACGGATCGGCTTGCCGTTGTCCAGCGTCTCCAGCACGGAGAGGAAGCGCTCGCGCTTCTGGATATGGCGGGCGATGGCATAGAGATAACGGGCGCGCTCATGGCCCGGCAACGCCGACCAGGCCGGAAACGCCTTGCGCGCGGCCTTGACGGCGGCATCGACATCCTCGACCGTGCCGGCGGCCACCTTGGCGAGCAGGGTGTCCCGGGCAGGATTGACCACCTCGAAGGTGTCCTTGCCCTTGGAGGCGACGAAGGAACCGCCGATGAAGTGCTTGAAGCCCTTTTCGTGGCTGGCGAGCCACGCCGTCACGTGATTGTCGGCTTCGGGCGCAGGACCATAGTCCATGGTTTGCAGAATTTCCTTTACGGTGGGCATCGGCGTGTTCCTCCAGCCGGAGAGGGCTGTATCACCCTCCCCTGGAGGGGAGGGTCGACGCGAAGCGTCGGGGTGGGGTGAAAAATGGTTAAGACATTGATCGTGTGGTGCCGGCAGGCGAGGGGGGAAGTCACCCCACCCCGGTCCTGCGGACCGACCCTCCCCCTCCAGGGGAGGGTGAGAAATCAAGCCAGAGCGTGATGCGTCAGCGCCGAATAGCGCCCGGTTACGAAATGCTCGAGCTGGCGCTCGATGTCGGCGAGCATCGAGGAGGCTCCGATGCGGAAAAGGTTGGGTTCCAGCCAGGGGCGGCCGAGCTCTTCCTTCATCAGGGCCAGCCAGGCGAGGGCATCCTTGGCCGTCCTCAGGCCGCCGGCCGGCTTGAAGCCGACCGCCTCGCCGGTGAACTCGCCATAGTCGCGCAAGGCGCGGATCATGGTGAGACTGACGGGCAGGGTGGCGTTGACGTCCTCCTTGCCGGTGGAGGTCTTGATGAAATCGGAGCCCGCCATCATCGCGACCATCGAGGCCTTGTAGACGTTGCGCAACGTCTTGAGGTCGCCGGTGGCAAGAATGGCCTTGAGATGGGCTTCGCCGCAGGCCTCGCGCATGGCGCGGATTTCGTCATAGAGGGCGTTCCAGTCCTGCGTCAGCACCTGGGCGCGGTTGATGACGATGTCGATCTCCTGGGCCCCCTGGTCCACCGCGTAGCGGATTTCGGCGAGGCGCTGGGGCAGCGGGGTGAGGCCGGCGGGAAAGCCGGTCGCCACCGAGGCGACGGGAATGCCGGAGCCGGCGAGCGCCTTGACGGCGGGGGCGACCATGGTGGGATAGACGCACACGGCTCCCACCGTGAGCGGCGCATCGGCGAGGCCGAGGGCTTCAACGATGTCCTCGCGGATAGGGCGGCGCGCCTTCAGGGCGAGGCGATGGACGCGGCCGGGCGTGTCGTCGCCGGCCAGAGTTGTGAGGTCGATGCACTGAACCGCCTTCACCAGCCAGGCGGCCTGGTATTCCTTCTTCACCGTGCGGCGCCCGCCGAGAGTTGCGGCCCGGCGTTCGGTGGCGCTGAGATTGACCTCGATCGCCTCGAACCATTCCGGCTTGAGGGCCGTGCCGGGATTACGGGCATGGGCCCCCTGGCCCGACACGATGAGGGCGGAGCCGGTGGGCACCACGCTGAGGGCCGGGGCGGCCGGAGCAGGCTTTTTGGAGGCAGCCGGCGTGCCTTTGTCGGTCTTATCCATGGTGGCTTTCATCCAGGAGGAAACGTGCCGTCTCTTCATCGGTGACGAGCACATTGACATAGCCGGCCCGGAGGCAGGCAAGGGTGACGGGCTGTTTGGACTTGCCGGCAGCGACGCCGATCGAGAATTTGCGCTCCCGGCAATAACGCAGGTCCAGGCCGATGGTTCGGGCATCGATGTCGGCATCCACGATATTGCCATGGGCATCGATATAGCGGCTGAGGATGTCGCCGACGGCGCCTTTCGCCTTGAGCGCCGCGGTTTCCGCCTCGGTGACGAAACCCGATTGCACCAGGACGGAATCGGGGCTGATCGTGCCCATGCCGAAGCAGATCACCGGGGCCTGGCGGGCGAGCTCCAGCACGCTGGCGATGGTGGGGTCCTGCTCCAGCGCCACGCGGGTGGCAGCATGGCCGAGAATGGCCGGCACCGGCAGCAGGGTTGCCGTGCCGTTGGCCGAGCGGGCGAAGAGCTCGGCGGTGTTGTTGGTGCGCACCGAGGGCGAGCGGATGTTCATGGCGCCGTTGAGCAGCACCACTTCCACGCCCTCGTTCCAGAAGGGCGGCAGGCGGTGGGCCACCGCGCTCATGGTCCGGCCCCAGGAAACGCCGATCAGCGGCACCTTGCCGAGCCCGGCGAGCATGCGCGCGGCGGCCTGCGCCACGGCATCGAGCAGGAGGCCTTCGTCCTCCTCGCCATTGTTGGGGACGACGACGGCTTCCTTCAAATTCCAGCGCCGCTGCAGCCGGGACTCGATGTCGGGAGAACGCGGCGCCCGCGGCACGATCTCGATGCGCACGATGCCCGCCTCGCGTGCCTCGCTCAAAAGGCGGCTCGCCTGCCAGCGTGTGAGGTTGAGCTCCTTGGCCAGGTCGCCCATGGTCATGTCGAGCTCGTAGTAGCGCTTGGCGACCTGGATCATCAGGAGCTCGCGCTGCTCGCCGGACATCGTCCTGAACTGGACGTCATGGTCGAGATTGCCGACACTCATCAACGCGATCCTTCAAGCTGTCTGGAGGCCAGCTTGCGCGAGAGTGGCGCAAGAAGCTCGGTCGCTTCAAGATAATCCTGCAGCAATTCACCATAGCGGGCATGGGCGGCGAGGTCGGGCTCGACCAGCGTGACCGGCTGGGCCACCGCATCCGCCGCGGCGAAGAGGTCGTCGAACAGGCCGGCGCCGGTGGCGGCCGAGGCGGCCGTGCCGACGAGGGTGAGATTGGTCTGGCCGAGGAGTTCGACGGGCATGCCCATGGCGTCGACCGTAGCCCTTAGCCACAGCGGATTCTTGGCATAGCCGCCGGAAGAGACGATGCGGTTGCAGGCGATGCCGAGCTCCTGGATGCGGCGGAACACGTTTGCCGAACCCAGCGCCACCGCTTCGACGGCGGAGCGATAAAGGTCCGCCCGGGTATGGCTGAGGGCGAGGCCCAGCACGGCGCCGCGCAGCAGGGGGTCGCGATAGGGCGTGCGGTTGCCCATGAAATAGTCGAGCGTCAGCAGCCCGGTGCCGCCGACGGGCAGGGCGCTCGCTTCCCCTACCAGGGCGGCTCGCTCCTGCTGGTCGAGCCCGAACATGTCACGCGCATACCAGGACATCACCGAGCCGGCCGAAACCTGGCCGGCTTCCACCAGCCAGTAATCGTCGACCAGGGCATGGGGATAAGGACCCCAGAAGCCGGTGACCGGCGCTTCGGCCGCGAGCTGGAAGAGATGGACGATCGAGGTGCCCCCGATCAGCAGATGTTCGCCCGGCCGCAGCGTGCCGGCACCCGCGATGCCGGTGTGCGCGTCGATGCCACCCTGGGCGAGGATGGGCCGGTTGGCAAGGCCGAGATGCTCGGCCGCAGCGGCGCTGACAGGGGCGATCGGCATGCCCACCGCCTTGATGTCGCCTGGCAGTTTCGTGGCGAGGTCGGGAATGCCGAATTCGGCGTAGAGCTCGTCCGGGAAGCGGCGGGTAACGGAATCGTAATTCCACTTGCAGGTCGCGTTCATGCGTGAGCCGACCCACAGGCCCGTCAGCTTGAAATTGATGTAGTCGAGGCACTCGCAGATGATCTCGGCGCGCGCATAGACGTCCGGCTCATGGCGCGACAGCCACATCGCCTTGGGCACCAGCCATTCGGCCGCATCGCTGCCGCCGGCATAGGCCAGCACGGGGTGCTGCGAGCGCGCGGTTCGCGCCGCTTCGTCCGCGGCCCGGCAGTCCATCCACAGGAGGGCGGGGCGGAGCGGCGTCCCGTCCCGCTTGCACGCCACCACGGTCGAGGCCGTGGTCGCGGCGCAGACGCCGTCGATGACGGGCGAGCCGAGATCGCGCATCAGCCCGCGGCTGGCCCGGCCCAGCGCCTCCCACCACTCGGTCGGCGCTTGTTCCGCCCAGCCCGGATGGGGGTGTCGGGTGGCGTACTGGACCTCCCGCTCACCCAGCATCGTGCGGCTGTCGAGGTCGAACACGCCGACCCTGATGCCGCCGGTGCCGAAATCCAGGCCGAGAAGACGTGGCATGAGGTTCTCCAAGATAGAGCGCAACTTCCTTCTCCCCTTGTGGGAGAAGGTGGCGCGTAGCGCCGGATGAGGGGTGGAAGAGGATGCCTTGCAAGGTAGCGCATCTCCCCTCATCCCCCTGCCGGGACCTTCTCCCGCAAGGGGAGAAGGGCACATTATTACGGCCTGAACATCACCTTGGAGAAGAACTCGTTCTTGCGCTTGAAGCTCTCGAACATGCCGGGAAGTTCCTCGAGCGTGAGCTCATGGGTGATCATGAACTCCCATTTGAGCTTGCCGGTGGCGAGAGCGTCGAGGGAGACGGTCCACTGCTTGCCGGGGAAAGGCGCGCCGAAGGAGTTCCAGGCGCCGTGCAGCGACACTTCCTGGCGCAGGAAGTGCTGGAAGGTCTGGTTCTCCAGCGCGACCTCGCCGACGGGAATGCCGATGAACACGACATGGCCGCCCGGGCCGGCCAGCTTGGCGGCGAAGTTGATCGAGGAGGGATGGCCGGCCGCCTCGACGATGAGGTCGCAGTTCAGCCCCGATGGCAGCGGATCGGTGATCAGCTGGGTGTGGGTGGCGCCCGCCTCGCGCGCCTGTTCGAGCTTCTGCTCGGAGACGTCGACGGCGACGACTTCCGTGCAGCCCATCAGCTTCATCCACTGGATGGCGAACAGGCCGATCGGGCCGCAACCGATGACGCCGCCGCGCTGGCCCATGGTGGGCGGCGCCTTCCAGACGGCGTGGAGGGCGATCGAGGCCGGGTCGGTCATGGCGATGGCGCGGGGATCGGCGTCGGCCGGGGCCTTGAGCAGGTTGCCGACCGGCACCGCTACGAATTCGGTATAGGCGCCGTCGCGACGGCTGCCGAAATAGTCATAGTTGCGGCAGCGCGAGAAATTGCCGGTCGCGCATTGATCGCAGACCCGGCAGGGAATGAGCGGGGCGACACCGACGAGCTCGCCCTTCTCGAAACCGGTCACGCCCGAGCCGATCTCCGAGATGTGGCCGGAGAATTCATGCCCGCAGATGATGGGCATGCGATGGGCGCCCTTGGTCAGCATGCGGGGAAGGTCCGAACCGCATACGCCCACCGCCGCGACGCGCAGCAGTACTTCTCCGGTTGCGGCGACAGGCTTGGGGACTTCCTCGAGGCGAATGTCACCGGGCGAATACATGACGGCTGCGCGCATGGTCAAAGTCCTTGAAGGGGGAATGAAGTCTGAGATTGCGATGGTGAGGCTGCTTGGCACGGGCCTATTTGCGGCCGAGCAGAAGGAAGCACGAGAATCCTTCCCCGGTTTCGGGTAAGGCGTCGATGCGCAGCATCGACGGAAGGGGGCGAGTGGCGCGACTGGGCTTTTTCCAGCGCCGTTTGCGCCACGCTCCCCCACCCGGCCCAGCTTCGCCGGGCCACCCTCCCCGAAGGCGGGGAGGGATTGTGGCGTCTTTCTCGTTTGGGTCCGTTCACTTCGAATTGCCTCAAGCCTCGCCGAAGAGCGAGGAGGTGAAGGCGTCCAGGGCGATGATGGCGTCGCGGACGATCTCCACCGACAGGGGCACGGCGACCCGCCAGGTGATCGAACCCTCCTTCAGGGCCGCCTTGGCGACGCGCTCGATGTCGGAGGCGGTGGCCTTGCCGAGCCTGAGGTCGGCGAGGGTGGTGGGCAGGCCCAGCGACTGGCAGAAGCGGGCGGTTTCCTCGATCTCGGCGAGCGGGCGCCCTTCCAGCATCAGCAGGCAGAGCACGCCGAAGGCGACCTTCTCGCCGTGGAAGAAGCCGTGGCTTTCCTCCAGCGCCGTTAGGCCGTCATGGATGCCGTGGGCGGCGGAAACCGCACAATTCTCGAAGCCGAGGCCGCTGAGCAGCGTATTGGCCTCGATGATGTTCTCGACGGCCGGCGTCAGGGCGCCCTTCTCGACCGCGAGCTTGGCCGCCAGGGCATCGCGCATCAGCACTTCATGGCAGGCCTTGGCGATGGCGATGCCGGCCAGCGGGGCGGGATAGCCGCCGGCGATGAAGTTGTCGGAGCGCGATTCCAGGTTGGAGCGGGCCTCGAACCAGGTGGAGAGGGCATCGCCGATGCCGGCGACCAGGAAGCGTACCGGCGCCTTGGCGATCAGGGCGCTGTCGACCACCACCACGTCCGGGTTGCGCGGCAGCATGAAGGATTCCTTGAACACGCCCTGCGGCGTGTAGGTCACCGCGATGGCGCTGGTCGGCGCATCCGTCGAGGCGATGGTCGGCACGATGGCGATGCGGGCCTTGTTGGCGATCGCGGCCAGCTTGGCCGTGTCGGCCGTCTTGCCGCCGCCGATGCCGACGACGACATCCGCCTTGGCCTCGGCGACCAGGGCCGTCACCCGGTCGATCTCCTCGCGGCAGCATTCGCCGTTGAACTTCTCCATGGTGAGGCCGAGGCCGCTGCCCTCCAGCGAGGCAAGGATCGAGGGGCCGAGTTTCTCGAACACGAAGCCGTCGACGAGCAGGAAGGCCTTGCTGCCGAGCGGACGAAGATGATCGGCGAGGCGGTCGATTTCGCCGGCGCGCTGGATGTATTTGAGCGGACCGCCGAAGGCCCGGCCCTGCGCGCTGTGCCATCCTTGAGTTGCAGCCATTTGGAGGGATTCCCTGTGTCGCACCGCCGGGCGGCGATGAATGATCGATATTCACATTTGTGAAATATGATCATTTATGTGAAAAACTAGACAAAAAGAGACGCGCTGTCAACGGAGTCGGCAGCGCGTCGGGTCGTGTTCTATCGCTTCAAGGTACCGGTGGCGTATTGCAGCAGCATCGCCACCACGATGATCAGGCCGGTGTAGAGCTGCTGGCTGTAGCCGGGCACGCCCGCGAGGTTCATGATGTTGGCGATGATGCCCATCACCAGCGTGCCCAGCAGCGTGTTGACCACGTCACCGCGCCCACCCATCAGGCTGGCGCCGCCAATCACCACCGCCGCGATGACGTTGAGCTCCATGCCGACGCCGACCTGGGCCGAGCCGATGGTCGTGCGGCTGGCCGAGATCACGCCGGCGAGCCCGGCCAGCGCCCCGGAGATCACATAGACGGAAAGGATGTAGCGCGGCACCGCGATGCCGGAGAGCCGCACGGCCTCCTCGTTGGAGCCGATGGCGGTGATGATGCGGCCGAAGCGCGTGAAGGACAGCACGATGCCGCCGACGATGAACACCGCGAACATCAGGATGACCGGTTGCGGGATGCCGAGCCAGTAGCCGGCGCCGAAGTCCGCGAGGGCCTGGCCGCCGTCACCGATCGAGATCGGCCGCCCTTCCGAGATCATGAAGGAGAGCGAGCGGGCGATCGCCATCATGGCCAGTGACATCACGAAGGAGGGCAGGCGCATATAGGCGACGAAGAAGCCGACGGCGAGGCCGCAGGCAGCGCCGCACAGGATCACCAGGGCGATGCTGACGCCGACGCCATAGCCGAGCTTGGCGATGAAATAGGCGGTCAGCACGCAGCCCAGCGCCAGCACCGAGCCGACGGAAAGGTCGATGCCGCGGGTGAGGATGACGAACAGCATGCCCACCGACATGATGCCCGCCCCGGAGGCGACCTGCCGCAGCACGTTCAGGATGTTGTTCTTGGTCAGGAAGCTGTCGGTCCACAGGGAGGCGACGATGACCAGGACCAGGAAGATGCCGAGGGTCGCGAAACGCTGCACCAGGGCGCCGAGATCATAGCCGCGCTTGCCGTCGCCGCGGTTCTCGCTGAGAGCTGTCATTGTCCTATACCGTTCCAGCTTGAATTGTTTTGCCGGGCTGCCCGCCCTCGCTCATGGCCAGGGAAAGCAGGTTTTCCTCGCTGTAGCCGTCCGGCCTGAGTTCGCCGCGGATCTCGCCCTCGCGCATCACCAGCACGCGGTCGCACAGGCCGAAGAGTTCCTGATGCTCGGAGGAGATCACCAGCACGGCCTTGCCGGCTTCCGCCAAACGATTGACCAGCGTGTAGATCTCGGTCTTGGCGCCGACGTCGACGCCGCGGGTCGGTTCGTCGAGGATGATGAGATCGCCATCGGCATGGAACCACTTGGCCAGGACCACCTTCTGCTGGTTGCCGCCCGACAGGCTCGACACCGGCGCTTCGACGCTGGCGGCCTTGAGGCGCAGGCTCTGGCCGAGTTCGCTGACGGTGCGCCGTTCCAGGCCCCGGCGCAGAAAGCCGAGCGCGGTGGTGACCGACGACATCCGCGCCATGGTGGCGTTCACCCTTATGGGCTTGTCCAGGATGACGCCCTGATGCTTGCGGTCCTCGGGCACCAGCCCGACACCCGCCGCGACGGCGTCGCGGGGCGAGCGGAAATGCACCGGCTTGCCCTTGAGCTTGATGGCGCCGCTGTCGGGCTTGTCGGCGCCGAAGATCAGGCGGGCGACCTCGGTGCGGCCGGAGCCGACCAAGCCGCCAAGGCCGACGATCTCGCCGGCGCGCACGGCCAGGCTGACATTGCGGACCTTGCGGCCGGCATGGAGGGCGGAGACGCTGACCACTTCCTCGCCGATCTTGCGCTCTCCCCTCTCGGGGAACAGGGCGGAGAGCGGGCGGCCGACCATCATGCGGATGATGTCGTCGATGCTCACCTCCTTGGCGGCGACGGTGCCGACGAGCTGGCCGTCCTTCATCACCGTCATGCGGTCGGAGATGCGCATCACCTCCTCGAGGCGATGGGAGATATAGACGACACCGACGCCATGGGCCCTGAGGTCGGCGATGACCTTGTGCAGGCGCGCGGCATCCCGATCGGAAAGCACCGCCGTCGGCTCGTCGAAAATGATGATCTTGACCTCGCGCGACAGCGCCTTGGCGATCTCGACCACCTGCTGATGGGCGACGGCGAGATTGCCGACGCGCTCGCCCGGATCGATGTCGAAGCCGAGCCGCTTGATCAGTTCGCCGGCGCGCTTCTTCAGCCCCGGCCCGGCAAAGATCCCGGGCAATTCGCCCAGGAAGATGTTCTCCGCCACCGACAGATCGGGGGCCAGCGCCAGTTCCTGGTGGATCACCGCGATGCCGAGCGCCCTGGCCATGCGCGGATCACGGAAATCGACATGGCTGCCGGCGATCTTCACCTCGCCACTGCTCGGCTGGAGTTCGCCGCCCAGCACGCGCATCAGCGTCGACTTGCCGGCCCCGTTCTCGCCGAGCAAGGCATGGACCTCGCCACTCTGGACGTCGAAATCGACGCCCTTGAGGGCGTGCACGCCGCCGAAGGATTTGGTTATGGCGGTGAGCCTGGCGAGTTCGGACATGATGTCCTCGCTGGTTTGGAGTCGTCGAGTAGGAAAAACGGCGCGCCTGTCCTTCTCCCCTTGCGGGAGAAGGTGCCCCGAAGGGGCGGATGAGGGGAGACACGCGACTTTGCCGAGTCTGTGCTTCACCCCTCATCCCCCTGCCGGGACCTTCTCCCGCAAGGGGAGAAGGCAAATCTCGTGTCGAGGTCGGTGCTTAGAACACCGCGTCCTTCTTGTAGAACTTGTCGACGTTCTCCTGGGTGATCACCGCGGGGGTGGTGAGCTGAAGCTTGGGCGTGTCGGCGCCGAGTTCGCCCTTGAGGGCCTTCAGGCCGATGTCGACCGCCGTGCGGGCCACCAGATCGGGATCGTTGAGGCCGGTCGCGCCATATTTGCCTTCCTTGATGAGGGCGAGCGCTTCCTTCTGGCCGTCGGCGGCAGCGAGCACCAGCACGTCGTTCTTGCCGGCGGCCTGCAGCGCCTTCATGCCGCCCAGGGCCATCGAATCATTCTCGGCCAGCAGCACGGTGACGTCGGGATGGGCCTGCAGCAGGTCCTCTGCGGCCTTCAGGCCATCCTCGGTCGCCCAGTTGCCCCAGCCCTGGCCGAGCACTTCGAAGCTGGCCTTGCCGTCATTGACGAGCTGGCCTTCGACCAGGCCGCGGAAGACGCCGAGGCGACGGTCACGGCCGACTTCGTTGCCCTGCGAGCCCGAGAGCAGGATGATCTTCACAGGCTTGCCCTGCATCTTCTTGGCGAGCCACTGGCCGACCAGGAAGCCGTTCTGGTCGTTGGAGGAGCGTACCTGGGTGACGATGTTGGCCTTGGTGTTGATGGAGGAATCCATCACCACCACCTTCACGCCGGCTGCGCTGGCGGCATTGGCAGCGCCGACGAGGCCTTCCGGATCACGCGGGTTGAGGATCAGGAGGTTGACGCCCTTGGCGACCATGTCCTCGACGTCGGAAATCTGCTTGCCCATGTCGTTCTGGCCGTCGGAGGTGGTGACCTCGCAACCCGCCTTCTTGCCCTGGTCGATGGCGGCGGCCTGCTGGGCGGCGAAATAGGGGGCGCTCAGCGTGTACATCGCCACGCCGATCTTGCAGTCGGCGGCGCTCGCCATGCCCATCGTGCCGGCCAGCAGTGCTGCGGCCAGGCTGCCGCCCAAAAGGGTCTTCTTCATCGGCTCTCTCCTCCACGTCGTCTGTCAGGGCATTTTTTCCGGCCCTGTTCTGTAGCATAAGTACATTTTTTGACAGGGGTCAAGCGAGCCAAATTTTAAAAAATTGAAATAAAATCACATACGTGAAATATTGCAACGCAATATTGCGGAAATTAGCTCAAAACGAGTTAAGATAATGCGGTCGGGGTTGTCGAGGTGCCGATAAAAATGTAGTGATGCTACAAAATGGCGAGCTTCCCAGATTGCCGCTGTCAAAAGAAAGGTTGGTTGATATGTCCATGCGCGAGCCAGGTCTGTGCGTCGTCGATGTCGAGAAGGGGGAATTGCGGGGGGCGACCAACCGCTACACCAAGACGATGGGTGATCTTGCCGGCCTCTATGAAGACGAGGCTGCCTATCAGGCCGTCCTCGCCGAACTCGGCGACAAGGTCGTCTATGAGGTCACGGACTACAAACCCTCGGCGGATGCGGGCGACATGATCATCGGGGTCACCCGCATGATTCCCGGCAAGGTGGGGCGGGAATATTTCCTCACGCGCGGCCATATCCACGCCAATCCCAACCGTCCGGAGATGTATTACGGTGAGAGCGGGCACGGCATCATGCTGCTGGAATCGCCAGCCGGGGAGATCCGCACCGTCGAGATCGGGCCGCGCAGCCTGTGCTATGTGCCGCCCTACTGGATCCACCGCTCGGTCAATGTCGGTTCGACGGATCTGGTGATGACCTTCGCCTATCCCGCCGATTCGGGGCAGGACTACGACATCATCGCCAAGGCCGGCGGCATGCGCAGGCGCATCGTCGATGACGGCAAGGGCGGCTGGACGGCCGTCGACAATGCCGGTTACCGCTTCCGTGCGAAGGAATTGGTCGACAGCATTATGGCGAGGTGAGGAGCGCCCTAAGCCTTCTCCCGCAAGGGGAGAAGGCTTGTCGCGCCACAAACTTCCCTTCAAGCCTCGTCGGTATCGCCCTCGTCGTCGTCATCGGCGTCGATCTCGCCGCCGAGCGCGTGCTTGAAGCCTTTCTCGACCCGCTTGAGCAGCTTGCGCAGGCGCTTGCGGTCCTTGTTGTCGAGATGGCTGGTGGCTTCCGCCTCGATGTCGAGGGCCAAGGCGGCGATGGCGGCGGCCTTTTCCTTGCCGTCCGCGCTCAGGCCGACGCGCACGACGCGTCCGTCGCCATCGGTCGCCTTGCGCTCGATCAGGCCGGCGGCCGACAGGCGCGCGATCGTCTTGGAGGCGGTGGGCGGCCTGACGCGGAGAATCTCCGCCAATTCGCTCATCGACAGGGCGTCCCGCCCGGCCAGGGCTTCGAGCACCTGTTCCTGGCCCGGAAACAGGCCGAGTCCTTCGAGGAGCTTGGCGGTGCGGGCCCGGTGCAGCCGGGCCACGTGGATCAACTGATAACCAAGTGTCTTGGAGGCCGGATGTCGCATGGCAATGATCCGCCGGCTGATGATTTGCTGTAGCCGGCTTCAGATACAGTTTCTGATAGAAAATGTCGAGGATTTCGTAAGCTTTTCGCTGAAATCCGGTAGAAACTTCTTATCCGGTGCAGTTCTTAAAGCTTGGCCAGCGTCCGCTCCACCTTGGCCAGGAAGGCGGCGCGCGAACGATCCGTCGACAGGTTCATCGAGTAATGGGCCAGATAGTGAAAGCGCGCGAAGGGCTTCACTGCCGCCCGCAGCATGCGGGTAACCACGCGGCGCGGCGGATCGCTCATCAGGAACGCCTTGAGATGCGAACCGCCATAGGTGGTTACCGCCACGACCTTGGTGATGTTGTGCAAATTGCCCTGGACCTTGCCGTCGACCAGGGTGAAGGACACGCCAGGCAGGAAGACCCGGTCGAAGAAACCCTTGAGGATGGCCGGAAAGCCATAGTTCCAGATCGGCGTGACGATCACCAGCACCTCGGCGCGCTGCAGGCGCTCGACATAGCCAGCCACGCCGTCGCGGTTTTTCGCCGTGTCGTGATAGGTGCGCCGCTCGGCGGCCGTGAGCACGGGCTGAAACCCTTCGGCATAGAGATCGCAATCATCGACCTCGTGACCAGACTTGCGCAAGGCCTCCACGGCGCAGCCATGCAGCGCCGCGCCGAAGGATTCCTCGCAGGGATGCGAGAAGAGGACGAGAACCCGCATCAGCCCTTCATCTCGACCTCGACAAAGGCCATGTGGGCCTGGCCGCCGTTGAAGACGTTGTGCTCGACGCCAGCCGGGCGCGAATAGGATGTGCCGGCGGAAAGCGGCACCAGCTTTTCGCCTTGGGCGTCGACGATGCGCAGCGTGCCGTCGACCAGCGGCACCACGGCATAGGGATATTCATGCCGGTGCCAGCCCGTTTCCTGGCCGGGCTGGAAGTCGTAGCGGGTGATTCGCACCCGCTCGTCATCGACCTGCAACGTTCCGGTCGCCAGATTGGTGTCATCCTGATTATGAGCGCCACACATACTCAGACCTCCATTTGCATGCCCCGGAACAGATAGGTCCGGTTCGAAGAATAATCATAATCGGGATCGTCCCAGGCGATCATCTTGCCGGGATTGAGCAGGCCCTTGGGATCAGCCTCGCGCTTGAAGGCGAGCTGCGCCTCGTCGGTCTGCTTCATGCCGCCTTCCTCGAGCGTATAGCGGTGCGGATTGAACACCGGCGCACCCATGTCCTCATGGATGCGGATGATCTCCTCGAGCCGCGCCTCGGTGGTGAACTTGACGAGCGGCAGGCCGAAGCAGGTGATCTTGCCGTCGAAACGCACGAATTCGAGATGGGCCACCACCTCGTCTCCGAAGACGGCATGGATCTTGGAGACGAGTTCGAGCTGGTTGGGGAAGGGATAGAGCGTCTGCAGATAGGTGATGGCGGGGTCGATCTTGAGGGCGCGCAGCGTGGTGTGGTTCCAGCCGAGTTCGTAGATGTCGGGCAGGCCCTTGCGGTCCGCCTCGCTCATATCGGACGTCGAGAACAGCAGCTGGGCGCCCCTTCGGCGGCGGGTGATGGTGAGGAAGGCATCGTAGTTCTGGGGGGCGATCATGGCGCAGACCACGTGCTTGTCGCGCGGGATCCAGCGCCGGTGCCGGTTGAAGTAGTCATGCGCGGCCGGCGCGGCGACCACGGCGAGCTGCTTCTTGAGGATGCCGTCGGCCTCGCCCGTCTCGTTGGCGAAGGCAGCCGCCTCGGCGAGCGTATCGAAGCCGACGATCACGTCGATCCATTTGAAGGCTGTGGTCAGCGGCATCTCGACTTCGGTGATGATGCCATTGGTGCCGTAGGCATGGCTGACCTTGTGCAGATCCTCGCCGGTGAGGTCGAGGATGCGCGGGCTGGCCTCCATCGTCACCACCTTGAGACGGGTGACGTTGCCCCAGTCGCGCAGCCCGCCCCAGGTGATCGAGCCGACACCGCCGGAGCCGCCGGCGACGAAACCGCCGATGGTTGCGGTTTTGGCCGTCGAGGGGTGCAGCCGCAATTCCTGGCCGGAATCAGCCTGAGTCTGCTTGTCGATCTCGGCCATCACCGCGCCGGCCTCGGCGACCAGCACGCCCGGTTCGATCGAGACGATCTTGTCCATGAAGGACAGGTCGAGCACGGCCCCGCGCGACAGCGGCATGGCCTGGCCGTAATTGCCCGTGCCGGTGCCGCGGGGCGTGACCGGGATGTCGAGCGCATAGCAGGCGGCGAGCGTGGCGACGACATCGTCCGTGGATTTGACGAAGACGACGCAATCGCCGGTGACGTGGTCGAGCTCGCGCTTGAGCACCGGCGAATACCAGAAGAAGTCACGGCTCTTCTGCCTGACCAGGGTCGGGTGATCCTCGATGCGAATGTCAGGCAGGCGGGCCTTGAGGGCGGCGATATCGGTCATGCGATCGAACCTGGCGGAGATTTTCGGGGGGCGGGTCTTCAGACCCGCCGATTCGAGCGATCAGGGGTGGTTGGAAGCAGGCGGGTCTGAAGACCCGCCCCCAGCAGCGCATCCAGCTCTTCATAATCGGGCAAAGTGGTATCGATGGCCCGGCCATTGCGCACCACGATGCGGTCTGCCTGAGGCCGGGACAGTAGCTCCGTCCAGTTCCTGGCCTTGAACAGCACGAAATCGGCCGGCCCTCCGACGCGCAGCCGGCCGGCATCGATGCCCATCACCGAGGCTGGCGTCGCCGTAATCGCCTTGGGCCAGTCGCCGAAGGGGTGGTCGAGATGGGCCACCCTGACAGCCTCGCGGAAGACCTCGAGGGCATCGAGATCGCCATAGGCATAGAAGGGGTCGCGGGTATTGTCCGAGGAGACGGCGACATCAACGCCGGCGGCCTGCAATTCATGCAGCAGCGTCACCCCGCGCGAGCGGGGCGTGCGGCCGGAAACGCGGTCCTGCAGATAGAGATTGCACATCGGCAGGGAGACCACGGCGATGCCGGCCTCGGCCACCTTCTCGATGGTCGCCTTGATCTCGTCTTCTTCCTGGCGGGCAAGGGAACAGCAATGACCGACCGTGACCCGGCCGGCGAAACGATGGCGCAAGGCCGCCTCGGCGATGTGATGCAGGGAGCGGGCGGTGGGGTCCTGGGTCTCGTCGACGTGGAAATCGAGGTCGAAGCCATTGTCGGCGGCCAGACGGAACAGCGTATCCAGGCCTTGGTCGAGTTCGGGCACCATATAGGTGACGCCGCCCAGAATGCCGTCATGCGTGCGCAGGGCAGCGGCGATCTCGGACATATGCGCACGATCCGCCACATGCTCGATGGAGAACAGCGCCACCGCCTGCAACTCGATGCTGCCGGCCCATTTCTCGCGCATCTCGGCAAAGACAGGCCAGGAGATGCCGATCTGCTTGCCGATCGAATCGAGATGGGTGCGGATGGCGGACGTGCCATGCGCATAGGCGCAACGCAGCGAGAAATCCATGCGGGCGGCGACGTCGGCGGCCGACCAATGGGCCTCGCGGTCCAGGGTGACATTGTCGAGCGCGCCGAAGAAGGTGCCGTCGGGATTGCGGCGGCGCGGCCAGATATGGCCCTTGTCGAGATGGGTGTGCAGTTCCACGAAGCTCGGAAAGACCATGCCGGTGCTGAGCGCATCGGAGGAGCCCGTCACGGCCTCGATCGCCTCGATGCGTCCGTCGGCGACGGTCAGGGATATGCGCGCCAGGCCGTCCTGGTCGATGCCGGCGAGCCTCTGTGGCACCAGGCAGGCCGGCACGCTGGCCTCGACCGCCCAGCGGCCAGCGGGTGGGATCTTGGCGGCAGTCTGGACGGATTTGGACACGGTCAGTTTTCCCGCTTCAGCGCGCTCTCGTGCCATTTGTGCAGCAGGAGATGCGACAGATAGGACAGGGCGAGGAAGATGGCGATGCCGCTCAGCGACAGCAGCACCAGCGCGGCATAGGCCCGCGGATAGGCAAAATAGCGCGGCGCGAGATAGATGATATAACCAAGCCCGCCGCGGGCGCCGCCCGCGCCGGTGGCGAGCTCCGATACCACGGCGCCGATCAGCGACAGGCCGCCGGCAATGCGTACGCCGCCGAGGAAGTAAGGCAGCGCGCCGCGCAGCCGCAGCAGCCACAGCTTCTGCCAGGACGAAGCGCGGTAGAGCTCGAACAGATTGAGCAGGTTATGGTCGGTCGAGCGCAGGCCGATCAGCGTGTTGGCCAGCACCGGGAAGAAGGCGACGAGCCACACGCAGATCAGGAGCACGGTGGCTTGCGAGAAGATCACCAGCAAGAGCGGCGCCAGGGCCAGGACCGGCGTGACCTGCAGGATGATGGCATAGGGGTAGAGCGTATATTCGACCAGCCGCGACAGCGAGAACAGGATGGCCAGGCAAACTCCGCCCGCCACGGCGAGCACGAAGCCTTTCAAGGTCACTTCCAGGGTGAAGAGCCAGGCCGGCCCCAGTGTTTCCCATTCACGGAAGAAGGCGGCCCAGATTTCGCTGGGAGCCGGTACGACCTTCATCGGCGTGAGGCCGGCGGCGACGCAATATTCCCAAAGTCCCAGCACAACCACCAGAAAGGCGAATGGCAGCAGCCATTTCAGCAGGGCCGGCGGGCCCTGGCGGGATGGTGCGGAAGGGGTGGTGGCATCGTCCGCCGAACTGATCGCGCTCATCCTGTTCCCGGTCCTCTCGATCCAACCTTTGCGATCCAAATTCTTGGCGATCAATGTCCGTCGATGGTCTCGGCGGCCCTGCCGATGGCCGAGGTCAGCGCGGCGGAGGCCTGGCGGCAATAATCGACATAAACAGGCGTGGTGCGGAAGGCTGCGCCACGCGGGCGTTCGGCATCGATGATGAGTTCGGCGAAAGCACGTCCCGGCCGGGCTGCCATCACCACGATGCGGTCGGAAATATAGACGCTTTCGAACACCGAATGGGTGACGAACACCACCGTCCAGCCGAGTTCGGCCTGCAGGCGCATCAGGTCGTCGTTGAGCTTCTGGCGGGTGATCTCGTCGAGCGCGGCGAAAGGTTCGTCCATGAGGAGGAGCCGTGGGCGGGTCACCATGGCCCGGGCGATGGAGACGCGCATGCGCATGCCGCCGGAGAGCTCGCGCGGATAGGCCTGCGCGAAGGCGGTGAGGCCGACGCTGTCGAGGGCCTGCATCACCGCATCGCGGGCAGCCTTTCGCGACACGCCCTTGAGCCGTGAGGGCAGCCAGACATTGTCGAACACGCTGGCCCAGGGCATCAGCGTCGGTTCCTGGAAGACGAAGCCGACGTCGCGGGAGTGATCCATGCCGCCACCCGCCCAGGCCACATTGCCGCTGGAGGCCTCGCCAAGCCCGGCGATGATGCGCAGGGCCGTCGACTTGCCGCAGCCCGACGGCCCCAGCAGAGAGAGGATCTCACCCTGGCGGATGTCGAGATCGAGATGCTGGAGCGCGGTGGTGCCCGAGGAGAACGTCTTGCCCACGTCGCGCAGCGAGACGACGGTCGGGCGGGCAGGAGGGTTCAAGACGGGCCTCCGGCATATCCGATCGGTGGGTCGCCCTCGCGAGACGGATTTTCACAGTAAAGGTAGCGCTGCCCCAGCAAAACAGAGCGCTTCCACCCGGCCGATGAGATACAGTCCACAATACTCACTTCTTGATCAGGTCGGAGCCGACATTCTTGTTCACGAATTTCAGCGTGTAGGCCTTCTTGAAATCGAAATCGGGCTTGTAGAGGCCGACCGCGACCATCTTGTCGAAGAAGGACTTCATGTGCTCGTCGGTCATGGCGCCGATGCCGCTCTTCTCGGCGTCACCCGACATGACGATGCCATAGGCCTTCATCTGCTTGACGGCGAAGGCGAGGTTCTCGTCGGTCATGTCGGGATTGTCCTTCTGGATCGCCGCATTGCCGAGCTTGTTGTCGCCATAGAGATAGGTGGCCCAGCCGATCGCCGAGGCATCGACGAATTTCTGCACCACGTCGGGCTTGCTGTCGATGATGTCCTGACGGGTGACGATCAGGGTCGAATAGGTGTTCCAGCCCTGGTCGGCGATCAGGAAGACATTGGGCTTGAAGCCGCCGCCTTTTTCCACCTGGAGCGGCTCGGACGCCACATAGCCCTGCTGGACCGAACCCTTGTCGGCGATGAAGGGGCCGGGGTTGAAGTCGTAGGGCTTGACGACCTCGTCGGTGAAGCCGAAGGCCGCCTTCATCCAGGCATAGCCGGTGGCCTGGAAATCGGGGCCGATGAAGATGGTTTTAGCCTTCTTCAGATCTTCCCAGCTGTCGAGGCCGACGCCGGGATGCGTCATCAGGATCTGCGGGTCCTTCTGGAAGGTGGCCGCCACCGCGACGAGGGGAATGCCCTCCTTGGCGGCGGAAAAGACCTCGACCAGATTGCCGCCCATGTAGAAATCGTTCTTGCCGGCGACCAGAGCTGTGGCGTTGTTGGCGGTGGGGCCGCCCTGCACGATTTCGACGTCGAGGCCGAACTTCTTATAGGTGCCGTCCGCCACCGCCTGGTAGTAGCCGCCATGCTCACCCTGGGCCAGCCAGTTGGTGCCGAAGCGAACCTTCACGAGGTCCTCGGCATAGGCGCCGTTCAAGCCGGCAAAAACCACTGCCGTCGCTGCAAGCACGGCGGTCTTGAGCATGCTGTTCATTCCTGTCGCCTCAGTTCGGGTTCGTCTTGCGAGGCGCCGGTATTGAAAGGCCGTAACGCCGAGGCCCGATTGTTAGCGCCAATTCATACTTGCACAAGTCGTAATCACGATTAATTTTGCGCCGACGAGATTTTCGAAGAGATCCTTCCCCGCCATGCTTCGCGCCATCACGCCGCCCGCGCTGCGCGCGCCCTTCGCCCGCTACAGCCACGCCATGGAGGTGCCGGCCGGCGCCCGCCTGGTCTTTTGTTCCGGCCAGCTCGGCATCGGCCCGGACGAGGCCATCCCGGAGGGCGCCGAGGCGCAGGCCAGGCTGATCTTCAAGGCCATCGAAGCCATCCTGGCGGAAGCCGGCATGGGGCTCGCTGACATCGTCAGGATCAATGCCTATGTCACCGGCCGCGAACATATGGCCGGCTACATGAAGGCCCGCGACGCCGTGGTCGCCGATCCGCCGCCGGCCTCCACCCTGATGATCGTCTCCGGCTTCACACGGGAGGCGTTCAAGGTCGAGGTGGAGGTGGTGGCGGCAAAGGCATGAGCGCGGCGCTCCCAGCGGATATCCTGCCCCGGCACCTGTAGTTCCAGGGACCTCAAGCGCTACCCGGCCAGCGCCTGTTCGACCTCGGCGCGCTCGACCTCCAGCAGCGGCGCCAGCACCTTGTAGGCCCTGGTCTTGACGCCCGGCTGCATCACCAGGATCACCGTCTCGGTCCCCGGGCAGGCGGCATCGCCGCACTGGATTTCGCTGACGGAGATGGTGGTCTCCTCGCCGAGTGCGAGGATCTCCCGAACCATCTGCTTGATGGCGGCGGCCCTGTCGCGCTCGGCCTGGCTGGATTTGCGGAACAGGCCGAACATCGCCTCAGGCGGCTCCGGGCAAGGTGAGGATGCCGGCGGCGCCATCCTCGGCGCCGAGAGCAAGCTGGGCGCCGTTCTTGTCCCAGGCCAGCGCCGTGATGCCCGAGCCCGGCACCGCGCGGCGGACCAGGATCTCGGAGGCGTCGGTCAGCCGGCAGAGCAGCACGCAGCCATCCTCGTAGCCGAGCGCCAGCACCAGTGCCTTGGGATGGAAGGCGACCCGCGTAACCTTGGCGTGGCGAATGCCGCATTCGCGCGGCGCCTTGCCCATCGGGCCGTCCTTGCTCTGGAAGGGCCAGACGATGCCGGCATCGGCACCCGAGGTCGCCAGCCAGTTGCCGTCATGCGACCAGGAGAAGGAGCGCGTCTTGGAAGGGTAGCCCGACATGCGCATGTGCTTCTTTTCGGCGACCGTCCAGCCATGGAGGGTGTTTTCCTGCATGGACGTGACGATGAAGCGGTTGTCCGGCGAAATCGTGATGTCGAGGTGGCTGCCCTTCCATTCATAGAATTCGGGCGCGGCGCTCGAATTGGGGAACCAGGCCGACACGCCGTTGTAATGGGCGATGGCGAGGCGGTAGCCCTTGGGCATGAAGGCCAGGCCCCGCACGCTGGAAGGCGCCGTCCACTGCTTCACATTGCCCTTTTCGTCACGGGCATAGACGGCCTTGCCGGCCGACCAGGCTGTCGCGCCGCCCGCCGAGACCGCCACCGCGTCGATCCATTTGTTGCCAGCCTCGCCGATCTGGCTGATCTCGCCATTGGCGGAGAGGGCCATGATACGTCCATCGTCGCCGCCGGCGACGAGCGTGCTGGCGTTGGCGGTGACGGCGAGCAGGCCCGCATCACCGAACAGGGCATCGCGCTTTTCTTCGCCGATCTCCGCCCTGAGCACCGTGCCATCGGCCAAAGCGAAGACCGGCGTGCGGCCCAGCCAATGGCAGGCCAGCACATGGCTGCCAGCCTCGATCGGGGTGACGCTTTCGGACAAAGAGGGGAAGGAAGTGGTGTTCAAGGCGGGGCTCATAGACAAGAGGCGGGGATGTTCTGGGGGTGCGCGGCGATTCACCCCTCATCCCCCTGCCGGGACCTCTAGTCAACTCAAGTGAGTTGACGACACCCGCAAGGGGAGAAGGAGTTTGATTCGGCTCGACACATCCCATTGAAATCCCTTCTCTCCTTGCGGGAGAAGGTGGCGGAAGCCGGATGAGGGGTGCAATCTCCTCCCTACGCTGCGCAGGCGCGGAAACCCTTTTCGAGCTCGTCCCGGTTGAGATGGTGCCCGATGAACACCAGGCGAGACTCGCGCTTCTCGTCGGGTCTCCATTCGCGCTGGAGGTCACCGTCCACGATCATGTGCACGCCCTGCAGCACGAAGCGGCGCGGCTCGTCCTTGAAGGCGAGAATGCCTTTCCAGCGCAGGAGATTCGGTCCCTCGCTTTGGGCGATGCGGTCGATCCAGGGCATGAACTTGGCCGGGTCGACATCGCCGTCGATCTTCAGCGACAGGGACTGCATGGTCTCGTCGTGATAGTGCTTCAGGCCGTGATCGTGGTGGTGATGATCATGGCCATGATGATGGTCGTGATCATGGTCATGGTCGTGCTCGTCGACTTCGAGGAAGGCCGGCTCGAGGTCGAGGATGCGGTCGAGATCGAAGGCATTGCGGCCGAGCACGTCTGCGATCGCCACATTGGAGCGCGTCGCCTTATGGAGCTTGGCATAGGGGTTGAGCGCGCGGATGCGCATCTCGACCTCATGCAGTTCGGGTGCGGTGACGAGGTCGGTCTTGTTCAGCACGATCACGTCGGCGAAGGCGATCTGGTTCTTGGCCTCGGGGGCGTCCTTGAGGCGATCTTTCAGCCATTTGGCGTCGGCCACGGTGACCACGGCGTCGAGGCGGGTCTTCTCGGCGACATCCTGGTCGACGAAGAAGGTCTGCGCCACCGGGGCCGGATCGGCCAGGCCCGTGGTCTCCACCAGGATGGCGTCGAACTTGCCCTTGCGCTTGAGGAGGCCATCGATGATGCGGATGAGGTCGCCGCGCACGGTGCAGCACACGCAGCCATTGTTCATTTCGAAAACTTCTTCGTCGGCATCGACGATGAGGTCGTTGTCGATGCCGATCTCGCCGAACTCGTTGACGATGACGGCGAAGCGCTGGCCGTGCGGTTCGGTCAGGATGCGGTTCAGCAGCGTGGTCTTGCCGGCGCCGAGATAGCCGGTGAGAACGGTGACGGGAATTTTGTCGGAGGTCTTATCCTGCGAAGCAATCGTATCGGCCATGGCAATCTCCGGAGCGCGGGCGCGCTCTTGAAAAACGGATAGGCGTGCAGCCGGGGGCGCATTCGTCCCGGCCGCATTCGCTCAGCCTTATATTGGATCGATGCCGTGGGATGTAAGCCCCAAAGTGTGATTCTTCCTGCCGCTCGGAAGATGGAATGCGGTTGTCTTTCCCTGGCTCTGGGAGCCGCTTGCCATCTTTGTGCTCTGGGAACGGCGGAGCGGGCGTGACTATACTGTATCGGTCGACAGACTGCAGATGTCCCGTGCAGATCCAGGCCATAGTGCATCCCTCGATTCAACCGATGTGAACCGATGAGAGTAGCCACCATCCACGATATCTTTCGCTCCAGCGTGCTCGGCATGCCCGAAGCGGATCCTGTCATTGGTCACTGGTTCCACAATAGATTCCTCCAGATTTTGAGACCGCTTCGAGTCGAGGTCGAGCGTGTCTCAATCCTGGCGAATGGCGAACCTTCCCTGCTCGAGGAACTCGCAGCACGCCATGGTTGGCCGCCGGACAAGAGCGGATGGGCGCATGTCTTTTCCCATCCAGACGTGGTCAACCTCATCATGCCGATGCTTGAGCGGCTTCGGACATTTGATCTGGTGCTGGGATTCGAGATGCCCCCCAATCTCATCCGCGCTCTCAATGCCCACGGACAAAGACTGATCGATATCTCGATCGATCCCATTCGCTTCTGTGCGGATTTGTTCCTGCGCATGCGCAGCAACGATTCCGCGCTCCAGGCCCTGCTTGCCGAACGATCCGCTCCCCCCGAACAGGTCGTTGCCGGCGCAGCAGAACTCAAGGCCCGAATGCAGCCGCTGCCCGTCCAGTCAGAGGCAATCGTGTTCGCAGGGCAGGTCCCCGATGACAGCAGCCTGATTGCAGGGAGCCGCATTCAAGGCGCAGCGCCTTTTGTCGATCAAGTGAACGAGATCGCGGCCGGGCGCCAAATTCTGCTGAAGCCGCATCCCTACGCGCCTGGAAATCCCGATCTTGTCACGCTTCATCGCGCCTTGCCCAAAAGCCGCTTCACGCGCGACAACATCTACGCCTTGATGGCAGCTCCGTGGGTTGGAGCTGTCGTCACTCTTTCATCGAGTGTGGCGACGGAAGCCCTGTATTTCGACAAGCCAGGCGTCCGGCTGATCAGCCCCGATGTGGAGTTTGTCGAGCCCGGCGTGATTGGCCCGTTTCAGCGCATCGATGGCCGGGCTTCGAGCGCTTCCTTCTGGGGGGAACTGCTCGATCAGGCAGTCCAGATGCCAAGTCGTGCTTCCCCAGCTTCCCCGTTGCGTCGTCTTTTCGGGGCGAGTTGGGGGCTTCCGCGACCTGCGACGGCCATTCTCCCTTCGCCGCTTTCGCGCGGCGAAACAACGACGAATATCCAACCTTACTGCGTGTTCGGCTGGAGTGGAACGGAGCCGGACGGCGTCCGGAGCGACGGCACATTGGCCGTTCTTCAGATGCCTGCCTGCAATGACGGGATGGCATCGACACTGGTTCTGACACTCAGCGCGTTCGCACCAGATGCGAACCGCCAACAGGAGCTGACTATTTCTTCTCACCCTGCCGGGTTCACGGAAAAAATCATCTTGGCAACCGCTGAAAGACGCGAATTGCAGATTGCCCTGCCGCCGGCTCCGATTGGTTCGACGCTGGAAATTTCGATCGGCATCGATGCCGCGCTCAGCCCCAAGCAACAGGGCATCAATTCGGACGAACGTCGCCTGGGTATAAAGCTGCATCGAATGGCGATTGTCTAAGACCCGCCGTCGTCATGCCATCTACCGGCAATTCGACGGGCGCCTCATCAAAGTCAGGGCCGCATAGGTCAAACGCCTGCCGGACACGAAATTCCCGACGGTCCCAAGCAGCGCCGCTCTCTCATTCCACCATTTCCGCAAAACGACACCTTCCCCGAAGTCGGGGAAGGATCGCTGTGTCCCATTCGACGCGGTTTAAGTCCGCGTCCGCGCTCAGGCGCCGCCGCCGAGGCGGCTGAGGCCGCTCTTGGCCGCGGCATTGCTCGAATCGATCGCCAGGGCGCGCTGGAAGCTTTCGCGCGCCTTCTGGGTGTCGTTCAAGCCGGCCTGGGCATAACCGCGGCCGGCCCAGGAGGCGGCGTTGCGGTTGTTGATCTGCAGGGCCTGGTCGAAGTCGGACAGCGCCTCCTTGTATTTCTGCAACTGCAGATAGGAGCTGCCACGAGAATAATAGGGGGCCTCCGCGCGCGGATCGTTGGAAATCGCCGAGGTGAAGTCGTCGATCGCCACCTCGTGATTGCCTCCGGCCTGACGGATCAGGCCGCGATTGTAATAGGCCTCCGCCGTTTCGGGCTTGATCTTGATGGCCTTGTCGTAGTCGGCCATGGCCTGCTGGGTCTGGCCCTGCAGGCGGTAGATGTTGCCGCGGCCGACATAGGCGGGCGCATAGTTGGGATCGTTGGTGATCACCTGATTGTAGTCGGCAAGGGCCTGGCCGGTCTGACCGGTCTTGCGGTAGACCAGAGCGCGGTTGGCGAGCGCCTGCACGAAGTTCGGATCGATCTGCAGCGCGCGGTTGAAGTCGGAGATGGCCGGTCCGTACTGGTTGGAACGCGCATAGGCCGAACCGCGCATGTTCCAGGCTTCGGGATCGTTGGGGTTCTTTTCGATTACCGAGGAAAGCGAACCGATATCGGCCGAGGAGACCTGCCGGCTGCTGGCATCGCCGTCATCGCCACCGCCGCCGGTGGAGGCGCAGCCGACCAGGCCGAAGCCCGCAACGCCCAGCATCAGGAGGGCGGCGATACGGGAAATGGAGCTTCTGGGTGGGGGTTCTGCCGTGATTGTCGTGGAAAGTGTCATCTTGTCGGTCCGGGTCCATCGAGACGATTTTACAAGGAGGCCGCAAATCTGGCCGTGATCCAACTGCTGCCCATCCTACCGGCCCCATCCCGGCGCCCGCAATGCCTGTGCTCGGCCTTGCGGCCAGGCGCGGTGGGGGCAAGACGGAAACTGAGCCATGATGGTCCGGGCAGAGTGGAAAAAGCGATACGGGGAGCAATCTGCCGGATTAACCTTGCCGGAAAGTAAAACCTTTCCGCCCATCCTGCCGGTTGACGACCGGCTCCACCCTCTTGTTCGAACGCGTCCTGGCGATTCCCGGAGACTCCCGTCAAGCGGCAGCACAAACACAAACGCCCGGCCAAATTGCCCGGGCGTTCGTCCCAACCAGTCGTTTGGTCGGAAAATCCGACTTACTTCTTCACAACGCGGGGCGTTGCGGGAATCAGGCCTTCGCGCTGCAGCTTCTTGCGAGCCAGCTTGCGGGCGCGGCGAACGGCTTCGGCAGCCTCGCGGGCGCGCTTCTCGGACGGCTTCTCGTAGTGGCCGCGCAGCTTCATCTCACGGAAGATGCCTTCACGCTGCATCTTCTTCTTGAGCGCCTTCAGCGCCTGATCAACATTGTTATCGCGAACGAGAACCTGCACGCGTGCTGTCCTATTATCCTGGTGTGAATCGCTGCGGCGGCTTGGCAACAGGAAACCCCGGTGCCAAGGCACCGCCGAATTTGGAAGCGGCGTCATAACAGAAGGGATGGCCGCTGTCCATATTGATTAGCATGGATTAGCGAGATCTCGGGCTGATGCGTGTGACATGGCCCATTTTCCGGCCGGGACGCGCCTCGCGCTTGCCGTAGAGATGCACCGAGGCATTCGGCTCGGCGGCCAGACCCTGCCAGGAATGCACGCTGTCGCCGATCAGATTGGTCATCACGGCGTCGGAATGGCGCTCGGTGGAGCCGAGCGGCCAGCCGCAGACCGCGCGCACGTGGTTCTCGAACTGGCTGACCAGGCAGGCGTTCTGCGTCCAGTGTCCGGAATTGTGCACGCGCGGAGCGATCTCGTTGACCAGGACCTGGCGGTCCGATGTCACGAACATCTCGACGGCGAGCACGCCGACATAGTCGAGCGCGGCGATGATCCGGGCGGCGATGGCGCGGGCCTCGACCTCGACCAGGGATGAAAAGTGCGAAGGCACGATCGACTGGTCGAGAATATGATCGTGGTGCAAATTCTCGGTGAGGTCATAGGTACGAACGGTCCCGTCGTCGGCGCGGACGGCGATGACCGACACTTCCGCCTCGAAGGGAACGAAGGCTTCCAGGATGGCGGGCTGGCCGCCCATGCGCGCCAGCGCCTCCGACAGGTCGCTGCCGGGCCGGATGATGGTCTGGCCCTTGCCGTCATAGCCGAAGCGCCGGGTCTTGAGCACGCTGGGCCGGCCCAGGGCTGCAACCGCGGAGGCAAGGTCGGCATGGCTGTCGACGGCCCGGAATTCGGCGGTACCGATGCCGAGCGAGCGCACGAAGCTCTTTTCCGTCAGGCGGTCCGCGGTGGTTTCCAGCGCCCGCACCGCAGGGAGGACGGGCCGGGCCGCGGAGAGGATGGCTGCCGTTGCGGCAGGGATGTTCTCGAACTCGTAGGTGATGGCGTCCACGCTCTGAGCGAACACCGCAAGCGCCGCTTCGTCCTCATAGGCCGCGCAGGTGAAGCGGTCGGCGACCTGGAAGGCCGGGCTGGTATCATCGGGGCAATAGATATGGCAGCGTATGCCGAGCTGGCCAGCTGCCAGGGCCAGCATGCGGCCGAGCTGGCCGCCGCCTAGAATGCCGAGCGTTCCGCCCGGCGCAACGCGCGGCGTGTGCAGTCCTTGGCTCATGCCTTCACCGTGTCGTCGGAAACGGGATGATCGGCGACCGCAGCCGTCTGGGCGGCGCGCCAGCGTTCGAGCCGCGTCGCCAAGGCCTCATCGCCGAGGGCGAGCACCGCAGCGGCGAGCAAGGCGGCATTGACGGCGCCGGCCCGGCCGATCGCCAGGGTGCCGACGGGTATGCCGGCCGGCATCTGCACGATGGAATGCAGGCTGTCGACGCCCGAAAGCGCCTTGGATTCGACAGGAACGCCGAAGACGGGCAGGGGCGTGAGCGCCGCGGCCATGCCAGGCAGGTGGGCCGCGCCGCCAGCGCCGGCGATGATCAGCTTGAAGCCCTGCGCCTTGGCCGATTTGGCAAAGTCGTAGAGGCGGTCCGGCGTGCGGTGAGCCGAGACGATGCGAGCTTCATAACCGATGCCGAGCGTATCCAGGGTCTGCGCTGCATGGCGCATCGTGGCCCAATCGGACTGACTTCCCATGATGATGGCGACAGGTACGGCCTGCCCAGCCGTAGTGCTGGATGGCATCGGGACTCCCTTCGGTAAAAGGGGTGTCTAGAGCAAGACGTCGGCTTTGGGAAGGCAGCGCATCGTTCTGCGCTTCACCGCATGGCGCATTTTATGCAAAGGCCGCGAACGGGCGAATCGTGGTCCCTGGTGCTCAAACCTGGGCCAGCAAGATTTCGGCGAGCGCTTCGGGCTTCAGCCGCGCGACATTGTGTCCGCAATCGAAAGCAAAGGTCGACCATTCCGGTTCGCTGCTGAGGCGCCGGTGGAGGTCGAGGAACGGGCTGCCTTCCCACCCAAATGCGCCGATGAAGGTCTTGCGCGGCACCTCACGCCAACGCCCGCCGAGACTGATGGACTGGAGAAACGTTCCGATCGGATGCGGCCTGCAGCGGGGATCCATGGAGGCGGGCGGTGCGCAGGTCAGTCCGTCAGCCTTCGCGCCAGCGATGAAGAGATCCCGAAAACGCCGCGTCGTCAGCGACCAGACGGAGTCGCCGGTATCCGGCACATAAGCGTCTACATAGACCAATGCCCGGATCTGTGATGGCGCAGCATCAGCCGCGCCGCTCACGAGCATGCCGCCATAGGATTGCCCGACAAGGACGAGATCGTCCCCGAGAGATCCCACGGCATGAACGACCTCGCCGATGTGAGTCTCGAGATTGGCCGTGGGGGCGGGAACATCGCCGAGGCCCGAAAGCGTGACCGGCGCCGCCTTGTGCCCGTGCGCGATCAGGATCTCCGCCACCCTCTGGTAGACCCAGCCGCCCTGCCAGCCTCCGGGTATCAGGATAAAGGTGGCCATGTCCTTGTTCTCCCCCAAGGCGGAGCCTTGGCGCCGGGCCCTGTGGCGGGCACGGCAGGATCTCGTCATTTCCGCCGTGGATTTCCGGGGCGCAGTACCCCCGGATCGCCGAAGCGTGATGTCTCAGACCATCCGGCGCTATGCGAACGGATGATACTGATAGAGCCACGTTTCGCTCAGCACCTTGTCGCCGAGCTTGAGATAACAGCGCATTTCCACCGGCTCCGGTCCGGTGGCGTGCAGGTCGAACTGGGCGCGCCAATGGCCGTTGATGCCGTCGGGTACCGCTTCGGTGAAGATGTAGGACAATTCGCCGCGCGAGGTGGTGATGATCGGCTCAGGCTTGACGCCATAGGGCAGGTCCTTGAGCGGGTCGCCCAGGAACTCGATCACGAATTTGCGCAGGCCCACCGGCCGCTGCGTGCCTGGATGGCCGCCATTGCCCAGCCTCGTCGCCACCACGCGGGCGAGATTGGTGGGGAAGGGCTCGTCCGCGGCCCAATGCAGGCGATATTTCAGCGTGAATTGCTGGCCCGCCTTGACGGGATCCTTCGGCACCCACATCGCCACGACATTGTCGTGGATCTCGTCATTGGTGGGGATCTCGATGAGCTGGACGGTGCCTTCGCCGAACGGCGCCAGCGGCTCCACCCAAAGCGAGGGGCGCAGATCATATTTGACGCCGTCGAGATAGTGGTCGAACAGACGGTCGCGCTGCAGGAGGCCGAAGCCGCGCGGGTTGGCGTCGGTGAAGGTCGAAGTCGTGGTGGCCGGCACGTTGTTGAGTGGGCGCCAGATATGCTCGCCGCCGCCCGTCCACATCGCCAGGCCGTCGGAATCGTGCACCTCCGGACGCCAGTCGATCGCGGTCTGCTTGGCCGTCTCGGAGAACCAGTACATCGAGGTCAGCGGCGTCAGGCCGAAGCGGTTGATGTCGTTGCGGGTGAAGACCTGCGCCTCGATATCCATCAGCACGGCCTTGGCACGGGTCATCAGGAAGGAGAAGGCGCCGGCGACGGAAGGGCCGTCCAGGAGGGCATAGACCTTGACCTGGTCGGCGGAGCCGGGGACGGCTTCCAGCCAGAACTCCTTGAAATCGGGGAATTCTTCCTGGTGGGGCGGGTTAGGGTCAGCCGCATTGACGGCGAGGCCGCGGGCCGACAGGCCATATTGGTAGAGCTCGCCGATGGCGCGGAAATAGGAGGCGCCGAGAAAGGCGACCCAGTCATTCTTCTTCCAGTCGACCGGCCCGTTGCGCGGCTCCTGGAAACGGAAACCGGCAAAACCGACACCGTCGGGCATGGCCTGTGCCGGGCTGTCCGGCGGCATGTCGAAAGAGGCCTTGCGGTAGATGATCTCGCTGGCGTTCTTGCCTTCGACCACGTTGATGGTGACCTTCTTCTGGAAGAAGGTGCCGAGATGGAAGAAGGTGACCGGGAAGGGCGCCGGGCCGTTGGCCCACAGGGCGTCCTCGGTCTTGAACTTGATCTTGCCGAGCTCTTCATAGGTCAGCTTGGAGGTGATGTCCGGCGCCGGCTTTTCGGTCGGAACATAGGCCTCGGTCGCCAGCTTCTTGGCGCGTTCGATCAGGCCCTCGAAGGAAAAGGGCGCAGGCGGACCGAAGGTCAGCACGCCTTCATCGGCAAATGCTGCGGTGGGAAGGCCCAGTGCCATCAGGGTCGAGAGACTTACGGCTCCCTTGAGGAAAAGCCGCCGGTCGAAAGCGTCGTTCATCAAAAAGTTCCTAACTTCTACTGCGCCCGCAAGCTAAACAGGGATTATCGCCTGTCAATGCCGCGACGCTTCAAACCGAGCCGATTTCGTGACAATAGATTAATTTGACCGAGAATTTCGCGCAAAAACCCGCAAAAGAGCCCAATAATCTTTCAAATCCGAGAATGCTCGATTCCTCCCAGGCCCACGCTCCCCCCGCGTTCTACCGCCGCGACGTTCTCGCCGTTGCCAGAGATCTGATTGGCATGACGCTCCTGGTCGATGGCGTCGGGGGCGTCATCGTCGAGACCGAAGCCTATGATCGCGACGATCCGGCCTCCCACACCTTCCGCGGGCCGACGCCGCGCAACGCCGTGATGTTCGGCCCACCGGGCCATATCTACATCTATTTGTCCTATGGCATGCACTGGTGCGCCAACATCGTCTCCGGAGAACCCGGGCGCGCCAGCGCGGTGCTGCTGAGGGCGCTCGAGCCGGTGGCCGGATTGGAGCGGATGGCGCAGAGGAGGGGGCTCGCCAACCCGGCCCTGCTGTGCTCCGGACCGGGGCGGCTCTGCCAGGCCCTGGGGCTGACCGGCAGCCAGAATGGGCTGGCGCTGACGCAGCCACCCTTTGAGCTCCTGCGGCGGGCCCATGAGCCGCCCATCGCCACAGGACCCCGCATCGGAATCAGCAAGGCGGTCGAGCGGCCCTGGCGCTTCGGCTGGAGTGGCTCGAAATTCCTCAGCAAGAAGTTCTGAAATCCCGGGCGCGAAACGGGACGGGCCCCAGAAGGGGCCCGCCAAGGAGGTGTTGCGTTTGCTTGGAGGCCGTTATTTGCCGCCGAAGGTGTCGCAGATCTTGGAATTGGGGGTGCCCGTGCAATGCTCCGTCGGGGAACTCGCGGCAGGCACGATACGGATGACGCGATCCTCGCCGACCAGCGCGGTTTCGCCCGGCTTGACCAGCTTGCAGTAGCGAATGGGGCGCCGAGGCGGGCAGATGAAGGTCTTGCCCTCATAGAGCGTGATGGCGCTGGTGGGGGTGCGCGAATCGACTTGGAATTTGGTGCCGCGCACGCCGATCGAAGCCTGGGGGGCATGGATCTTGTAGGCGCTCTTGGCCGAATCGCCGGTGGCGAAGCGGAAGGCACCCTTGGCGAACTGCAGCACGACCGACTTGGCCTTGCCATTGCCGGCATAGACGAAGCTGTCGAGTGTCACCGATGATTTCGAGCCGAGCATCAGATGGGTGTTGTCGAGAAAGCGCAATTCGATCACGCCGCTCGGGCCGGTGACGATCTTCTCGCCCTGATGCACGCTGGAACCGATTTCGAGGCGCCCGGACATTGAGCCGTGCACGGCCGGCGTCAGGCCGACGACGTCGCCGATGACTTCGGGTCCCTGCTTCGCCGGGGCGGTCTGGGCGGCCGCCGTCTGCGTGGAGAAGGCAGCAAGCAGGATGAACAGCACCAGTGCCAGGCGCGGGAAACGTGATGTCATGACAAATATCGAACCGTTACTCGAAGGTGGGATCAACGCGGCGTCTAATCGGAGGCATCATAGCGCTGCGACAGCCGAAAAGTGAAGGGTTATTAAGCATGTTCAGAGCTCATCCTTTGGAAACCAGCCAGTCTGTTGCGTTTTTGCATCGCAGTCTAACGCAGTGTATCGCATTGCGATCAGATAGCGTCAGGTGTTCTGACAGCAGTCGCTATGGAAATGGCGGACTTAGAATTGTCAGGATTAGACGATTTAGGGAGGTGATTTCCTGGAATTCCATTGGGTAATTTATTCTTTATGGGTATTTCTTACGCAAAGGTATTTGAAGCGTCATACCCCAGGTGCCAGGCCGGTTCATAACCTAACCATGCATGGAATGTTGATCAGGGTAAGGTAGGGAGGCAGGGTACTTGTTTGGCTGGAAACTATTGCTGATCCAGGCCGGAAGGTCGGCGGGCATGCCGGGGGCGGCAGCCCCGGCCACCCGTCATAAGCGGCAGAAGGTGTTCTGGCGCGGCGATCCCAACATTTGCCGGAATTGCAACGCATAGCTGCTCAGCCTTTGTTGCACTGCAACATCGCGCGAATCCTGCTATGGTGGCGGCAAGTGAAAGAGAAGGCATAGATCCGTGAGCGAGACCTGGAACACCAAATTCGGCAGCAGGCGCGTCAAGCAGGCCCTTCCGACCATCGAGGAAGCCTTGTTCGCCGCCGAGTGTCTCAATGACGACTTCGACCAGCAGGTCGAGATCGCCGCATCGCTGCTCGGTGTCGGCGTCGAGGAAGTGCGTGCGGTTGCCAAGCGGTCGGTGAAGCCGGTCGAGCGCCGTCTCAGCCTGCCGATCGCGAAGTCCCCCCGCGCGGCTGTCGCGCCGCGGGCCGTGGTGGTGGAATATCGTACGCCCAAGCGTCTGGTCGGCATGCGCTGACGCGTCGGCCGCTTCCCGTCCCTGACGAAAATCTGCCGGGCGCCGTGGGAAACCGCGGCGCTTTTCGTTTGGCGCGTGAATCAGCGGCAAGCGCCGTAGATCAGCCGATATGTGGGAATGGTTGTTTAAGCGCCTGAAAAGCGAATGGCGCTCCCAAGGGGACTCGAACCCCTGTTTTCGCCGTGAGAGGGCGTTAACTGACACCTTGTGAACTATAATGACGCATCCTGATACTCACGATATTTCAATAAGTTATCCAGCAATTTCTCCTATTGTGTCAGCTCGTTTCGTGCGATAGATAGCAACGAAACGAGCAACGAAAATCAAGAGCCCTCACATGGCGCGCCGCCGTAGCCAGCTTGCAAGCCGAACCAGCCGCGCCGGCTTGGCCACCTCAGACGCTCCCGAATGGGAGGTGATCAGCCCTGGCGTGCGCCTCGGGTATCGCCGCGGGCGCGGCACGACCGGGAAGGGCGGGACGTGGCTGGCGGCTTCTCGCGGTCCGGACGGCAAGCGCGTTCAGACGAAGCTTGGCCGGGCGGACGACGTCCATGCGCCCAACGGGCAAGACATTCTTTCATCCGAACAGGCGAAGGACGCGGCCCGGGCGTGGGTGAAAACGCTCCAGGTGATTGGGGCGGCGCCGGCCGGCCAGCCGACGGTCAACGATATAATAGATAAGTACCTTGTGGCGCGCGGCGCGGAGGGAATGAAATCGCTCTACGACGCCAAGTCCCGGGCAAGGACGCATATCCGGCCGACGCTGGGCAAAATGCTCGTCACGCAGTTGACCGTCGAGAAAGTTCGCCAGTGGCGCGATAGCCTGGTGTCCGACACCAAACTGCGCCGGACCAGCAAGAAGGCCGACAAAACCAATATCCAAAAGGTCGACCTGTCGGACCCTGAGACACTACGCCGCAGGCGCGATACGGCAAACCGGACGCTCACGACTTTGAAATCCGCCCTCAATTGGGCCTTCCGCGAAAGGCTCGTCCAGGACGACACGGCCTGGCGGTTGGTCCTTCCCTATCGCGGCACGACGTCGGCCCGGGTTCGCTTCCTGTCGACCGCTGAGCAGCAAGCGTTGCTCGAGGCGGCCGAGGGCGATCTGCGGACGCTCGTTGCTGCCGCTCTCATGACGGGCGCCCGCTTTGGCGAACTGGCCCGTCTCAAGGTCCGCGATTTCGACCAGGCGAACGGATCCGTGTTTGTCGCAGAGAGCAAAAGCGGCAAGGCGCGCCATATCCCGCTGACGGCCGGCGGCGTGTCTCTGTTCGAGCGCTGCATCGACAAGAGGGCAGGGGATGAGCCGCTGCTGACGCGCGGGGGGCAGGTGTGGAAGGCAGCGACCTATCAACGCCCCTTTAAGGCTGCGGTCGCGACGGCCAAGCTCGAAAGGATCTCCCTGCACGAGCTCCGGCACTCATACGCCAGTACGATGGTGAGGGCAGGGGCACCGCTCATCGTGGTCGCCGAAGCACTTGGGCATGCAGATACGAGAATGGTCGATCGGCACTATGCGCACTTGGCGCCGTCCTTCGTCGCTGACACGATCAGGAGAACCGCGCCGGATCTGCAGATCTGACTGAGCGGTGGCCAGGTCACTTCCCGCGCGCCTTCCGGGCAAATCTGTGCTGGAGCCATACCCTCCTGGCGAGTTTGCAGACCTCGTCGTACTTGGCCTTAGTCAGCCCGCCCGAGCCCGGCACAATGCGCTTTTCATTCTGCACATAAGCCTCTAGGTCCGCCTCGTCGATGAGCACCGGAGGCCCGGGCAGATGTGGTAGCTTGCCCTCGCGCACAAGCTGTTTGATTTTCGAGCGAGTGCAGCGCAGGAGTTTGGCGGCTTCAGCCTCCGTCAAAAGCTTGATCATTCAAGGAACCTCCCGGCTCAACCTGGACAATCCCAAAGGCCGCGAAAGTTTCTCAACCGCAAGGGCAAATGCTTCGATCTCCGCCGGGCTCGAAACGATCTCCCTGATTGTGCTCAAGCAAGGTGGTGAGGCGCGGGTGTCTTTGATTGTTGCAGCCGCAGTCGAAAGGGGGATGGCCACTATAAGGGCCGATTGACACTGTGCCCGCCTGGACCATCTTGCGTTGACCCCGATCTAAAAATCGCATTGAGGACAGTTCGGCGTCCTCGCTCGTACGAACCTTCCATTCTATACAGTGAATAATTGCTGGGATATCCGTCCGATGCTTGCAATGGGGTCCGTTCCTAAATATCGTCTTTTAGCTATTCGCGCTCCGGGCGGCCCGCTGAGCTATAGCGCTTTGCAGTTTCTCGGAATGCTCAGTTGAAGAAACTTTCGCCGAAGGCGCGTAGATGGCAGATCCGTCGCGCTCAACAGGGCGGCCGGCCCCGGCCATACCGCTGGAAGAGTGGAAAATGGGCGGAGGCGCAGCATGGACGTCATCCGCTCCCGCCAGGATATTTACCTGTTCAGGTATATCAGGATGGCAAACGCCGTCAGGGACTTGCAAAAGGGCCTATTAAGGCCGCTCCTGCCGTGTTGAGCGTTCTTGAAAACTATGAGCCTACGATCGCATTTGTAAATGATCTTTCAAATACATTGCGGTCGGGCAAGTCTTTTTCATTCAATAGGCGGCAGAGAAGAGCATTTGCGACCGCGCCAATATTTAACAGCTATTGGGATTTCTCTACAATTGATAGAATAACTATTCCTGTAGCGCTAATGATAGCCTCAGAGTATCATAGAGCTTCTACGCTTGGTCGTTGGCGCCCGTCCGCAATCGATATCTATAAGTGGAAGCCAGACGTCCGGTCGATGCTCGCGGCGGTGGGGTTCCTGGAACTCAGCGGCGTAGACCGGCCGACCGCTCCTATTTTCGTCAGTGGCACGCAAACGATCAGAAGGTTTAGAGCTTGTGGCGACGCCCCTGGCCCCGAGATAGGCTCTTTCTTGTCGGATCTGGGGCTGTCGTTCGAGCTGTTGCCGCCTGAAATCTACGCGGGATTGTTTGAGGCGATCCTGAACACGGCGAACCATGCTTACGCCACGATGGCTGACGAGAATGCAGCGACGCGACTGTGGTGGATGTCCGGATCCTTCGATACCTCTACCAGGGAACTGGTATGCTCCATATATGACCACGGTGTATCTATCCCGGTATCACTTGCGGGGCCGGCGCCAAAGTGGCCGCTCAGTCACATTTTCAAGCGACTTTGGCGTAAAGCTCGGGGTCGCCCTCTTTCGGTGACAGACGATAGCGCGGATGGTTTTTCAATTTCACTAGCCATGCGACTGGGAAAATCCCGCACAGGACGCGAGAACAGAGGTAAGGGTCTCCCCGCCATCGACAATGTCATCGAGTTGTGTGACGATGGCTATGTCGCAATCCGCAGCCGAAGGGGCGAATACACGCGTTATAAGGGAATGGAACCTGTGGTGAGTACCAACGTTACCCCTATCCGCGGGACATTGATCGTATGGCGCGCTAAGCTTCCGGTGATGACATGAGCGAAGATCTTATCATCAATATCGCCCGGGATTTTACGCCATTTCCCGGTGGGCGGCACTATGAAGATGGGCCGTACAGTGGCGAGCGTTTCCTCCAAGAGCATCTTTTGCCTTCGATAAGGCGGGCGGAAGTTGAAGGATCTCACGTCGTCATTTCTATTGATGGCGTTGCAGGGCTCCCTCCCTCCTTTTTGGAGGAGGCATTCGGCGGCTTGCTTCGTTCCGGCGAAGTTACATTGGAAGAAGCTCTGCGGCTCATCCGTTTTCAGGCCAAGACCCCGCGCGTAAGCACCTACCCTACGCAAATTGAAGATTACATGCGGGCAGCGGCTGCTTAAGGCATGCAGGCCTTTTTCGTTGCCATTCTGACCGCGGTTTTGACGCTCGCTGGCGGTACGGTGCTGCGCTGGTGGCAGTATGGGCGTGACGCGTGGAATGACCGTGTAAACAGGGTCTGTGCACTCATCGATGACTATGTAGCTAAATCGAGCGAATATTGGCTTCTCGATCTACCGATCGACACGCAACAGACGCCGCGGCCCGTCGAAAGGCTTCGCGCCGAGGCCGAGCTTATCGGCTTGGGGCTGCAGCTCGAGGGATTAATTCAGACGCTTTGCAGTCGGTTCTCGAGCGAGAACCAAATCAAAATATGGTCCAGATTTACGCGCTTGGAAGAAGCCATACAAGGCGGCGACTTTCAAACGGTGAAGGTCAAGTTTGAGCCCGATAGGGTGCGCCAGGTCCACAGTGCGGGCGCACAGTTGATCGTCATCATCCGGTCGTCGGTTGATGACGCCTTAACTGTAAAGGCCGCGGCGTCAAACTTTCGCGATGCATTGGCTGGACACTGCCGAAAAAGCGCATCCTTTTTGTCAAAATCGACATCGCAGCTTCGGCTGCCTTGGAAAAAGTAGCGCCGTTACAGGTCTCTAGTGATCGGGCATTTGAGGCCCGCACCACCACAACCGGCGTTCCTCCCGCGCTGCGGCGCCGCCCTTCCATGGCCGGGCCAAGTCTTCGCGAACCAACTGCATGCCGGCATTGAGCCCGGAGGGGTTGCCGATCCGGAGCGCCCCAAGGGTGCGCCCGTAGAGATCGCGGTGACCATCACGCTCCACATAGACCGCCTTACCCCTGATCAGCTGTACCAGCCTCGCCTTCGCCTTAAGGCCCTGCTGCAGGCCCTCCGCGCAATCGGGGTGGAAGACCTCCGGCGCATCGATGTCGCGCAGCCTCACCCGCTCCGCGCAGCCCCGCCCTGGTTTCTTGCAAGGTAGCGCGACGGTGTCGCCATCGAGGACGATGATGCGGTTGCCATCGACAGCCTCATAGGTGGCGGCGCCAGCCGGCGCGGTGAGGAGAAGGATGCCAAAGACGATACGCAGAACTGATTTCATTCTTCCCTCATAGCATCAGCGGCCGGGCGGTTTCGATATCGGCACCCATCGGCCGCGCACCTTGTGCAACCCTTTCCGCGCCATGCAGGCGGCCCGCTCCTCGTCGTTCCAGGCCTTCCGGTTGAACCATTCCCCACCGAAGCGCGCCTTGAAGCGTTCCGCATGCTCCCGATCGGCAAAGCAGAAGACCACGTAATGCACTGCATCCCGGCTTACCGAATGCCCCCGGGGGCAAAGGCTCAAGCCTTCGTCGCGACAGAAGCCGTGGACGACGTCATAGTTTCTGCCTCCGCAGGTTTCCTGAGGGAGAAGGATTTGGTGGGGCCAGCCGCGGTCGATCATTGGCGGATAGAGCTCGTTTCGGCGCATCACCAGCGGCCCCGCATGAAGCCTCGGGAGATGCCCTCGGCCAGGCGGCTAGCCGCCTCAGTCTGGGCTGCCAGGTCGGCCTGCAGGTGATCCGTCAGGATGATCAGAGCCCGTACGGCCGCCCTGGCGTCGCCGTCACAGGCTGCAATCGCCTTGTCGACCCGGGTGTCCAGGTCCAGCGGCGGCCCCGCCGCCTTGTTGTCGACCGATCGTGCTATCATTCTATCCCCTCCAAGGGCGGCGGAAGGCTAGGCTCGCGGTTTGGTCGTGTCCAGCGGTTTGTTCTTTTTTCGTTCTCATTGTATAGGTTGCCGGCGGCGCCGCGCCAGCGATTGAGACGGAGGGCAATATGTGCGGCAGAGTGCATCAGAATGGCCCGGATCTGCCCGGCATCAGCTCGGAAATGGACGCGTCCGAGGAAGAGCTTGCCCGGGCCTACAAAGAGAACCGGAACGGCGCGCCGGGCGAATGGTTCTGGATCATCCGCCGGCACCCCGGCCACGGCCGTACCGTCCACACACCCATGAAATGGGGGCTGCTGCCGGCCTGGCTGAAAGACCCCTCCGGCTGGAAATACCCGTCGAACGCCAGAAAGGAGACCGTCAAGACCAACGGCGCGTTCAAGCTGCCCTATCGGCGCAAGCGCTGCCTGCTGCCCATCCAGCTCTTCTACGAGTGGCAGAAGATCCTAGAGGACGGTATGCCGCTCAAAAAGGGCCAAAGGAAACAGCCCTACGCGATCGCCATGAAGGACCGTCAGCCTTTTGCGGTCGCCGGCCTCTATGACACGTGGATCGATCCCGCGACGGGGCAGCAAACCAACACCTTCACCGTAGTGACCTGCGAGGCAAACAGCCTGATGGCAGCGATCCACGATCGCATGCCGGTAATCCTGGCAGCCGAGAACTATGATCGCTGGATCGCATGCATCGAGCCGGATCCTGATGACCTGATGGTCCCGTACCCTTCGGAGCTCATGGACATTTGGCCGATATCGAACAAGGTCAACAGCCCGTCCTACAAGACGGCAGACGTCTCTGACCCTGTCGATGTGCCAGAAGCGCGCCCCAGGCCGGATTTATTTCGATGGGGGAGTATGGCCTGATGCCACCGGGCCGTCCTATTCACTGAATAATTCGCGATAGGCTCGGGCCGTTTCGTTGTGTTTGTTCTCGCCGATGAAAGCTTCGGCCTCATCAGTCATGCCGCCGGATTTTTTGATATCGCGTGCAAGGGCCAGGGCCTTCGTCGCATATCCAAGAAGGATGGGCGTATCTTCGGCACCAAGACCCACGCGCTTGACAACGCCGCCGAACGGGTCTCGATCTAAGTCGAGCACGTCATTCAACATGCGTTCGCTGTCGAATTCCAGCGCTTCCCTAAGCCGTCTGGTTTCTTCATCGATCTGGCAGGCTCTCGCATATTCAGCGGATCCTACTTGCATTGGAGTGCCAGCCGGCACCAATGATTGGCGCTCCTTAGTCAGCTGTTTTATGCGGTAGTTAACCCGCTCCGATAAGACCCGGTAGACTTGAAGCCACAAATCATACAAGTTCATCGCGATGAGCGGGCGCCTTGCCTCCTCAATCTCCGCTTCAGATATTTTTAAATGTCGTAGCAAATCCTGAAATCGACCAGATAACGCCCTTTTGTCTGCATTGGATGGCGTCCCTAGGCGGTTCATCCAGGCAAGCTGCAAATAGGACTGCTGGGCGGACACGAGCGAAAGCTGTCTGATGCTCGCTATAATATCGTCGGCTTCCTTCAAACGCTCGCGTAGCTTCGCTTCGATCCCCAGGCCCTTGAAGCTCTCCAATTGGGGGAAGTGCTTGAATAAGAAGATGAGAACGAATAGCGCAGCCGCTACACCTGCCCCTCCTAGTTTGTCGATCCAGGCAAGGTACAGTGCCTCTGCAAGGGCCAAAATAGCCCCTAATGGGAGGAGAATTGATTGCAAGAAATGATAGGTGGCGCGGAAACCCCGGCCAATCGCACTAGCTGTTGACCCAGCAATCGCCTTCAAACCCATGGCCAGCGCCCCTCTAAGAACTCGAATACTATGTGGCGTACCCGCTGGGCCGCAAGGGCGGCCCACCTGCCGAAGTCCAAACGGCAACTAGACCTACCCGCCGGAGACGTCTCGGAGAACTGGTTAGCCCCGGAACGATAGCACGACGGGGAAAGGGTGCCAGCGCAACGGTGCATCATGGCCGGGCTGCGAGATCCAGCCATCACGCGCAACGCCAGAACGGCAGGGCTCGCCAGCGCGGACGTGCCTGTGGGAGGCGGGGTAAGGCAGCACCACGTTAACACGATCATCGGTCAAATCTGTCTTTCCAAGGACCAGGAGAAGGCCGCATCAACATCCTGTTGTCATCCACCCTGCAAACAGTGCGGCTATGCATCGCTATTTTCTCTAGCTAGGGCGGCACAATGAAGTTCTACGTGGGGCTAGATATTTCGGTTGAAACGACAAGTGTCTGCGTAGTCGACGACGCTGGCAATTTTGTTCGGGAGGGGATTGTAGAGAGTTCTCCCAAACCTATTGCGAAGTTCCTCGCTAAAGAAAAGCGTCGATGCGCGGCCGTGGGACTTGAGGCGGGTCCAATCTCGCAATGGCTGTATCGCGAGCTGCAGCAGCGTAAGTTTCCAGTGACTTGCATCGAGACGCGACACGCACATTCAGTGCTCAAAGCCCGTCTCAACAAAACCGATCGCAATGATGCCCGCGGCATCGCCGAAATAATGCGCTTTGGGTTCTTCAAGGCGGTACATGTCAAATCCCTCGATCGTCAGATAATCAAGTCGCTCTTGAACAACCGCCGGTTTCTCCAGCAAAAATTGATCGCAACTGAGCAGTGCATTAGGGGAACGCTGCACGCTTTCGGTATCAAACTCGGCCACGTCTCGCGAAAAGGCTATCAGGCGCATGTCCGAAAACTCGTCGCAAAACAACTAGCGCTGAGCGAGATCATCCAACCTCTTTTGCAAGCCAGAGAAACCCTGGAAGAGCAGTTCACGGCTCTGCATAAACAGGTGCTTGCCGCAGCCCACTCGGACGAGATTTGCCACCTCCTGATGACCGTGCCTGGTGTCGGGCCGCTCGTGGCATTGGTTTACCGATCAACGGTCGACGACCCCACTCGTTTCAAACGCTCACGATCGATGGGCGCGCATTTCGGGATGACACCGCGAACATACCAATCTGGAGGGGTCGACCGGCGGGGAAAAATCTCCCATTTCGGCGATACCTACTTGCGGCACATATTGAGAGCAGCTGCCTCAATTCTCCTTCGGCCAAATGCAAAGCCTTCTCCCCTGAAAGTCTGGGGAGCGCGAGTTGCTGAGCGCCGCGGCGCCAAAATTGCCCGCACCGCCGTGTCCCGTCGTCTAGCCGTCATCCTTCATCGAATATGGCTTGATCGCACTCCCTACCGTTGGGAGGCGTAGTTTACGAGGTCCCGCGAGGGACAAGGGAGTGGTGAGATCTGTGGCGGGGATGAAGTGCTGTATGCAACTTCGTTAAAAAACAGCGATCCGCCACTCCCTTTTTCCCCATCCCGGCGCGCTGGGTGCAGCCGGATCTTTTCATTAGGTAGCCCGGCCAGGTCCTTTTTGTCATGGTAGGCGACCAAACTTCACGGTCTCGTCACGCCCCAGGTTCCAATCACACATGTGGAGGGGACTGGGGGCAAACATGAAGATTGCGACTATCATCGCCGTGATCGGCGTCATCCTGGCAGCCGGCATTGCCGAAGCTAGAAACACGCCGTGTTCCGGAAAGAAGGGCGGCGTTAAAGCCTGCACCTCGAATGGCAAGTTCCTGTGCAACAACGGAACGATCAGCCAGTCAAAGCGCACTTGCTCGAAAGGCGACAGCTAGCAGGTGTCGTCAGCCCCAGACGACCGCCCGAGCGGTCAGGGCCTGCACTGCAGCCGCTGTCGCCGCGTTGTCTACCAAACGACCGGCACATTGCGACTGTCCAGCAAACCGGCTGCGAGAATTTAATGCGTCATCTTATGATGACGAGATCTTTGCGAAAAACGGGTACGCGTATGTATAGCTTCATGAATGATATTATTGAATTCACATCTGGCTTATTTACTAGTAAAAATAGTGATATATTTAACAGTAAAGAATTTTTATCTGCCATTGTTGGCGCGATTATAGGCGCTTTCGGCAGTGGAATAGTTACGTTTGTTATGCAATTGTACACTAATAGGCAAGCTAAAGAATTGCGACTGGAAGAGCGGCACGCAGTCAAATCTGCTCTAGCGCATACGTTGTTGTACAAACTGGTCCGGATTTGCAGCGGTGCGTCCGCTATATACAACCATCTTAATAAGAGCATTGAAATTTCTAAAAAGAAAGACCCTAGTACTCAACCCTGGCAAGCTGTACCAAAATTGGCAAATACCCCTATCCCGGTGACGGTATCTGTTGAAGAATTGGGCATTATCTATGAATTAAACGACAATGAAATGTCAACTTCGCTAATTATGATTGACGAAGTTTTTTCTCGACTGATTACATTATCAGAAACAATAAACAGTCTAAAAGAAGACGTCTCAAGAATTGTAAAAATATTACCAGGGTCTGGAGGGGAGTTTAGTATTTCCGTCCCACTTGAAAGACGTGGGGAGTTCGATAAAACTATTTTCGAACTGGATGGCGTAATACAGTCTGCATTGGAAGATTCTGGCGTCGTATTTAGGGAACTATCTAAAATAATTCAAAAAGTCCAACCGATCTTAAAAGAAAAATATGGCATTGAATATGTCTATCGGATGACAGACGAGACGAAAAAGGCAATTTAGTTTTAAGTGATCATAGAAGTGGGGCCGTCATGAGCTGGGTATTCACTCTTTTGTTTGTCGCATTGGTGGCGACAGCCTTTGGCGCGATATGGTCGAAGCTGGCGCGCGATTGGAAGCGTGCCAGGCGAGCCGGCACACCGGTCAACTACCTACGCCCCGATGGGCCGGCCAACCTGTATCCGGCGGGAAGCCGGAACAGAGATCCGGCATTCGATCATCTGCCCCGGCCTCGAGCCTGATGGCTCACTGAGCGTTCTGCATGACGATCGGCGCCTGCATGCCGGTCTGCGTGATTGCCTGCACCAGCGGATTTGCGGCGCCGCGCTCCGCTATGGCCTGGATCCGCTGAACGCTATCGGGCGACACGAAGAGCTCGGCAAGATCGTTCAGCCCCCGGCCAAAGGCCGCGCGGCGGGCAGCGTCACCCGCATTCCGCAGGAACGACAGTCCGCCCGTCTTCACCCCTGTCGCAAGGGCGCCGACAACACCAGGCGCTGAAAGCTCATCCTGGATCATCGAATTGAACGCCGTGGCGCTGCCCTTGGGCGCGCGGGTGCCGGTGGCGGCCAGCACGTCCAGGGCGTTATCGAGCGAGGGCACAGAAGCCCCGCCGCTGGGAAGCGCGCCGAGCACGGCGCGGAGGTTATCCCGCTGCTGATCGGTGCCGCCGATCGCCTTTGCATAGCCGGCGCCGGCATACTGGTTCAAACCGCCCTGCAGGCGCCTTCCGGCTTGGTCGAACACGTCTGCCATGCCCTGCCTCACCAGTGCACCGACGGGCGCATTGGGGTCCGACATGATAATGCGGGTCAAGGCGTCGCCGATCTCCTGCGCGCCGCCAACGAGCGGCTGCCGCGGCATCACGGCCTCGTAGGCCTGCCGAGTGCTGCCCGCCTTGGACAGGCTGCCGAGGGTGCCTTGCTCCAGCGGCTCCAGCTGTGTGGCTCGCAGGCTCGCCTGCTGCGTCAACGCATCGTCATAGGCCTGAACGCCGCCCTGAGCCGGGTCCCGCGCGATACTGCGGGCATCAGCGGCGCCGCTATTGTAGGCGGCCGCACGCTCGGGATTGAAGCCGGCGACGCTGCTGTTTGCCAGGGTGCGGCCTTGGGCTTGCATGTCCTTGGTCACTGCGTCGATCACCGCGACGGAGTTGTCCGGCAGATGGGCGTATTGCGGCCCCAACACCGGATCGCTCCTCAGGCGCTGCAGGGAGGCCACGTAAGCCGGGGCTGCGGTCGCCGCGTCAACGGCAGGGTTATTGACGATCTGAGGCTCGGCAGCCTGGTAGAGCGGCCGCGTCTGCCTGTTGATATCGCGCTGAACGCCCTCCAGCGCTCCCTGCGCCGCTTCCGCGACACGGGGACCGAGAGTGATGGGATTTGCATCCTGCGGCGCCAGCGTATCGAGCACGCGGCCGACGGCATCCCGGACCTGCTGAGGTCGCTGCGCAAAGAAAGCATTGGTCGTGCCGTTGCCGCCAGGCGCGTTTTCAACAACGCGCAGCAGGTCCGGCAAACGGGTTGCCCCGCTCGTCACCTGCGAAAGAGCTTCGGGGCCTGTCAGGGGGACGCCGAACACCGCGGCGCGGGCCTGCAGATCCTGCGCGGCTTGGAATTGCTGCGGCGTGACGGTAGCGGTGGCCCGGGCAACCGATCGATCTGCCGACGGCAGATAGGAGCGGGCACCGGCTGCGCCCAGATTGCCCGCAAAAGCACCGGCGGCGCGCGCCCACGGCTCCAAGGCGGTGCCTTCTGTCATCTGCCCGGCTGCCTCAGACGCCAGCCCTGGCCCCACCGCGTCGCCGATCAGTTGGGCCGCCCCGCTCATGAGCGACGGTGCCCGCGTCGCCATCATCGCGGCGCCGGGAATCAATTGCCCGACAGCATCGGCGTATTTGCCCGGGGTGGTGCGCGGAGCATAGAGCCCAGCGTTCATTTGCTGACGCGTCTGGTCCTGCACGCCGTTCACCGCGCGATCGAGGCCGTGGGCCGGTTGGCTCTGCTCGAGGCGCGCGTTCCACTCGTCTTCGCTGAGCGGAGCACCGCCGAAGATCGTCCGCACCAGGCCGTCGCCCTTGCGCATCGCCCAATCGACGCCGCCCTCCATCATGCGCTTGACTGTAACCGGCGCCATTGCGGTCTCTGCCGCCCCGCGCAACACGCCGGAGCCGAGCGACGCCGCAACGTCGCCAGCAAACGACGGCCCTCTACCTTCCGTTGCGCCGTGCAGCTGCTCCTGCTCAGCCTTGAATTGACGCACGACACCAGGCTGTGAGGCCCACTCCAGCGCCTTCACGTTCATCTTCGGCGCTTCTGGGGCGTCGAACTGGTCGAAGTAGTTGGCGCCTGTGGATCCGCTGTCGAACTGATCGAAAAAGTTGCCCATCAGCGGCCCCCGCTCAAAATCGCCGCGGCCGCGCCGGCCCCGTACTTTGCGTCAAATTGCTCGGCCAGGCCCGGATTGTTCTTCAGAGCCTGAACTGCCGCCTCGGGCGGCCCGCTCTGCCCTTCGTCGGGGGTGCGGCCGTCGGATCGAAGATTTTTCAGCAGGAGCGCGGGCACGGGCAGGCCGAGCTTCTGGACCTCCTGCGCCAAGCGGTCGGCGCCGCCGCGCGAATTGCCGGCCACAGCCGCAATCGCCAAATTCCTGGCCTGCCTCTTTGCGGCGCGCGTGCCCTCACTGTCGCCCGGCAGGTCAATGAAGGTCCGCAAATAGTCGGCCTTCTCCTGGGCGGAGAAAGAGGCGCCCGTATCGGGGCGGAGAATGCTGTTCAGGAAGTCGATTGAAGCCGTGGCGAACTGCTGCCCCTGGTCGGTTGGAAGCTGGTTGGCGATCGATACGGGGAGATTGTTGGCAATGACGCCCTGTGTGCTCTCGAAATCCCGCGCATTCGGCGCGAAGCCGCCAGCAAGCAATTGGTTGATACGGTCATTGGCGAAGCCGCCCCGGACAGCGAACGCCGCGGCCTTGTCGCTGGCTTCGGTCGGCTTGCCCCCGAACTGATCAGGCGCGCCCTGCGCCTGGCCCTTAAAGGTGGTCGCACCTGCCGGAAGCCTGGTCCCTGTCTGGCTGTCAACGAGTGCACCGTCGGGGCCTGCGAAAGCGGTGCCGCGCCGGCCGTCGGGAAGCGTGTAATTCAAGACGTCCGGGCGCGCCGCGGCGTCGGGCTTGACAAATACCTCCGCCCCGGTGCGCGTCGCGGCGCCCGGCGTCATGAAGATCGGCTTTCCGGCCGGACCGACGGCCTCGACGGGCTTGTTCTTGCCAAAGGCGCTATCGATGATGTCCTGATCGGAAATCGCGCCCTTTGTGCGCAAGCCGGCCGCTTGCTGCGCTTGCCATTCGTCCATGGTCAAAGGCTTCGGCGCGCCGGCAAGCACTTGCCCGCCCGGCAACGTGACCTGCTCGCCAGGTGACAGCTTGACGAGCCCCGTTGTCGGGTTTCCCTGAACGCCCCACCGATCACCGAGACCGGGCGCTCGGACCTCTCCCTCTTTCAAGGGTGCAGTATCGGCACGATAGTTTGCTCCGGACTGTTCAATCCCGGTCTGCTGCAGCGCTCGGGTGTTGTCTGCGGCGTTGTTGGCCCGCGACGTCGCGTTGTTCTGATCGACGGCGTAATAGCTCTGCGTCGGCGCGTAGGTGCCGATGATCGTGCTGCGCCGATCGTTAAGCGGGTCGTTCGGGTTGGCAAGCATACCCTGGATCGTGCTGAGTTTCTGCCGCCTCAGGTTGGCCTCTGCCCAATTGGCAGCTTCGGCGCCGGAAGGCGGGTCAAACAGGCTGGATAGGTTGGCAAAAGCCTGGCCGATCTGGGGATCGTTATAGTAGCCATTCGCACGGACGGGAGACATCTTGCGACCTCACTGGAAAATGGTTGTTTCGTTGGGCGTCTCGGCAGCCGCCAGCGCGACAGCGAGCGCCCGAGCGGATCGCTCGGTGAGGCTGGCAATGCTTTGCTTGCGCAAGACGATCTCGATTTCGGCGGCAAGAATGGCGGGCGGATTGACTAAAGCCGGGAGATAGCCGGCGAAGAGAAAGCCAGGGGTTGCCAAGCCCGTGACCAGCAACCTCGCGCAAACGATCGCTTGATCGATCGCTGTCCTCGGGATGCTGGGGAAGCGAGCCGCAATAATTGGCGGCGTTTGCTGCAGTCGATGCGCCAAGTCGCCTGCCTGGTAAGGCAGGAGCTCAACAGCCCCCGGCCTTTCGGCTGCTTCCACGATCTCGCGCAGGAGGAAGACGGCCATGCTTGCCTGCCCCTCGGCAATGGCGTCGCATTGCAGTGCGATCTGCCCGCACCATGCGGCGGCCTGACACGTCATAAGGATTGCTCCATGGTGCGCTTGGACAGAGAGCGAAAGGCCAAGAGGCTGCAAACTGCGAGTGTTGCGTGCTCGCTCCTGCTGCTAGTGTCGTCTGAGTTCGCCAGCAACTCGAGTTCGGCCCTGCGTGCCGCGACCTCGAGCTGAGCCCTGAAAAGGCCGGTGCGGTGATGTAGCTCGCGCCGCAGAAAATTTGGCATGGGCCGCGGGGAGCCGCCAAACTCGGTATTGGCCCCCAACACATCCAGGATGGCGGCAAATCCTTCAAAGACGTCGACGCTATGGAGGGGGAGCCGGTCGGCGGCCCGGGCGAAGGCCTGATGTACGGCGGCCGTCAGCTCCTCGCTGAGTTCTGCGGAAAGATGGAGGCCACCACGGCGGAGAATGACAAGAGCATTTTCCAACGCCCATGCGACCTCAACGAGAGGGCGATCAGAGGCTGCATCCATGAGGTGCCTGCGCAGGTTCGCAACGCGGTCATCCCGGCGCATCGAGGAGGTGTACCACCCGTCGATGGCGGCGGTTTGATCTTCTGCGGTCGTGATGGCGAACACGATCTGCATCCTTACGTTGCATACCCTGACGCCAGCGTGGCCGCGGATTTTGAGCACCGCAACAGCCTGAAAACTTTATGTTTTGCACAACCGTGAGGGGGTTGGCTTGGCAGGGCTGAATTCCAGATCGGCGCAAATTTCTATGGGCAGCCACTGGCGCTTCCGGCGCGCTGATCGGTCTGACGGCAGGGGGCGGGCTGGGGCTGAGCCAAGTGGGGCCGCGTCTCGGATCGATGGCGCTTGAAGATGTCAAATCGCTGTATGATTTGTATGAAAAGTATCAATACAAAAATCTACATTGTCATATAAAATCAAAAACTATCTTTGACATTGCTCGTAAGTATTTGAAATGTCGGTATGTATTTGTGTATTTTGTATGAAATAACTTAATACATAATTTCTGTTGACTAGTCAAATACTTACATGCATCATTTATATGCTTAACTTCCTAACCTGAAAGGAGCATGAAAATGGTATTCGAGCAAAGTAAAACTTGGAATGAACGGGACCTGATCACTCACCACAAAAAAGCGGCGGCTCTTGTCGACAACGCCAACGAAGACGATTGGTCAATTAATGGGAATGAACTGGCTCGGCGGCACTATTGGCTCGCCGTCTACGAAAATCCCGGCAAGCGGCCGCGGCCTAGCTTAGCGCGACACATGCAACGTCTATGGGATGCGACGCTGGAGGAAATCCGACTGACGGCGATCCAAAGACAACTACAAAAACCGCGGTTGGCCAATTCCAGCGACCCCGAAACCGCAGAAAGGGAAATGCGCGCCTTCGGAAGGGCCGTGCAAGAACTATCAGGCGCAGATGATCGCGAGCACCTCAAAGACGAGCTAGAGTGCCTCGTACTGCACGCAGAAACGGCCGCTGTTCGGAAATTGGCCCATGATGCCTTTGTTCAGCTATGCGGCAACCGCGTCGAGGAGGGGCCCACAAAGCAATAGGGCCGTGCCAACTTGAGGTTCCCGTTGCAAAGCCCGGCCGACCGCCGGGCTTTGTGTTTTCGGGCCCCTTGACCGTTCACAGTGCATGTATCATTGTGAGCAACATTCGATGGTCACAATGATACGGCTCTACAGATGGCACATGGCCGCTTCGTTTCCTACCTTCGCGTGAGCACAGACAAGCAAGGCAAGTCCGGGCTTGGCCTGGAGGCCCAACGCAAGGCAGTTGCCGACTACCTGAACGGCGGTGACTGGTCCCTGATAAGCGAACTCGTGGAGATCGAGAGCGGAAGCAAGGCCGCCAGGCCGAAGCTTACCGAGGCGCTCGCCCTCTGCCGTGCCCACCGCGCTACCTTGATCGTCGCGAAGCTCGATCGGCTGGCGCGCGACGCGCATTTCCTGCTCGGTCTCCAGAAGGCGGGCGTGGAATTCGTCGCTGTCGACATGCCGTCGGCAAATCGCATGACGGTTGGGATCATGGCGCTTGTTGCCGAGGAAGAGCGCCGCATGATCAGCGCCAGGACGAAAGCCGCGCTCGCGGCTGCCAAGGCGCGCGGCGTGCAGCTCGGGGGCTTTCGCGGGACAACAGGGACGGCCGAAACTACGGCGATAGCCCGGGCGGCCCGTACGGAGGCCGCGGACGGCCATGCAGGGGCGCTTGCCCCGATCCTGCGGAGGATTGACCCGACGGGCTCCACGGCCCTGCGCACCGTCGCCGCGGCCCTGAACGCCGAAGGAGTGCCGACGCCTACTGGTCGCGGCGCCTGGACCGCAGCGGGCGTAGCCAGGCTGCGGGCTCGAATTGCCGAACTGCCCGCTGGAGCTTTCGCGTAAAAGCGACCACTAAGCGAACGCGTCGCGATCGTTGGCCTCGGATTGCCGTTTGAGCGCGGCGCGCTCCAATCTGTCGAGCTCTATGGCGATCTCTTCCGCCGTCATCTCGTGCGGATCTTTCGGGATTAACTTCTCCGATGGCTTGTCGAATAAGCCGCTCGCGCGAAGTAATGCGGCCCCGGCCGAGGCTTTCGCTTGCGGGCTCGCCTTCGAACTCCGGCAAACCTCCGTGAGAGCAATGGCCGCGGCCATGGCGCTTTCAGTGGCGATATATTGCCGGACGTTTTCGAGAGCTGACGCCGGGGTATTTTTGCGATCCTTGCTCACCTGTCATTCTCCAGCGTTGCCATTGCACGATTGAGCTCGCGCGTCGCATCTCTGACGACTTCGCGAAAGCCGCCGCGGTAACCGTTCTTCGAAACTCTCGCTTTGCCCTCGGGGGATTTGGGGCCGGTCGATTTAGCCCACGGCTTCCACTCACGGATCATTGCCGACATCCTTGCCCGGCGCGCGTCGGTCCAGCCGTTAGCCACGATGCACCACAAAAGTTTGAGCCGCGAGGCCGGTACAGGCGCCGGCCGCGCCGTACGCCTGTTTTTCTACCGTTTGCCCCCCGCGAGGGATCGGGCGTCTATTTTTACCCGAGCAGCCGAATGTAGAAAATGTAGCTTCTTGCGCGCGAATACATAGTTGTAGAAATAGGTATAGAGAGAGGTTCAAAAGGCAATATACCTCACGCACACGCAAGCTACATTTTCTACAAATCTGGTCGCCGTTCATGCGAATGCCCCTTCATTTAAGCCTCGGGCGGAATTTAATTCGAGCGCTTCGGCCAGAGCACGCCGCGCCGCACCGGCTTCTTTGATGAGCTCGTGTTTGCGTTTGCGCTCTTCCTTCTCCCTTTGAGCCCGGCCAATAAAGCGCTCGTGCGCTGCGGGGTTGACGCTCCACTTTGTGCCCCCATCCACCCTGCGAGCTTCCTCCTTGCACCATCCCGCGATGACGAGCTCTTCCATGGCCTTCAACAGCTGCCTGACGTTGTCGGCGCCTGCCAGGCTCTTCCTCGCTTGTTGAATATCGCGACGGGTGACCGTCGATATGTCCGGCCGGGTCAAAAGCCATCCGGCTATTCCGACCGCCTCCGTGTTGGTCGTGCTCGCGTCGTAGTTGCGCCGATAGAATTCAATGCTGTGCTGCACGAGGTGCCCGGCAAATCGAGCGGCCTGCCGCGCCGTCTCCATGCTCACGGGGATGTCGCAATCCACACACCCCGCTCTGCGGAATTCGTTCACGCAGTGGAAGACGAGCGCAATGCGCCACAGGAGCTTTTCCCATTTTGCTATATGCCCCTGCAGCGCGCCCGACGCCCCGGGCAGATGCTGGAGCGCCGATATCCTGCGCCAGGCGCCAACGATCACGGCTTGGGCATCGGGCGATGCCCGCACTACGGTGAGCGGCAAGTACTCGGCTTGCGCCAGGTGGCGGACAAGATGCCGATAGTCCGCCAGTGCTTGCCCGTCCGCGGGTTCATCGATGCCGACGCGATCGGCGCCATCATCCAGGACAAAGATGCAGCGCTGCAGCAGGCCGTCGGCGCCAAGATCGCGTGTCAAAGACCGGATCTTGTCCGGCTGCGTTCCCGCCAGCACGGTCATAAGCGAGCTGTCAGCCCGGGTCGTGCCGCTGCCCACCCGATCGATTGTGATTTCGCCGCCGTCGAAAAGGCGCAAGAGCTGGCTGCGGTCAGCGTCCGCTCCCTTCTTGTAGGCGCCCAATGAGCCGAGAAGCCCGGCCAGCTCATCCGGAGCGCGCAGCAAGCCCCTCGGGTTCGCGGCATGAATGCGAACCTGCTGCTCCATGGTGATGTCATCGACGACGCAGCGCCGTATTGCAGGCTCGGCCCCGGGCGGGGGCGCGTCTTTGCCCCGCCGCCTGCTAGCGGCCAACCATTCGTCATGCCGCGGCTTGTCCAGCTTCCAGCGCTCCTTATCCAACTCCCTCAGAGGCTGGACCGCGGCGCTTATGGTCGGGCTCTTGGCGCCCCCCGGATCCGCAACAAGTGCTGTCCAAAAGGCGGCAGGCTCCGTCCATCCGTCATCGTGTACCCTGGGCCGAATGCGCAGAGAGCCGCCGATGGCCGCGGCCACGGCTGTCATCGCGGAAGCCGCTGCAAAGGTAAGAGGAACGCCCTTTCGCCGAGCTTCGCTCCGTGCCCACCGGGCTATTATTTCGGGAAGGGCGCCTTGCGGCGGCTCCGAAAGGCTGGCGGGATCCTCGTGGCCAAATATGTCGAGCGGTTCCGGCCACTCCTGGCCGTCAGCGCCGACCGCGTCAGGGTTACCCGCGACAGGATCGAAGAAGTCTTCGGCCCGACGTTCCTCATGGATCGTGGCGCCGCTAGGGAGCTGAAAGCCTAGTTGTGCTCGGCTCGCCAACCTCACCAGTGTACCCGTGGAGATGTTCGACGGTGGATATTGACGGATGTGGTCCCATTTGTACTGCGCCGTTTCGAGATCGTGAACGCTCGCCGCCTTTTCGCTCCAGGCGTAAAATGCGTCCTCTCCGTCATCGCTGCCGTGGCTGGCGTCATAGAACGCCATGCCGATATTGCTCCAGTTATTCCAGTCCGGGGCGTCCGGGTTAGGAATGGCCGCGGCGAGCGCTAGGAGGTCATCTCTACAAAGGGGTGTTTCGGCTTTGAAGCCGGTGCGGCCGTCGGCATGCCGGCTGTTCTCGACTTTTAGCCCTTGGGCGTCCGCCTCCGCCTGCAGCAGCTCGAGAGCCGCGGTCAATTCGACCTCGGCCTCCCCATTGTTCTCGACCACACGGCACGGCCGGGGCTCACCTTTGGTGTGCCAGGAGCCCGGGAGGCGCAGCGGATGAGAAAGGGCGGCGGCTGTTCGATCACCGCCGCTGATCAAGGCGGCAAGCCTGCGCGCCCGCTTGAGGTCGATCTTTTCCTGGTCGCTGGTGGCCGGAGATTTGAGGCGCCAATAGACGTGCAGCTTAGGCTGCTGTACGCCGTCTGGTGCCGCCCACAGGCCGCCGGTTTCGACCACAAGGGTGGGCGGCCCGAGCACTGAACGGGCTGCCTCCAAACCGGCGCGCGGCGCCTTGTCGAGGTCGACGACAATCGCAGGCGCGGCCAGCACATTCCGTTCCGTGGCCGTGCTTTTCCCGTCCCTCGTCTCGTTGCCGAATATGCACACTGGAGGGCTCAAGACGGCGGACGGCGCGGAGCGGGCTGCTATCTCGTTGGCAGCTTCGATCAAAACACCCTTGATCTTCCCGTCGAATGGAACCGCCCGGCGCAAGACACAACGACCGTCGGCACTATGTTCGAACGCCCGTAGCGCGTAGTTGCCTTCCCCCACCTTGCAGCGCCTGAACACAGCATTGAGGAACGTCAGAACCTCGTCGGGATCAGCCTCGAGTACTTGCTCGCGGGGCTCATTTTTGGTAATTTTATAGAGCATATCCAATACTCCGGCCGGTAGCTCGTCGCCACGAGCGGCCGGCCAATTCGTTTCTAGGGCGCCGTGTTGTCGACCACGAGGCGCAGGTGCTGCGGCCGACGCGACCGGCCTTCTTTCGCTTGCTTTTGTCGGAGGAGCGCCTGGCGGGCCCTTCTGGCGCCTCTGTCAGCCAGGAGCAGCGCTAGGCTGACCGTTGTGACGCTCAACGGCCACGGGCCCGGCGCCACTGCCAGTTTGCCCAACAGGATGCGATCTCGAACCCACGCGGGGGAGTGATCAAGAATTGTCGCGGCCTCCTGCAACGATACGCGGGGGCGGCGGGTCCAGTGTGTTTCGGCGGAAATGTTGCGAGCCATCGGAATTACCTCCAAGCCCCAACTTTGTCGGCGTGATATGTGCAATGCCAGCGGTCAGAATTTGCACGCCACGCACAAACTCCTTTCGGCCGGGAGTTCGGGCGTCAATCTGGTCGAGCACGCAGGCTATATGACGGACGACCGTGTACACGACATTCCAGGTGGCCACGGATAGTGGGGCGCAGGCGCGCGAAGCGGCCGCCAATTCAAGCTTGAAGTCGTCGAACACGCGCCGAACGCGTTCGCGGCTGATGTCTAAATGCCTGTCTTTTCGAGGGCGGTGTGCTTGAGATGGCTCGGAAAGGCGGGCCGCCACAGCTTCGCAAACGGTATTGGCCTTCCATGATCGGCCTTCGCGCTGCCTCTCGATTATTTCGCCCAGCAGCGCACCCCGAATGATCCAGTCGCGCAGGGGCCATTCAGGCGCTTCGTAATGGAGATCGGTAGCCGTTGCCGCCGCGATGAGCTCCATCCGGCGTGTGTGTGCGAATTGGGTGACAACGCGATCGTTGCCCTTCATGCCGTTCGCGGCCATCCAGCGCTTGATGATAATCTCCTCTATCGCCTCGAGCGGCCACCGGTGCGGCGGGATGCCCTCGGTTACCAGGTACCAAAAGGCGAGACGTTGGTCGGGCGGGAGCGTGGCCGCGTGCCGGCTTTGCCAGAGGTGCCGGGCCTCTTCGGTCATGAGAGGCTCGAGTTGGTTGTGCGCCTTCACGAACAGTGAGCGGGGCGATGGGTTGAACTTCACGGCGCCGCCTCCCCGATGCAGGTTTCCAGGAAGGCGTCGATATCGGAGCGGCGGAAAACGGTTCTGCGCCCGATATGTGCGGGACGTAGACGCTCCGTCTTCATGATCCGATAGAGGCCGCTGCGGGAGATCCGCAGATAGTCGCATGCCTCTTCGACGGTGAGCACGGAGGTGGGTTGGTGGTTTTGAGCTCGCTTGGCCATAGATGCTGCCCCCTCAACGTGCCGATCGCCGCGAACGGGCAGGGGCCCATTCTTCGGCGCTCTCGACAAGCCGGGCGAAGCTCTCGGTCTCCACGAGCACCCTGCCGGCTAGGCGCTTGAGCTTGAGGCGGCCTTGCGCCGACAGTTTGTAGAGCGAGCAGCGCGAAATACCGGCCAACTCGGCCGCGGTGCGCATGGGCAAGAGCGGCCGTTCGCGCCAGGCGGGCGTGTCTTGCAGCTCGGGGAGCGATTTGGTGGGCATATTGCCGCCTCCTGAGGCGGCCGCCGGCCAATAGGCATACGGCGACCGAACGATCCGATGAAACGGCCGCAGGCGGGGCAGAAGGTCAGGAGGGAAGCATGAAAGAGATGGCAGCGCGGCTGCAGAAGCATTATCTCACAGCACCGGAGCGACAACAATAGGCCCCGATAGCAATCTTATGCAGCCACGACTACGGATACGATTTGCAACGAAAACAGCAACGACTTTGCCAGAAGCTCAAGGCGCACTGCTTAAGCGCCTGAAATTGCTGGCGCTCCCAAGGGGACTCGAACCCCTGTTTTCGCCGTGAGAGGGCGACGTCCTAGGCCACTAGACGATGGGAGCAGCGGCAAGGAGTGGGCCTATAGCGGCAAATCAGGACGGCGGCAAGCGGCAATCTGCGCAATCTGTCCATTTGCGATGTGAATTCTTGGCACGGCTGACATTCATGCCTGAAGCGTCTTGCGATTCGACGGAGCCGCCAGGACTCGCAAAGGCGCGCCGAAACAACGAGTTAGAGACAAATGACGTTTCCATTCGAGCGCGTTTTGCTCTAGTAGGCGCCCATGAACAGCATCGCCAACAGCTCCGTAGAGACGTTTTTCGAGGTCGCCGAAGCCGGCGAGCGTATCGACCGCTTCCTGGTTCGCCAATGCCAGGCGGCCGCTAGCAGGCCCGATCTGCAGCCCCTGTCGCGTACCCGCATCAAGGCGCTGATCGAAGCCGGCCATGCCACGATCGACGGCCGCGCGGTGCTCGATGCCGGCCATATGCTCAAGCAGGGGCAGCGAATCGCGCTTCGGGTTCCCGAGCCCGAGCCCGCCGAACCGCAGGGCGAGGACATTCCGCTTGCCATCGTCTACGAGGACGACGATCTGCTCGTCATCGACAAGCCCGTCGGCCTGGTGGTGCATCCGGCCGCCGGCCATGAGAGCGGCACGCTGGTGAATGCGCTCATCGCTCATTGCGGTGATTCGCTGTCGGGCGTGGGCGGCGTGAAGCGGCCGGGTATCGTGCACCGCCTCGACAAGGATACGTCGGGGCTGCTGGTGGTTGCCAAGAACGATCGGGCGCATCAGGGCCTGGCAGCCCAGTTTGCCGATCACGGCCGCACCGGGCCGTTGGAGCGGGCCTATCTGGCCTTCGTCTGGGGCGCGACGCGTCCCCATGGCACCATCGAGACGGGCATCGACCGCTCCACGCGCAATCGCGAGAAGATGGCCGTGGTAGCGCTCGGGCGCGGGCGGGAAGCCATCACCCATTATTCGCTGGTGGAGGCCTTCGGCAGGCAAGTCTCGGACAGCCAAGGCGGGCAGCCGTTGGTCAGTCTGGTGGAATGCCGGCTGGAGACCGGCAGAACCCATCAGATCCGCGTCCACATGGCCCATCTCGGCCATCCCCTGCTCGGCGACGCAGTCTATGGCAGCGGTTTCAAGACCAAGGCTGCGCTGCTGCCGGAGGTCCCCCGCGCGGTGCTTGCCGGGCTCGGTCGGCAGGCGCTGCATGCCCGGCTGCTCGGTTTCGAGCATCCCGTCAGCGGCAGGCATCTGGTGTTCGAAAGCCCGCTGCCGGCCGACCTGGCAGCCTTGGCCGATGCGCTGCGCAACGGCTAGATTGGCCTGGAGAAAACGCGATTTCTCCGAATCGCATTTTCTCTCCGCCGTTTTTGACGCTCTATGGCGTTTTGCGATTGGACGGAGTCACCAAGAATCGCAAAGACGCGTCAGAACAATGAGCTAGAGCAAATAAGCGTTCACGCTTGGACGCGCTTTGCTCTAGCGCTTGCGGCCGAGCCAGAAGCCGCCAGCCAGGGCCGCGAGCGCCAGGGCGCCGCTGACCGTTTTCTTATTCGGCAAGCTCTCCTCGACGACGCCCGCCGCCGTCACCAGGGTTGCGGCCAGGAGCCGGCGGCGCTTGGCTTTCTTCTCGGCGGCCTGAGCCATCACCAGCGCCAATACGGCCAGCACCGCAAATCCGGCGCCGAGCGCCGCGTCGGCCCAATAGGGGCCATAGGTTTCAGCGAGGAAACGGTGCAGGCTGATCAGCCCGACGATCACCATTGCGAGGAGGCAGCAGCCGGCGACGAAGCGCCAAAGGATCACGGTCCCGTACTGACGCAGGACGGCGCTCAGTTCCTCCTTGGCGAGGGCGCCCAGGGCAAGGAGACGAGTCACGAACGCCCCTTGCTCCACAGGCCGAGGATCAAGCCGATACCGGCGGCGAGTGCCACCGATTGCAGCGGCTTGCGGGTGATGTAGTCGAGCATCGCCTTCTGAAGGTCCGATACCTGCTCCTGCGCGGCGCCGCGAAGTTCACTGGCCTTGGCACCGGCCTCGTTCACCTTCTCGTCGAGCACTTGCCTGGCGTGCCTGGCTTCCTTGGACAGAAATTTCGACCAGGAACTCTTCTCCGCATCGACATAGGCGCTGAGCTGTTCGGTCAGGCGGGCCACTTCCGCCCTCAGGGCGTCGAGGTCCTTGCCGAGGCTCTCGGACAGATCGGCCTTGGCCTGAGCAGTTCGCTTATCGCCGTCCATACTGATGTCTCCCGTTGGTCAGCAGTGGGGCCACGGCCGGTTTCCAGCATCGCCGACTGCGATGGCGGAAGGCATTGCTGGAAAGGTTAGGCCGGCTGGCGGTTGGTGCAAGGTAAACAAAGTGTTACGGTAAACGCGCGGAAGGGGTGGCGGTTCCCTCCGCCTGAAATCGATTAACAACCCTTAATTTGACACTGTTACCGAGCTGTCACATTAATGCATGGCCGCCCGTGAAAGATTGCAACGCGAAATCGCCGCAATCGGGCGCATGATGAGTTGGTGATCGGGATTGGTCCGTGCTCGGCCGCCTGGGTGACGAATGCCCCATGGCGGGTGAGATTCCTCGGTAGAAGCAGGTCGATAGATTTGCCGGGGTGGGCACATGCGGGGCCGCTAGATATCGCGCCTTCGAAAGATCTGACAAGGTCTTCACAAAGGCCGGCGTCGTCCCCATATCACATAGGCGCCGTCTGCTCTCGATGAGGGATGGCGATTTGAACCGCCCTCGATGGGGGTTCAGAGGAGAGGAACATATGGCTTCTGCCGCGCTTCCCGTCTTGGCCACCGAGAGTGGCCTGTCGCGTTATCTCGAAGAAATTCGTCGCTTCCCGATGCTTCAGCCGGAGCAGGAATACATGCTTGCCAAGCGTTGGCGCGAGCATGGCGATCGTGAAGCAGCCCATCAATTGGTGACCTCGCATCTGCGGCTCGTGGCCAAGATCGCCATGGGCTATCGTGGTTATGGTCTGCCGCTGGGCGAAGTGGTTTCCGAAGGCAATATCGGCCTGATGCAGGCCGTCAAACGCTTCGAGCCAGAAAAAGGCTTTCGCCTTGCCACTTACGCCATGTGGTGGATCCGCGCCTCGATCCAGGAATACATTCTGCGCTCCTGGTCGCTGGTGAAGATGGGCACCACCGCCAACCAGAAAAAGCTCTTCTTCAACCTGCGCAAGGCCAAGAGCCAGATTTCCGCGCTGGATGAGGGGGATCTGCGTCCCGATCAGGTCAAGTCGATCGCCAAGTCGCTCGGCGTGCAGGAGCAGGAAGTCGTGGAGATGAACCGCCGTCTGAGCGGCGATGCTTCGTTGAATGCTCCCGTGCGCGAGGAAGGCGATGGCGAGTGGCAGGATTGGCTGGTGGATGATTCCGCCAACCAGGAGACCCGCTTGGCCGAAACAGAGCAGAGCGAGAACCGCTCCACCGCGTTGCGCCAGGCCCTGACCGTCCTGAACGATCGCGAGCGCCGTATCTTCGAGGCACGCCGCCTTGCCGATGACCCCATCACGCTCGAGGAGCTCTCCGACGAGTTCGGTGTCTCGCGTGAGCGAGTGCGCCAAATCGAGGTAAGAGCCTTCGAAAAGGTGCAGGCGGCGGTGCGCTCCGGTGTCGCTCGTCTGGAAGCGGCGCACGCACCGGCCTGAGGCTGCTTGCGATAACGAATGGGAAGCCGCCTTCGGGCGGCTTTTCCTTGGGCAAAGTGCGATTCAAACAATGCGCATTTTCGCCGGTGGAGAGGCATTGCCCGCGCCGGCTTGACAGGATCGACTTCGACCAACATGGTGGAGCCATGAGCACCGTGGTCAAAACCACCTTTCGTCTTTTCCCGATCGCGGAAGCGTAGCCCCGGGCTCGGCCATTTGCGCTCCGAGCTTCGGGGCGCGCCGCTCCTCTAAGGTGCGGCCTATCATCCGGCGCATTCTCAGTCCGTCACATCGCAACGCCTCAGCCGGCAGGTTCGCGCCAAGCGCGAGGGCCGGTGCATCCGTTCTTGTCGCCATGCCCAGCCAGCGGATAGCCGCGGGTGGAGCGGGCGTGCCGTATCGCGCCCAACTTTTAAGGTATCCAATCATGAATCACCCCCTGAAGAATCAGGCCAGGCCCAGCATCATCGTGAACGACGTCGATTTCGAGCGTCTGACACAACTCGCGACCTCGGCCCTCGATCGGTTCCCGGAAGTGGCCGAGGCGTTGCTCGGCGAGCTGGACCGGGCAGAGATCGTTCCGGCGACCGAGGTGGGGCACAGCGTGGTGCAGATCGGTTCTGTCGTCACCTTCGAGACCGAAGGCGGCGCTAAGCGCGAGGTAAGGCTGGTCTATCCGGGCGAGGCCGACATTGCCGAAGGCAAGATCTCGATCCTCACGCCGATCGGCACGGCCCTGTTGGGCCTGTCGCCGGGGCAGTCGATCACCTGGAAGGCCCGTGACGGCCGCGAGCACGAACTGCACGTCACGGCCGTGAAAGCGCCCTGAGGGGGCGCCGGAGCGTTTTACCAGACAAGCCGATAGACTTATCGATCAAGAAAACGCCTTGAAACAAAGAGTTAGAGAGAAAGTGCGATTCCGAGAAATCGCACTTTGTTCTGGAAGGCTATTGCGCCGCGGCGGCGTCGGCGTTCCAGGCTGCCATGGCGTCGTTGAAGGCCTTCTCGCCCGTCGGTCCCTTCTCGAAGGTGAACACGGCGTTGCGGCCATTGGCAAAGGTAAACACCAGATCGAACCACTGGTTAGTCTGCAACATCTTGGCGTTGCGGCCCTTCTCGTCTGGCGGGTCGAGCAGGCCCATCAGGAACACGCCCGTGGTGACCTTCATCAAGGCGCCGTCGAGTTGCAGGCCCGGGACCTGCGGATCGGATTTGACGTTGACGCTCTTGACGTCGCCGACCGCTCCGCTGGGATAGTCGGCCGGCACGCTCATCTGGATGTTCAGAAGATAGTTCGCCGGCAGTGAACGGTCGGAATTATGCCTGAGGGTGAGGAGCACCTTCATCTTGCGGTCGGGAACGTTGATCTCACCGACGACGACGGTATCGAGCGGGCCATTGGTACCACTGGCCTGCGATTCCGTGCGCCAATTCACGGTGCCTTCGAACAGGCGGCCCTTCATGGGAGCGCTCGGATCTTCCTCCATCAGGCGCGCGCGCTGGCCCTCCGGCGCTTCGGATTGGGTCGAGGGCAGCAATGGCGCGGGCGCAGACGGAGCCTGCGGGGCCGGCGCAGCGGGCTCCGGGGTGGCTGGCGCGGGCGCCGGGGGCGGGGGATTGCCGGTGGCAACCTCGGTCTGGGGCGCAGCCGGCGTACCGCCGAGCCGGTCGTTCAACTTGCCGGGTTCGGGCGCGGGCTTGGGCGCTGCCTGCGGCGCGGCCGCCTGCTGGGGCGCCAGCACGGGGCTGTCGTCGCTTCCGCGCAAATAGAGCGCGGTAGCGGCGCCGCCGCCGATGATGATGGCCGCTGTCGCGGCCATGAGGGCATAACGCCTGAGATTGCCGTTGGACCTGTTGCGGCGGGGCGCCTGCGGCCGCCGCTTCTCGGCCTTGCGCTCGGCAAAAGCCGGTAGGCCATTGGGCCGCGGCGAGGCAGGGGTCGAGGCCTCGTCTTGGGATGCCTCGTCGCCGGTCGATGCAGTGTCGGACTGTGATTGGGGGGCAGCCGGACGCTCGGAGGCCACCGGTTCAGGCGTGAACTCGGCCTCGTCGTAATGGTGCTCGACGCGCCGGATGGCTTCTTCGAGCAGGTTGCGTTCCCGGGCGATCTGCCCTTCGGTCAGCGCGGGATCGGCGGCATTGAGCTGGCGGAGAAGAGCGGAGCGGGCTTTCTCATAGAGCGCCTGACGGGTTTCCTGCGTATTGGGGGAAAGACCCTGCACGGCTCGCTGAATGGGAGGAAAATAGTCCGTCGACACGCGTTCTGTCTCGATCTCTTCACGAAAGCACTTCCCAGAAAAGGTCGTCGACTTTTCGATTAGGAAAATGCGTCAAAACAAGACGTAAGAGCAAAATCCGATTCGGAGAAATCGCACTTTGCTCCGGGCCCATGATCCGCTGCAGACAGGCCTTGCCGCCATGACGTAGCGGAAACCACGCCCGATCCTGCTCCGGAGAACAAGATCGCCGCCGGACAATCCAGGCACTGCGCGGGTCGCAACCCGCGCAGTGCCATCGCAGCAGATCACGCACTAATGCCCGAATCTGACGGGATTAGGTCTGCTCTTAGACTTGAAAGGGATTTTGCACAAGGATCGTATCGTCCCGGTCGGGGCTGGTGGAGAGCACGGCCACCGGCGCGCCGATCAGCTCTTCGATGCGGCGCACATATTTGATCGCCTGCGCCGGCAGGTCGGCCCAGGAGCGGGCCTTGGCGGTGGTTTCCCGCCAGCCCTCGATCTCCTCATAGATGGGTTTGACGCGGGCCTGGGCGGCCTGGCTGGCCGGCAGATAGTCGATTTCGCGACCGTCCAGCTCGTAGCGCACGCACACCTTGATGGTCTCGAATCCGTCGAGAATGTCGAGCTTGGTGAGGGCGATGCCGGTGATGCCGGAGGTGCGGATGGTCTGGCGCACCAGCGCGGCGTCGAACCAGCCGCAGCGGCGGGCCCGGCCGGTGACCGTGCCGAACTCGCGGCCGCGCTCACCGATCAGGCGACCGGTCTCGTCGGTGAGCTCGGTCGGGAACGGGCCTTCGCCCACGCGCGTGGTATAGGCCTTGGTGATGCCCAGCACATAATCGAGCGCGCCCGGCCCGAGGCCGGAGCCGACGGCGGCCTGCCCGGCTACCGTGTTGGAGGAGGTGACATAGGGATAGGTGCCGTGGTCGATGTCGAGCAACGCGCCCTGGGCGCCTTCGAACAGGATGCGGCTGCCGGCCTTGCGCTCCTTGTCGAGCAGCGCGCCGACATCGTCCATGAAGGGCAGGACCTGCGGCGCGATGTCCGCCAGTTCCTGATAGAGCGCCTCCGGATCGATCTCGCCCTGGCCGGTGCCGCGGCGCAGGGCATTGTGGTGGTTGAGCAGGCGGGCGATCTTCGGGCGCAGGGCGGAAAGGTCGGCCAGGTCCATCAGGCGGATGGCGCGCCGGCCCACCTTGTCCTCATAGGCAGGGCCGATACCGCGCCCGGTCGTGCCGATCTTGGTGCCGTCGGTCGCCGACTCGCGCAGGCGGTCGAGGTCCTGGTGCAGGGAAAGGATGAGCGGGGTGTTCTCGGCGATGCGCAAGGCCTCGGGCGTCACCGACACGCCCTGTTCCTTCAGCTTCTTCACCTCGGCGACGAAGGCGCGGGGATCGAGCACCACGCCATTGCCGATCACCGAGAGCTTGCCGCGCACGATGCCCGAGGGCAGCAGGGACAATTTATAGACATTGTCACCGATGACGAGGGTGTGGCCGGCATTGTGCCCGCCCTGGAAGCGCACGACGACGTCGGCCTGTTCCGACAGCCAGTCGACGATCTTACCCTTGCCTTCGTCGCCCCATTGCGACCCGACCACGACGACATTGGCCATGGTGATCTCCCTTCTCTCTCTGGCCCTCGGCCCCGGAATTCCTCAGAGCAAAACGGGTTCGAATGGAAACGCCATTTTGCCCCAACTCGTTCGTTCCGACGCGTTTTGCTTTCCTGCTGGTGGTCCCACCAAATCGCAAAAACGCCTTCGCTCGGAATTCCAAAACCCGGACACGCAAAAGCCCGGCTCATCCGATGGCCGGGCTTTTTCACTTCCTAACGGATCGGGCGGATGTCGTAAACCCGTAAAAATAGCTGCAAACAGTGAATTTGGGGGCTGTCATATATGACAGCTTCTATTGACACAAAAGTGTCAACCGTCATTGATACCAGCGCCGCTGTAAAAACCCTTACGGATAAAATGGGCCTTGCGGCACCATCAAGGAGTTGGACGATGAGCAGGAAAACGTGGCTGGGTATCGCATCGGTATCCGTACTGGCTTTGGCGGCTTCGGTGGGCAGCGCGTTTGCCCAGAGCCAGGAGCTGATCGACGCCGCCAAGAAGGAAGGCCAACTCACGACGATCGCGTTGCCGCATGACTGGTGCGGTTATGGCGCCATCATCGAAGGCTTCAAGGCCAAGTATGGCCTCAAGGTCAATGAACTCAACCCCGATGCCGGTTCGGGCGATGAGGTCGAGGCCATCAAGGCCAACAAGGGCAACACCGGTCCGCAGGCTCCCGATGTGATCGACGTCGGCCTTTCCTTCGGTCCGACCTCCAAGAAGGACGGCCTGATCCAGCCCTATAAGGTGGCGACCTGGGCTTCCATTCCCGACAATGCCAAGGATGCCGACGGCTATTGGTATGGCGACTATTACGGCGTGCTTGCCTTCGAGGTGAACAAGGACATCGTCAAGAATTCGCCGAAGGACTGGTCCGACCTGCTGAGCTCCGACTATGCCAATGCCGTGGCGCTGGCGGGTGATCCCCGCACCGCGAACCAAGCCATCCAGGGCGTCTATGCCGCCGGCCTGTCGGCCGCAAAGGGCGATGCCAGCAAGGCCGCTGCCGAGGGCCTGAAATTCTTCGCCGAGCTCAACAAGAAGGGCAATTTCGTGCCCACTATCGGCAAGGCCGCCTCGCTGGCCCAGGGCGCGACCCCGATCGTGCTGCGCTGGGACTACAACGCCCTTACCGATCGTGACACGCTCAAGGGCAATCCGGACGTCGACGTGGTGATTCCCGCCAGCGGCGTGGTTGCCGGCGTCTATGTCCAGGCCATCAGCGCGTATGCGCCCCATCCCAACGCCGCCAAGCTGTGGATGGAATATCTTTATTCGGACGAAGGCCAGATCGGCTATCTGAAGGGCTATTGCCATCCGATCCGCTTCAACGACCTCGTCGCCAACAAGAAGATCCCGGCAGACCTGCTTGCCAAGCTCCCGCCGGCCGAGGCCTACGCCAAGGCGGTGTTCCCGACCCTGGATGAGCAGAGCGCGGCCAAGGCCGAGATCACCAAGGATTGGGACAGCGTGGTCGGCGCCGCCGTCAAGTAAGATCGATTGTCCTCTCCTGCGCGTCCTGTCCGGGCTCTCCGGGCAGGACGCGTGCTATTGTGGTCGCCGCGATGAATACCACCACAAACACCGTCCCAGCTGCAGCTCCGGGCTCGGCCAGAGCCGGCGGAGGGCTTGCCGTGCTGGGCATGGCTCCCTTCGTGCTCTTTGCCTTGCTCTTCCTGGTGGTTCCCACGGCCTTGCTGCTGGTCGGGGCGTTCTTCGACCGGGAAGGACATTTCACTTTCGGCAACATCACCGAGCTCTTCACCAATCCGGCGATCGTTTCCTCCTTCTGGCTCAGCATCAAGATCAGCTTCGCCTCGGCCCTCGGTGGTGCCTTCATCGGCTTCTTCGTGGCCTATGCGGTCATTCTCGGCGGCCTGCCGGAGTGGATGCGCGGCGCGGTGATGACGTTTTCGGGTGTCGCCTCGAATTTCGCCGGCGTGCCGCTGGCCTTCGCCTTTCTGGCGACTCTGGGGCGGGTCGGGCTCGTCACCGTCCTGCTAAGGGACTACCTCGGCTTCAACCTTTACTCGACGGGCTTCAACATCCTCAGCTTCACCGGCCTGACCCTGGTCTATCTCTATTTCCAGATTCCGCTGATGGTGCTGGTAATCGCGCCGGCTCTCGACGGGTTGAAGCGCGAATGGCGCGAGGCCAATGCCGTACTGGGCGGCAGCAATTTCCACTATTGGCAGCATATCGCCTTGCCGATCCTGCTGCCGAGCATATTGGGTGCGACACTGCTGTTGTTCGCCAATGCCTTCGGTGCGGTGGCGACCGCCTATGCGCTGACCGGATCCAGCCTGCCGATCATTCCGATCCAGCTCTTCGCCCAGATCCGAGGCGACGTGCTCAGCAATCCCAATCTGGGCTATGCCATCGCCTTCGGCATGGTGGTGATCACCAGCATCTCCAGCGGCGCCTATATCTGGCTGCGCAGCTATAGCGAGCGGTGGGTGCGATGAAGAAGTCCTCCGTGCTGTCCTGGCTGATCATCCTTCTGGCGATCAGCTATTTCATCATCCCGCTGCTCTCCACCTTCGAGTTCTCGCTGCGCATGCTGCGCGGGCAATATAGTTTCGAAGCCTATCGCGTGGTGTTCGCCCAGGCGGAATTCCAGCATGCTTTCGTCCGTTCGATCCTGCTTGCGCTCGCCACCATCGTGCTGAGCATCGTCCTGGTGGTGCCGGCAGCCTATCTGGTGCGTCTGCGCCTGCCGAGCTGGCGGTCGCCGGTGGAATTCATCACGCTGTTGCCGTTGGTCATTCCGGCGATCATTATCGTCTTCGGCTATATCCGGATGTTCAACTCCTCGTCCTGGCTGCCGCTGACCGACAGCGAATGGACCACGGACCTCCTGCTCACCTTCGGCTATGTCGTGCTGGCGCTGCCCTATATGTATCGGTCCGTCGATGCAGGCCTGCGCGCCATCGACGTCAAGACTCTGACCGAGGCAGCCCAGAGCCTGGGGGCGAGTGGCTTCACCATCCTCTGGCAGGTCATCCTGCCGAATATTCGCTCCGGTGTGCTCAGCGGCTCCTTCATCGCTTTTGCCATCGTCATCGGCGAGTTCACCTTCGCCAGCCTGCTCAACCGGCCGGTCTTCGGTACCTATCTGCAATTGATCGGCGCCAACCGGGCCTATGAGCCCTCGGCGCTTGCCATCGTCGCCTTTATCATCACCTGGGCCTGCATGGGCCTGCTGCAGCTCGTCGGCCGCTCGCGCGGCGCGCGGGCGGCACGTTGAACCAGCACTGGGAGGCCAGCATGTCCTTTCTCGAGATCACCGGGCTGCAGAAGAGCTTCGGCGCCAACCAGGTGGTGAAGCGTTTCGATCTGTCGGTGCAGAAGGGGGAATTCATCACCCTGCTGGGCCCCTCCGGCTGCGGCAAGACCACGGTCCTGCGCATGGTGGCCGGCTTCGAATCGCCGTCGTCGGGGTCCATCCGCATGGATGGCAAGGAGATCACCGGCCTGGCGCCCAACCAGCGCAATGTCGGCATGGTGTTCCAGGCCTATGCGTTGTTTCCCAACATGACGGTGGCCGAGAATATCGGCTTTGGCCTGAAGATCGCCAGGAAGCCGCCTGCGGAGATCTATAGCCGCGTCAAGCAGATGCTGGAGATGATCAAGCTGCCGCAGATCGCCGACCGCTATCCCTTCCAGCTCTCCGGCGGCCAGCAGCAGCGCGTGGCACTGGCCCGTGCGATCGCGGTCCGCCCGAAGATCCTCCTGCTCGACGAGCCGCTCTCTGCGCTGGATGCCAAGATCCGCGTATCCCTGCGCGACGAGATCCGGGTGCTGCAACAGGAACTCGGCATTACCACGCTGTTCGTGACGCATGACCAGGAAGAGGCACTGTCGATGTCCGACCGCATCGTGGTGATGAGCGCCGGACAGATGGAACAGGTCGGCACGCCCTTCGAGATCTACAATTTTCCCAAGACCCGCTTCGTCTCCTCTTTCGTGGGTACGCTCAACTTTCTCACCGGCAAGGTCGTCGATGCCGCCACTGGCCGCTTCTCCGTCGACGGGCAGGAGGTGGTGACCAGCCGCGGCCTGCAGGGTGCCAGCAATGGCGAGACGCGTACGCTGGCCCTGCGCCCCGAAGCCGTGGTGCTGGGCGCGGGCGACGAGGGGCGCAACAGCCTCACCGGCCGCATCGAACTCGTCAGCTTCCTCGGCTCGATCGTGCGCATCCGCGTGCGCTTCAACGAGAACGTGGTCTCGCTCGACACCTTCAACAATCCGGGCGCGCCGCCGCCGCAGATGGGCGAGGATGTCACGGTGTCCTTCGGCCGTGGCGACCTGCAATTGCTCGAGGAAGTGGAGAAGGTCGCGGCCTGAGCTGGCTTCCTTCTCCTTTATGGGAGAAGGCGTTGCGCATCATCGGATGAGGTGTCTCGCGCGCCATCCTGACAGCTCCTTGACCGGCAGCCGACCATGAGGGGGGGGCGTCGCCCCCTCATTTGCGCCTTCAGGGCATCCAGGCCGTTCCAAGCGGGTTGGACAACACCCGCAAGGGGAGAAGAAGTTACCCTTTCAACGGCCCGTTTCTCAGCCGCGAGAGGTCGAAATCCCTGATGTCTCTGAGCAGATCGACCAGGGCCAGTGCGCCGAACGCGGCCGAGAGTTCGCCATGCTCCGGCGTCGCCTTGCTGGCGTCGCCCGCCGCGCCTTCGGGGCGGATGTCCTGGGCCATCCAGCCGAAGCCGCCGGGGCGGCCGGTGCGCAGATATTTGAAGGTCTGCTCCATTTCGTAGGTGACCGGGCGGAAATCCTTGGCCTTGTCCATGCGCACGAGGTCGGGGCGAAAGGCAAGCATCAGAGCGGTCTCGATCTCGCCGGCATGGATGCCGAGCCGCGTCTCGTCATCGGAATAGGTGCCCTTCGGATAACCGAACATGTGCCAGGAGGTGAAGGCGACCAGCATGCCGTGGCGCACGCGCAGTTCGCGGGCCACGATGTCCATCGCCGCCATGTTGCCGCCGTGGGAATTGACGATCAAAAGCTTGCGGATGCCGGCCCGATGCACGCTCTCGCCGATCTCGGTCCAGGACCGGATCACGGTCTCGGCCGAGAGGCTGAGGGTGCCGGGGAATTCCAGATGCTCGTTGGATTTGCCGATGGTCTGGATCGGCAGGAAGGTCGCCGGGATATCGGCGGGGATCAGCGGGATGGCGCGCTCCAGATAGCCCTGCATGATCATGCTGTCGACCCCGACAGGCAGATGGGGCCCGTGCTGCTCGACGGCAGCGATCGGCAGCACGGCGATCCAGTTGGCGGTATCGCCGGTGCGGAAATCCTCCGTCGTCATCTCGAACCAATGGCGGCGGGGTAGGGAGGCGGTGGTGGGCATGATCGAATCCAGCACGGGGACTGCCTGAACCATACCGCTGCGAGGCGCTATTTCAACGCCTCGCCTGCTGCGATCACCGGATCACTCACCGTGACGACGGATTCCCGTCGGGGTTCGGCCGTGGCCGCCAGCGACGGCGCTGGCCTGAACTGGGCGTAGCCGGGTTGCTGGAGGGGGTGATCACGGGACCGGGTCTGGGATAACGCGGCGACCTCTGCACGATCGGCCCTTCGTCCCAGACGGGCGGGCGGCGCCGGCGCGGCGGGCTGTAGATCGGGGGCTCGTCGCCATAATCGGGCCCAGGCCCGCCATAGATCCGGCGTCGGCTGCGTGGGATCTCCGGCACCGTGACCCGCACTTCACGCCGTTTGCTGGAGCGAGGCGGCGGCGGGCTCCAGGATTTCATGCGAGGCGCCGCTGGGGCCGGCAAAGTGACGGGCGTCGCCATGGGTGCCGCCGGAGGCGGAGGAGGCGCGCAGGCGGCCAGGCTGTCCCCGACGCTGAGCGAGGCGGCGGAAGCGGCGGTATTCAGCCAGAGCAGCCATTCGCCCAGGAATTCGTTCGACCAGGGCACCACCGGGCCGGTGTCATAGTCGATGACGAGGGCCGGCTGCGGCAGCACGAACACGGCGATGCCACGTACGATCTTGATGCGGGTCACTGGAGTCGAGCCAGCGAACGTGCCGGCCGGCGCGGAGGAAGGCCCATTGTCGCAGCGATTGCCGAGCTTGGTCGTCTCGATGAAGGTCCATTGCCTGTCCACGTTGAAGTTAGCGAGGCTGATCTCCTGCTGATCGGTCGCGGGCGGGGTCGGCGCCCAGCCGGTCCAGTCGCCGCCGCCGCGCCAGATCACCCAGGCGGGGCTCCATTGCGTGCCGGGCACCCAGACCCAGCCATTGCTGCCATCGGAGGCCCAGCGGCCGTAATGATGGATGATCTTGCCCCAGACGGTGGGATCGTCATAGGTCCAGCCGTAAGTGCGGTCATAGACCCAGCGGCAGGCTGGATAGGGATGCCAGCCGGCAGGCACCACCGAAGGCTTCCAGACTTCGCCGTAGCGTTCGGAATAGATATATTGGCCATAGTCCGACAGTACGGCCTTGAACTCGTCGAGGCTGGGGGCCTGCGCCTGGACAGCTACGACGGGTGCCGCCCGGGCCTGGCCGGTGACGGCACCGGGAACGGGCAGCATGGCGCAAGCCAGCAGAAAGGAAGAAACCAGGCCGATCCCCCAACGCCGTGTCGTGCTGGCCATAGCAAACCCTCCATGGGTTGTTGCTTTGATCGCAGCCGATCCTGAACCTGTCTGGGGGAGCTGTCCGTATCAATTGGCACGTGGATCCACGAGATCTGGCCACAAAATGAAACCGCCGGTACCGGCTTTTGCTCCGGTCCGGCGGTCAACATACACCAGTGTCGACTGGTTCAGTGCAGCCTCTCGGCGCTCTTCAATCTTGCAATTTCGTCTTTGAGAAGGAGTTTCTTACGCTTCAGCTCTGCGATCTTGAGGTCATCCGAGGAGGGATGAGCCAGTGCGATGGTGAGTTCCGTTTCAAGAGCGTGATGTTTGCGCTCCAGTTCGACCAAATGCGACTGCACAGGCATTAACGGCTCCTTGTGTCACAGTTCCGACATTTAACGTTCTCACGAAAAGTCGCCTATGTCGAAGGAAAATCGCGGATTCGAGCGTTGAATCGATTGTGCAAAGCAGCAATAAATTTAGTCGGAACAATAGGTTACCGCGCGGTAATGTGGTGTGGAGGGCATAAAAAGAATGCTGGATCAAAGGCCTAGGAAGGGCTTGTGAAAGTTGTCCGGCAAGCTCTGCCAAACGGGTGTAAATAGATGGCGATATCTTGCCGCAGCGCTTGCGGGCGGGGAATCGGCTCGGCATAGTTCGGCACCGTGCCCGAAGGGGCATAGGGCAGCAGGATGGTCGAAATACCGAAGCTGCCATTCGGAATGGAAGGGTATGGGCTTGTCAAATCCGCTCACCGAGGAGGAGGAAGCCGCGATGGTTGCGGAGCTGGGGCAGCTTCGCCAGGAACACCGCGATCTCGACGCCGCGATTGCCGCTCTGGAACAGGTGGGGTCCCCTGACCGTCTCCAGCTTCAACGCCTGAAGAAGCGCAAGCTCCATCTCAAGGACCGCATGTCCCTGCTGGAGGACCTGTTGACGCCGGACATCATCGCCTGACGCTTGGGAGCGGCGGACGCCGCGGCGCCAACAGTGGGGTTTGATGCGATCCGGGCGATCAAACCGCCTTGCCGCTGGCGATTTCGGCGAGCATCCAGTCTCGGAACGCCTTGATCATCGGCTTGTCCGCCTTGGCCCTCGGCGCCACCAGGTGATAGGCGAATTCAGGCGCGATCTTCAAGGAAAGGTCGAAGGGGCGTACCAGCCGGCCGGCGGCCAGATCGTCGCCCACCAGGCTGGTGTTGCCCAGCGCCACGCCCTGGCCATCCACGGCCGCCTGCAGGGTCATGATCGACTGGCTGAAATGCAGGCCGCGCGTGGGATCGGGTTTGTCCGCCTTGGCAGCCATCAGCCACATGCGCCAGTCCGGCCACATCGAATCCTGGCTGTGCCAGTCGAGATGGATCAGGGTGAAATACTGCAAATCGTTGGGTTCGCGCAGGGGAACGGGCCCGTGCAGGAGCTGAGGGCTGCAGATCGGAAAGACGTCCTCGACGAAGAGGCGATCCGAGCGCAGGCCGGCATAGGCGCCGCGGCCGAAGCGGATGGCGACGTCGATTTCCTGGCGATTGAAATCGGCAAGCGTGTCGGAAATGTCGATGCGCATGTCGATATCGGGGAATTGCTGCCGGAAACGCGGCAGGCGTGGCACCAGCCATTTGGCGGCGAAGGATGAACCGGAAGAAACGGTGAAACTCTTGCGCTGGGTGGTGTTGGCGGCCCGGCGCAGGGCCTCGTCGATGGTACGCAGAGCGCCGCTTGTGGATTCGAGCAGCTCTTCGCCGGCATGAGTGAGCTTCATGCTTCGGCTGGTGCGAAAGAACAGCCGGGTGCCGAGACGGTCTTCGAAAGCGCGGATCTGGCTGCTGACTGCGGCGGGGGTCACGTCGAGCTCGATCGCGGCCTTGGCGAAGCTCAGATGGCGGGCGGCGACGGCAAAGGTCCACAGCGCACCAAGGCCGGCTCCCGACTTGCTCATGCCCACCTCATGATCATCAAGTTTTTGTTGACGGTGAAGAAAGGTTCACCCGGTTGATAATCTAGCATAAAGCATTGAAAATAGGAAACATATCGCGAGAGCGCATTTACTTTTTGTTGAGGGTACGAGTATGTCGAGCGTCGAATTCCACGAAGATGAATGGGGCCGGCACTGGAGCTATTCCCCGGCCCTGCACGGGACGCAGGTGCGTCTGCATTATTCGATCGCCGCTGCCGTGGTCGGCGGCGCCATGTCCTTCGTCGAGACGATCTCCGCCGGCCTGACCCAGCTCAGAGGGCAGGATCAGGCGGCCGCGAAGGCGGGGCGCCCGCGCGACCTTTATGGCGATGACGACGTGCCGCCTGTCGGTTATGTCCGCTACGAGGGCGTGCGGGACGAGTTCGGGCGTCCGCTTCCCTGAGGAAAAGATCCGCAACTCAGCGGGATCACCGGGCGCGATCATCGATCGCGCCCTTTTGCGTGGCCGGGATCCCGCGCAGGAGAGCCTGGGTTAAGGTGCAGCCCTTTCAAGGTGTTTCGAACAAACCGGGAAAAGGTCGGGATAGGGTGGTGCAACCCCTCATCCGCCTGCCGGCACCTTCTCCCGCAAGGGGAGAAGGGGGCAGTTTTCGTGGCGCTGCGCTTGCCCGTTGCCCTCTCCCCTTGCGGGAGAAGGTGCCCCGAAGGGGCGGATGAGGGGTCTCGATGCCCTTTACCAGCCTTTTCCGGCGACCTGGTCCAAACACCTTGAAAGGGGAGGTGGGTTAAGGTGCAGCGCCTGGGATCGCGGACACTGCCGGCAGGCGCTTGCGCAAGAAAAAGGGCTCTTCCGCGCCGACGGAAGAGCCCTTTTCGCATGACGGGTATGGACTGACCACCGAGGCCGTCAGTCTTCCTTCTGCTTGATGCCCTTGAGCTTGGCGAACACGTTGGCGACGTCGAGTTCGTCCTCGTCTTCCGTCTGGCGCGGCTTGTTGCCGAGCGAAGCGAAGGGGTCGTCCGGCCTCTGGCCCCGGTCGGCCGCCGGTCCCGTGGTGATCTCGGCCGGCAGCAGCGTGGCACTCTCGGCCTCGGGCGGCCGGTCCTTGGAGGCGCGGGCGACTTCGAAGTCGAGGTCGATCTGGGTGCACAGCCCCAGCATGACCGGATCGGCCGGGGTCAGTTGCGCGGTGTTCCAGTGGGTGCGGTCACGGATGGCCGCGATCGTCGTCTTGGTGGTGCCCACCAGACGCATGATCTGGGCGTCCTTGAGTTCGGGATGGTTCTTGACCAGCCAGAGAATGGCGTTGGGGCGGTCCTGGCGCCGGGAGACCGGCGTGTAGCGCGGACCCTTCTTGACCTTGGCGACGGCGATCTTGACCTTCGGCTCGGCCAGCCGGAGGCGATGATGGGAATCGCGCTCGCCGCGGGCAATCTCCTCCCGGGTGAGCTGGTTGGAGATCACGGGATCCAGACCCTTGATGCCGGCCGCGACTTCGCCGTCGGCAATGCCCTTGACCTCCAATGGATGCAGTTTGCAGAACTCGGCGATCTGGTCGAAGGTGAGGGCGGTGTTCTCAACCAGCCAGACAGCAGTGGCCTTCGGCATCAGCGGGGCGGTCGACATTTGCATCTCCTCGGAAAGCATGGGCTCGCTGCCGCCTCGCCCCAGCCTCCTGGAACGAAGCCCGACGCGAGCTGATTGTCGGGATTCATACCCCATATAGTCGTGGTTGACCCGAAAGGAAAGTCTGTTGCGCCGCTTTCCTGCCGGGATTGTCGACAGAAACCCACTCTGGCTAGGGCTCGATGGCGAGGCGGAGCCGGAGTGGAAGCAGTCATCGTCGGGTGCTGCAGGCACTGCTCGCATTTGCCGCCGCCCGTACCAGGGCGGCGAGTGCTACCGAAAACTGTTTGCGAAAGACGGCGCGCGGGCCGGTCTTGCCGCGAATGTGAGCGAAGATTCCGGCTCTCGCTCATAACCGCTCACCGATGAGCTTTTCATAATCGGGGCGAATGGGGTTAGAGTGGCCACTGCAGCGGAGCTCGGGGAGCGGGGCTGGCTTGGATGGGAAGTGAGGAGGCGACATGGCGATTTTCGATGACGAGCCGCGAAAGGTAACGGTGGCACATCAGATCGGACAGGACCTCTCGACCCTGTCGCTGCACGAGCTTGACGAACGCATCGCGGCTTTGAGGCAGGAGATCGTGCGCCTGGAGGAAGCCAAGGCCAGCAAGGCTGCCTCGCTCTCGGCGGCGAGTGCCTTTTTCAAGACCTGACCCCCTCAAGGGCAACGCTGACGTTCAGGCTGGATGACGCCGAAGGCCGTTCAGCAACGCATGAAAGGCTCTCACTGCCTGCACGGATGCCGCCTTGGGATCGGCTGCATTGGCGATCCATTGCGAGGCATGCCAAGTGGCGCCATTGACCAGCCGGGCCGCGGCCTCCGGGTCGATATCGGCGAGCACACCCTCCCGCTTCAGCGCAGCCAAGGTCGCGCTCATCGAAGCGATGCAGCCATCCTGGCTCGGCCATTGTGAGGGATCGCCGAGGACGGCCGGGCCGTCGCGAAACAGGATGCGCTGGATTTCCGGCTCCAATGCCATCTCGATATAGGCCGAGCATTCGGCGACGAAACCCTGCCAGGGATCTTCGGCCTGGGCCGAGATCGCTGAAAGCCGCCTGGACATTTCGGCATCGAGTTCCGTGATGACCGCCGCGAACAGGCCCTTCTTGTCGCCGAAATGGTGATAGAGCGCGCCGCGCGTCAGGCCGGCCGCCGCCGTAAAATCGTCCATCGACGCTTGCGCATAACCGACAGTGCCGAAGGCCGCGCGCCCAGCGGCGAGCAGCTTGGCGCGTGTCTCGGCGATCATCTGGGCTCGCGGTTTACGGGCCATACCATTTCCTTCATATACGCTGCGTATATTATTTGACATACGGTGCGTATGCAACTATGACGAATACATACGTTGCGTATGTCAATGTATTCTCTTCCGCTTTGGAGTGCCCGATGTCCAATCCTTACAGCCAGATCTTTCGAGCGCCGGGGGCAAAGGCTTTCGCGGCTGCCGGCTTCCTGGCGCGCCTGCCGCTCGCGATGGTGACCATGGGTATCGTCGCCATGATCTCCCAGACCCATGGCGAATATTGGCTCGCCGGTGCCGTGTCGGCCACTTTCGCCCTCGGCAATGCCTTCATGTCCCCGCAGATTTCCCGCCTGGTCGACCGCCACGGCCAGAGCCGCGTCCTAATTCCTGCCACCAGCCTGTCGGTTGCTGCCTTTTCGGTTCTGCTGCTGGCCGCGCATTTCCACTGGCCGGCCTGGATCCTGTTTGCCGCGGCACTGTTCGCCACCACCATGCCCAGCATGCCGGCGATGGTCAGGGCCCGCTGGTCGGAGCTCTATCGCGACACCCCGCAGCTGCACACGGCCTTCGCCTTCGAATCGGTGGCTGACGAAGTCGTCTACATGGCCGGATCGATCCTTGCGGTCGGTCTGAGCGTGGCCTGGTTCCCAGAAGCCGGTCCCCTCGTCTCGACCGTGTTTCTCGCCGTCGGCACGGCGCTGTTCGTGACGCAGAAATCCACCGAACCGCCGGTCCGCTTCACCGAAAGCGGCGGCTCCTCGGCCATCCGCCTGCCGCCAGTGCAGATCCTGACCTTCGTCCTGGTCGCTATCGGCACGATCTTCGGAACGGCGGAAGTCACCGTGATCGCCTTCACCAGGCAGTTGGGGCAGGCCGGCGCGGCCAGCTTCGTGCTCGCCGGCTATGCCGCAGGCTCGCTCGTCGTTGGCCTGGTGTTCGGAGCCCTGAAGTTGAAGATGCCGCTCGAGCGGCAGTTCCTGATCGCCATCGCAGTCGCCGCTGCCACCACGGTGCCGCTGCTGTTCGTTTCCGGCGTGGCGATGCTGGCGCTGTTGCTGTTCTTGTCCGGTGTGTCGATCTCGCCGACGCTGATCACCGCCATGGGTCTGATCGAGCGGCATGTGCCGGCGGCAAAGCTCACGGAAGGAATCACCTGGGCGATGACCGGCATCGGCATCGGCATGGCGGTCGGCTCCTTCGTCTCGGGCTGGGTCATCGACCGTTTCGGCGCCGCCGACGGCTTCTGGATCTCGCTTGCAGCTGGTTTCGTCGCGCTGACGGTGGCGCTGCTGGGATCGTGCCGGCTGACGCCGGCATCGAAGGAGGACAGGCTTTGCGCGGCCGCTGCCTGACCTGGGCCGGGCGTTAACCGAACATCAAGAATTCTGCGATAGCCTCGACGCCATTCCAGCTCGCTGGATGTTCGAGTGGCTCCTGTTCACTCTGTTTGACGCCTCCCTGTTTCGACTTGGACAAGCCGCGATATCTTATCGCGGCTTCTTTTTGTCGTGGAGGACGGATCGTCAGCTTCCTGTGGAAGCGCGGCGTCTCGCGAAAGAGCAAAGCAGGTCTGCATCCTGCGGCGTCGCTGCAGCTTGCATATGATCACCCAGCCTCGGCCCCGCGGCCCGACCCTCCCCATCGAGTCGAGGGTAGAGAAAGGCAGCGAGCTTTCATGACGCGGTAGGCTGGAGAGCCTGACCGAAAAATCTGTAAAACGCGGCCGTTATCATTGTCGGGCTTCGTCCCGGCAATCCGGCGCCGCAATGTCAAGACAAGGGGCGGTATCTCGGACAAGCTCGCATCACAGAACCGAGCTTTTCCGGCTCTGTTTGCGATGATTGAGCCAGGCTTCTCAGGATCCCCAAAGCCCAAAACAAAAGCGGGCCCGAAGGCCCGCTTGCGTCGACATGGAAAAGGTTCGTTCCGATCAGCGCTTGAAGCTGATGCCAGCGAAGCGCTGGTTGAACTTCGACACGCGGCCGGCGCGGTCAAGAACCTGCTGCGAACCGCCGGTCCAGGCCGGATGGGTCTTGGGATCGATGTCGAGCTGAAGGGTGTCGCCTTCCTTGCCCCAGGTCGAATGGGTGTAGAACTCGGTGCCGTCGACGAAGACAACCTTGATCTTGTGGTAGTCGGGATGAATGTCGGCCTTCATGGGGTCAAATCCTGCTCTGTGCCGGAGCGCTACCCCGGTCGGACAAGTCAAATTCGAATGAGTGGGCGGCTCGATAGCGCAATTTCGGTCCGGATACAAGCACTGGCCCCGCATTTCTCACATGCGGGAATCGCCTTTCTGCGCCGGCTACAGCAACGTTCCCCTCAGAATGACCAGGGCGACGGTGAAGTAGATGACGAGGCCGGTCACATCGACCAGCGTGGCCACCAGGGGGGCGGAGGCGCTGGCGGGGTCGAAGCCGACCTTCTTGAGGATGAAAGGCAGCATGGAGCCGGTCAGCGAGCCGAATGTGACGATCGCCGTGAGCGCGCAGCCGATGGTCAGGGCCAGCAGCGCCCAATGCGGTCCATAGTCGTAGAATCCGGCCTTCTGCCAGACGACGATGCGCACGATGCCGATCAGGCCGAGAATGGCGCCGAGCACGACGCCGGTGGGCAGTTCGCGCAGGGCCACCCGCCACCAGTCCTTCAGCTTCACCTCGCTCAGCGCCAGCGCGCGGATGAGCAGGGAGGTCGCCTGCGAGCCGGAATTGCCGCCCGAGGACATAATGAGCGGGATGAACAGGGTGAGCACCACCGCCTTTTCGAGTTCACCCTCGAAAAATTGCATGGCGCTCGCCGTGAGCATCTCGCCGAGCAGCAGCACCGACAGCCAGCCCGCACGCTTCTTGATCATCGACCAGAAGCCGATCTGGTCATAGGGATCGTCGAGGGCTTCCATGCCGCCGAACTTCTGGGCGTCCTCGGTGCCTTCGGCCACGATGGCGTCGATGATGTCGTCGAAGGTGCAGATGCCGATGACATGCATGCTGTCGTCGACCACAGGTACGGCCAGAAGGTCGTATTTCGCGATCAGGCGAGCGACTTCCTCGCGGTCGGCAGTGGGGGCAACCGTGATCGGCTTGTCGAAGCGGGCGGCGGTCAGCACCGAGGATTTGGGATCGGCGGTGATCAGGCGGCGCAGCGCCACGGCCTTGAGGAGCTGGCGGGTCTTGGGATCGAGGACATAGACCGAGTAGATCGTCTCACGCGTGCGCTCGACGCGGCGGATGTGATCGAGCGTCTGCTCCACCGTCCAGGACGAGGGCACGGAGACGAATTCGGTGGTCATCAGCGCGCCGGCGGTGTCCTCCGGATAGGACAGCAGCCTGTCGAGCGAGGCGCGGGTCTCGGGATCGAGACGGTTGAGCAGATCGGTGCGCGGCGGATCGTCCATGTAGCGGAAGACATCCGCCACGCGGTCCGAGGACATGTCGGCCATCAGCTTGAGCGCCCGTTCGGCGGGCAGGGCTTCGATCAGCGCCGCCGGATCGTCCAGCCCTGGCTGGTCGAGCACTTCGATCGCCCGCTCGTCGGGCAGGTGCACCAGGACGTGGGCCTGCTCTTCGATCTCCTGCTCGTTGAGCAGTTCGACGATATCGGCTACGTGCTCGAGGCCGAGGCAAACCTCGAGGATGTCGCGGTCAGCGACCTCAACCGTTTTTTCAGCCAGGTCTTCCATGGCTCTTCCTTCCTTTCGGCCGTTGCCGGCCGGAAGGACGAGCCCGCGAGCGGTCAGTCCTTACAAGCCGTCAACGGCGCGAACATTCGACTGCTACTGTCGCTTGGCATGATCTCGTTGATCTCGTGGGGTCCGGCCAGGGACGATTCCTTTGGAATAAATCCAAAGGCCGGAACAATCGCGACTTGCGCCTCTCAGCCGTCGCAGTCAAGCGCTTTTTTGCACTGCGCGATAATATGGAGAGCGCGGCAAACTGAAGCGGTTTGGGCCGGTGAGATTGCAGCCGCGCCCACAGCGGGGCATTGTCCCGCGCGCTCGAAAGGAAGAATGCTACGTGGCCACGGAAACCGATCCGAAAATCCGAGAAAACACCGCGGAATCCGCCAGGAACAGCCGGTCTCTCCGCCCCTTGATGGCGCTGGCGCCCTATGCTCTGGCCTATCGCGGCCGCATCCTGATGGCTTTCGTGGCTCTGACGGTGGCAGCGGCGGCGACGCTGGTGGTCCCCGTCGCCATGCGCCGCATGATCGATTTCGGCTTCTCGGTGGGGCATGCCGCCGCCATCAATTCCTACTTCCTGGCCATGACCGGCGTGGTGCTGATTCTCGCTTTGGCGAGCGCCGCCCGTTACTATCTGGTGATGACCCTCGGCGAGCGCGTGGTCGCCGATGTCCGCACTGCCGTCTTTGCCCATCTCACCCAGCTCTCGCCCCTGTTCTTCGACACTGTCAAGACCGGTGAGGTGCTCTCGCGCCTGACTGCGGATACCACGCAGATCAAGGCGGCCTTCGGCTCTTCCGCCTCCGTCGCCCTGCGCAACCTCTTCCTGTTTGCCGGCGCCGTGGTGATGATGGTGTGGACCAGCCCCAAGCTTTCGGCGCTGGTGCTGATCGCCATTCCGTTGATCGTGCTGCCTCTGGTGGCCTTCGGCCGGTCCGTGCGCACGCGCTCGCGCAAGGCGCAGGACACGCTGGCCGACGCCTCCGCCTATGCCAGCGAGATCATCGGCGCGATGCGGGTGGTGCAGGCGTTCACGGCCGAACGGCTCGCCATCGGGCGTTTTTCGGGCGAGGTCGAGAACGCCTACCAGGCGGCGGCGATCTCCACTCGCTCGCGTGCGGTGCTGACGGCGATCGCGCTGTTCCTGGTCTTCGCTTCGGTGGTCGGCGTGCTCTGGCTCGGCGCCCATGACGTGGTCGCCGGCACCATGACGGCCGGCACCTTGTCGCAATTCGTGCTCTACGCGGTGTTCGGTGCCGGCGCCCTTTCGGAACTCGGCCAGGTCTGGGCGGAACTCGTGCAGGCGGCCGGCGCCGCCGAGCGCCTGGGCGAGCTTCTCGGCGAAAGGCCGGCGATCTCCGCGCCGGCCCGGCCGCTGGCCCTGCCCGAGCCGGCGCGCGGCGCCGTCGCCTTCGAGGGTGTGACCTTCGCCTATTCCGCCCAGCCGGACAAGCCGGTGCTGCACGATGTCGATCTCGCGGTGAAGGCGGGTGAGACGGTTGCCATCGTCGGACCGTCCGGCGCGGGCAAGAGCACGCTGTTCCAGCTCCTGCTGCGCTATTACGATCCCCAGTTCGGACGCGTGAGGCTGGATGGGGTCGCGCTGCCGCAGGCCGATCCCAAGCGCGTGCGCCAGCGCATTGCCGTGGTGGCGCAGGATCCGGTGGTCTTTGCGGCGACCGCCCGCGACAATATCCGTTTCGGCCGCCCCGACGCGAGCGATGCCGAGGTGGAGGAGGCGGCACGCCTGGCCGCGGCCGACAGCTTCATCCGGGCCATGCCGCAAGGCTACGACACCCCGATCGGCGAGCGTGGCGTGACGCTGTCGGGCGGCCAGCGCCAGCGTATCGCCATCGCCCGCGCCATCCTCAAGGATGCGCCCATTCTGCTGCTCGACGAGGCGACCTCTGCGCTCGATTCCGAAAGCGAGAAGGCGGTCCAGGCAGCTCTCGACGGCCTGATGACCGAACGCACCACCCTGGTGATCGCCCATCGCCTGGCGACGGTGCAGGCGGCCGACCGGATCATCGTGCTGGATGACGGACGCATCGTCGAAGAGGGCACGCACGAGGCCCTGGTGGCGCGGGGCGGCCTCTATGCCCGGCTGGCGCAGCTGCAGTTCAGGGACGCCGCCTGAGCCAGGCCGGCTACAGGAAACCGATCCAGCGCCCGGCCACCAGCACCGAGAGCCAGAGCAAGGCCGAGACGAGGGCCGATACCCTTACGCTCGCCGCCAATGGCCCACCGGCGAGAGCGGCGCGGAAGGCCGGGCGGCGGTGCTGGAGGCCGATATTGATCAGGGCCAGCGCGAGCAGAGCGAGCTTGGCCTGAAAGGCGGCATTGTCGGCATAGTGCGCCGGACGTACGCTGAACAGCCATAGGCCGCAGACGAGGGTAAGGCCGAGGCCGGTGGCGGCCGTGCGGGTCAGGAACGGCCCGATGACCGCGACCGGCACCTTGGGCCATAGTCCTGCAAGCCGCAGATCGAGCGGCAGGACCGCGCCGAGCAGCAAGCCGATACCGAGGATGTGCCCGGCATTGACGAAGATATAGGCCGCGGGCGTGTCGCGCAGAAGTACCGCTCCCGGCCAGGCTGCGAAAATCTCCAACATGGAAGGGCGCCGGATTCAGCGTGTCTGGATCCGATCGGGATACATGTCGTAATTCTTGCCGGCGATGGTGACGCGTACGGCCTTCATCCAGGCCTTGCTGCGATCCTTGGCGCGGTTGCCCAGCACCGTGACGGCATCGCCCGGCTTGGCAGTGTCGCCGGTAAAGCCGGCGCGTTGCGTCTGGCCGGGATTGGCGAGGTCGACCCGCCACAGCACGCCGTCTTCGGCGGCGACTTCCAGCGAAGGATGAGGCGGCGCCATCGAAACGGTCTTGATGGTGCCTTTCAATTCCATCTGCTCGCCTTCGGCCCATGACCAGCCGTGATGGGCGAAGGCCTTCGGCGCCAAACTGATGGCGGCGCCCGCCCCGGCGAGATAGAGAAAAACGCGCCGTTCGATCGCGATCGTCATCGATGCCCCCTCGTACCGACTTCGGCCGAGCGAGACTGGCCGGCGAATGAGGCGGAAATCATGCGGGGACGATCAAAAGCCCGTGTCCGGCCCCGAGGCGGGACGGGCGGCCCGACACCACGCCTCCTATCGTCCCGCGGTGTTGACGACACGGCAGATATGCGAGCGCAGAGCGTCCTCGGTGGCTATCTGGCCGGCCTGTACGTGGAATTGCAGATCGACTCGGGTGCTGTTGCCGGTCTTGCGGGCCGTGACGCGGACGGTCTGGCGACGGCCATTATTGGCGCCATCCTGGTCGGCGATCAGCACGCCGGCTCGCTTGTCGACGCTGACGACATCGATGCCCTCGGCGGACAGGGCGCGGCCGACATTGTCGAGGGCCCTGGCGGGAGCGACCTTGGGAAACACAGCCCAAGTCGAGTAGGTCAGGCCAGTGAGCAGCGGCACGCCGGAGGTCCTCAGATTCTGCGCGCAGCTCTGGGCTGCGGCGGGCGAAGCGGCGAGGAGAGCGAGCGCAGCGGCGCCGGCGAAATATCTCAGCATGGGACTGTCTCTGTCGGCCGCCAGAGCGGCTGGGCTGGAGGGGCGCCGCCACGCCTGCGGAGGCGCCGCGACGATTGCTGCATAGTTCACCCTCCGCAAGCTGAACAGGGGCGATTCAAGCTGAGAAGAGGCAGTGTTTCGCAGGTAACAATTAAAATGGAGTCCGGCCGGTTCCTTCCGCGATTTTCGCAACCACGCCTATCCACGAGGGCGCTACGCACCGCCTCTTACCGGGTAGTCCCTCACGACATGAAAAAGGCCGGTCGCGGGGACCGGCCTTGATTGTCTCTGATGGGAAGCCGCCTGTCAGGCGGAGGGCGCCGGCTCCATGCCGCCTTCGGGCTGCGGCGGCGGGCGGCGCGGCTTGCCGGCGGAGATGGCCGAACCGCGTGTCGTCTGCGGCTCCTCCAGCGGATCGCGGGACGGCGGCTTGCCATTGAGGAGGTCCCGGATCTCGTCGCCGGTCAGCGTCTCATATTCGAGCAGCGCCTGGGCCAGGGCCTCAAGGTCGTCCCGCTTTTCTGTGAGAATACGCTTGGCATCGTCCCAGCCCTGGTTGATCAGGCGGCGCACTTCGGCGTCGATCTTCTGGGAGGTCGCCTCCGATACGCTCTGCGTACGGCCCATGGACATGCCGAGGAAAACCTCGTCCTGGTTCTCGCCATACATCACGGTGCCGAGCTCGTCCGAATAGCCGTAGCGGGTGACCATGGCCTTTGCCATGCGCGTGGCCTGCTCGATGTCGCCGGCAGCGCCGGAGGTGATGTTCTCCTTGCCGAAGATCATCTCCTCGGCCACGCGGCCGCCCATCGCGACGGCGAGCTGGGAGGTGAACTCGATATATTTCATCGAGTAGCGATCGCCCTCGGGCAGGAACTTCACCATGCCGAGCGCGCGGCCGCGCGGAATGATCGTGGCCTTGTGCACCGGAATGCCCTTGGGCACGTTGAGGCCGACGATGGCATGGCCCGCCTCGTGATAGGCGGTGAGGCGCTTTTCCTCTTCAGACATCGCCATGGTCTTGCGCTCGGCACCCATCAGGATCTTGTCCTTGGCGTCCTCGAACTCGAGGTGGGTGACCATACGCTTGTTGCGGCGTGCTGCGAGCAGGGCCGCTTCGTTGACCAGGTTCATCAGGTCGGCGCCCGAGAAGCCGGGCGTACCGCGGGCAATGATCTTGAGGTCGACGTCGGGGGCGAGCGGAACCTTGCGCACATGCACGCGCAGGATCTTCTCGCGGCCGGAGAGGTCGGGGTTCGACACCACGATCTGGCGGTCGAAGCGGCCGGGACGCAGCAAGGCAGGGTCGAGCACGTCGGGGCGGTTGGTCGCCGCGATGATGATGATGCCCTCATTGGTCTCGAAGCCGTCCATCTCGACCAGCAGCTGGTTGAGGGTCTGCTCGCGTTCGTCATTGCCGCCACCGAGGCCGGCGCCGCGATGGCGGCCGACCGCGTCGATTTCGTCGATGAAGATGATGCAGGGCGCGTTCTTCTTGGCCTGCTCGAACATGTCGCGCACGCGGCTGGCGCCGACGCCCACGAACATTTCGACGAAGTCGGAACCGGAAATGGTGAAGAAGGGCACATTGGCTTCGCCGGCGACGGCGCGCGCCGTCAGGGTCTTGCCGGTGCCGGGCGGACCGACCAGCAGCACGCCGCGCGGAATACGGCCGCCCAGGCGCTGGAACTTCTGCGGATCGCGCAGGAATTCCACGATCTCCTGCAGATCTTCCTTGGCCTCGTCGATGCCGGCGACGTCATCGAAGGTGACGCGGCCATGAGCCTCGGTCAGCAGCTTGGCCTTGGACTTGCCGAAGCCCATCGCCTTGCCGCCGGCGCCCTGCATCTGCCGGGACAGGAAGATCCAGACGCCGATCAGCGCCAGGATCGGCAGGGCTTGCAGCAACAGCTGCAACAGCCATGGCGTTTCGGCGGGCGGGGCGGCGCTGACCTGCACGTTGAGATCGTTCAGCGTCTTGGCCAGGCCCGGGTCGTTGGGCAATTGCGCGCTGAACTTCTCACCATTCGAGTAGGTGCCGGTCAGCTCGTTGCCGGTAATGGTGACATCCTTGACCTTGCCGTCCTTGGCCGACTTCACCAGTTCCGAGTAGGAAATGGCACTGTTGGCGGAAGCGCTCTGGCTGCCCGTCTGCCGGAACAGGGTGAAGAGCGCCAGCAGCAGCAGCACGACTATCACCCAAAGCGCAAAATTTCGGAAGTTCGCGTTCATCTCTCGCCTTTCGCGGCGGACGGCCTGCCTCAAGCAGGGGACGCCACAGCATATCGCGGCTAAAATAGGCACAGGCGAGCCAAATGCCAAGGCAAGCCGGTGGGATAGATAGCCCTGCGCTCCCTTATAGAAGTGCCGAGGGCTTGTCACGGTGAAGATTCGAGTGGCGCATGCGCCGCTAATTTCTTGAAATAGGCCGTTATTTTGCCGCTTCTAGGGCAGTCGGCAGAAAATGACAATTTCTACATCTTGTTTTTTATGGCACCGCGCCGGCGTTCGGGCTCACGGGTGACCTGCAGATTGCCGCACCTGTCCAGCCGCAGCAGGGTGCCGCCGAGGCTGCGCTGCCAGGACCTGCCTCGGCCGTGGCTCGGATCGAGGGCCTGCTCGAGTGCCGCCCCCAGCGCCTCCAGGCGGTCGAGGCGCAGGCCATAGGCCGATCCCCTGCTCTTGTCCTGCACGAGCAGGATGGCCCGCTCCAGGATACGCAGCCTGATATCGGCCGGGCAGGCGGCGAGGCCGGGGCCGTCGAGCCGCAGACGGTCTTGGTCTCCTTGGGCGAGGATCTCGAAGCGCTCGGCCGTAATGGCTTCCAGCGCATCGCTGCTGCGCGCGGCCCGGCGGGCGAGCAGGGCCAGGCGTGCCGGGTCGAGGCCGAGCGGGGCGAGCTGGTCGAGAAGGGCACGCAGGCGAACGCGCTCAAATCGGGCGTTGCGGTTCGAGGGATCCTCGAGCCAGGTCATGCCGGCAGCCTGCAGGGTCGTCACCAGCCGGACCCGGGTCGTGCCGAGCAGGGGACGCAGAAGGCCGAGGCCGGGACTGAGGGGCGTGAGCGGGCGCATGGCGGCCAGGCCGTCGATGGCGGAGCCGTGCAGCAAGCGCATCAGCACGGTTTCGGCCTGGTCGTCGAGCGTATGGGCCGTGGCGATCGCATCCGCTCCGATTTCAGCCGCCGCTTCGGCCAGCAGGGCATAGCGGGCGCTTCGGGCTGCCTCCTGCAGCCGCGCGGCCGGCTTGTCGCCCTCCCAGCGCTTGATGATGCAGGGCAAGCCGAGATCGGCGGCTCTCGTGGAAACGATACGGCATTCCTCCGCGCTTTCCGGACGCAGGGCGTGATCGATACTTGCGACGGTGAGACGGGTTTGCGGGTTCTGCGCGTGCCAGCATGCCGCGAGCAGCATCAGAGCGGTGGAATCGGCGCCGCCGGAGACCGCGAGGACGACATGGGTGCGATCATGGAAATCGGCGAACAAAGCGGGGAGTTCGTCGGGGGCGATGGGCGTAGACAAAGTGGCTTCCCGTTGCACGGCACCGCGCGTCATGAAGTCTTTCGGGGCCGCTCCCTACCCCTTATCCTTGCCCTTACCCTCTCCCCGATCGGGAGAGGGCAAGCGTGAGCGACGACAACATCCTCACCCCACCTTGCAGGCGTTCTTCTTGATCTCGCGATCGGCTCCGCTGAGGATGGTCGGTCCGGCCTTGGGATATTTGCTGCCGACCGCCTGGAGAGCTGCGCATGCGGCGTCTTTCTCGCCCATGGCCGCCAAGGTGATACCCAGCTTGAGCATGCTGGCGGGCGCGCGCCTGGAATTGGCGTAGGTCTTGGTGACCTTCAGGAACTGCTCGGCTGCGTCGGTATATTGCTTGCGCTGATAGAGGCTCTCGCCGATCCAATGGATGGCGTCGGGTACGCGCTTGTCCTTGGGATGGCTGGCGATGAAATTGCGAAAGGCGGCCTCGGCCTGGTCGTAGCGTTGGGTCTCGATCAGGCGATAGTCGGCGGCATATTCGGCTTCCGGCGTGGCTGGAGCCCCGGGAGCCGGCGCCGGTTCGGCGCCGGCATTGGGCTCGTTGCTCGCCATGGGGCGCGAGGTGTCGACGGCGATGCCCGGCAGGCCAGGGGCGACGGTGGAGTTGCGCGGGCGCGGCGTCGAGGGCGGCGCCTGGTCGGGAACATCGCCGGTGGAGTCCTGCATGGCGACGTCGTCGCCGCCGCCGGCGGGAAGGCTGCCCAGGGAATTGGGCTGGGTGGCGGGTGGAGCGTTCTGGCCGCTCTTCTGGCGCGGAGGCGCGCTGGGGGCGGGCTTGGGGGCGGAAGCCTTGCCGCCGCCTTCGAGGGCCTGCAGGCGATATTCGGTATCCTCCTGCTGGCGCTTCATCTCGTCCTGGAGGCGGCGCACCTGAGACTGCAGATCCTCGACGGTGCCGAGCAGCCTGCGGTTCTCGCCTTCCAGCCGCTGTACGCGTACGAGGAGATCGCCCATGGTGGACTCCTGGGCCACGACGTAGCCGCCTTGCGACGGGGTCGGCGCTGCGGCGGCGGGAGGCTGCTCATAGGTCGAGCCGGTGACGGTGCCGTCATATTCGGCTTGGGCAGGCGGCTGGGGGTAAGGCTGGTCGGGCGTGTAGCCATTATCCTGCGCGGATTGGTCCTGCCCGACGCTGCCGGGCGGCATCAGTCCCTCGTCATAGGACGCTGCGCGTACCGGGCCCGAGGGCAGGGCCAGGGTCACGGCCAGCAGAAGGGCGGCGGAAGCGGGGCGGAGCATAGGGCGGCTCATTCGGTTGCAATCAATCCAAAGCGTTCTGCGATCTGGCGGAATCGCCGTAAATCGCAAGGATGTGTCGAAACTCGGCATTCGAGCAAGGCGTGTTCTCACCACAACGCATCATGCTCCGGTCACGTCGATACCACACAGGTCAAGTCAGGCGAAACTTTGAACAAACGGCTTTCCCCATGATAGAAAAGGCGCAAACCCCGCCAAATTTCGGCGGCATGCTTAACGATGTCTGCCACACGCTGCCTCTTCGGGTCTATTACGAGGACACCGATTTCTCCGGCATCGTCTACCATGCCAATTATCTGCGCTTCTTCGAGCGGGGGCGGACCGAGTTCATCCGTGCGCTCGGGGTCGACCAGCTCGCCCTCCATCGCGAAGAAGGAATCGCTTTCGCCGTGCGGTCGATCCAGGTCGAATTCATCCGTCCTGCCTTGATGGACGACATCATCGAGGTGGAGACCAAGGCGGGTGAAGTACGCGGGCCCTCGCTGCATCTCGAACAGACCATCCGGCGGGGCGAGGAAGTCCTGACCACCGCCAAGGTGCTCGTGGTCTGTATCCGTAACGGCAGGCCGCAGCGCCTGCCGGAGAGTCTGCGTACTGTGCTATCAGGAGCATAGTGCGTCGGAGCGTAAACGCTTCTTTGCTCCGGTCCTTTGTTTGCGCACTTCTTTGCGGTCCGGGCAGCTTTCCTCGAATCGCAGAACGCTTCAGTCGGGATCAGTAATCGGGGGACCTGGAGCCGCCGTCATCAATGTTGCGGCGCATCATAAATAAGAATTCGCGAATCGAGGCCGTCCGTAACCCGACATTAACGGTACCGATGATCAATAGGCCTGGAATCCGCCGCTTATCGCGGTTGGGAAGGGGTGCCGCACTGCGGTCACATTCAAACGTCAAAAGGAGCCCGTGACGCCTGGAATTGTTGCTCTGCACAATCAGGCGCATGGATTTCCCGAGTAACGTTTGGTGTGTGCCGGGGCGGCACCTGAGGCAGGCTTGATCTTGGCTTGAAGCTCAGGATCGAGATTGGGCTCGCCGAATGTTGCTGCGAATATGCCGATCTTGCGCGGATCAGCCTAGCTCGAATGTGCCGATCCCCTGCGGACCGGATAGACTGAGAAGACGCCGATCCTCGGGATCGGCTTTGGCCCGCCGGCCTCAGGACGAGGAATTGAAGGAATGGAAGCGACCGCCGATATGGCCCAGACGGCCCTGGCTCCGGTAACCGATGTGAGCCTGCTCGGATTGATCATGAACGCCGGTCTGGTCGTCCAGATCGTCATGCTGGGCCTGATGGCAGCCTCGGTGTGGTGCTGGGCCATCATCATCGACAAGGCCATCCTGTTCTCCCGGTCGCGCGCCGCCATGAACCGCTTTGAGCAGGTGTTCTGGTCGGGCCAGAGCCTCGAGGAGCTCTATCGTTCGCTGTCGCAGCGCCAGAACTACGGTATGGCCGGCCTGTTCGTTTCGGCCATGCGCGAGTGGAAGCGCTCGCTCGAATCGCCCGGCCGCTCCTTCCTCGGCCTGCAGGCCCGCATCGAGAAGGTGATGGACGTCACCGTTCAGCGTGAGGTGGAGCGTCTGGAATCCAAGCTCCTGGTGCTCGCCACCGTCGGCTCCTCCAGCCCGTTCATCGGCCTGTTCGGTACGGTCGTCGGCATCATGACCGCCTTCCAGTCGATCGCGGCCACCAAGAACACTTCGCTCGCCGCCGTGGCGCCCGGCATTTCCGAAGCCCTGTTCGCTACCGCCATGGGCCTGGTCGCCGCCATTCCCGCGGTGATCGCCTACAACAAGTTCAACGCGGAAGTCGCCAAGCAGCAGGCTCGCCTGGAAGGCTTCGCCGACGAATTCTCCGCCATCCTGTCGCGCCAGATCGACGAGCGCCTGGCCGCCTGAGCGGCCGCCTCGTTCCGACCCCTATCTCGAGGAAAGCATCATGGGTGGAAGTGTTGCGACAGGATCCGGCGGCTCGGGCGGCGGGACGCGCCGCCGGCGCCGTCACAAGGCGCCGATCGCCGATATCAACATGACGCCGTTCATCGACGTCATGCTGGTGCTGCTCATCATCTTCATGGTCGCCGCGCCGCTGTTGACCCAAGGCGTCGATATCGATCTGCCGCAGACTCAGGCGAAGGCCATCTCGGTGGACAAGCGTCCGATCACCGTCTCCATCAAGGCGGACGGCCAGTCCTATCTGAACGACAGCGACAAGCCGGAGCCCGATTTGCTCGGTCGCCTCAAGGCGATGACGGAGAATGGGGCAGGTGTGGAAGAGCGCATCTTCGTCAAGGGAGACGGCAAGGCGAGCTGGGACCAAATCGCCAAGGTGATGAGCGACATCACCGGCGCCGGCTTCAAGAAGGCCGCGCTGGTAACCCAGCCGCAGAGCTAGAAACGGGAATGCTCGCATTTACCTCGTTTCGGCTGATGCGCGCGCTGACGGGCGGGCACGGGAACGGGGCAGCTTGGCGACGTCGCAGGGTATCGAACGGGCGATGACGTCGGGATTGGGGTTTGAAAGGCCGGTTTGAGTACGATGCGTGATTATGGACTTCCCGTTTCGGCGGCGGTGCATGCAATTTTGCTGGGAGCGTTGTTGTTCGCGTTTCCGGCCGCCAAGCCGCTCGACTCGGCCCCGGCCATTCCGGTCGATATGGTCACGCCGGAACAATACGACCAGATCATGAAGGGCGATCCGACTCCGTCGGCCAGCGGTGGCGGTGGCGGGCAGGAGGCGCCGCAGAAGGTGCAGGCTCCGCCGACGCCGCCGACGCGTGATGTGCCGGATGCCGAAGTCGCCGACAATGCCGACGACGCTCCGCCGCCACTGCCTACGCCCAAGCCCGATCCGAAACCTGACACGCAAGCTCTCGCCAAGCTGGCCGAGGCGGCTGCCGCTGCCGAGGCAGCCGCTAAGGCGCAGGAGCAGGCCAAGGCCGCTGCCGCAGCGAAGGCCGCCCAGGCCAAGGCGGACGCCGTCGCGAAGGCGGCCCAGGCCAAGGCTGCCGCCGATGCCGCTGCGAAAGCGCAGGCCGAGGCTCGTGCCGAGCTTGCCGCCAAGGCCGAGGCTGCGGCCAAGGAAGCGGCGGAGGCCGAGCGTCAGCAAAAGCTCGCCGAGGCGGCTGAAGCGGCCAAGAAGGCGGAAGCCGACAAGCAGCGCAAGATCGCGGAGGCTGAGGCTGCGAAAAAGGCCGAAGCCGAGAAACAGCGCAAGCTCGCGGAGGCCGAGGCCGCGAAGAAGGCTGAGGCCGAGAAACAGCGTAAGCTCGCCGAGGCTGAGGCTGCGAAGAAGGCTGAGGCCGAGAAGCAGAAGCAGCTCGCCGATGCCAAGGCCGACGCCGAACGTCAGGCTGCCATCGACAAGGTCATCGCCGATAAGAAGGCCGAGGCTGCCAAGCAGGCGGCTGCCGCCAAAAACGCCAAGCAGCTCGACGGCATCGACGGCATCCTGGCCAAGCGCAAGGCCAAGGAAGGCCAGCAGGTGGCAAGCAATGTTCCTGCAACGACGCCGAGCAAGCCCTCTGGGCGGGCCGGCAACACCCGTGACAATGTCAACCAGACCGGGACGACCGGCAGGCAGGATGCCAATGCGCCCAAGCTCAACCTTCAACAACAGAGAGCCATGGGCAAGATGGTCGAAGACCAGATCAAGCCTTGCATGCCGCCAAACTTCTCGGCTGACGCCGGCGGTGCTGTTGCCAAGGTACAACTGGCAATGAATCAAGATGGCACGCTGGCCGCTCGACCTGTGCTGGTAAGCTCGAGCGATCCTGCAACTGGGGGCGCCTTGCTGAGAGCAGTGAGCCGTTGCATAGGGCCGGGTAAGCCTCTGCACTTTGACCCGCAGACTTATGCAGCGTGGAAAGAATTCACCTATACGCATAAACCGGGTGGCTTTTGATCCCCATTCTGAAGCCAACGAACGTGACGAGAGAGCCTAACAAATGGATTTGAATAGACGCGGATTCATGCAATTTGGTCTAGCGACCGTTTCGTCGCTTGCAGCATGGGGCGTAACATCTGCCTCAGCTCAAATGCTGGATCTTTATGGTTCGGGATCCGGCGGCGTTCAGCCTATCTCTGTGGCGATCATGAATATTTCGGGTGGTGGCAAGGACTTGTCCAGCGTCATCTCCAACGATCTTAGCCGTTCCGGTCTGTTCCAGCCGATCGATCCGAAGGCGTTCGTCGAGCAGGTTGGTCCCAATACGCCGCCGAACTTCTCTAGTTGGCAGACGCTGAACGCGCAGGTCGTGGTCGCAGGCCAGGTCGTGCCCTCGGGCAACGGTCTGAGTATCCAAGTCCGTGTCTGGGACGTTGCACAGGGCAAGCAGATCGCCGGCCAGCAATTCTCGACCTCGGCCAACAACTGGCGCCAGCTTGGCCACATCGCCGCCAACACCGTGTTCAAGGCGGTGACGGGTGAGCCCGGTGCCTTCGACACGCGCATCGCCTTCATCTCCGAATCCGGCCCCAAGGACAAGCGGGTCAAGCGCCTGGCCGTGATGGACCAGGACGGCGCCAACACCGTCTATCTCAGCCGCGGCACCGATCTGGTGCTGACGCCGCGCTTCTCGCCGACCAACCAGGAGTTGACTTATCTGTCGTTCGGTGATGCCGATCCGCGCGTCTTCCTGGCCAACGTCCAGACCGGCCAGCGTGGTGTGGTCGGCAATTTCCCGGGCATGACCTTCTCGCCGCGCTTCTCGCCGGACGGGCGCAAGGTGATCATGAGCTATGAGAAGAACGGCTCTTCGACCATCCAGGTCCTGAACCTGCAGTCGAAGCAGGCGACCCAGCTCACCAATGGCAGCGCCATCGACACCTCGCCTTCCTATTCGCCGGACGGCAGCCGCATTGTGTTTGAATCCGATCGCGGCGGCACCCAGCAAATCTACATCATGAACGCTGACGGCTCGAACCAGCAGCGTATTTCCAGTGGCGAGGGCGGTGCCCGCTATTCCACGCCGGTCTGGTCGCCCCGCTCCGACCTGATCGCCTTCACTCGCCAGAAGGGCGGCCAGTTCGGCATCGGCATCATGAAGCCGGACGGTTCGGGTGAGCGCATGATCACCGAGGGCTTCCACAATGAAGGCCCGACCTGGGCGCCGAACGGCCTTTATCTGATGTGGTTCCGCGACCTCGGCCAGGGACCGCAGCTCTGGCAGGCCTCGATCTTCGGCACGCCCGAGCAGCGCGTACCGACGCAGGGCTTTGCCTCCGATCCGGCTTGGTCCACCAATCTGTTCAAGCAGAACTGACGGCAATTCCGCGGATCGCAGGCCTCCTTGCCTGCTTTCCTTTCGCAAGCGCGGCCTTCCAAGAGCAGGCAGGGATGCCTGCGATCCCGGGGGCTACTTGGCCCGGGATGACGCTTCTTGAGTGCCTGCCTCGATTTCGGGCCAATCTTCTGTCGGGTCTTCTTCCTGGCTCGCGTCGAGGGCCTTGAGGCGCCGGGCATAGCGCTGGGCCAGGATGGCGCAGGTCATCAGCTGGATCTGGTGGAACAGCATCAGCGGCAGCACGATGGCGCCGATGTTCTGGCCGGCGAAGATAACGGTTGCCATCGGCACGCCGGTGGCGAGGCTCTTCTTGGAGCCGCAGAACACGATGGTGATCTCGTCCTCCTTGGAGAAGCCGAGACGGCGGCTGCCATAGGTGGTGATCAGGAGCACCAGGGCGAGCAGGGCGGCATCGACGAACACCATGGTGAGCAGGGCCGTGGCCGAGAATTGCCGCCACAGTCCACCCGTCACGGCATCGGAAAAGGCCAGATACACCACCATCAGGATCGAGCCGCGGTCGACGAAGCTCAGCACGAGGCGATGCCGGCGCACGAAGCCACCGATCCAGGGCTGCAGCACCTGGCCGAGTACGAAGGGCAGCAGGAGCTGGGTGACGATGGTGATCAGCACCGAGCCCGAAAAGCCCACGCCGCGCGAGGCGAAAAGCAGGCCCGCCAGCAGCGGCGTGATGAAGATGCCGAGAATGTTGGAGCCCGATGCCGCGCAGACGGCGGCAGGGACATTGCCGCCCGCTATCGAGGTGAAGGCGATCGAGGACTGCACCGTCGAGGGCAGGATGGCGAGGAAGAGGATGCCGCTGGCGAGCGTCGGCGTCAGCAGCGACACCAGGCCGTAATCGAGCGCGAGCGCCAGCACCGGGAAGAGGGCGTAGGTCGCCAGCAGGATGGTGAGGTGCAAACGCCAGTGTGAAAGGCCCGCAATCACCGTGTCGCGCGACAGCCTGGCGCCGTGCAGGAAAAAAAGCAGGGCGATCGCACCATTGGCCAAGGCTGCGAATATCTCGGCCGGCCGCCCCGCAACGGGCAGGAAGCTCGCCAACGCCACGACACCCAGGAGCATCAGCATGAAATTGTCGGGACGGAAGCGCGAGAGCAAGTTGATGATCACCTGACCGGGACAAACGGTATTGCCGCAACGGGCGGCGGCGAGACGGCACCCTTGGAATGCTACCCAGCGTTAACCCATCCTTGCGAGGGGCGGAAGCCTCACCCGCGGCGTCGTGGGCCTGCGCAGACCTGCTATGCACGCGCAGTGGGGCGGGAGCCGCAGAGGCGGCCGCCCCGCATGACTACTGGGCTCAGGCGCGCTGGAAGGCGCTCGGCCGGACCACCACCGGCTCCGTCGCCGCGCCGCGGAAATAGCGGGCCTCGCCATTGGCGGCGAAAACGGCGGCGTTGAGCAGTTTGAGGCCGACCGGCTTGTTGTTCTCGCTGCTGCGCAGACTTGCCGTATCGACCTCCACTACCGTGCCTTGCGTGCCCAAGGCGACTTCCAGGCGGCGAGTGGCGCCGACACGGCGCTGCGCCACGATCAGCCCATTGAGAGACGAGGCGCCCGGCTCCACTGGCGTGACGTCGTGCGGGCGCACGAACAGGCTGGCCGGCCCGTCCGGTAGGCCGTCGGCATTGAAGGGCAGGGCCGTGCCGTCGAGCAGGATGCGTCCCTGCGAGATCGCCACCGGCACGCGGCTGGACTCGCCGATGAAGCCGAAGATGAAGGGTGTGGCCGGATGGTCGTAGATCTCGTCGGGCACGCCGAGCTGGTCGATGCGGCCCTTCTCGAGCACGGCGATGCGGTCCGACAGTTCCAATGCCTCGTCCTGGTCATGGGTGACGAAGATGGTGGTGTGGCCGGTCTTGTCATGGATCGTGCGCAGCCAGCTGCGCAGATCCTTGCGGACCTTGGCATCGAGGGCGCCGAAGGGCTCGTCCAGCAGCAGCACCTTGGGCTCGACGGCGAGGGCGCGGGCGAGAGCGACGCGCTGGCGCTGGCCGCCGGAAAGCTGGGACGGGTAACGCTGGCCGAAGGCGCCCAGTTGCACGAGATCGAGCAGCTCGGCCACGCGCCTGACGATCTCGGCTTCGGCCGGCCTTTTGGCGCGCGGACGAACCCTCAGGCCGTAGGCGACATTGTCGGCCACCGTCATGTGGCGGAACAGCGCGTAGTGCTGGAACACGAAGCCGACCCGGCGTTCCTGCACCGTCAGGCCGGCGGTGTCGTCGGCGCCGAAAAAGACGGTGCCGGTGGTCGGGCGCTCCAGCCCGGCGATGATGCGCAGCAGCGTGGTCTTGCCCGATCCGGAAGGACCGAGCAAGCCGAGAAGCTCGCCCGACTTGATCTCGAGATCGATGCCGTGCAGGGCCGGCGAGACGCCGTAGCTCTTGGTCAGGCCCGTAACGCGGATATCCATGATCTGGTCCTTGCTAAAGCATCTTCTGGAAAATTGGCAGGCTTTTCGGTTCAGAAGGTGCGTCGAAACAACGAATTAGTGTTTGGCGCCGTGAGCGAGTTCGTCACCATAGCGCCATTCGAGCAGCGTCTTGGCCACGAGGGTCACCAATGCGAGCATCGCCAGCAGAGAGGCGACGGCGAAAGCGGCGATCGCGGCCGAGCCTCCGCCCTCATAGAGAATCTGGATATGCAGCGGCATGGTGTTGGTGCCGCCGATGACGTGGCCGGATACAACGGAGACCGCGCCGAACTCGCCCATGGCCCTGGCATTGCACAGGAGCACGCCATAGAGCAGGCCCCAGCGGATGTTGGGCACGGTCACGGTCCAGAACATTTTCAGCGGCGAGGCGCCCAGCGTCAGCGCCGCCTCCTCGTCCGCCTTGCCCTGGGCCTGCATCAGCGGAATGAGCTCGCGGGCCACGAAGGGGAAGGTCACGAAGATGGTGGCGAGCACGATGCCGGGCAGGGCGAAGATGATCTGGATGCGATGGGCGCTGAGCCAGGATCCGAACAGGCCCTGGGCGCCGAACAGCAGCACGAAGACCAGGCCCGCCACCACCGGCGAGACGGAGAAGGGCAGATCGATCAGAGTGATGAGCAGGCTCTTGCCCTTGAAATCGAACTTGGCCACGGCCCAGGCCGCGATCACGCCGAAGACGATGTTGAGCGGCACGGCGATCAGGGCGACGATCAGGGTCATCCAGACGGCGGTGCGGGTATCCGGGTCTTCGAAGGACTCGAAATAGGCGGCAGCCCCGCTACGGAACGCCTGGTAGAACACCTCGATCAGCGGCAGCACCAGGAAGGCCGCGAGAAAGACGAGGGCGATGCCGATCAGGATGCGGCGAACCCAGGATGTCTCGGTGGTGACCGCATGCTCGCGGCTGACCGGCGGTTCGCGATAAAGCTCGATCGCCAGTTCGGAGGTCGAATTAGGCATCGCCCATCCTCCTGCGGCTCCAGGCCTGGATCAGGTTGATCGCCAGCAGCATGGCGAAGGAGATTGCCAGCATGATGATGGCGATGGCGGCGGCATCGGCATATTTGTTCTGCTCGAGCTTCTGGAAGATCAGGCTCGGCACGATTTCCGAGACATAGGGAATATTGCCCGCGATGAAGATCACCGAGCCGTATTCGCCGACGGCACGGGCGAAAGCGAGGGCAAAGCCGGTCAGCACGGCGGGCAGCAGCGGGGGCAGCAGCACGCGCGTCACCGTCTGGAAGCGCGTGGCGCCGAGCGTGGCGGAGGCTTCCTCGATTTCCTTGTCGATCTCGGCCAGCACCGGCTGGAGCGTACGCACCACGAAGGGCAGGCCGATGAAGACCAAGGCGACGAAGATGCCCTTGGTGGTGAAGGCGACCTTGATGCCGGCAAGGGCGAAGAACTGGCCGATCCAGCCATTGGAGGCATAAAGGCTCGACAAGGCCAGGCCCGCCACGGCCGTCGGCAGGGCGAAAGGCAGGTCCACGGCGGCGTCGACCAGGCGCTTCCCCGGGAAGTCGTAGCGCACGAGCACCCAGGCGACGATGACGCCGAAGACGACATTGACCAGGGCGGCGATCAGGGAAATGCCGAAGGTGACCCTCAGCGCCGCGGCAACCTGCCCCTCGGCCGCAATGGCCAGGATGCCGGAGGGGCCGAGCACAGCCGCCTTCTGCAGCAGAGCGGCCAGCGGGATCAACACGATCAGGCTGAGATAGAAGATCGTATAGCCGAGCGTCAGGCCGAAGCCCGGCAGGGCACTCGGCTTGACGAAAGGGGCGCGAAGGGTGGCGGCAAGAGCCATGGGCGGTTCCTGGGTGGAATGTCATCCCGTGCGCGATGCAGCATGAGATGCTGCGTCGCAGACACGGGACCGTAAAACGAGAAAGGCGCTCTATTCGGAGCTCGGTCCCGGCTCTGCGAAGCGCCACTGCGTGCCGCATCGCGTCCGGGATGACGTGCCTTCACCCCTTCGGCTTGTAGATCTGGTCGAAAATGCCGCCATCGGCAAAATGCTTGGCCTGGACCTTGGCCCAGCCGCCGAACTGCGGGTCGGAAATGGTGAACAGCTTCAGCTTGGCGAAACGGGCGAGGTCGGCCGGATCGGCGGCTGACTCGTCGCTGGCGCGATAGCCGTTATGGGCGATGATCTTCTGGGCAGCCGGGGTGTAGAGGAAGTTGAGATAGGCCTCGGCCTGCTTGCGGGTGCCCTTGGCATCCACATTGGCGTCGACGATGCTTACCGGCGGCTCGGCCAGGATCGAGATCGAGGGTACCACCACCTCGAGCTTGTCCTCGCCGAATTCCTTCAGCGTCAGGAAGGCCTCGTTCTCCCAGGCGATCATCACATCGCCGACCTCGCGTTGCGCGAAGGTGATGGTGGCGCCGCGGGCGGCACTGTCGAGCACCGGCACATTGCGATAGAGGGCCGCCACGAATTCGCGCGTCTTGTCCTCGTCTCCACCCGTCTTGTCCCACGCATAGCCCCAGGCGGCCAGATAGTTCCAGCGCGTGCCGCCGCCGGTCTTGGGATTGCCGGTGATCACGGCAACGTCGGGGCGCACGAGGTCGCCCCAGTCCTTGATGCCCTTGGGATTGCCCTTGCGTACCACGAAGACGATGGTGGAGGCATAGGGCGTGGAATTGCGCGGTAAGCGGGCCTGCCAGTTCTCCGGGATCTTCTTGGTCGCCTTGGCTATAGAGTCGATGTCATTGGACAAGGCCAGCGTCACCACATCGGCGTCGAGCCCGTCGATGACGGCGCGCGCCTGCTTGCCGGAGCCGGCATGGGACTGCTTGATGGTGAGGTCCTCGCCCGTCTTGGTCTTCCAATCCGCTGCGAACGCCTTGTTGATTTCCTTGTAGAGCTCGCGCGTGGCGTCATAGGAGACGTTGAGCAACTCGGCGGCATGGCCGCGCGTGGGCGCGCCGAAGGTCATCCACAGCACGAAGCCGAGGGCCAGCAGCACGGCGAGGGTGTCGCGAAGGCGGGTGAGGCTGATCATGCCGTTCATTTCACAACCTGGAAGCGGGAAAGGAGAATTTACAACTTCTTCATATATCCACTAAATCAATCGACATTGTCAATGTGTTAAATTCGATAAATTCCACAACAATTACGTGTTATATGTGGACTATCCCGACCGAACCCGCCGATCGAGCGACTGTGGAAGTCAGGCAGCATTTTGCAGGGTAGTCCCAAAAAGAAACGGGCCCGCAGGCCCGCTTCGCTTCGTCGGTTGGCCGCATCATTGCGGCTTATAGATCTGGTCGAACACGCCGCCATCGCCGAAATGCTTGGGCTGGGCGGTCTTCCAGCCGCCGAAGCGGGCATCGTCGATCGTCACCAGCTTGAGCTTGGGAAAGCGGGCGAGGTCGGCCGGATCGGCGGCCTTTTCGTCGATCGGCCGATAGAAGTTGTGGGCGATGATCTTCTGGGCGGCCGGCGTGTAGAGGAAGTTGAGATAGGCTTCGGCCTGCTTGCGCGTGCCTTTGGCATCCACATTGGCGTCGACGATCGCGACCGGCGGCTCGGCCAGGATGGAGGAGGAGGGCGAGACGATCTCGTATTTGTCGGCGCCGAACTCCTGCAGCGTCAGGAAGGCCTCGTTCTCCCAGGCGATCAGCACGTCGCCGGTGTCGCGTTGGGCGAAGGTGACGGTAGAGCCGCGGGCGCCCGAGTCGAGCACGGGCACGTTGCGGTAGAGGGCGGCAATGAAATCGCGGGCCTTGGCCTCGTCGCCATTGTTCTTGTCGAAGGCATAGCTCCAGGCGGCCAGATAGTTCCAGCGCGCCCCGCCGCTGGTCTTAGGATTGGGAGTGATCACAGCGATGCCGGGTTTGACCAGATCGTCCCAGTCCTTGACCCCCTTGGGATTGCCCTTGCGCACCACGAAGACGATGGTCGAGGTGTAGGGCGAGGAGTTGTGGGGCAGGCGCGACTGCCAATTGTCGGGGAGCTTCTTGGTCGCCTTGGCGATGGCGTCGATGTCGCCGGACAGAGCGAGGGTCACCACATCCGCCTCGAGGCCGTCGATCACAGAGCGTGCCTGCTTGCCTGAGCCGCCATGCGATTGCTTGATGGTGAGGTCTTCGCCGGCCTTGGCCTTCCAATCGGCGATGAAGGCTGTGTTGATCTCCTTGTAGAGCTCGCGCGTCGGGTCATAGGAGACATTCAGCAGTTCGGCGGCGCGAGCCCCTGCGAGCGCGCCGAAAATCAGCCAGAGCACCAGGCCCAGGGCGAGGAGGACGCCGAGCGTATCTCTAAGGCGCGCAAGGCGAAGCGTTTTGATCGTCATGGGATGGTTTCCGGTCGAGAGAGAAGCTGACCAAATCTCCACTAAATCAATCAACCTTGTCAATCTATAAAATGCATGGACTAAAGGTATTATAGCTCAATCCACATGTGGCCTCTGTGTGACATAAATGCGACAGTGGCGGGGAATGGCGGCGCGCCTCGCTTGAGCCCAGCCGGGGCCACCATTGTGCCGGAATTGATCAGCACTTGGTTAACCATAGTGGCAGTTTAGCTCTTGGGGTGGGGTGCGACCGCGGCGCGGCGGTCAAGAAATCGCCGCGGGCCGTGTTTGCGGAACGTTCGATTAACCAGCTTTCGCTATGGCTGGTTTACCAATTCTGACGACCGGAGGAGTAACCGGAATGATGACGTCCCTGCGCGCGGTCCCTGCACTGCGCTTTGCCGCTGCACTGACCTGCGTGCTCGCATTGGCGGCCTGTAAGAGTAAGTCGGGTGCCGGCGATGGCCTTGGCGGGCCCGGCGGTGCTGGTGGTGGCGGCTACGGCGCCGGCGGCGCTGCATCGCCCGGCAGCCAGCAGGACTTCGTCGTGAATGTCGGCGACCGCGTGCTGTTCCTTGTCGACCAGTCCGACATCACCCCCGAAGGGCAGCAGACGCTGAACAAGCAGGCCCAGTGGCTGAAGGCCTATCCGCGCTACTCCGTCACCATCGAAGGCCATGCCGACGAGCGCGGCACGCGCGACTACAACTTCGCCCTCGGCCAGCGCCGCGCCCAGTCCGTGCGCGACTATCTGATGGCGCAGGGCATTTCGGGCAGCCGCATGCGCACCATCTCCTACGGCAAGGAGCGCCCGGTCGCGACCTGCAACGACATTTCCTGCTGGTCGCAGAATCGCCGCGCCGTCACCGTGCTGAACGGCGGCAATTCTTAAGCGGGGGCGGGTCTTCGGACCCGCCTGATCCTGTGTGTTTTTTGAGGCGGACGAGACGTCCGCGGTTCCAGCCGAAGCATTGGCCACACGAACCTTGCAAGGTTTGCAACGGCAACGCTCAGGTGGGGACCGCGGGCGTCCTGTCCGCCTCTTGTTTTTCTCTAACTCTCTGTTTCTCAGTGTTTTTTAATCGAAAAGTCCATCAACTTTTCTGTAAAACGCTTTAAAAGCTGCGTCAGTCCTCGTCGCCGAACAGCGGCATCTGGGGCGCTGTCGAACTCGGCACTGCCAGACCGAGATGGCGATAGGCATGCGGCGTCATCACCCGGCCGCGCGGCGTGCGCTGCAGGAAGCCCTGCTGAATAAGATAGGGCTCGATGATGTCCTCGATGGCGTCACGCGGTTCGGACAGCGCCGCGGCGATCGTCTCGATGCCGACCGGGCCGCCGCCGAAGCTCAGCGCCACCAGGTTCAGATAGCGGTTGTCCATGGCATCGAGCCCGGCCTGGTCGACTTCCAGCGCGCTCAAGGCCTTGTCGGCGATGGTTCTGGTGATGGTTTCGGCGCCGAGCACCGCAGCGAAGTCGCGCACACGGCGCAGCAGGCGGCCGGCAATGCGAGGCGTGCCGCGGGCCCTGCGGGCGATTTCGTTGGCGCCGTCATCGGCGATCGGCGTGCCCATCACGCGGCCGCCGCGCTTCACGATCAGCTCAAGCTCCTCCACCGTGTAGAATTGCAGACGAATGGGAATGCCGAAGCGGTCGCGCAGCGGTGTGGTCAGCAGCCCGGCCCTGGTGGTGGCGCCCACCAGCGTGAACTTGGCGAGATCGATGCGCACCGATCGCGCCGCCGGTCCTTCGCCGATGATGAGGTCGAGCTGGAAATCCTCCATGGCGGGGTAGAGGATTTCCTCCACCGCCGGATTGAGGCGGTGGATCTCGTCGATGAAGAGGACATCGCGTTCTTCGAGATTGGTGAGCAGGGCGGCCAGATCGCCGGCCTTGGCAATCACCGGCCCCGAGGTGGCGCGGAAATTGACCCCGAGCTCGCGCGAGACGATCTGGGCCAGCGTGGTCTTGCCGAGGCCCGGGGGGCCGACGAACAGCACATGGTCGAGGGCATCGCCACGCTTGCGGGCGGCCTCGATGAAGATGGACAGGTTCTCGCGCGCCTTGGCCTGGCCGACGAACTCGCCGAGGTCCTGTGGGCGCAGCTTGGAATCGGCCGCATCCTCGTCACGCGAATCGCCGCTCAGGAGGCGGGCGGATTTGGGTGCCTCGCCGCCGGCGCTCTTGCGCGTGGGCTTCATCGTGACAATTCCTTCAGGCCGAGGCGTATGAGCTTGGCCGTCTCCGCGCCTTCACCCGCTTCCCGCAAGGCGGCGGCGACGGCAGCCGAAGCCTGGGTCTGGGCGTAGCCGAGATTGACCAGGGCCGAAACCGCATCGCTGACGGGGCCGGCGGCGCGCTGTTCGCCGAGATCGCTCTGCAGGCTGATGACGTCGGCGGGAACATGGCCGAAGCTCGGCACCTTGTCCTTGAGCTCGGAAACGATGCGCTGGGCAACCTTGGGGCCGACGCCGGGCGAGCGGGCCACGGCAGCCTTGTCCCCCAGCGCGATGGCGGAGGCGAGATCCGCCGGTTTGAGTGTAGAGAGGATGGCGAGCGCCACCCTGGTGCCGATGCCCTGCACCGTCTGCAGCAGGCGGAACCAATCCCGTTCATTGTCGCTGGTGAAGCCGAACAGGCGAATCTGGTCCTCGCGCACATAGGTTTCGATGGCGAGCACCGTCGCTTCGCCGACGGAGGGCAGGGCGCTGAGCGTGCGGGTGGAGCAATAGACGACATAGCCCACGCCCTGCACGTCGAGGATCACCCAATCCTCGCCATAGCTGTCAACGATCCCGCGCAGTTTACCGATCATGAAAATCCTCTCACGGCAGTTCTAATGCTTTGCCGTGATTCGGGGCATGGGCCTAATCCTGGGACCGCCGGCTTCCAGCCTGCTCTCGCTCCCGCCGGTGTCGCGGCTTCAAGAGCAGGCTGGAAGCCGGCGATCCCACGATTTCTCACTTGCCGAAGAGAGCAGAAAGCTCGGCATAGGACATGGCATCCTTGGCAAAGCCGAAGGTACCCTGGTCGCGCAGCTCGAGGGCGGCCCGCTTCAGGGCGCCGAAAGCCGCGCGGGCGAACGAGCCGCCGACACTGACGCGGCGCACGCCGAGCCTGGCGAGGTCGGCGACGGTGAAATCCTGCCCGCCCACCGTGAACAGCACGTTGAGCGGCCGGTCGATCGAGCTCAGCACGCTGGCAATCTGGTCGAGGCGAGTCAGCGCCGGCGCATAGAGCACCTCCGCCCCTGCCTCCTGAAAGGCCTGGAGGCGGCGGATGGTATCGTCGAGGTCGGCGATGCCGTGGAGGAAATTCTCGGCGCGGGCGGTGAGCACGAAACCTCCGGCCCGCGCGGTTTCGGCCGCGGCGCGCACTCGGTCGACGGCATGGCCGAATTCGTAGATCGGCTGCTCGGGCCGGCCGGTTGCGTCCTCGATCGAGCCCCCGGCGAGCCCGACCTCGATGCCCGCGAGAATGGTGGCCCGGCAGTCTTCCGGCGCATCGCCGAAGCCGTTTTCGAGATCGGCGCTCACCGGCAGGCCGGTCGCTTCCACGATGGCCCGGGCATTGGCGAGCGTTTCCTCGCGTGACATCTGGCCATCCTTGCGCCCGAAGGTGAAGGCGAGGCCGGCGCTGGTGGTGGCAATGGCAGAAAAGCCAAGCGAATCCAGAAGCTTGGCGGACCCGGCATCCCAGGCGTTGGGAATGAGGAAAAGTTCGGGACGCTGGTGCAGTTCGGAGAACACGGCGGCGCGGCGAGCCTGGGTCATGGCGAATCCTCGAATAAATTCACGATTTGTTCTAGGGGCGGCAAACCGGGGTGGCAAGCGCTATTTACCTGGGAGCGCGTGCATCTGCGAGATGCCGGCGTCTCAGGAGGACCGCTTCAGGACCGCTGCCAGATTATGGCTGGTGCGGTGATGGGCATGGGTGATGGCGACGGCCAGGGCGTCGGCCGCGTCATCCGACTTCGGGTCGGCCTTGGGTAGCAGAACCTTGATCATCAGGTGGATCTGCTGCTTGTCGGCATGGCCGGAACCCACCACGGTCTTCTTGACCAGGTTCGGCGCATATTCATTGACGGCAAGGCCGGCCTGGGCTGGCACCAGCATGGCAATGCCGCGGGCCTGGCCGAGCTTCAGGGTTGCCGTGGCATCCTTGTTGACAAAGGTCTTTTCCACCGCCGCCTCGTCGGGCTCGAAACGGGTCACTACCTCCGTCAGGCCCTTGTGCAGTTCGAGCAGGCGGTGGGCGAGTTCCTCATTGTCGTCGGAAAACACCGTGCCGCAGGCGATGAAGGTCAATCGGTTGGCCAGTACTTCAATGACACCCCAGCCGGTGCGGCGCAGGCCCGGGTCGACGCCGAGGATACGGATGGGGGTCTGGGACATATTTTCCTGGGGTCGCCGGCTTTCAGCCGGCTCTTCCCTTTCCTGAGAATGGTCTGATTCCAAGAGCCGACTGAAAGCCGGCGGTCCCCGGATTACTCAGCCAGCTTCGCCATCAGGGCGTCGGAGAGCTCGAAATTGGCATAGACGTGCTGCACGTCGTCATGGTCGTCGAGATTGTCGACCAGGCGCATCAGCTTCTCGCCGGTCTCGTCGTCGACGGCCACCGTGTTCTGCGGACGCCAGACCAGGCCGGATTTGCGGGCTTCGCCGAGCTGGGTTTCCAGAGCCTTGGTCACTTCGGCGAGATTCTCGGCGGCGCAGATGAATTCATGGCCATCCTCGGAGGAAGCGCAGTCATCGGCTCCGGCTTCCAGGGCGGCTTCCAGCATGGCATCCGGCGAGCCCTTGTCGGCGTCATATTCTATCACGCCGACCCGGTCGAACATGAAGGACACAGCGCCGGTTTCGGCCAGATTGCCGCCGGCCTTGGTGAAATAGGAACGCACGTCCGAGGCGGTGCGATTGCGATTGTCGGTGAGGGCTTCGACGATCAGGGCCACGCCGCCGGGGCCATAGCCCTCATAGCGGATCTCGTCATAGTTCTCGCCATCGGCACCAGCAGCCTTCTTGATGGCCCTGTCGATATTGTCCTTGGGCATGTTCTCGGCGCGGGCGGCCAGCACGGCCGCGCGCAGGCGCGCATTCATGTTCGGATCGGGCAGGCCGAGCTTGGCCGCCACCGTAATTTCACGGGCGAGCTTGGAGAAGAGCTTGGAACGCTTGGCATCCTGCTTGCCCTTGCGGTGCATGATGTTGGCGAACTGGGAATGACCGGCCATGTGTCCTGCCTTGTGTCGATCTGAGGCTCCGCGAAGCGAACCCAATGAATTGTGGCGCGGCTTATAGAAAAGGCGGCGGAAAAAATCCATACCGAGAGGCAAATCCCGGGATGCCAGGCGAGATGCCGCGGGTTCCCGGTGCGCTAGACTCCCCAAAAAGCCGGCTCGGCCCGCGACAGTTTCCCACCGATTCTCACCGGCGCGATCCTCACGGCAAGGCCCGTGCTGTCGTCGGTCTCCACCGCCAGGCCCGACAGGGTCGCCTCGCCGGTCGCCGGCTCGAAGCGCAGCCCCGGTGTCTTCTGGATAAAGCGCCGCACCGGCTCTTCCTTGTCCATGCCGAGCACGCTGTCATAGTCGCCGCACATGCCAGCATCCGACATATAGGCGGTGCCGTGGCTGAGAATCTGGTGATCCGCCGTCGGCACATGGGTGTGGGTGCCGATCACCAGGCTGGCGCGCCCGTCGGCGAAATGGCCGAGCGCCTGCTTCTCGCTGGTGGCCTCGGCGTGCACGTCCACCACCACCGCGTCGGCGCCGAGACCGAGCGGGCAGGCGGCGAGCTCTCGTTCGAGCGCCGCAAAGGGATCGTCGAGCGCATCCATATAGACCCGGCCCATCACCTGGATCACCAGCAGCCGGGCTCCGTTCCTCAGGTCCACCAGTGTGGCGCCGCGCCCCGGCGTGCCCTTGGGATAATTGGCGGGACGGATCAGTCGCGGCGCCCGTTCGATGAAGACGAGGGCCTCGCGCTGGTCGAAGGAGTGATTGCCGAGCGTTACCACATCGGCACCGGCGGCGACGACCTCGTCGAAGATCGCCTCCGTCAAGCCGAAGCCGCCGGCGGCGTTCTCGCCATTGATGATGACGGCATCGAGGTTCCAGGCTTCGCGCAGGCCCGGCAGGCGTTCGATCACTGCATTGCGGCCGGTGCGGCCGACGATGTCGCCGAGGAAAAGCAAGCGCATGTTAGGGTCTACCCTCGGCTATGGTTTGGATTTGACGGGAGCGATTTTGGCCGAGGATGTCCGCAGTTGTGGAGCAAGTGCGCGGGAGTTCGAGGACGCAAGCCTTTCGGCTTGCTACTTCCGCCACAGGCAAAGCCTGTGGCTGATACGACGCGCTCATCGGCCAAAAGCGCCCCGCCGCCGAAGGCGGTGAGGTTAAAAATGGTCGTCTGCAGCGTCGCTTCGCTTGCCAAGACGGGAGTCTGGGCAGCGCTGGCTCCTCCCATCCAATCATTTTTGACCTCATCAAATTCCAAATCACGGCCGAGGGTAGACCCTAACGCCCCGTCACTGTGATGATTTCGTTTTCGGTGGCGATGGCATCGAGCGGCACGTCATGGTGCTCGGATGGCAGGAACGCGACTTCCTGGCAGGCGAAGGCATAGCCGAGGGTGAAGACGGGATGCATCGCCCGCAACTGCGGAATGGTGCGGTCGTAGAAGCCCGCGCCATAGCCGATGCGGTAGCCGCGGCGGTCGAAGGCGACGGGCGGCACCAGGAGCACCTGGGGATGGACTTCCTCCGCCTCGGGCGAGGGTTCGGGGATGTTGTGGCGTCCGACCACCAGCGGGTCGCCAGGCGCCCAGGCGCGGAAGGTGAGCGGGTGGCCGTATTTCGGCGTGGTCGGCAGCGCCAGCTTGCGGCCGGCATGGTGCAGGCGCTCGGCCACTTCGTCCGGATGGATCTCGTCGCGAAAGGCCTGATAGAGGCCGACGATGCCGCTGGTGTATTTCAGGCGGCTGAAGGCGTGATGGGCGGCTCTCGCCGTCGCTGCCTGGCGCTGATGACCGCGGATCTCTGAACGCGCCGCCATCGCCTTGTGGCGCAACTGGGTCTTGTGATCGGTGGAGGCCATTACGCGCATGAAAAGAGGAGGGAGCGGGCCACCTCGGCCGTTGGACGGTTCGATCCCGGGCGCCTACTGATGTAGGTGGGCGCCGTAATGTCCAAGCCCTCGAGCGAGAACAGTGACAGCTCCCTTGGGAGTCGTATGGCCCCGGGGATACAGTTGTCCTGACGAACCAGGCAGCACCGCGCCGAGATAATAGGGTCGAGACGATGCGAGCGCCAGAGGGCGATGAAAATATTGCTGAGAGCGCGAACGGCCCGGGATCGCAGGCATCCCGCGATCCCGGAAAAGACAAAGACGCGTCTAGCCAATGAGTTAGGGCAAATAAGCGTTCACACTTGAACGCGCTTTGCTCTAGACGCCGGTCTTCGACAGGGAATCGATCAGCTTCTCGACCCGGCTGGCGGCGTCGGTCAAGGCCTGAGTCACGCGCATCTGGGTCTGCTGCTCGCGCTGCAGGGCATTGTCGCGGGTCTGGCGCAATTCATCGAGATCCTGCTGCAGGGTTGCTGCCCGCCGCTGCATTTCCGACAGTTCGTCCGCGACCATGATGCCGGCCATCACGGCCAGGCGCATGTCACCGATCTCGCCGAAAGAGGAACGCAGGGCATCGATCTTGGCGTCGAGCTGACGACCGAGGCCGAGGAGATGTTCCTCCTGGCCCTCGTCGCACGCCATGCGATAGGCACGGCCTGCAATGGTGACGGATACATGCGCCATGCTAGCTGTCCTGCGGCTCAAGCACGTAACGGATAGAATCCATCGCCTGGTCGAGGCGTCGCGATACGTCGCGATTGGCGGTTTCCATCGCAGCGAAACGTGCATAGCTCGCGTCGAGTTCCAAGGCCAGGCGATTGCGGTCTTCCGAGAGCGCCTGCACTTCGATGCGATGTCCGCCGATGGTGCGGTCGAGTTCCGCGCGATGCTCGGCGGCCTCCTCGAGCTTGGCCAGGGCCGTATTCAATCGTTGCAAGGCTGCATCCACAGACAAGGGCCTACTCACTCTTTCCCTATCGCGGCATTCCATCGAATCATGACGGCGCCGCTCCGCGTTTTTGCTTAAATATCAAAGTATCGCGGTTTCGCACCGCGGCCAAGCGAAAGCCGCCGGCCTTCCCCTGATGATACCTCTGGCTTTCGATCGCCTCACCGCCGGTTGCGTGAATTTCAGGCACAAGCCTGGGGATCATTGACAGTCGGGGATGAGGTGCTAAGAACCCACCGCCCTTTTTTGCCAAATTCCGGCGAATTTCATCAGGAAACACTCCATGGCACTCACCGAAATGCAGAACCGCCTGGCCAATGCCATCCGTGGCTTGGCGATTGATGGAGTTGAGGCAGCCAAATCCGGCCATCCCGGCATGCCCATGGGCATGGCCGATGTCGCCACCGTCCTTTTCACGCGTTTCTTGAAGTTCGATGCCGCCAATCCGCATTGGGCCGACCGCGACCGCTTCATCCTGTCGGCGGGCCATGGCTCGATGCTGCTCTATTCGCTGCTTTACCTGACCGGCGTGCCGGGCATGACGGTCGAGGAGCTCAAGCATTTCCGCCAGCTCGGCCACAAGACCCCCGGGCATCCGGAGAATTTCCACACCGTCGGCGTCGAGACCACCACCGGCCCGCTCGGGCAAGGCATCTCCACCGCCGTCGGCTTTGCCTTCGCCGAGAAGATGCTGGCCGCCCAGTTCGGCAAGAAGGTGGTCGACCACTACACCTATGTGCTGGCTTCCGACGGCGACCTGATGGAAGGCGTCAGCCAGGAGGCGATTGCGCTCGCCGGCCATTACAAGCTCAACAAGATGATCGTGCTGTGGGATCATAACGGTATCTCCATCGACGGCCCGCTGACGCTTTCGGACTCGGTCGACCAGATCAAGCGCTTCCAGGCCGCCGGCTGGCGCGCCGTGAATGTCGACGGCCATGACCAGGATGCCGTCGCGGCCGCCATCGAGGCTGCCCAGAAGTCGAACAAGCCGACCCTGATCGCCTGCAAGACCACCATCGGTTTCGGTTCGCCCCATCGCGCCGGCACCTCCAAGGCCCATGGCGAGCCGCTCGGGCCGGAAGAGGCCAAGCTCTCCAAGGAGAATCTCGGCATCACCGGTGCCCCCTTCGAGGTGCCCGCCGACGTGCTCAAGGCCTGGCGCGAAGCCGGCTCGCGTGGCGCCACTGCCCGCCAAGCCTGGGAAGAGCGTTTTGCTACCCTCTCCGAGCGCAAGCAGGCCGAATTCAACCGCCGCATGGGCCATGTGCGCCCGGCCAAGCTCGGCAAAGCCATTCTCGCCCACAAGAAGGCCCTAGCCGCTGCCCCCACCGCAATGGCGACGCGCAAGTCTTCCGAGGCCGCCCTCAATGCCATCGTCGAGGTCATGCCGGAACTGGTGCTCGGCTCGGCCGACCTGACGCCTTCCAACAACACCAAGGCCAAGGGCCTGGTCGAGATCACGCCGAAGGACTTCAAGGGCCGCTATATCCATTGGGGCATCCGCGAGCATGGCATGGCCGCGGCGATGAACGGCATCTACCTGCATGGCGGCTTCGTTCCCGCCGGCGGCACCTTCTTCGTCTTCACCGACTATGCCCGTCCGGCCATCCGCCTTGCGGCGCTGATGGGAACCGCGCCGGTCTACGTCATGACCCATGACTCGATCGGCCTCGGCGAGGATGGCCCGACTCACCAGCCGGTCGAGCATCTGGCCGCCTGCCGTGCGATTCCGAACATGCGGGTGTTCCGTCCCTGCGATGCGATCGAGACGGCCGAATGCTGGCAACTCGCGCTCGAGCGCACCAATGGGCCGACCATCCTGGCGCTGACCCGCCAGAACCTGCCTTTGCTGCGCGAAGCCACGACGGCCAATCTGTGCGCTCAGGGCGCCTATGAGCTGGCCGGCACCGGCGGCGGCAAGGCCGCGGTGACGCTGTTCGCTTCGGGCTCCGAGGTCGAGATCGCCATGAATGCCCGCGCCATACTCAATCAGCGCGGCGTGCCGACCCGGGTGGTCTCGGTGCCTTCGCTGGAGCTGTTCATCGCGCAGTCTGAAGAGGTCAAGGCCAAGATCATCGGCGACGCGCCGGTGAAGGTCGCGGTGGAAGCGGCCGTCCGCTTCGGCTGGGACGCCGTGATCGGCATCGACGGAGGCTTCGTCGGCATGACCGGCTTCGGCGCCTCCGGCCCGATCAAGGACCTCTACAACCATTTTGGCATCACGGCGGAAGCCGTGGCCGAAACCGCCCTGCGCCGCCACAACGGCTGAGCATGAGCTGTAAGCGGGCGAGGCGTGCCCAGGCGCGCTTTGCTCTAACTCTTTGTTTTGATGCGTTTTCCTAATCGAGAAGTCGATCGGCTTTCCCGGAAAATGCTCTAGCTGAAGGCAGAGAAAGGAAATATCGGATGACAGTTCGTGTCGCCATCAACGGCTTTGGCCGCATCGGCCGCAACATCCTGCGCGCCATCGTCGAGGGCAAGCGCAAGGATATCGAGGTCGTCGCCATCAACGACCTCGGGCCGGTGGAGACCAACGCCCATCTGCTGCGCTACGATTCGATCCACGGCACCTTCCCGGCCGAGGTGAAGGTCGAGGGCGATTCCATCGTCGTGCAGGGCAAGAAGATCAAGGTCACCGCTATCAAGGATCCGGCCCAGCTTCCCCACAAGGAGCTGAACATCGATATCGCGATGGAGTGCACCGGCATCTTTACCGCGCGTGACAAGGCCGCTGCCCACCTCAAGGCGGGCGCCAAGCGCGTGATCGTCTCGGCCCCCAGCGACGGTGCCGATCTCACCGTGGTCTATGGCGTCAACCACCAGGACCTGACCAAGGATCATCTGGTCATCTCCAACGCCTCCTGCACCACCAACTGCCTGACGCCGGTTGCCAAGGTGCTGCACGACGCCTTCGGCATCGAGCGCGGCTTCATGACCACGATCCATTCCTACACCAACGACCAGCCCTCGCTGGATCAGATGCACAAGGATCTCTACCGAGCCCGCGCCGCGGCGCTGTCGATGATCCCGACCTCGACGGGCGCCGCCAAGGCCGTCGGCCTGGTGATGCCGGAGCTGAAGGGCCGCCTCGACGGCACCTCGATCCGCGTGCCCACCCCCAACGTCTCGGTGGTCGACCTCAAGTTCAACACCCGGAAGAGGACCAGCGTCGAGAAGGTCAACGAGGCCATCATCAAGGCCTCCAAGCGCGGCCCGCTCAAGGGCGTGCTGGCCTATACCGACGAGCCGCTGGTGAGCCGTGACTTCAACCACCACCCGGCGTCCTCGATCTTCGCGCTGGACCAGACCAAGGTCATCGACGAGAAGTTCGTGCGCATCCTGACCTGGTACGACAATGAGTGGGGCTTCTCGAACCGCATGGCCGACACGGCGGTGCATTTCGCCAGCTTGATCTGAGCGGCACGCTCGAATTGAGTTGAAGACGGCGCTCCGGGAAACCGGGGCGCCGTTTCTGTTGTGCGATGTGGTAGGATCGGCGTGTGCTGCTGATCAAGGGGGCGTGCGATGGGGGACACGTTCGTCGGGCTGCAGGGCCTTGTGGCACTGGCGGGCTTTCTGTTTCTCGCCTTCAGGCACACGCTGCCTTTCCATTATCGCATGCGCGAGAGAAGTGAGATCAATCGGCACAGCAGCCATGGTGAAACTGAAAATGGCAGCAATTGGTCGAATCTGAATCACCATTCGAACACGGAGTGAAGCAGCGGGCGTTTGCCCTCCAAGACATCTACGCTCCCAGGCCATTGCCTGGCCGGGCGACGCAATTTCAGCCCGTTTCTTACGTTCACCGCTGGATCGATCCGCCCGCTTGCTCTATTGCTCGCCGGTGATTTTGCGAGGCGGGCGGGGTGTGCTAGGGCGTGTCGTCGGTATGGGTTGGTGCCCAATCCGTGCTGACGACCTGGGCACCTTGCCGAAAAACAGATGGACAGGACAGGCATGAGCGCTTTTCGCACCCTCGACGACGTGAATGTGGAAAACAAGCGCGTTCTGGTACGCGTCGACCTGAACGTCCCGATGGAGAAGGGTGTCGTCAGCGATGCCACCCGCATCGAGCGCATCATCCCCACCATCCTGGAGCTCGCCCGCGCCAAGGCCAAGGTCATCCTGCTCGCCCATTTCGGCCGGCCCAAGGGTGTGGACCCCAAGGAGAGCCTGAAGCCGGTTGCCGCCAAGCTCGCGGAGGTGGCCAAGCGCCCCGTCGCCTTCGCCGAGGATTGCATCGGCGAGGTGGCGGCCAAGGCTGTCGCCGCCCTGCAGCCGGGTGACATCCTCTGCCTGGAGAACACCCGTTTCCATCCGGGCGAAGAAAAGAACGATCCCGACTTCGTCAAGGCGCTGGCGGCCAATGGCGACATCTGGGTGAATGATGCCTTCTCGGCCGCCCACCGCGCCCATGCCTCCACCGAGGGCCTCGGGCACGTTCTGCCCGCCTATGCCGGGCGCACCATGCAGGCCGAGATCGAGGCTCTCTCGCGCGCGCTCGAACAGCCCAAGCGCCCTGTCGTCGCCGTGGTCGGCGGCGCCAAGGTCTCCACCAAGCTCGAGCTTCTCGGCAATCTCGTCGCCAAGGTCGACGCCCTCATCATCGGCGGCGGCATGGCCAACACCTTCCTGCATGCCCAGGGCGTCGGGGTCGGCAAGTCGTTGGCCGAGCGCGACCTCGCCGATACCGCCCGCTCCATCCTCGCCAAGGCTGAGAAAGCCAATTGCGCCATCATCCTGCCCGTCGATGCGGTGGTGGCCTATCATTTCGCCGCCGATGCGCCGAACCATGCCTATGGGCTGGATTCCATCCCGCTCGACGGCATGATCCTCGATGCCGGCCCGCAATCGGTGGAGCGTATCAAGGGCGCCATCGACGAGGCGGAGACGCTGGTGTGGAACGGCCCGCTGGGGGCCTTCGAACTGCATCCCTTCGATCATGGCACGGTGGCGGCCGCCAAGCATGTCGCAGCGCGCACCAAGGCCGGCAAGCTGCTCTCGGTCGCCGGCGGCGGCGACACGGTGGCGGCGCTCAATCACGCCAAGGTGGCCGAGCAGTTCTCCTATGTCTCGACGGCGGGCGGTGCCTTCCTCGAATGGCTGGAGGGCAAGCCGCTGCCGGGCGTGGAGATCCTGCGCGCCTGAGCGGGCGGTACCCTCCCCTGGAGGGGAGGGGCGATGCGAAACCTTGGCGTGGGGCGGCTTCTTCGCACGAATCGCGCTCTGTCCAGGATCACTTTTGAGAATTGAGGGCCACGTCATCCCGCCCTGGCCTTGCAGGCCGACCCTCCCCGTCCAGGGGAGGGTGTAAGATCCGCCCCATGCCGCTGGAGACCTCGCAATGGCACGCATCACCCTTCGCCAGCTGCTCGACCATGCCGCCGAGCACGGCTATGGCGTCCCGGCCTTCAACATCAACAATATGGAACAGGTGATCGCCATCATGGAGGCCGCCAAGGCCACCGGTTCGCCGGTTATCATGCAGGCCTCCCGCGGGGCGCGCCAATATGCCAACGACATCATGCTGACCAAGATGATGGATGCGGCGGTCGAGATCTATCCGGACATTCCGGTCTGCGTGCACCAGGACCATGGCAACAACGAAGCCACGTGCCTGACCGCCATCCGGGTCGGCTTCACCTCCGTGATGATGGACGGTTCGCTCAAGGAGGACGGCAAGACGCCGGCCGACTATGCCTATAATGCGAGCATCACCCGCCGTGTTGTCGACATGGCCCATTGGGTCGGCGCCTCGGTGGAGGGAGAGCTCGGTGTGCTCGGCAGCCTGGAAAGCGGCATGGGCGAGGCCGAGGACGGCCATGGCGCCGAGGGCGAGCTCTCGCATGACCAGCTCCTCACAGATCCCGACGAGGCGGTGAGGTTCGTCAAGGACACCAGGGTCGACGCGCTCGCCATCGCCATGGGTACCTCGCACGGCGCTTACAAATTTTCCCGCAAGCCCGATGGCGCCATCCTGGCGATGAACGTCATCAAGGAGATCAACCAGCGCATGCCCGAGATGCATCTGGTCATGCACGGCTCCTCCTCGGTGCCGCAGGAACTCCAGGACATCATCAACAAATATGGCGGCGAGATGCCGCAGACCTGGGGCGTGCCGGTGGAGGAGATCCAGCTCGGCATCAAACATGGCGTGCGCAAGGTCAATATCGACACCGACTGCCGCATGGCGATCACCGGCCAGATCCGCCGCATCTTTGCCGAAAATCCGGGCGAATTTGACCCGCGCAAATATCTGAAGCCCGCCCAGGATGCGATGATCAAGCTGTGCAAGCAGCGCTACGAGGAATTCGGCACCGCGGGCCAGGCGGCCAAGATCAAGGTCATCCCGCTGCACGAGATGGCCAAGGGCTACAAGGCCGGCAAGTTCGAGCCGAAATTCGCGTGAGCGATTCCGGACAAAAGCTTCGCATTCCCGACGCAATGCGAAGCGGAGGCGAAACCTTACAGTATTGGCGCCGATTCCGGGATCGGCGGCAGTGTGGTAGCGAGAAGAAGGATTCCCGGGATTCCCGCCATGGCTGAAGTTCCACCCCGCCCCCCCGTCCAGATCTATCTGGTCACCCCTGCCATCGACGATGTCGCTGCCTTCCTGCCGGCCCTGCGGGCGGCGCTGTCGGCCGGCGACATTGCCTGCGTACTGTTCACCCCGGTGGCCGGCGACGACAACAGCGCCAAGAAGCTGATCAAGGAGATCGCGCCCGTGGTGCAGGGCGCCGGCGCGGCGCTGCTCGTCAGCGGCTGGAGCGCGGTGGTGGCGCGGGCGGGAGCCGACGGCGTGCATCTCAATGACGGCCGCAAGGGCCTCGCCGAGGCGCTGGACAGCTTCAAGCCCGAGCGCATCGTCGGGGCCGGCGGTATCCGGACGCGCGACGAGGCCATGACCGTCGCTGAAAGCGGGGTCGACTACGTCATGTTCGGCGAGCCGGCGCGCGATGGCCGCCTGCCGCCGCTGGAGGGCGTGGTGGAGCGCACCGCCTGGTGGGCCGAGCTTTTCGAGGTGCCCTGCGTCGCCTTTGCGCCGGATCTGGCGGCGGTGCCGCTGCTCGCCGATGCCGGCGCCGATTTCGTGGCGCTCGGCAATGCCGTCTGGAATCACGAGCAGGGGCCCGCCGAAGCGGTTGCGCTGTCGGACCGGCTGCTGAAGCAGAGAGGGAGTCTCGCATGAAGCGCATCGCTGTTGCGGCCGCGCTCGCGCTGCCGGTTCTTCTCGCCGCCATGCCCGGGCAGGCGCAGGCGCCGCCGCCCGCGGAAGCTGCCAAGCCCGCCGACGCTGGCACGCCGGCCGAGCCCGATGCCGGCAAGCCCGCCGAGGCGGCCAACGCCGGCGAAGAAACCAAACCCGCGCCCGCGGAAGCCCAGCCGGCCGAGAACAAGCCCGGTGACGCTCCCCCGCCGGCTGATGCGGCCACGCCGGCGGAGGCCGCGGCGCCTGCTGCGCCGTCCGGCCCGCCACCGGATCTGGCCTATGGCGCCTTCCAGCGCGGCTACTATCTCAAGGCCCTGGAGGAAGCCACCAAACGGGTGGTGTCCGACAAGGACCCCGCGGCGATGACCCTGATCGCCCAGCTCTATGCCAATGGCCTTGGCGTGCCGCCCGATCCGGTGAAGGCGGCGCAATGGTATTCCGAAGCCGCCGAGCGCGGTGACCGCAACGCCATGTTCGCCTATGGCATGGCCAAGCTCCTGGGCAAGACCGTGCCCAAGGACGAGCCGGGCGGCATGCTGCTGCTCAACCGCGCCGCCGAGCTGGGCGTGCCGGAGGCGGCCTATAATCTCGGCATCATCGCCCTGCGCACCACCAATGGCCCGCCCGATTATGCCACCGCCTATAAGCGCTTCAGCCAGGCGGCGCTCGCCAACAATGGCGATGCCCTCTATTCGCTCGGCGTGCTGACCAAGGAAGGCAAGGGCGTAACGGCCGACAAGAAGAAGGCGGCCGATTATTTCCTTGCCTCCGCCAATGCCAACAACATCGACGGCATGGTGGAATATGGCATCGCCCTCTTCAACGGGGAGGGGGTGCCGCGCGACCAGGAAATGGCGGCAGACTGGTTCGAGCGCGCCGCCCTGCGCGGTTCGCCGATCGCCCGCAACCGCCTGGCACGGATGTATGCGGCCGGCATGGGCCTGGCGCCCAATCCGGTGCTGGCCTGCATGTGGCATCTGCTGGCCAAGGCGGCTGGGCTCGAGGACAAGCAGCTCGACGAATATGTCGCGCGGCAAACGCCTGAAGTGCGGGCCGCAGCCATTCAGGGCGCTCGCTTCTACGGCATGTAGGGATCGGGAGCGGCATGGCCGCATTGGATGCCGCGGCGAGGGCGGTAATCGAGCGTCATTCGCGCGGCTATGTGGCGAGCGTCAAGGCGCACGGTACGTCGAACCCGGGAGCGCCCGGTGGTCGAGATCAATTTCGTCGACGTACTGGCCCGGCGGGGTGCGTGTGTGCGCGGCATCTGCGAGATCATCGAGCGGGCCAGTGAGGCCTCGCCGCCCTGCGTCCGCATTTCGTAGCGTTTGCGTCGAGGCGGTGAAGCCGATCTCGTCGCCCGCCTATGACATCGGCGCGGAGGAAGAGGCCCTGCACGGCCATGGGAAGGCTTATTACCGGGACCTGTGAGCCCCGCCGGCCGCGGCGATTCGAATTTTCACTACGGCCGCATTTTCCCGTTCATATCGGCGGCATTTTCCATTAGACAGGCCGCTTCCCATTCCTGCGCCCCGTGTTCCGGGGCGACCGTTATTTGAAAGTTCCATGATGCTGCGTTCACCTTTGATGAATGTGATGGTTGCTGCCGTGCTCAAGGCCGGCAAGGGGCTCAAACGCGATTTCGGCGAGCTCGAGAACCTGCAGGTCTCGGCCAAGGGGCCGGGCGATTTCGTATCCGTCGCCGACAAGAAGGCCGAGCGCACGTTGCATCAGGAACTCGAGCGGGCCCGCCCGGGCTATGGCTTCGTGATGGAGGAGACCGGCGTCGTCGAAGGCGCGGACAAGACCCATCGCTGGCATATCGATCCGCTCGACGGCACCACCAATTTCCTGCATGGCGTGCCTTTCTTCGCGGTTTCCGTTGCGCTGGAGCGCGAGGGGCTGCTGGTGGCCGGCGTCGTCTACAATCCCGCCACCGAGGACCTGTTCGTGGCCGAGCGCGGCAAGGGCGCCTTCCACAACGAACGGCGCATCCGCGTCTCCGGCCGCCGCCTGATGGAGGATTCGATGGTGGGCATGAGCCTGGCGCGCCTCGGCCGCGGCCAGCACCAGACCAATCTCGCCGATCTCGGCGCCGTGATGGGCAAGGTCGCCGGCGTGCGCAATTTCGGCGCCACCGCCCTGGACCTGGCCTATGTCGCATCCGGCCGCCTCGACGGCCTCGCCTCGCGCTGGCTCTCCTCCTGGGACTTGGCAGCCGGCATCGTGCTGGTGCGCGAAGCCGGCGGCTTTGTCACCGACATCCGTGGCGGTGACACCATGCTGGACACCGGCGACATCGTGGCCGGCAACGAAGCCATCCACAAGGGCCTGCTCGGCCTCTTCGCCAAGGCCTGACGGCGCGGATTCGAAGGCAAAACCGCAGTAAAGACGGGGAGGGGAGAAGATTTCCTCTCCCACCCGCTTGACAGTTTCGGCCCAGCCTTGCATAAGCCGCCCGTCCGGCAGCGCCGGGCCTCGTGGCGGGGTAGCTCAGCTGGTTAGAGCAGCGGAATCATAATCCGCGTGTCGGGGGTTCAAGTCCCTCTCCCGCTACCATTTTTTTCATAGAAAAGATGATCGAGCAGGGTGTTGTTCGCAGGTGCAGCCTTGCGGACCACTGCGTTGCTCCGGGCTTTTATGCAAGCTTGGCCGGGCGCCGGCTTTGTGCGCTGCCTATTGCCAAAATTGCATGCACTGAACCGCACTCCACCTTTCTGCGCCACCGCCCCCATGAAGGCAGGTCGAGTTGCTACAGCCGAAGCATCCTTCGGATGCCTTGGGGGAAGGCGGTATTGAACGCTTCAGGACCTCGCCGACGTCGAGCGCCTCGCTTGGATGCGAGGCTCGTCGAATTACAAGCCGCGCTACATATCAGCCGGTTGTCCATCATCGGCGCGCCGTAGCTCCCCAAAAATATCCTTTTTCCAAAATGCAAGGAGGTGACTCTCTCATTTTCGTAACACGCCCGCCGTTGAGACATCATCCCTATTTGTTCATCATTTGTTCACGCAATGAAGAAGAAGCACCCAATTCCCGTCTGAGTTAGTGGGAGCTTCGTCTTGCGGCTGAAAAATAGAGGTTTTTCAGATCTGATCCGACATTTAGAGAGGTGACGGTATGAAATTAGAATATGTATGCAAGAAAATAACAGTCGTGGGATCTCTGCTGGGGGGTCTCCTGTCGCAAAATGGAGTTCTGCTGGCTGATACTTTGCCTCCGGATACGACCGTGCCAGCGCCGCAATATTCGAGCCCCCTCTTTGCAACACCCCAGGATTTTCGAACGCTCGGCATTGGCTCGGCGCCGCTGCCGGCGTCGCAAAACCAGATCAATGTGGATGAGGGAACGCTGCGCGGCTGGGGCTATATGGGAGACGGGTTCCATCACCGGCTTTTCGAGATTACGAACTTCAATGGCATGAACTCCACTGGTTGGACGCTTGCGCAGTGGAAAACGAATGCCGGCCTTGTCGCGAATTCCCTCGATGATGAAATTGATGGTGTGGCTGTCAATTCCATCATTCAAAAATATAGGACGACATTTGCTGGGAACGATCTATATATACGTTTCCCAAAGGGGAGAGCTTATTTTAGCAGCCCTATTAAAAGCTGTGGAATATCCATCGTATTCCAGGGAAGCGGGCAGGATCAGACCAATCTGATATTCGGAGCAGACAGCAGCTGGAAGAATAATGCTGGTACAGGCCCGCTCTTGGACAGCTCGGGTAATCCGATTCAGGATAAATTTGTAGACGGCGTGAATATATGCAGTACCTCCACGATTGGCAATGTCCCCGATGAGGATCGAATAGAGCTGCGGGATTTAACGGCTGCGCAAGCGAAAGTTGGCGGAAATAATTATGGTTTCTATGGAGTATTTAAGCCATCAAAGAATCTTTACACGCACAATATTAAAATAAATAACTTTAATAATTGTATGTACATTGTTAATGCTGGAGGATCTCAGATCGAAAATACGTCTTGTTATAGTGGTATAAATTATTTCGACGGCAACTCTGAGCCCATCGGGACCACCGATCCTACAGTGGGAGATGGTATTACGATGATAGGAAGAGGAGCTTTTGTAAATCATATCACTAATACAATCGTACAGAATTATAAGACCGGTTACACTTTTTATGCAAGCGGGGCAGCCGGTGCCGTAGGGCCTTTTGAGGACGTATCAATTCTTAACAGTGCCGCCGGTAACGCGAAGCAATGTATCAAAATATATTCGTCAAAAGCGGATTACTCTCCCCTCGAATACAACATCGATAATTTCTCTTGCAATGCGACATCCGGTTTTGTTGACGCGCAGTCTGTCGGTCTCCTGACAATCCGCGGCGGGGACTGGCTGGTTGCCAAGCCGTTTACCGACGCAAACGCAACATGGAAGGGTCAAAACCAGGATTTCTTTCGTTTCTGCCGAGTATCGAACGGAACTTTGGAGCAGGCTTGGTTGTCGAACGACGGAAATGGCGCTGCAATTGGTAGTTATATCCACGTATTTGGTTCAAATAATCCTTGCGGAACCCAAGGAAACGCGAATGGTGTGCGGGTCATCAATAACTACCTCTATCACTACAATTTGCAGTACAATAACTTGATCGTTGTAGATCCGACTGCTACCAGCGTAACGGTACGTGACAACGTATTTGCTGGCTTAAATGGAGCGGAAAGTCATCCACCGGTAAATGCCTTCAGTTGGGGCCCTACCGATGCAGCCTCGGCGCTTTACCAGGGCCAGCCGGGCGAGGTCGCGAGCGTTGCTGGGTCGGTGGCATCCGTGCCCAATGGAAGTCCTGTGACTGTTGCAACGGTCAATCTAACGCCCGGTATGTGGGAGTGCTCCGCGGGACTAATTGCAGTGGCGGGAACCGGCAGCTCGATCACGACAACGCAGGTTTCGTTCAACACGGCGCCCAATTCTTGGCCGCTTGCACCTGGCTATGGGATGTCGCAGATTCCTGGCAGCGGTACCCTGCGTGCTGGCCCGCATACCTTTGATTTGACCTCAACGCAGGGGACGACGCCTATCTATCTGATCGGGGCGGCTCTCTATTCAGGCTCAGCCGGCCTCAGCGGCAGTGGGCAGTGTGTTCGAGTGCGGTGATACGCCAACGGAGATAGCCTCTCGGGACATTAGCCGGAGAGGCTATCCTCTATTTCTACAAGTTCAATTCGCAAAAATTCAAGTATCGCGATCTTGCAATTTTTGTCGGCAGAGGACGGCGAATGTTCTGCCATTTTACCCAGCGTTTCTCTGGGGTGGTGTCCCGATACTCTAGCAGAGCGGGACGAACCAGCGCATGCTCGCCCAAAATAACGCCGCTGCGCCTCATCACAGCCTGATAGCAAGATTTCTGCGCTCTCGCTTGTTTGGAGCTACCGTAAGGGGTTTGAGGCGCCAACCGTGGAGGTGACATCGTCGCCACTGAGCGGAGGGTGACGAGGACATGGATAAACGACTGATGAGAAAATATCGTTGCGACCAGCGTGGGTGGCCGAATGTGCCTTCCCTGAACGATAGGAAGGCACATCAGGCACTATAGCTTGCGCACCGCGACTTGGCTGCCGATTGCTAGTTCCAACTGGCAGCGCTCGCGGCCGAGCAAAGCGTGAACGGGCGCAACCACGCCATCCTTCCACCATCCGCCCAAGGTGTAGTCGTCGAATGCCATGATGCCGCCGAGCTTCAGTTTCGGCCAAAATGCATCGATGTCGGCGGCAACCGCATCCTTGTTATGGTCGCCGTCGACATAGACATAGTCGAGCGTCCCATCCTCGACCCGCTTGGCCCATCGAGTAGAGAAGTCCCGAACGACCTCGACTAGCCCTGCCTGTGTCTGCTCACGAAATCGTTCGAGCACTCGTGGATAGCGGCCCTCGACTTCCTCGCGCGTAAAAGCTGTCCCACCATAGAGGGTTGTCGTATGGGCGGCATCGTCGAAATGCATCCACGGATCGACCAGATATAGTTTCCGGGGCTGGGTAGCCTGCAGCAGTTGAGCAGAGAAATCGCCCATAAGAACGCCTATCTCGGCACCGATACCCCCTTTGGGTAGAACTTGCAGTAACATTCCTCTGGGATCTGGAAACATATGGCTTCTTCTTTCCTCTGCTTTTTCTTGGCTCGTGCTATCCACGAGCATTGAGATTTTGTCCAGCCTCTTTGAAGCATCGTCGTTGATTGAGGGCGGAGATACTCCAGCGTAACCGGATGGTAAAATTCGTAGCCGTCGCGCGACGCAAGATCAATGCGCCATTTGATCTGCCCAGCCGGATGGCCTTGTCCGCTTCGTGCGTTTGGGAACGGAGATGGGCACCTCGAATGACGTCGACCGAATCGGTTCCAAGAGAGGTATCGCGCGGCGGTGGTTTCGGGCGCGGGCTGCTCCGGCCGGAACAGTGGCGGCGACTGGCCGAGTGCTATTAGATGCGCGTTATCGACGCCTGTCTGACAGGAGTACATCGATGCTGGGTGCGATGAGGCGGGGCAAGTTTCTTGCGATCGGCCTGTGGGTACGAGCGCGAGGCATCTGCAGGGTGCCAATCCTTTACAGAGCTTTCCGGCCGGGCCCATGTGTGGGTCTTGCCGTGAAACTCTGCTTGGGGCTTGGCGTTGCCCTCTTCCTGGCTGCGTCTGCCCACGCCGGAAAGTCCGTGCGCTGGCAGCCTCTGGAACTGTTCGGGCGCAAGATTGCCCTCGTCGAGACCGACGAGGATGGCCGCCAGCTCGAGGTCGAGGGCAAGGTCGTCGCCGAAAACCACGTGATCGCTCTGGAGAAGATCGGTGTCATCGGCCAGACCGGCTATGCGATCGGCTATGCCGGCAGCGGCGGCAATGCCTGCGCGCCCGCCCGGTTCATCATCGCGTTCCTGCCGGGCAAGCCGGCGCGCTTTGATGGTCCCATCGGGGAATGCCAGAATGTGGAATTCGTGAGCTCCGGTGTCGGCTTCGTCTTCGAGGAAATCACTTCCTATGGCAATGGCACCCGATGGGTGTGGCTGCCGGAGACGGGCTTTTCCGCCCCGCAGAAGACGGCCACCACGCCCGATCCGATGATCTGGCAGAACGCGCTCGAGCTGAAGGCGGAGCATCCCGGCCAGATCTTCAGCTATGGCACGATCGCCAGCCGGCTGGTCGAGATGCTCGGGCCGGACGAGGCGACATTCAAGCGCCTCCTGAACGGCTTGGGCAGCGTCGATGTCGAGGACGATGCAGTGATCGGCTCTTCCTGCCTGAAGATCTACTGCCCGGACGAAACGGCATTCTACATCGTCGACGTATCGAAGAAGCAGGCCTTTCTGGCCTGGAAGGAACACAGCAAGCTCATCGTCGTGCGGCCTGATGTGAAGGCCTGGCCGGCAGCTTTTCGGCGCCGGCTTGCCGAATGGGCCCGCCCGTTCAAATAGGCCGCTGCCGGCGCGCGGCGATACGTCATCCCGCCAGCGCGACGCACGCCCGCAACGCCTTGTTTGGGTGTATCTCCCGATACCCGCAAAGGAGGTGCCGGATTTCGGCAGACCGATGCGATCCGGCCATCCGGAGCAGCGGGAGAGCGCGATGCAGAGCGGCAACTGGCTTGCAGCAAGTGGATTGCTCATAGCGGCGGTGTTCCCGCCCTGGGGTGGGTTCGAACCAGGTTTGGCCAGAAACGAGGCGGCTACAGCGCCCGCCACCATTCTCTCCGCTTCCAAAAGCGGGGAGGGTGCCGGGGCGCCGGCGCAGGGCTACGATGTTTGGCTCGGCTGGCCAGACGATTATAGACGTGGCTTCGCCCTGGCCATCGTGATGGAGCAGCTTTCGACCTGCCTCGGCGATGGCTGCCAGGTTACCAGCCACCGCCGTCAGTGCCTCGCCGGCGTAACCGACGAGGCGGCGGTCGAACTGCTCGATCGCTATGTCGTCCGCCATCCTCTGGCCAGATCGCGCCCGGTCAATGTGACGATGGGCCAGGCGCTCTATGAGCTGTGCGGCCCGGCCCGATAAGGGGCGCCAGGAGGGGACTTGAAAAACCAGCAGCTCATCGAGAGGCCCGGCCAGCCATGTCTCGCTCGCCTCCCCGGTCCTGTTCAAGCGCCGGATCGGCCGCTGCGATCTGTAAAATCGGATGACGGCGTCGCTATTCCCGCAGCATTCTTGCGATATCTTCGATCGGGTGCGAGGTCATCTGCTTGGGAATTTCGCGGCTGATGCGGTCCAGGACTTCCTGGTGGAAGGCTTGACGCAAATCGCCGAGCACCTTTGGCGGAGCGACCACGACCAGCCTGTCGAATTGGCCGGCATGAGCACGCCGATACAGCATTTCGGCGAGGCCGGCCGCAAAACGCTCTTCGCCCAGCCGATGCCAATCGGTTTCCTTGATGGCGCTGGTGCGGCCATTGCTGCCCGTGCCCGTACGCCCGGGTTGGTCGGTGCCCTGTTCCCGCGTGGCGGGGTTGTCGTCCTGCAGAACTTGGTCGACGGCGAGACTGGCCTTGTTGCCACGTCCGATCTGGCGCAGAAAAAGCGCCTTCCTGCCATCACCGACCAGCACGAGGGTGTTTCTGTCGTCTAGGATCATGGTTGCAATACCTCTTTGCAAGCAAATGCATCCGGGCGCTCAAATGTTCCTCTGTCAGCCCGAGGATGCGGGATCTCCTGCTGCGCAACCGGCTCAACGCGGACGGAATAAGGCTTCCTTCATACGATGTCATTTTGATCGCGGTAGCGTAGAGATCGGCTGCAGAAGTACAATCAATATCGCCTGGTCGGCGTCGGCTTCGTTCCCAGGAATCTAACTAAGGGCTTTTCCATAGAATTGCCTCTTCTCGTAACGGCTCGATTCCGGCCATTTTACGATCATCGGTTTTCATTTTAAACCAGCATGTACCATCAATTCTTGGGCTGAAACGGTCGAAATTCATAAGACTGCTGTGCAATTTCGCACAGAGCGGAGCACCGGTTGGCTGTCATTGAGGGGCATCGGAAGCCTGTCGTGACAGAGGGAGTGCTGCCATGCCTCGCGACGAAACGCTGTTGGACTTCACCGAGGAAAACCACCGTCTCCGCCGTGTCTCGCGTGGCGATGCCGGCCGACAGTTCCATTTCTCCGTCTGCATCGTCGCCGTTCTGGCAATCGCGATCCTGGTCACCATGATTGCCGAATCCGCCACCTTGAAGAAAAGGCCGATATCCGGGCCGGGCCGCTCGGTATCGCTCACCCAATCGCTGCGTTAGATCGCCGCGTCTCCCTCGTTGTGATACGGCGCGTTCCCTGCCGGGGATTCGCTGCCGTTTCCGAGGATGCCCGACCTCTTCTAGCGCCGGCTTCCTGGCGGATCAGGCCGCGAGCACGCGCAAAAACAGGCGGCAGTTGGCACAGAGTCCCGGCGAGTGCTCTCCCGCGGCGACCGCATCGTCGGCGACACCGTGCATGGCCGTCATGGCAGCATTACGGAGTTTTGCCCAGCGGGCGGCTCGACGGGTGTGTGCCGGTGTCCTTTCCCCTTCCGCCGGCGATCGGCAGCACCGATGGCCATTTCTTTAAAAAGGCCTCACGAGCGGTTTCGTGCAACCCAAAACGCCGACGCTGGTTGGGAAAGCAACGCGGGAGGGCGGGCGTCGTCCTGCGCAAAGGCATGTCTGATGAATGAGGAGGGATGGTATTTGGGCAAATATTCCTGGCCTGAGTGTCAGGCTGCCTCAATATGTCGCGGCTGTCGGCTGTCGATCCGGGCAGCGATTTCTAACTATAACGAAATGTAATGTGCTTTTTTGGCCCAACGTGGCAAAATGCTGCTTTCATCAAACGTGAATCGGGGATCGTTTCGGATATGCAGGAAGCTGACAATAATTTAATCGATATTACGGTGGATATCGTCGCAGCTTACGTCGCTAATAATTCTATTCCGACGGACGGTTTGCCATCTTTCATATCAATGGTTCACGACAGCCTGTCGAAGCTCCGGGAGCAGCCGGTAGTCGAAGAGGCGGCTCCATTGCGTCCAGCTGTACCAGTACGCAAGTCCGTGACGCCCGATTTCATCGTCTGCCTGGAAGACGGCCAGAAATTCAAATCGTTGAGGCGGCATTTGCGCAGCAAATACAATATGTCGCCGGAGGAATACCGGAGCAAATGGGGCCTCCCGGAGGATTATCCCATGGTTGCGCCGAATTATGCTGCGGAGCGCTCCCGTCTCGCCAAGGCCGCAGGCCTTGGATCGTTGCGCTGGGGGCGCAATACCCCGCCGGCCAAGACAGCCAAGGCTGGCTGAGGACGCGTTTCGTCTCGTTTCATGCCCAGGCCGGAGCGATCCCATGAGGCATCGCTCCGGCCTTTTGCGTTCGACGAAGAGGCATGGACTAATCGAGAAGCGCCATGGCGCCGGAGCCGCATGTCGTGCCGCATCACGGAGCCTCATGTTTCTCCTTCAGGCCAGGAAGCAGTTGCAGTGGATCTGGCGGGTTTGAAGAAGGTTACCTCGGGCTCGCGTTGGAGATGGATCTGCTGGACATCAGGCGGCGGGCCGGGCGGCGAGCCATTTCGGCAGGTAGCTCCGCGCCGTCAGCGTAATGGCGCCGGTTGGAGTAACGCCGGCTTTATCGAGCACCGATACGAGTTTGCCGGCATCATGAAGTTGAAGCAGGTCGACCGAACCGCCAACGTGAATACCGCCGATGAAGATCTGTGGGATCGTGGCCGCACCGGTCATTACTCGCAGCACCTTGCGAATGTCTCCGCCGAGATCGCCGGCCTGCATTGCCACTGAATCGAGATCAACGGAACGGAAGGGGACGCCGATGTCCTTCAGGAACCTGCGCACTGCCCAGCAGAACTCGCACCATTCCAGCGCGAACATCACCACGGGTTGGCCGGGATCCTTGATCGCCTGTTCGACGAAGTGGCGAGCATGATCGGGCGCCGGATCGATCGTTGCCACGGACACCGCCGCAGCCTGCGACGTGGGACCACCGAAGCGGCATAGTGGAGTCGAGTTCGAGATTTCCTGCTCGGCCGCATCCATCTCCTGCCCGATTGCGTCGAATAGCGGTGTCGAAAGGTAGCGCTCGCCGGTGTCGGGCACCATGAAAAGGATCCGGCTGCCTGGCCGCGCCGTCTTCGCGACGTCGAGCGCGGCCGCCAATGTCGCACCGCCCGTGACACCACAGAAAATGCCCTCCTGGCGTGCGAGTTCCCGGGCCAGACGCAAGGCCTCCGAGCCGGCGACAGGCTGGATGAGGTCGATCAGGCCGAAGTCGACAGCGTCGCCAGTCAGTTTGGGGATGAAGTCCGGGCTCCATCCCTGCATGGGGTGCGGGCGAAACAGGGGGTGGCTTGCGGCCGGGGTGGCGTCGCTCCTGTATTGCTGGCCGATGCCGCTTGCCAGCATCGGGGCGTTTTCAGGTTCCGCCACGATGATCCGCGTTTTCGGGCTTTCGGCTCGCAGGACGCGCGCCACCCCCTTGAGCGTACCGCCCGTGCCCGCCCCGGTGACGAAATAGTCGGGCCCCGTCCCCCCGAAATCACGCAATATCTCGCGGGCGGTGGTGTCGCTGTGAATATTGGCATTCGCTTCGTTCTCGAACTGCCGGGTCCAGAACCATCCATGCGCAGCCGCGAGTTCGCGCGCTTTCTCGACCATTCCGGTCCCTTTCTCGGAGGCTGGCGTCAACACGACCCGGGCGCCGAGGAAGCGCATCAGCCGCCGGCGTTCGACCGAGAAGCTCTCGGCCATCACGATGACCAGCGGGTAGCCCTTGCGGGCGCAGACCATCGCGAGGCCTATGCCGGTATTGCCGCTCGTTGCCTCGATCACGGTCTGGCCTGGCTGCAGCCTGCCGTCGCGCTCGGCGGCTTCTATGATGCCGAGCGCCAGCCGGTCCTTGACAGAGCCGAGCGGGTTGAAGGCTTCGAGTTTGGCGTAGAGTTCGATCCCCTTCGGCTCGAGGCGCCCCAGGCGTATCACAGGGGTATTGCCGATGGTTTCGAGAATAGAGCTGTAAATGTTGGACATGGTCAGATCCTTCAGGGCCGTTGGGGGTGCTGCTGGTCAGTGGTGATTGTTGCGGCGCTCGAACCGGCCGATACCGGCCGGCAGCTTCTCGATATGGTGGATTGCCGTGGCCGGGCTGGTGGTCTTCGCGCTGCAACCATCGCACCTGCTGACAGCAGCGCGGCACCGAATGCCTCGATTATGCTCGGGCTCTCATGCAGGACGATTGCTGCGATGATCACCGAAAACAGCGGCACAATCGCCGCGAAGACGGAGGCGCGCGTGGCGCCGAGCCGCCTTATGGCCCGGCCATAGCAGTAGAGTGCAGCGATGGCGGACAGCAGAGGCTGATAGAGCAGCTGCAGCAGCAGTTCCCGGGGGGCCGCGGCGAACAGATGTTTCGGACCGGACATGATCAGCCAGACCGGTGTGTAGAGCAGCAGCGATGCGACGCAAATGACCGCCGTCGCGGTTAGAGGCCGCAATCCCGTATATCTGAGCGAGACGGTGTAGCCCGCCCACATGAGCGCTCCGACGACGAAGAAGCCGAGGCCGGAGGCGTCATATCCCGCATTCCAAGTACCGGCGATCACGCAACCCGCGCCCGCCAGAATGCAGGCGATGCCGGTGATCAGCGCCCGCGTGACCGGCTCGCGCAAGAACAGCGTGGACAGGATCAATGTGAACGCCGGCAAGAGCCCCACGGTGATCGCGCCGCCAAGACCGGCCGATGTCAGTCTGACGCCGGTCGCCGCGACAAGCGCATAAGGCGCGCCGGCACCGACAACCATGAACAATAGGTGCCGAGGCGCCACCAGCCTGATTGCCGGCCAATCGCGCCAGACGAGGGGCAGGAGCAAAAGACCCGAAATGCCGAACCGCAGTGCCGCGAGGTCGGCGGCGGCAAGATCGTTGACCACACCGAGGCGTGTCACGGTCCACCAGCCGCTCCAGATCAAGGCGGCGCCGAGCCCCGACAGGTAGCCGCCCACGCCAGCTGCCAGGTCGGACCAACGAGTGGCTTGGGAGAGTATGGCTGCCTGCAATGCCAATGCTCTTGCGTCAGGGACGGCGCTGGCGTCCGGCGCTGACAGCCTGTTTTGGCGAAGTTCGGGCATGTTGCTTTTCATCCGCAGTCTAGTTTCGTAATGTGACTGCGAAAATGCGATGAGCGCTGAAGCTAGTCCTTATCGGCGGCTGATCATTTGCTGATCATTCCAAGTTTTGCGGGCTCTCACTGAGACAGGCCTCGATGCAGCACCGTTTCGGATTCTTTGAACTCGATGAGGACGCGCGCGCTCTCAGGCTGCGGGGAACGGTGCAAAAACTGCAGCCGCGCGTCTTCGATCTTCTGGTCTATCTCGTCCGAAATGCCGGCCGCGTCGTCCCGAAAGACGAACTGATGGATGCCTTGTGGCCAAATCTCAATGTCACCGAAGCATCCCTGCAGCGCGCCGTCAGCCTGGCCCGTGCGGCCCTGTCTGCCGGCGGTCTCGAGAATGCGATCCGCAGCTATGTCCGGCACGGCTACCGTTTTGCGATCGACGAGCCGAGCCTTGGTGTCGCCGTCCCGGAATTCGATGCACAGGACTCCAATCGCGCCCGGGCGCTGGCGCTTGCCAAGGCAAAGGACTGGCGCGGCGCCGCGATGGTCTTCGAGAGCCTCGATGCCGATGGACAACTTTGCGGGGCAGATATCGATGTGTGGGCGTTGGCGGTGGAATGCCAAGGCCGTCCCGCTGCCGCGATCCCGGTGCTGACCCGGGCCCTCGCCGCCTATGTCGCCGAAGGCCGGCCCAACCTCGCCGCACGAGCGGCGGTAACCATCGCCAAACTCGAGTTGGAGCGCTCCGCGCCGGCTGCCGCCTCCGGCTGGCTGGGACGCGCCGAAGCCCTTCTGGGCGACACGGAAGACCCGCGAACCACCGCCTACCTTTTGTGGATGAAGGCGCGGCAAGCGATCTTCCAGGGCCGTGCTGCGGAGGCGCTCGAATTGTCATCGCGCTCTCACAGCGCTGCCGAAGCCTGTGGCGATCCGGGTCTGATTGCGCTCACGCTTGTCTATATGGGCTTCTACAATATCTCGCTCGGCCACATCGAAGAGGGGGAGAACCAACAGAATCACGCCGCCGCCATCGCCTTGTCGAGCAATGTGGATCCGATTTTCGGAAGTCTCGTCTACTGCAACATCCTGTGGAGTTGCCGCACTTTCCCCGACTGGTCGCGCGCCCGGCAATGGAGCGAAGGCTTCGACAGCTGGAGCGAGGCGAGCTACGCCACCATACCCGGCGCTTGCGATCTGCACCGCGCGGAGATCCTCGGGGCGCAACGGGACTTGATCGGTGCGCTCGCGGCGATCGACTTGGCTCTGCCGAAGCTCTCGGAGGAGGAAGCTTGGTCGATAGGCGACGGCTATCGTGTCCGCGGCGATATTCGAGCGATGATCGGTGATCTCGACCACGCCCGGCAGGATTATGCTGCCGCCTACGCCGCAGGTTGGGATGCCGAACCCGGCAATGCCGTCCTGCTGGCGGAAACGGGCCAGGTGGAGGTGGCCCTGGCGGCACTCGACCGGGCGCTGGCCGGCGCAAGCTGGTACCATATCCAGCGGCGCGGCATCCTTTTGGCGCACAAGATGCGCATTTCCGCAATGGGCGGCCTTCGCGATATCGCAGCCGAAGCATTGAACGAATTGCAGGCGGAATCCGGCCGCTGGACGCAGCCGGCGGTGCATGCTCTCATCAATGAGGCGCATTATCTGCTTGCGGGCGACAGCGACGCGGTGCGGTTTCTGGTGCTTGCCCGTCAACTGTGGACCAGTGCCGGAATTGAGTACCATGCGGCTCGTGTTCGGCTGGAGCTGGCCCGCGTCCACATTGAAGCGGGAGACACCGCAGCGGCGCGGACCGAGATTGCGGCGGCAGAACGCACCGCCGTCCGCATCGGCTCGCGCCGGCTCAGGATGTTGGCCGCCGAGATACAGCAGAAATTGATTTCCGCTCCCCCGTCCCCCTGGCCGCACAAGGATAGGCCGGCTGTTGCCAACGTTCGTGAATGATCAACGAGAGATCAGCCGCTGGTAAGGACGGCCAAGCCGCGTCTGCCCTAGTTTCCATTTCGTCACGCATGGTGCGTGGCTGCAACACGGCATGGTCCGGGCAACGGCCCGTACATTCGAAGGAACTCAGACAATGCAACTTTATGTCATTCGCCGGCCGAGTGCCTGGGCGTCGCTCGCCGAGCTGGAAAAGGCTGGCGCCAAGTCGGCCCAGATCGGCAATGAAGAGATGTCGGACCGGGTTCGCTGGATCCGCAGCTATGTGGTGAACGAGCCGGACGGCCGCATCGGCACGTTTTGCGTCTATGAAGCCAAGGACGGCGCGGCCATCCGCGAGCATGCGCGCCGCGTCGGCATGCCGGGCGAAGAGTTCTATCCGGTGGCGACGACGGTCGTCGTGCGCCCGGATCCCGTACCGGCCGAAGCAGTCTGAAACGTCGGCACCGCGCGGCCCACGCGGCCGCCGGTGCACGAGGTCCCGGCCGGGCATATCCGGGTCTGAAGCCCGGTCCGGCTGGTCACGTCGCCGACAAGGACCAACGCGGCTTACACGGTGAGCACGATCTTTCCACTATGGCTGCTGCTTTCCATCAGCGCATGCGCCTTGGCTGCCTCCGCCAGGGGAAAGACGGCGTGGATCAGCGGGCGGCAGCGCCCTTGCGCCAGCAGGGGCCAGGCATGCTCTTCCACTGCCGCTGCGATGGCCGCCTTGGCCGCCACGGATTGGGCCCTCAAGGTGGAGCCCATATGGCTCAGGCGCTTGGTCATCAGCCGCACGAAGTCGATCTCGACCTTCGAGCCTTGCAGGAAGGCGATGTTGACAATGCGGCCTTCCAGCGCCGCTACCTCATAATTCTTGGCGATATAGCTGCCGCCCACCATGTCGAGGATGACGTCGGGGCCGCGCTTGTCCGTCGCCTGCTTGACGGCCGCGCTCCAGTCCTCGGCCTTGTAGTCGATGGCGATATCGGCGCCGAGCTTGCGGCAGATCTCGCATTTCTCCGGCGAGCCCGCGGTAACGATGACGGTGGCGCCGAAAGCCTTGGCCAGCATGATCGCCGTGGTGCCGATGCCGGAGGAGCCGCCGTGAATGAGGAGGGTTTCGCCACTCTGCAGGCGGCCCCGCTGGAACACATTGTGCCAGACGGTGAAGAAGGTCTCGGGGATGGCCGCGGCCTGGACCATGTCGAGGCCATCAGGAACCGGCAAGGCATGGCCGGCATCGGTCACGGCATAGGGCGCATAGCCACCGCCGGGGGTGAGGGCGGTGACCTTGTCGCCGACCTTCCAGCGGGCAACCTTCGGGCCGATGGCGACCACCTCGCCGGCAACTTCCAATCCCGGCAGGTCGGAGGCGTCCTTGGGTGGCGGATAGGCGCCGGCGCGCTGCAGCACATCCGGGCGGTTGACGCCGGCGGCTGCAACGCGGATGAGAATCTCGTTGTCGCCGGGGCGCGGCACCGGGCGCTCTTCCGGCACCAGCACTTCGGGGCCGCCGGGCCGGCTGATGGCGATGGCGGTCATGGATGCGGGCAGGTCGGGCATGGCGGATTCCAATCGTATCGGGGCAGGGGAACGATTGAGCTATTTGCCCTGATCGCTCTTCACGAAGCAAAGCTCGTTTCCGCAAAAACGCGGCTTTGCTCCACGACCTTGTTTCGGCGTGTCATTGCGATCCATGGCTCTTCCATCAAATCGCAGATCATTCTGGCTGCACTCTCAGTCGAAGATGCCTTCGCTGTGCTTGGCGACATAGTCCGCCAGGCCCAGCGTATGGTCGCGCGCATAGGCCTCAGCCTTGGCGATGTCGCGCTTTTCGAGCGCCTCGATGATGTTGAGGTGGTCGACGATCGACTTGCTGGCGCGATCGTCGCGGCCGATGGTGATCTGGCGGATGCCGCGCACATGCAGCACGAGGTTTTCGGTCATCTCGGCCAGGATCTGCGAGCCGGAGAGCTCGATCATGGTCTGGTGGAAGCGGATATTGGCGGTCGAATATTCATGCGGATAGTCGGCCGGCTTGTGGGCGTCGTTGAACTCCTGGAAGATCGTGCGCAACCGCGCGATTTCCCGGTCGCTGGCGCGCTGGCAGATCAGGCGCACCGCCATGCTTTCCAGCGCGGCCCAGGCCTGGATCATCTCGATCACCTCGCGCTTGGTCTTCTTCAGCACGATGATGCCGCGCCGGGGCAGGGATTTGACGAAACCCTGTTGCTCGAGCATGGCGATGGCTTCGCGAACCGGCGTGCGGCTGACGCCAAGGCGCTCGGAAAGCTGGCGCTCGTCGATCCAGGTTGGCTCGGGCGAGGAGTAGATGTCCATATTGGCGATGGCGTGCTTGAGCGCGGTATAGACCTTGGTCTTGTAGGTCTGTTCCGGAGAGAAACGTTCCAGCACCAGTTCGGGAGTGGATTCGTCGGCAATCGGCCAACGCGCTTGAATTTTTGGAGCCACGAACTCTTCCTCTCTCAAATCGCCCACAGCGTACTTGTGATTTGGCGGAATCGCCAGGAATCGCAAAGACGCGTCGGAATCAGCAGCTGGAGCAAGGAGCGTTTCGTTCAACGCGCTTTGCTTGAGCTGGACCAGATAGCGCCATGCTCTTCATAGAGCATATAAGCTATCCGGTCTTGCATTAGGTATACCTAAAACGGTTTATGGGGCGCGCCTGAGCCGGCGATAGCCGGTCATCCGGTTCGGAAGAACGATTCCTGTCGTCATTCTCGTCGTGGCATTTTCGGTGCAGCCTGCTTTCGTTCCGTCATCTTTTTGGCGGCGGGTCTGCGCTGATGCGCACCCGCCGCCGGAAGGAAAGGCCCATACCACCCGGGAGAAGGCGGTATGGTGAATGTCGGGGGACCGGCATTCATGAGTGTTGCGGGAGCGCCGGTTCAGCCCGTGGCCGCCTGCCGGCGCCGGGGCGACCAGTCGCTCAGCAGTTCGGTGAGCGTGGTGCCGAGGCGTGCCGGGGAGGGAGAGACCCTGACGCCAGCGGCTTCGAGGGCGGCG
>NZ_JAGIPY010000089.1:0-272 GCF_017813775.1 Labrys sp. LIt4
GCATGAGGAAAAGTTGAGCTTGCACGATGCTGTCAAGCAGGCCGCGCGCATTATCTACATTGCGCAAAAGGATAACAAGGACAAGGATTATGAGCTTGAGATGTCCTGGATCAGCACCGTGGATGGTCCCACAAAGGGCCGCCATGTCGAGGTGCCCAAGGACCTGCGTGAGGAGGCTGAGAGATTAGCACGTGCTGAGGATGAGTCGGATGATGAAGAGGAGGAGGGTGATAAGAAGGAAGAGGACAAGATGGAGGAATAGAGGAAATGAG
>NZ_JAGIPY010000090.1:0-272 GCF_017813775.1 Labrys sp. LIt4
TCCTTAATCATCTGGTACGCGTCCCCGCTCACTACTACAACTTTCTGCCTCCCTTCCTGTCCCCGGCATTAGACTAACGGCAGTTTGCCACTACTACAGGGCACAGAATCTGTCCCGATTGTTATTGTAGGAAACAAGAGCGATCTACGTCCCGAACAGCGACAAGTAACCGCCGACGATGGTAGAAAACTTTCCGAAAAATTGCAGTGTGGCTGGACGGAAGCCAGTGCCCGTTACAACGAGAACGTTGGCCGCGCATTTGAGCTCTTGAT
>NZ_JAGIPY010000011.1:0-208460 GCF_017813775.1 Labrys sp. LIt4
TCCCCCGCAGCTATCTTGAATCACTTCTCAATCGATTTGGGAATCCAACGATTCAACCAAAAATCACCCTGCTCTAAAGCGTTTTGTGATTTGATTGAATCGCCTCAAATCGCAAAGACGCGTCGAACCAAAGAGCAAGAGCAAACAAGCGTTCACACCTGAACGCGCTTTGCTCTAAGTCACCCCCATCTGCCGTACCGGCCTGATGATGCAATCCCGCGTCTGGTCGAGTTCGTCCAGTTCGGCGGCGTGCCGCTGCCCCCAGTCGCACAGGGCCAGCAGCACCGGCTCGAGGCTCTGGCCGAGCGGCGTGGCCGAATAGTCGACGCGGGGCGGCACCTGCCGGAAGATATCGCGGTGAACCAGGCCATGCTCCTCCATTTCGCGCAATTGCTGGATCAGCACCTTCTGGCTGATCTCCGGCACCAGCCGCTTCAGTTCGGAAAGGCGCTTGGGACTGTCGAGGAGATAATACAGGATCACTGCCTTCCAGCGGCCCGAAATCACCTTGAGGGCCCGCTCGACGGGCAGCATGGGCAGGCGCTTGGTCAGCTCCGTCATGGTTACCTTCAGGTCTGTATGGCACGAAAGAGTGTGTAGAGACGCAACGGAGAATATCACACAACCGGGCCATTCGAGACCAGCACCCGGTGATCCCATGCAAGCCATCCGTTTGAGCCGCTTCGGCGCGCCCGACGTCCTCGAGCCCGTCGAGCTGCCCGTTCCCGTTCCCGGCGCCGGAGAGGCCCTGATCCGCGTGCGGGCCGCCGGCGTGAACTATTTCGAGGTCCTGATGCGCCAGGATCGCTATGCCGTGACACCCGACCTGCCGATGGTGCCGGGTGTCGAGGCCGCCGGTGTGGTCGAAGCATTCGGCCCCGGCGCTGCCGGACCGGCTCCCGGCACGCGGGTGGCGGCGCCCCTCTTCGCCATGGGCAGGGCCGGCGGCTACGCCGATTATGTCACTGCCGAAGCTGCCGCGCTGGTGCCGCTCCCGGACGGCCTGTCCTTCGAGGCGGGCGCTGCCCTGATGGTGCAGGGATTGACCGCCCTTCATCTCCTTCGCCGCAGCCCGCCGCAGGGGAAGTCGATCCTGGTCAACGCCGCTGCCGGCGGCGTGGGATCGCTGCTGGTCCAGCTCGCCCGCAGTGCCGGCGCGCGCCAGGTGATCGCCGCTGCCGGATCGCCGGAGAAGCTCGATCTCGCGCGATCCCTGGGGGCGGACGCGGCTGTCGACTATCGCAGCACCGGCTGGGTCGACCAGGTGCTGGCGGCGACGGCAGGGGCGGGCGTCGACATCGCCTATGATCTCGTCGGCGGGCCACAGACCGCCGCCTGCCTGGGTGCGCTCGCCCCGGCCAGAGAACTCGTCTGTGCGGCGATGGGGCGGTTCGAACTCGGCAAGCGCGAGATCGAAGCCCTGCTGGGGCGCAACCAATCGCTGAAAGGCTTCGCCCTCCTGCCTTTGCTGACGCCCGGCACGCTGTACGCCGATCTCGGCGATCTCTTCGTTCAGGCCGCGGCGGGGTCGCTCAAGGTCGTGATCGGTGGCCGCTTCCCCCTGGCCCGGGCCGCCGAGGCGCATGAAAGCCTGCAATCGCGCCGGAACGTCGGCAAGGTGGTCCTGGTCCCCTGACGATGTGTCTCAGCCCAGCAGCAGGCTGTCGTCGTCGAGCTGTTCGCCACGCACCTTGCTGAACAGCTTGAGCAGGTCAGGAACATCGAGGCCCTTGCGATGCTCGGCATCGAGGTCGAAGGCGACCTGGCCCTCATGCAGCATCACCGTACGGGTGCCGTAGTCGAGGGCATGCCGCATCGAATGGGTCACCATCAGCGCGGTGAGCTGCTGCTCCTCGACGATCTTGCGGGTAAGCTCCAGCACGAAATCGGCAGTACGCGGATCGAGCGCCGCCGTGTGCTCGTCGAGCAGCAGGATCTTCATGCCGGTCAGCGTCGCCATCAGGAGGCTGACGGCCTGGCGCTGGCCGCCGGAGAGCAGGCCCATGGAATCGCCCAGGCGATTTTCGAGGCCGAGGCCGAGTATCGAGAGCTTGTCGCGGAACACCGCGCGGCGGGCGGCGCCCAGGGAGGAGCCGAGGCCCCGGCTGCGGCCGCGCGCGAAGGCCAGCGCCATGTTCTCCTCGATCGACAGCCTCTCGCAGGTGCCGGCCATCGGATCCTGGAACACGCGGGCGATCAGGCTGGCGCGGCGCGGCGTCGGCCAGCGCAGGACGTCGACACCCTCGATGACGATGCGGCCGCGCTCGGCCTGGGCGTCGCCGCTCAGAACGTTCAGCAGGGTGGATTTGCCGGCGCCGTTGGAGCCGATCACGGTGACGAACTGGCCGGTGGGGATGGTCAGCGACAGCCCGCGCAAGGCGCGGTTCTCCAGCGGCGTGCCGCGCCCGAAGGTGACGTGGATGTCCTTGATCTCGATCATCGCCGCCTCCTTACTTGGACGCTGATTTGGGGGCGGGCGAGAAGATCGCGCGCAGGCGGGGGAACTGGCTCGGCAGGATCAGCGCCAGGCCGACCAGCACCGAGGTCACCAGGTTCTGGTCGCTGGAATTGAGGCCGATCGAGCGCGACCATTCGGAATTGAGCGCCAGCGCGATGGCGAGGCGATAGAGGATGGCGCCGACGATGCAGGCGATCAGCAGCCAGGCGATCGAGCGGGTGCGGAACAAGGTCTCGCCGAGGATCACCGCGGCGAGGCCGCCGACGATCGTGCCCGTGCCAAGCGTGATGTCGGCAAAGCCGCTGGTCTGGGCGAACAGGGCGCCGGCGAGCGCGACGAGGGCGTTCGAGATCGCCATGCCGACATAATTGTGCATCTGGGTGGAAACGCCCTGGGCCCGTGCCATGCGTGGATTGGCGCCGGTCGCCCGCATGGCGAGGCCGAATTCGGAGTTGAGGAACCAACTGAGCAGCGCCCAGACGATCAGGACGATCACGCCGAGCATCCAGACTTTCAGCTGATAGGAGGGCGGTGCCCAGCCGAAGATCGCCGTCAGATGGTCGCGCGTCCAGGTCACCAGCGTTTCCTGGTTGAGCAGCGGGACATTGGGCTTGCCCATGATGCGCAGATTGATCGAATAGAGCGCCGTCATGGTCAGGATGCTGGCCAGCAATTGCAGAATGCGGAAACGGATGTTGAGCCAGGCCGTCATCGCGCCGGCGAGGCCGCCGGCAATAATGGCCAGCGCCGTGGCCGAGAAGGGATCCAGGCCTGCCACGATGCCGGCGGCGGCCGTCGCGGCGCCGAGCGGATAGGAACCGTCGACCGTCAAGTCGGGAAAATCGAGCACCCGGAACGACAAAAATACGCCCAGCGCGATCAGCGCATAGATCAGGCCGATTTCAATCGAACCGATAAAAGCGAATAGGCTCATGCATCAATCCCAACACGAGAGCGGGTCACGGATGAATTGCGGCAGCCCTGCTGCTCGACCGACAGAGCGCGTCATTGCGAGCGTAGCGACGCAATCCAGAGCCGGAAGGCGGGGTACACAGGTCTGTGGATTGCTTCGCTACGCTCGCAATGACGCATGAGTCAATCACTACCGCCCGCGGATTCTACTTTGCGACGTCCTTGGCACGCGCCAAGACGGCCGGCGGCAGGGGAGCCCCCATCTTCTCGGCCGCCTTGGCGTTGACGACCAGGCTGACGCCCCTGGAATTCTCCACCGGGATATCGCCGGGCTTTTCGCCCTTCAGCACCCGGGCGGCGACATGGCCGGCTTGCCGGCCGATCTCGAACTGGTCGAGGCCAAGAGCGGCGACGGCGCCACGCCCGACGCTGTCGGGATCGCTGGCGAACACCGGCAGGCGGCTGTCGAAGCCGACCTGCAGCACCGATTCAAGGGCGGAGACCACCAGATTGTCGTTGGGGATATAGATCGCATCGGCCTTGCCCACCAGATTCTGGGCGGCCGCACCGACATCGGAGGATTTGGTTGCGGGCGAAGGCAGGATTTCCAGCCCGCGTTCGCCGGCCAGCTTGCGCAGGGCCTCGATCACCGACAGGCTGTTGACCTCGCCGGAATTATAGACGACGCCCACCACCTTGGCCTTGGGCAGGACTTCCTTGATCAGGTCGAGCTGCCCGGCTGCGGGCGGAAAGTCGCTGACGCCGGTGATGTTGCCGCCGGGTTTGTCGAGGGTCTTCACCAATTGCGCGCCGAGCGGATCGGTCACGGCGGCGAAGACGACGGGGATGTCCTTGGTCGCCGCGGCGACGGCCTGGGAGGAGGGGGTGGTGATCGGCACGATCACCGCCGGATCTTCGCCCACGAATTTCTGGGCGATCTGGGCTGCGGTGGCCGGGCTGCCCTGTGCCGATTCATAGAGCACGGTAATGGCCTCGCCCTCGGCGTAACCCTTGTCCTTGAGGCCCGCCTTCACGCCCTCGCGGATGGCATTGAGCGAGGGGTGCTCGACGATGGCGGTGATGGCGACCGTCGGCTTGTCCGCAGCGGCGGCGCCCGTGATCGGTGCGAGGCTGGCGAGAAGGACGGCGGCAAGGCCGAAGGAGCGGAAAGTGGTCATGGCGCGGCTTGCTCGGAATGGTTGATCTTGGGATTGTTCAGGAATAAGCGCCTGTCTTCGCAGCGTTGCGCCGCCCCTCACCCTTACCCTCTCCCCGTAAACGGGGCGAGGGGGCTTCGGCGTTGCGTTTGTGCCGAAACAGTCCCATCTCGCCCAACCGGAGAGCGAGATGAGAGTTTTGAGGATGAACCGCGAGGCCTGCGCCCCCTCGCCCCGTTTACGGGGAGAGGGTAAGGGTGAGGGGCAGCACGACGCGGAATTATCCCTGAACAGGCTCTTGCGACGATCCGGATTACTTTACGACGGTCTTGGCCTTGGCGACCAGATCGGCCGGCAGCGTCACGCCCATCGGGCCGGCGGTCTTCTGGTTGAGGAAAAGATCGGTGGCCGAAGGAAAGGCGACCGGAATGGCGCCGGGCTTCTCGCCCTTGAGGATGCGGACCACCATCTCGCCGGCCAGTACGCCGGACTTGAAATAGTCGACGCCGATGGAGGCGACCGCGCCGCGTTCGACGCCGTTGGTGTCACCGGAGAAGACGGGAATCTTGTTCTCGGTGCCGACCGTGATCACCGCTTCCAGGGCCGAGACCACCAGATTGTCGGTGGGCACGAAGATGGCATCGGCCTTGCCGATCAGGCTCTGCGCCGCGGCGCCGACATCGGCCGACTTGGTGGCCGGCGCCTCGATCGTCTCGAAGCCGAGGGCAGCGGTTGCCTTCTTCATATTCTCGAGCTGGACGACCGAATTGGCCTCGCCCGGATTGTAGATGAAGCCGATCTTCTTGGCGCTGGGCGCGACCGCCTGGATCAGCTTGAGCTGGTCGGGCATCGGGGTTGCGTCGGTCACGCCGGTTACGTTGCCTTCGGGCTTGGCCGGATCCTTGACGAGCTGGGCAGCGACAGGATCGGTCACGGCGGTGAACACGATCGGAATGTCCTTGGTGGCGGCCAAGGCGGCCTGGGCCGACGGCGTGGCGATGCCGACGATCACATCCGCTTTCTCGCCGACATATTTCTGGGCGATCTGGGCGGCGGTGGCAGGGCTGCCCTGTGCCGTCTCGAACTGGAAGGTGAGGGTGTCGCCATCCTTGTAGCCGGCATCCTCCAGGGCCTTCTTGACACCGTCACGGGCGGCGTTGAGGGCCGGATGCTCGACGATCGAGGTCACGGCCACGGTCTTCTTGTCGGCAGCGAAGGCCACGCTGCCGAGGAGGGCGAGTGCCACGCCGGCTACGAGTGTCAAACGATGGATACGCATATGGTTGTTTCCCCCTTGCTCGCGAATTTCCCGCCGGGTGGCGGCCATTCGGGGCTTGCAAGGCACAACCGATCAACCAAACGCTGCGGCAATGCAAGATGCTCATGCGCTGGAAAGCGGAAAAATTCACCAAACATGCAAGGGCGCCAGTCTAACCGGCCTTTTTGGAAAGATTGTTAAGCTGGGGGGCGCCAACGCGAAATCTTGCCTGTGCATCGTTGGCGCCGGCCTTGCAGGCCAAGCAGCTTTTGGCTGCGCGGCATAGGGCTGGCTGTGCTTGCTCGGAGTGTCGACCTCCTGGTCGATATCTTTCATGCCGGCACGCACATCGTTTCCGGGAATGTCGATCTGGAGATCGACACTCCAAAAATGAAAGGGCGCGAACCCCGTGAGGTCGCGCCCTTTCCCAATCGTGGTGGTCCAGAAGCCGGCCGGAGGCCGGCACTCCGGCTTACTTCTTCTCGGTGCGGGCGCGCAGCGCAGCGCCGAGAATGTCGCCGAGCGAGGCGCCGGCGTCCGAAGAGCCGTAAGCGGCGATCGCTTCCTTTTCCTCGGCCATTTCGAGGGCCTTGATCGAGACCTGGACCTTGCGGGCCTTGCGGTCGAACTGGATGACGCGGGCGTCAACCTTCTCGCCGGGTGCGAAGCGCTCGGGGCGCTGATCGGCACGATCGCGGGCCAGATCGCCACGGCGGATGAAGGCCGTGAGGTCGGTGCCGGTGATCTTGACGTCGATGCCACCTTCCTTGACGTCGGTGACTTCGCAGGTGACGACCTGGTTCTTCTTCAGTTCGCCGGCATCGACGAAGGGGTCACCCGCGAGCTGCTTGATGCCCAGCGAGATACGCTCCTTCTCGACATCCACGTCGAGCACCACGGCCTTGACCATGTCGCCCTTGCGGAAGTCGTCGATGACCTGCTCGCCCGGACGGTTCCAGTCGAGGTCGGAGAGATGGACCATGCCGTCCACATCGCCGTCGAGGCCAATGAACAGGCCGAACTCGGTCTTGTTCTTGACTTCGCCTTCGACCACCGAGCCGTTCGGATGCTTGTCGGCAAAATCTTCCCAGGGGTTGGAAAGGGTCTGCTTGAGGCCGAGCGAAATGCGGCGCTTGATCGGGTCGACCTCGAGGATCTGCACTTCCACTTCCTGCGAGGTGGAGACGATCTTGCCGGGGTGGACGTTCTTCTTGGTCCACGACATTTCGGAGACGTGGATCAGGCCTTCGATGCCCGGCTCCAGTTCCACGAACGCGCCGTAGTCCGTGATGTTGGTGACACGGCCGGTGAACTTGGCCTGCAGCGGGTACTTGGCGTCGATGCCCAGCCACGGATCGGCCTGGAGCTGCTTCATGCCCAGCGAGATGCGGTGCGTCTCGTGGTTGATCTTGATGATCTTGACCTTGACCTGCTGGCCGATGGTCAGAAGCTCCGTCGGGTGGTTCACGCGGCGCCATGCGATGTCGGTGACATGCAGGAGGCCGTCGATGCCGCCCAGGTCGACGAACGCACCGTAATCGGTGATGTTCTTGACCACGCCGTCGACCACCTGACCCTCTTCGAGGTTCTGGACGATCTCGTGACGCTGCTCGGCGCGGCTCTCTTCGAGGACCGTGCGGCGGGAGACGACGATGTTGCCGCGGCGGCGATCCATCTTGAGGATCTGGAAGGGCTGCGGAACGTTCATCAGCGGGGTGACGTCGCGGATCGGACGGATGTCGACCTGGCTGCGCGGCAGGAAGGCCACGGCGCCGTCGAGATCGACGGTGAAGCCACCCTTGACCTGGTTGAAGATGACGCCGTCGACCTTTTCATTGGCCTCGAACGACTTCTCCAGCTTGATCCAGCTCTCTTCGCGGCGAGCCTTGTCACGCGAGATGACGGCTTCGCCCAGAGCGTTTTCGATGCGCTCGAGATAGACCTCGACGACATCGCCGACCTTGAGCGCGCTGTCGCGGCCCGGGCCGTTGAATTCCTTCAGAGCTACGCGGCCTTCGGTCTTGAGGCCGACATCGATGACCGCAAGGTCCTTCTCGATGGCAACGACAGTACCCTTGACGACCGAGCCTTCGGCCATATCGCTGGTGCCGAAGCTCTCGTCGAGCATCGCAGCGAAATCTTCACGCAGCACGTTTTCCTGTACGGACATATGTTTTCCTGGCGCCGGCGGTTGGTGTTGATCATCGTTTCCGGACTGCGGCAGGGTTGCTGGCGCAACCACAGGCGGGGTGTTTTGAGAAAAAACACACCCGGCCGGCGCAAGGCCCGCAAGGCGGAAACGTCTTTCTGGTCTATTGTCGAACGCCCGTCTCATCAGCGATGACGGGTTGAGCGTCAGATGGGCGGTTCCATATCAAGATGGAAGGGGCGGAGCAAGGCGAAACGCGATTTTTTGGCGTTTCCGGCCCGGAATCCTGCAAGAAAACGCCGGTGGGCGCAGCTGACCGGCGAGCGAGCGCCGATTATTCCGCCATCGCCTGCTGGAGCACGCTCGGAGCGCCCGTGCGATAGTCCTCGCGCAGGGGATGGAAGACGTCCATCGTCCGGCACTCCGTCAGGGCCCGGCCGGAATGCGCGGTGTTTGGCGGCACCACGGCGACCATGCCCGGCTTGAGCACGGTGGTTAAGCCGTCCACGGTGATTTCCAATTCGCCTTCGAACTGATGCACCACCTGTTCATGCGGATGGGAATGCAGCGGCAGCGCGGCCCCGGCCTCGATCCGCCAGAGCACGAAGGTCATCGCGCCCGAATGGATGAAACGGCCGTGGAAGCCGGGAATGACCGTGCGCGGTTCTATCTTGTCCCAGTCGAAGAGGGTGTCGGGCATGGAAATCCCCGGGGATGCCTGCGGTCCAGGTAGTCGCTCATCCCCAGGTCATTCCGGGCGCGCGACCATGAAATGCCGTGATGCAGACCCGGAACCATTTTGAAAATGAGCTCTCGTCTTGCGGTCCGGGGTCTGCGATGCGGTACTCCGTACCGCATCGCGTCCGGGATGACCCTGTGAGCAGTGATCGATTCCGGAGTTCACGCCTTTTCGCGCAGGCTTTCCAGGGCCTTCCTGACCAGGGGATCGATGCCCTCGCCGCCGGCGTCCAGATGCGCGAAGATCCGGTTGCGCATGCGCGGTTCCCAGAATTTGCGGATATGGTCGGCAATGCCGGGGATCCGTACGTCCTCGCGCTGGGAGGCGAAGAACAGGCCGATCTGATTGGCCATCCTCACCAGCTTGGCGACCGGGTCGTGTGCATGGCCCTCATGCACGGATTCATCAGGCGACATGGGCGAGTTTCTCCGGAACGATGCGGTGAGGATGGGTGAAGATCTCGAAGCCGTCGGAACGGGCCACACCGATCAGGGTGATACCTGCTTCGTCGGCGGTGCGGATGGCGAGGGCCGTGGGGGCGGAAACAGCGGTGACGATGGGGGCACCCATCATCGCCGATTTCTGCACCATCTCCACCGAGATCCGGCTGGTGAGGACGACGATGCCCGCAAGTGTTTCCGGCTGCGCGGACGTCTCGTCCGCTCTTGGCTCCGCTGCGCCTACGGGCTGGGAAGATGCAGACAGGATGTCTGCGCTCCGATGACGAGCCAGGGCTCCCGCCAGCTTGTCGAGCGCATTGTGCCGGCCGACATCCTCGCGCAGGGCGACCAGGCCGTCCGCCTTGGTCCAGAAGGCGGCAGCGTGCACGGCACGTGTCTGGTGGTTCAGCGTCTGCGCGGGCGCGAGCGAGGCGAGGGCGGCTTCGATGTCGGCCGGGGACAGTTTGAGATCACCGGTGACCGGTTGCGGTTTGCGCACCGCCTCGGTCAGGCTGTCGATGCCGCACAGGCCGCAGCCCGTGGGACCGGCCAGCATGCGCCGGCGGGCGGCGAGCGCGGCGCCGCGATCGCCCCTCAGCCATAGGCGCAATTCGACGCCTTCCTCGTAATCGACGCGTTCGAATTCGGTGACGTCGTCGAGCGAGGCGACGATGCCTTCGGTAAGAGAGAAGCCGTAGGCGAAATCCTCGAGGTCGACGGGGCTGGCCATCATCACGGCATGGGAGCCGCCGTCATAGACCAGGGAGACGGCCGTCTCTTCCGGAATGGTGCGCTCGCCAGGGGTGAGCACGCCATCCCGCCAGGCGAGGCGGGAGATGGTACGGACGGGAGGCGGCTGTCTGGTCATGAAATTTTTTGTGCTCCGTTCCTCAAAAGCGAGCGTCGCGCTGCCCCTCACCCTTACCCTCACCCCGTAAACGGGGCGACGGGGCGCAAGCGTTGCGATTGGTCCTCCGAACTTTCATCTCGCCCTGCTGTTGGGCGAGATGAGAGGTTTTCGGCATGAAACTCGACATTTGAGTCCCCTCGCCCCGTTTACGGGGAGAGGGTAAGGGTGAGGGGCAGCACGATCTTCTCAGACCATGCTGCCGCAAAACCTCACTCCGCCGCGATGCGGCGCGAATTCATCGCCATCGTCGCATATTCGTTCTGCCATTCGGTCGGGCCGTTGGACGGCATGACCTGGACCGCCGTCACCTTGTATTCCGGGCAATTGGTTGCCCAATCCGAATAGTCGGTGGTGATGACGTTGGCCTGCGTGGAGGGATGGTGGAAGGTGGTGTAGACTACGCCCGGCGCCACTCGGTCGGTAATGGTGGCGCGCAGCGAGGTCGAGCCCGAGCGGCTTTCGAGCCGCACCCAGTCGCCCTCGCGCACGCCGCGCTGCTCGGCATCATGGGGGTGGATTTCCAGCACATCCTCTTCGTGCCACAGCGAGTTCTCGGTGCGCCGGGTCTGCGCGCCGACATTGTACTGCGACAGGATGCGGCCGGTGGTGAGCAGCAGCGGGAAGCGTGCGCCGGTGCGCTCGTCGGTCGGGACATATTCGGTGACCATGAAGCGGCCCTTGCCGCGCACGAAATGGTCGATATGCATGATCGGCGTGCCCTCGGGCGCCTTGTCGTTGCAGGGCCACTGCACCGAGCCGTCGCGCTCCAGCTTCTCGTAGGAGACGCCGGCGAAGGAGGGCGTGAGGCGGGCGATCTCGTCCATGATCTGCGAGGGATGTTCGTAGGGCATGGGGAAGCCCATGGCTTCGGCGATCAGCAGCGTGATTTCCCAGTCGGCATAGCCGGCCTTGGGCGACATCACCTTGCGCACGCGCTGGATGCGGCGCTCGGCATTGGTGAAGGTGCCGTCCTTCTCCAGGAAGGAGGAACCGGGCAGGAAGACATGGGCGTAATTGGCGGTCTCGTTCAGGAAGAGGTCCTGCACGACGACGCATTCCATCGCGGCCAGGCCCGCCGTGACATGCTTGGTGTCGGGGTCGGACTGCACGATGTCCTCGCCCTGGACATAGAGGCCGAGGAACGAGCCCTCGACGGCGGCGTCGAGCATGTTGGGAATGCGCAGGCCCGGTTCCTTGTCGAGCTGGACGCCCCACAATTCCTCGAAGGCGTGACGCACCTCGTCGCCGGCGATATGGCGGTAGCCCGGCAGCTCATGCGGGAAAGAGCCCATGTCGCAGGAGCCCTGCACATTGTTCTGGCCGCGCAGCGGGTTCACGCCGACGCCGCGGCGGCCGATATTGCCGGTGGCCATGGCAAGGTTGGCGATCGCCATCACCGTGGTCGAGCCCTGACTGTGCTCGGTGACGCCGAGGCCGTAATAGATCGCGCCATTGCCGCCGGTGGCATAGAGGCGGGCGGCGCCGCGCACCAGCTCGGCCGGCACGCCGGTATATTGCTCCACCGCTTCCGGCGAGTGCCTGGGATCGGCAACGAAGGCTGCCCAGTTCTGGAACTCGTCCCAGTCGCAGCGCTCGCGTACATAATCCTCGGCGACCAGGCCCTCGGTGACGATGACATGGGCCATGGCCGTCAGAATGGCGACATTGGTGCCCGGCAGCAGCGGCAGATGGTAGTCGGCCTCGACATGCGGCGTGCGCACGATGTCGGTCTTGCGCGGATCGATGACGATCAGGCGGGCGCCCTCGCGCAGGCGCTTCTTCATGCGCGAGCCGAAGACGGGGTGGCCGTCCGTCGGATTGGCGCCGATGACGACGATGACGTCGCTGTCCTCGACCGAGTCGAAGTCCTGCGTGCCGGCGGAGGTGCCGAAGGTCTGGCCGAGGCCATAGCCCGTCGGCGAATGGCAGACGCGGGCACAGGTATCGACATTGTTGTTGCCGAAGCCGCCGCGGATCAGCTTCTGGACGAGATAGGTCTCCTCATTGGTGCAGCGCGAGGAGGTGATGCCGCCGATCGAAGCCTTGCCGTGCTTGGCCTGGATGCGCTTGAACTCGGAAGCGGTATAGGCGATCGCCTCTTCCCAGCTCACTTCCTTCCAGGGATCGGTGATCTTGGAGCGGATCATCGGCTTGAGGATGCGCTCCTTGTGGGTGGCGTAACCCCAGGCGAAGCGGCCCTTGACGCAGCTATGGCCGCGATTGGCCTTGCCGTCCTTGTAGGGCACCATGCGCACGACTTCCTCGCCGCGCATCTCGGCCTTGAAGGCGCAGCCGACGCCGCAATAGGCGCAGGTTGTCACCACCGAATGCTCGGGCTGGCCGATCTCGATCACCTTGTTCTCGGTGAGCGTGGCCGTCGGGCAGGCCTGGACGCAGGCGCCGCAGGAGACGCATTCGGAATCGAAAAAGGCCTCGTTCATGCCCGGCGACACCCGGCTTTCGAAGCCTCGGCCGGAGATCGTCAGCGCGAAGGTGCCCTGCACTTCCTCGCAGGCACGCACGCAGCGCGAGCAGACGATGCATTTGGAGGTATCGAAGGTGAAGTAGGGGTTGGACGTATCCTTGTCGAGACCGAGATGATTGTCGCCCTCATAGCCGTAGCGTACCTCGCGCAGGCCCACGGCACCCGCCATGTCCTGCAATTCGCAATCGCCATTGGCGGCGCAGGTCAGGCAGTCGAGCGGGTGGTCGGAGATGTAGAGCTCCATCACTCCCTTGCGGATCTCGGCGAGGCGCGGGGTCTGAGTCTTCACCTTGATGCCCGGTGCCACCGGCGTGGTGCAGGAGGCGGGCGTGCCGTTGCGGCCCTCGATCTCCACCAGACACATGCGGCAGGAGCCCCAGGCGTCCATCATGTCGGTGGCGCAGAGCTTGGGGATCTGCGTCCCCATCTCCATGGCGGCGCGCATGATCGAGGTGCCTTCGGGCACGGTGATTTCCTGGCCGTCGATGGTCAGCGTGACCATTGTCTCCGACTTGGAGAGCGGCGTGCCGTAGTCGACTTCGTGGACGAGGGACATTGACTGTCTCCTTGGCGATTATTCGGCGGCGATGCGCTGAGGCGTGCCGTGGAAATCTTCGGGGAAATGGCGGATGGCCGAAAGCACGGGATAGGGCGTGAAACCGCCGAGGGCGCAGAGCGAGCCGAACTTCATGGTCTGGCACAGGTCCTCGACGATCGCGATGTTGCGCGCCACGTCCTTGCCGGCGATGATCTTCTCGATGGTTTCCTTGCCCCTGATCGCGCCGATGCGGCAGGGCGTGCACTTGCCGCAGCTTTCGATGGCGCAGAATTCCATGGCGAAGCGGGCCTGGCGGCGCATGTCGACGGTATCGTCGAACACCACGATGCCGCCATGGCCGATCAGGCCGTCCTTGGCCGCGAAGGCCTCGTAGTCGAAGGGCGTGTCGAAGAGTTCGCGCGGGAAATAGGCGCCCAGGGGCCCGCCGACCTGGACGGCGCGCACCGGCCGGCCGGTGAAGCAGCCGCCGCCGATGTCGTCGACCAGTTCGCCCAGCGTGATGCCGAAGGCGGTTTCGAACAGGCCGCCATAATTGAGATTGCCGGCGAGCTGGATCGGCATGGTGCCGCGCGAACGGCCCATGCCGAAATCGCGGTAGTGCTCGGCGCCCTGCGCCAGGATGATCGGCACGGTGGCGAGGGAGAGCACGTTGTTGATCACGGTCGGCTTGCCGAACAGGCCTTTATGGGCCGGCAGCGGCGGCTTGGCGCGCACGGTGCCGCGCTTGCCTTCCAGGCTCTCGAGCAAGGATGTTTCCTCGCCGCAGACATAGGCGCCGGCGCCGGTGCGGGTTTCCATGTCGAAATCATGGGCCGAGCCGAGAATGCCCTTGCCGAGCACATTGGCGCGGCGGGCCTTGTCGATGGCCGCGTTCATCGCCGCGATGGCATGAGGATATTCGGAGCGGATATAGACATAGCCTTTGGTCGCGCCGGTGGCGACGCCGGCAATGGCCATGCCCTCGATCAGACAGAAGGGGTCGCCTTCCATCAGCATGCGGTCGGCGAAGGTGCCGCTGTCGCCCTCGTCGGCGTTGCAGACGATGTATTTCTGGGGGCCGGCGGCATCGGCGACCGTCTTCCACTTGATGCCGGTCGGAAAGCCGGCGCCGCCGCGGCCGCGCAGGCCCGATTTGGTGACCTCGTCCACGATGGCGGCAGGGCCGATGGCGATGGCCTTTTCCAGGCCCTGGAGGCCGCCATGAGCCTTGTAGTCGTCGAGATCGCGCGGATCGACGATGCCGACGCGCGCGAAGGTCAGGCGTGTCTGCCGCTTGAGGAAAGGCTGGTCCTCGGGCTTGCCGACGCGCAATTTATGAGCGCCATCGCCGGCGAAGGCGGCGATCAGGCTGTCGGCGTCCTCCGGCTCGGCCGGCCCATAGCCGATGCGGCCTTCGGGGGTGACCAGTTCCACCAGCGGATCGAGCCAGGCCATGCCCCGGGAGCCGTTACGGATGATTTCGATGTCGAGCTTGCGGGCGATCGCGGCGACCTTGAGGGCTGCGGCGAGTTCGTCGGCGCCACAGGCGACGGCGGCGGCATCGCGTGGAACGTAGATGCGCATGGTCATCGTACGACCTCTTCAAGAGCCTTGTCCAGGCGCTTGGCATCGAGCCTGGCCACCAGACGGCCGTCGATCATCGCGGCGGGCGAGATGGAGCACAGGCCGAGGCAATAGACCGGCTCGAGTGTAACGCGTCCATCCGGCGTCGTCTCGCCGAACTCGATGCCGAGCTTCTCGACGAGGTGATCCGCCAAGGCCTCGCAGCCGGCGGATTGGCAGGCCTCGGCCCGGCAGAGCTTGATGACATGCTCACCGGCCGGTTCCCTGCGGAAATCATGGTAAAACGTCACCACGCCATGGACCTCGGCGCGGGAGAGATTGAGCGCTTCGGCCACCATCGGCACGGCCGGCTCGGGGACATAGCCGAAGGTTTCCACAAAGGAGTGGAGGATCGGCAGAAGCGGGCCTTCCAACGTCTGGCCTGCCGCGATGAGTTCAGCCGCGCGTGCGGTATTCCAATCTTCGTGGGCTGGCATGCCACTCTCTTTCGACTAGTTCCAGAGAGGAAGAATGTGCCCTCGTTCCAAGGCGATCAAGCATCAATTTTCGTCGAACGATAGAGATTTTCTATTAAACTTCGCAGTCACGAGAGACACTGCAAGACGGTTCGATCCGGGACCGTTCCATGGAGGCGGACGATCCCGGATCGCAAGAGGCCTCAATATCGGTAGCAGATGCGTTGACGGCGGATACGCCAGCCATAATCGGTCAAGACCCGCACCCGCCGCCAGCGGCAGGCCGGCGCGTAATCGTAATAACCGTCGTCATAATAGCCGCCATAGCCCCCATAGAGGCCCGGCGTCAGCAGAAGGGGGGCGAGCGCCAGACCGGCACCCCAGCCCCAGCCATCGTCACGCCAGCGCCGGCCGTAGCCGCCGCCATACCAGCGGCGGTGGCCCCAGCCACCGCCCCAACGACGGCCGCTCCAGCCGTCGCCGCGCCAGCGCGATCCGCCCCAACCGCCGCCGCCCCAGTGACGGCCCCCGCCGCCCCAGTTGCCGCCGCCGTGGTGAGGAAAGAAATAGCCGTTGCTGCGCGCTTCGGCCGGACCGTTCGCCGTCATCGTCGCAGCGCCCAGGGTCAAGGCCGCCACGGCGGCCACCAGCAATTTACGAAACATGGAACACTCCTCGGAGAGGTCGTTCCGGCCTTAATCGCACCAGGGCCGGCGGGTAGCCTCTCCACCTGGAAATTACTTTAAGTTAATCATTAAGCCAGAGCAGATGAACTCTCGCTATCAACACCGTTCATGTGGCGTTCATCTTGACGGGTAGGCCCGCCTAAGATCTTGAGATCATAGCCCAAAACAGGGCGCTTGTCATGACGAGACGAGCAGACGGCAGGCGGAATGATATCAACGGTCGCGACGTTTGACTCACGGGTCATTGCGAGCGTAGCGAAGCAATCCAGGGCTCGTAGACGCGGTGCCATAGCTCCTGGATTGCTTCGCTACGCTCGCAATGACGGTGCTCGGTCAAGCATCAATACCGTGGGTATGACTCCAGGACCGGCCCTCACACAACAGCTTCTGCGGGCAGTGGAGAAGCCGCCAATTACCTTCGCCCCTGAAGTCGCCGCAAGTATTCGCGCTGCGATACTACCGCCGGTTGCGACACGGCTGACCACCTCGCCGCCGCAGGCGGCAGGGCGCTGTCCGGCCGCGGCAATCGCGCCATTGCAAATGGCGGCGATTGATTGTTTCTTTTCGCTACAAATAAACTCCAGGCAACAGTGAGTCGCGAAGCGTCTCGCTGTCGGCCGGACATTTCGAACAGGTAGAGGAAATGCAGGGTGAGCGTCCATCCTCGGCGCGTTCCGGTATCGTCACGGCCGGAACCTGGTGCGTCGACGGCAACAAGCTGGTGGAGTATTGGCCGGGCGAGGACGGCCTTGCCGAGATCCTGAACGAGGAAGCGCGCGGTGGCGGATCGGGCTGCAACCTCGCCATCGATATCAAGCGCCTCGATCCGGACATCTGGGTGGAGACGCAGGGCCTGATCGGCGAGGACGAGGACGGGCGCCTGCTCCATGCCGAGGCCGACCGCTATGGCATCGACCGCCGCCGCCTGGTGATGACGCGGGAAGCCCGCACCTTGCACACCGACGCCTATACCTCCCAGCGCAGCGGCCGCCGCACCCATATCTTCAATCCCGGCGCCGCCTCGCTGATGACGCCGGACCATTTCGATTTCACCGACACGAAAGGGCGCATCCTCCATCTCGGTCTGCCCGGCGTGCACAAGAAGATGGACGCCCCCTGGAACGGCGACGCCAATGGCTGGCTCACCGTGCTGCGCATGGCGAGGCAGGCCGGCCTGATCACCAATCTGGAACTGGCCACCGCTTCGCCGGCGCGCCTGCGCGAACTGGTTCGCCCGATGCTGCCCCATCTCGATCTGCTCATCGTCAATGACAGCGAGATGGGCGCGATCGGCGAGGAGGAGACGGTGCGGGACGACCGCACCGTGGTCGAGGCCTGTATCAGGGCGGCGCGCAAGGTCCTGGAGGCCGGCAGCTGCCAGGTGGTGGCGGCGCATTTTCCGACCGGGGCCGTCGCCGTGACCCGGGGTGGCGACATCGTCACGCAGCCATCCATCCGCGTGCCCAAGTCGGTGATCGCCGGTGCCAACGGGGCGGGCGATGCGTTTGCCGCCGGTTTTCTCTACGGGTTCCACGAGGGCTGGGAACTCCGGCGCTGCCTGGCGCTCGCCCATGCCGCGGCGGCGGCATCGCTGCGCTCAGTGACGACCTGCGATGCCGTGGCTCCCTGGCGCGAATGCCTGGCCCTTGCTGACGAATGGGGCTGGAACGACGGAATAGGCTGAGGTCAGAAAATCTCACCGATCTTGCGGTCGACGACTGCCTCCCGCGTGCGGAAGGTATTGGCGACACGGCGTGAGCGATGAAAATACGGGATCCAGATTGCAGCTGCGACGACGACTTTGGTGAATTCCCTTCCCCATTTCTCGGAACTAATCGATCCTCCGGTGAGAGCCGCGACGCGATAATCGACCAATATCTCCACCACGGTCGCCACGATGGCGAGGATATAGAAAATGGTCATCAGTCTTGGCACGCGCGGCGAATGCGTGAAGATGGAAAACAAGCAGGCGAGAGCGACGCCGATTGTTATCAGTGCGAAGCCGGACGATGCCGCTACGGGCAACCGCAGGGCAATGGCCGTGTTATTCGCGCCGGCAATAATCGCCTTGATGCCTTCCCATTCCTTGACCCCATCATAGAGGTTGTAGATGGTTGACCCGACCGTCAGGATGAGGCTGATGATCGGAAGGATCAGCCAGCCACCGATGCCGCGTGGGCCATCCTGCGCCTGAGTGGGTACCGTTATGCTCTCGCTTGAATGGGCCATGTTATCCCCCTGCTACCGCTAGGGATCATAATCGAACGGCTTGCTTCATTTGTGCAACTCCACACGATCCGCGTCCTTGCGATCTTGCACGCCGGCCGGACCGCAGCATTCGGCTTCCTGCGGCTGGTGGTGGCAGCCGAGCTGGCTTTCGAAGACGCCTGAGCCGGGCTCCTATCTGAGGGCAAGGCCGGTGTCGGGCGCGAAGAAGCGGGCCTGGCCCATGTCGACGCCGATCTCGATATGGTCGCCGCGTTCGGGCAGGCGGGCCGGCTCAACCCGCGCGGTGATGCGGTTGGCCGCGCCGGCGCCCGCTTCCGATCCGGTCGCGAGCCGCCCGGTCCCGGCCACCGCCGAAGCGGCGGGCAGGTCGAAGAAGACGTAGGCGTCCGCCCCCGTCATCTCGGTGAGCAGCACCTCGCAGGACAGGCCTTCCCCGGCCGGAACCGGCAGGCGGAAACTCTCGGGCCGCAGGCCGAGAATGACGTCGCGCCCCTTGAAGGCGGCGAGACCGGCATTGGCCTGAAGCAACCCAGCCGGGAGAGGCAGGCGCAGCGCGGTGCCGGCGATCGCCGCGAAGGCGGCGCCGGCCTCCTCGCCGAGGCGCACACTGAGGAAGTTCATGGCCGGCGAGCCGATGAAACCGGCGACGAACAGATTGACAGGATTCTCATAGAGTTCGCGCGGCGGGGCGCATTGCTGAAGATTGCTCTCGCCCTCCTTCGTCACCGGGCGCAGCACGGCGACGCGGTCGCCCATGGTCATCGCCTCCACCTGGTCATGCGTGACATAAAGCGTGGTGACGCCGAGCTGGGCGTTCAGCAGCTTCAATTCGGCCCGCATCTGCACGCGCAGCTTGGCGTCGAGATTGGAGAGCGGTTCGTCCATCAGGAAACATTGCGGGTCGCGCACGATGGCCCGGCCCATGGCGACGCGCTGGCGCTGACCGCCGGACAGGGCCCCGGGCTTGCGCTTGAGCAGATGGGAGAGGTCGAGGATGCGGGCGGCCTTTTCCACCTTTTCCCTGATCGCCGCCGGCGGCACTTTGCGCTGGCCGAGGCCGAAGGCCATGTTCTCATAGACGTCCATATGCGGGTAGAGCGCATAGTTCTGGAAGACCATGGCGACATCCCGGTCGCCGGGGTCGGCATTGGTGACGTCGCGCCCGCCGATCAGCACCTGGCCTTGCGACAGGTCCTCCAGACCGGCCGCGCTGCGCAGCAGGGTCGACTTGCCGCATCCCGAAGGGCCGACCAGCACAAGGAATTCGCCGTCCCTGACATCGAGATCGACATTGGCGAGCGCCAGCGTGCCATCCGGGAAGCGTTTACCGACGGATTTGAAGGAGAGAGTTGCCATCAAGCACCTGCCTTTGGGGTGGACGCGACCTCCACCCTTCCCTCGAGGTATCGGCACTTCCTCTTGGAAGTGCCTGGGGTCGACGCGAAGCGTCGGGGTGGGGTGTTTGCGCGACTGAGTTGCATCGATCTCGATCTCATTGATTGCCGAGGTGGCGGTTCTCACCCCACCCCGGCCCTTTGGGCCGACCCTCCCCCTCGAGGGGAGGGTATCGGTCAGGCTTTCGCCAGCGTCACCGCCTTGCCGCTGGCGGCGGCCTGCTCGATGGCCGCGAGCACGCGCGTGACCTTGAGGCCATCGGTGGCATCGGCCAGCACGGCGGTGCCGGTGGTGACAGCATCGACGAAGCGGGCGATGGCCTCCATCACGAAGCCGCCGATGCGACCGCCGGCGGCAGGCGTCACCCCGAGCAGGTCGGCGGTCTTGAGGCCGGCGCCGGCATATTTGCGGAAGGCGCCGTTCTGGGCGGTGTCGAGCTGCAGCGAGCCCTTTTCGCCGACGATCTCGGCCCTGAAGTCGAAAACCAGCGGCAGGTCACGCGGCAGCACCCAGCTGTTCTCCAGCGTAGCGACGACGCCATTGTCGAATTCGAGCAGCGAGATATGGACATCGGCGGTGTCGACGCCCTGGGCGGCGAGATGGCCGCGGCGCGCCATTGCCTGCACCTTGACGACATCGGCATCCAGCATGAAGCAGAGCGCATCGACCGCATGGCTGCCCAGGAACCACAAGGCAGAGGAGCGGCTGGCCCAGGACAAGAGCTCGAAGGGCACGAAGACGGTGTTGGAGAGCCGGGCCGAGGCATGCAGCGGCTTGCCGATCTCGCCTTGGGCGATCGTCTCCCTGGCGGTGTGGACGGCCGGATTGACGCGGTTGTGGAAGTCCACCATCACCTTGACCCCGCTCCTGGCGGCGGCTTCGGCGATGGTCTCAGCTTCGGCGAGCGTGGTCGCCAGAGGCTTTTCGCTCATGACATGCTTGCCGGCCTCGATGGCCGCCAGCACGATTTCGGCATGGGCGAAGTCGGGCGTTGCCACCGTCACCGCCTCGACATCGGGATCGGCGATGAGGGCGCGGAAGTCCTGATAGACCTTCTTGGCTCCGAACTGGCGCTGCATCTCGGCGGCCCGTTCCGGATCGAGATCGCACACCGCTGCAAGCTCGGCGCCGGGAATGGCATTCAGCGTCTTGCAGTGGAAGGAGCCCCACAGGCCGGCGCCGACGACACCGAAACGGGCGGATTTGAGGGTAGACATCAACAATTATCCTTTGACAGAACCGAAGGTGAGGCCGCGCACGACATAGCGGTCGAGCGCGAGGAAGATGATCATCGGCGGCAGCATGGCGGCCAGCGCCGCGGCGCCGATGAAGCCCCAGGTCACGCCGGCCGTGCCGAAATATTGCAGCGTGCCGACCGGCAGGGTCGCCGTCGCCCGGTTGGCCAGCACCAGGGGAAAGGCGGCGTTGTTCCAGGCGAAGACGAAGGCGAACATCGAGGTGACGATGATGCCGGGGCGCACCAGAGGCAGCACGATCTTGAGCACGATGGCTGGCGTCTTGGCGCCGTCGACGCGCGCCGCTTCCTCGATCTCCACCGGCACCTCGTCGATGAAGCTCTTCATCAGCCAGATCGAGAAGGGGATGGTCAGCGTCTGCATGATCAGGATCATGGAGAAATAGCTGCCTTTCAGGCCCACCGAGCTCGCCAGGATCGAATAAGGGATCAGGAACGCCACCGGCGGGGCCATCAGGAGGCCGAGATACCAGAGCATGATGTTCTTGCGGCCGCGGATGCGGAAGCGTGACAGGGCGTAGGCCGCCGGCAGCGAGAAGGGCAGGTTCAGGAGCACGGCGCCGACGGCGACGATCAGGCTGTTGACGAGCTGGGGCAGGTTGTTGCCCGGGTTGCCGAAGGTGTAGTGCAGCGAGGTCCAGTCCGGCTTGAAGGCCAGCACCGGCGGCATGGTGAAGAAGGTGTCGGAGGGGCGGATCGCCAACAAAGCGAACCACAGGATCGGACCGATGAAGAAGGCGAGCAGCAGCAAAGTGAGCGCATAGCTTATCGCGGTGCCGGCCAGTTTCTTGCCCTTGCGCATGGTCGGCTCCTCCTAGTCCAGGTCTTTGAAGGCGAAGAAGACGAACAGGCCGATGATGGCGTTGACGATGACAACCATCATCCAGGTCATGGCGCTGGAGAGCCCGATGTTGAAGTCGACGAGGCCCTGCTGGTAGAGGCTGTAGCCGAGCGTTCGGGTGGAGGATCCCGGCCCGCCCTTGGTCAGCACCAGCACGAGGTCGAAGGTGTTGAACAGCTGCATGAAGCGCAGCATCACCACGATCAGCGCCGTCTTGCGGATCAGCGGCAGCTTGATGCGTACCAGCATCGCCCAGGGCGAGGTCTTGTCGAGGCGCGCGGCCTCGATGATGTCGGGCGGCACCGAAAGCAGGCCGGCATAGAGCACGATGGCGAAGAACGGCGTCCACTGCCAGATGTCGGCGAACAGGATGGCCCAGAGCGCGGTGCTGCCGGAGCCGAGCAGGCCCTGCGCCGGCAGCGGGATGCCGGCCGAGGACAGCATCCAGGGGATCAGGCCGCCATTGGGATCGTACATGTAGCGGAAGAGGAAGCCGACCACGATCGGGGCGATGGTGGTCGGCATGATCAGCAAGGCGCGGGCGAGATTGAGCCCGGGCAGCTTCTTCACCAGCAGGAGCGCGATGGCCAGGCCCAGGCAGAACTCGATGGCGGTGCCCACCAAGGTGAGCAGCAGGGTGTTCTTGAGGGCGCCCAGGAAGAAGGAATTGGAGAACGCCATCTCGTAATTGCCGCCACCGATATAGCCCATCGGCACCGGGCTCATCTGCAGGTTCCAGAAATAGAAACTGTTCTTGAGCGCGAAGAGCAGCGGGAAGGCGATCAGGGCCAGCAGCAGGATGATCGAGGGGCTGATCAGGAGATAGGGCAGAAAGGCCGGCACCCGGCGCTTCGGCCGGGCCGGGATGGCTGATGTTTCGGCGATGGTCATGGCATTGCCCTCGCTGGTATCGCTAATTTTCAAGCGCCGCGCAGCCCCTCACCCTTACCCTTTCCCCGTAAGAACGGGGCGAGGGAGTGGCAGTCGTCGCGCGAGGCGACAACCGTGCCGAATACGGAGCAGCGTCAAAGTCCCCCTCGCCCCGTTCTTACGGGGAGAGGTCCGCACTTGCTTTGCAAGTGCGAGGGGTGAGGGGCAGCACAAAGCTGTCCGAAGACCACGACCCCCCATCATGAAAACGGCACGGCCCGCGCGGTGGGAGACCCGGCGGGCCGTGCCCACTCTCACGCGAGCGAGGCTATCAGGGCCTTGGTCGCGTCGAGCGTGTCGTCATAGGTGGGCTGCTTGTAGGGAATGAGGAAATTGCCGGTCAGGATGTTGGAGAAGAAGGACTCGGTGTCCTTCAACGCGGCATCCGGCGCGGTGTCGCCCGACAGCACCTTGTTGAGGTTGAGGCCGTAAATGCCTTCGAGCGTGGTGTAGACGGGGCAGGGCGGGCGCACGATCTTGCCGTTGCCGCGCTTGAGATCGGCGATCTGGGCGGGCAGATAGGGATAGATCTTCAGCAGATCGGCATCCTCGTAGAGCGAGGGGCGGGCAAAGTCGGAGAACTGGTGGCCATATTTGGTGTAGAGCGCCATGGCCTTCTGCGTCTTGGCCGAGGTCGCCCATTTGATGAACTTCCAGGCCCCATCCTTGTTGGCGGTATTGGAGGGGATGCCGAGGCTGTGGCCGCCGATCGAGACCACCTGGTCCTTGCCGGGCGAGCGGGGCAGGCGGGTGATGCCGAGCTTGTCGGCCACTACCGAATCCTTGCCGGACATGTAGCCGTCCTTGCGGCAGAGATAGGAATAGGGCGTCCACCAGTAGAACATACCGACATCGCCCTTCGCGAAACGCATACCGGCATCGAACCAGTTGTAGCCGATCGCCTCGGGCGGGGAGTTCTTGTAGAGCTCGAGGAAGAGCTTGAGAGCTTCGACATTCTCCGGCGTGTTGATGGTGGGGGTGAAATCCCACTGGCCGGTGGGGAACTGCTTGAACCAGCGCACGCCGGAGCTGGCGGCCAGCTGGGTGTACATGTGCACGATGGGCGCGGGCTGCTGGCCGGCGAGCACGGTGCCCGCCATCTTCTTGCCGTCGAATTCCTTGCCGTTGAGCTTCTTGACGATGTCGAGATAGTCGCTCCAGCTCCAGGAGCCGTCCTCGGGGATCTTCACGCCGGCGGCGTCGACGAAGTCCTTGCGGTAGAGCACGCACTGGCCATAGGTCGCCACCGGCAGCGTGCCGACCTGCCCGCGCCAGGTGTTCATGGAGTAGAGGACCTCCGGGACGAAGTCCTTGATGTCGGTGTCCTTGTCCGCCTTGATGAAGTCGTTGAGCGGCAGGATCCAGCGGCTCTCCAGATATTGGCCGAGCCACATCTGGTCGACGGAGATGACGTCGGCGTCCGGCTGGTTGGAGATGAAGGACGAGGTGAGGCGGGCCTGCAGGGCTTCCAGCGAGATGCTCTCGATCTGCAGCTCGATGCCGGTCTCCTGCTTGAACTGGTCGGCCAGGCCCTGGATGGCATAATAGAAGGGATCGCCCGCCAGCAGCACGCGCAAGGTCTTGCCCTGCGCGGCGGCCCGCCCGGCATTCAGGCCCAGGGCGGCGGCGCCCGCAAGGGCGGCCGTGCTGCGAAGCAAGGCGCGGCGCGAGATTTCGGGTGTCGTAACCATGCTCGTTCTCTCCTCTGATGTCGGTCTGATGGTGCAGTTCTTGTTGTTATTGTCGTGAGGATCCGAAGCGCGGCGCGGCAGGAGCCGCTCGCCGGCATCGGCCGATTGTCGGGCCTCGAACCAGTTGGAGGTCTCCGGACCGGCACCTCTCTGACGACCGGGTTGTTGAATCTCGCCGGTTTCTCTCTAATATGTTTGATGCTCACACAAACTAACTGTATCGTCAAGGTGAACTGTTATGGTCGGAGTGTCGACCTCCGGCCGACATGTCCATTCGGAGGTCGCACGCCAACCACGCCCACTCGGCGGAAGGCGACGTATTGGAGGACATTCCGGCGCGCCGGTTCTAAGAATGGGCAAGCGATTCTCTTCCGCGGCGACCGTGCGTGCCGTGGCTTTTCAGTCCGGGACGGGTGGTCATGGCGTCCGATGATAGGTTTTCGTCCGATGGCGAACGCGGCGGCCTCGCCGCGCTGAACGATCTGTTCGACGACACGCCGCGCCTCGAAGCCCGCCGGCAGGGCCTGATTTCCTCGACCTCCATCGGGCTGGCCAATCGCGGCCGCGTGCTGCAGGTCCTGTTCGATCTCGGCCCGACCAGCCGCGCGGAACTCGCCCGGCATGTCGGCGTGAACCGCGCCACCATCACCGGCATCATCCAGCCCTTGATCGACCAGGGCATCCTGGTGGAGGGCGAGCCGCTGCCCTCGAAGGAGGGAGGCGGCAAGCCGGCGCGGCCGGTCTGGTTCGCCGAGGATGCCGCGCCGATCTGCGCGGTCCTGCTCATGCATGACGGCGTGCATTGCTGCCTGGTCTCGCTGGACGGCACCATAACCGCGGAGGTCCGGGCGGCCTTTCCCGACGGGGCCGCGACGGTGGAGCCCCTGATCGACATCCTGTTCGGCTGTGTGGGACAGGTCCTCGATCTCGCCCATCGTCCGCCCCTCGGCATCGGCGTGGCGGCCGGCGGCATGATCGACACCGACAGCGGCACGATCGTCGCGGTCAATCTGGCGCCGCTGCTCGACGGCTTCCCCCTCGGCCCGGCTTTGGCGCGCCGCTTCGGCCTGCCCGTGCGGGTCGACCACCATCCCCGGGCCTTGCTGGTCGGCGACCGCTGGTTCGGTATCGGGCGCGGCCGGCGCAACTTCGCGGTCATCTATACCGGGGACGTGCTGGGAGGCGCCATTTTCCTGGACGGCCATCTCTATCGTGGGCCGGCCGGCGCGGGCGGGGAACTCGGCCATACCTTCGTCCAGGTGGACGGAGCGGCCTGCCGCTGCGGGCGCAGGGGCTGCTGGGAGACGATCGCCACCCTGGGCTGGCTGCGCCGCGAGGCCCGGCAACGTCATCTTTCTTCGGCCGAAACCATGGATTCGCGCAGCCTCGCCGTGCTGGCGGCCGAGGAGGGGAGCGCGGCGGCCGGCCTCCTCGATCTCTATGCCCGCAACATCGCGATCGGAATCGCCAATCTGCAGCAGACCATGGCGCCGAATTTCTTCGTGCTGCATGGCGATGTCGCCGGCGCGGGGACGGCCCTGCTGGAGGCGATCGCCGCTCATGTGCGCGACCTCGTACCCTGGCGTCCTGGCAACGATATCCAACTCGTCATGGGGGACCTCGAAGACCGGGCGGCGCTCAAGGGAGCCGCCGGCCTGATTCTCTCTGAGTTGCTGCATTTCGCGCTGTGACGGCGGATCAGCCCATATAGACGCCGCCGGTGACGTTCACGGCCTGGCCGGTCATGAAGCCTGCGCCCTCCGAGGCGAGAAAGGCGACGAGAGGGGCGATATCTTCGGGCGTTTCGATTCGTCCGAGCGGGGTCTGCGCGATATAATCGGCGGTCACGGCCTCCGGCGTGATGCCGCGCAGCTTGGCTTCCCATTCGATCTCGCGCTCCTGCATCGAGGTACGCACGAAGCCCGGGCAGACGCAGTTGACGCGGATGCCGTGCGGCGCCATCTCGCGGGCGATCGCCTGGGTCCAGCCGACCACGGCGAATTTGCTGGCCGAGTAGTGCGCCAGGAGCGGGGCGCCGACCTTGCCGGCCAGCGAGGCGGTATTGACGATCACACCCTTGCGGCCCGCTGCGAGGAAATGGCGGACGGCGGCCTGGTTGGTCAGGAAGATGCCGCGGATGTTGACATCGAAATTGAAGTCCCATTCCTCGTCGGTGAGATCGACCACCTTGTTCATGGTCGAGACGCCGGCATTGCCGATCAAGAGGTCGTAGCCGCCCCAGTCCTGAACGATCGTGGCAAAGGCCGCCTCGACGGAGCTGCGCTTGCGGACGTCGATGGCGATGCCGCGATGGTCCCCGCCCAGGCTTGCCGCCAGTTCCGAGGCTCGCTTGTCATCGAGGTCGGCCACGGCGATCCTAACGCCCAGGCCGGCCAGGTGGCGGGCGATGGTTGCGCCGATGCCGGAGGCGCCCCCGGTTACGATTGCCCGTTTTCCAGCCAGATCCTGCATCGATATGTTCCCGCTTGTGAATGATTTTCTAACATATTGAAACACAATCGAGCATGATCACACAAGCGTAAATCTGAGCGCGACGGCATCGGCTTCGGCGCGGGTGACCGCCAGGCCAGTTCCCGCTGAAAGCTACGTCCTGGGCTTGCGATGATCCGGCTGCAGTAGATCGATCGGTAGGAAAAACTCCCTTTGTGGATAAGATTGGCCTTGCCTGCCGGCAAGCCCCGCGGCGCGCAACCCCCGTCTCCGCTCCGGGCTTCACCCGGCACGGCGCGCCGTTTCATGCCATAAAATTCCGGTATTGCGCTCAAATGGTGCTTGCTACCTGATCGAAGATGTTACATCTTGTGATCGAATATGTTCGATTTTGTCATAGTGCATGCTGCCTTTGTGGGCGCTACAAGGGCAATCTGAATGCAGCTGAACATGGCGAAGAGAATGCAGATGACGCCCGTGATGACGAATGCTTCCCGGATCCCGGCAACGGCGCGGCGCGACAGGCTGATCCAGATGATCGGCCAGCGTCGCTACATCAATGTATCCGATGCGGCGGCGGAGCTTCAGGTTTCGGAAATGACGATCAGGCGCGATCTCGACCGCCTCGCCGAAAGCGGGCTGATCAGCCGGGACCATGGCGGGGCGACCGCGCGGGCGCCCGAGACGGCCTTCGACGCCGAGGAACCGGCTTTCGAGGTGCGTGGCCGGCGGCAGGCCGAGGCGAAGGAGAAGATCGCACGGGCGGCGGCTCGCCTGGTGCAGCCCGGGCATACCATCGGCATCGATACCGGCAGCACCACGCATCGTTTTGCCCGCGAACTGCTCGACCGCCCCGGGCTCCGGCTGTTCTGCAGCAATCTGCGTACGGCGGGGCTGCTGGCCGGCGGCAAGAGCCCGGTCTATGCCCTCGGCGGGCTGATCCGCCCCCATGAGTTTTCCGTATGCGGGCCGATGGCGAGTTCGCAACTCTCGACCCTGTGGCTCGACGCCGTCTTCCTGGGGGTCTCGGGCATCACCGCCCAGGGCATTTTCGACTACACGCTCGAAGATGCCGAGATCAAGCGTGCCTTCATGGAGCGCTCGCGCCAAGTGGTGGTGCTGTGCGATTCCTCGAAGTTCGACCACCGCTCCCTCGTGCAGGTCGGCCCCTACGGGCAGATCCACGTCCTCGTCACCGATGCCGCCCTGCCCGAACACCTGGCCGAGCCCCTGGACCGGGCCGGCGTCCAGGTCATCGTCGCCGGGCATGAGGCGCCGGCCTTCTCAGAACCTTAAGTTTCGATAGGAGTTATCGATGGTTTTCGACTTCCTCGGGCCCCGCCGCAAGGCTGTGATCGCGATGGTGCATATCGGCGCGCTGCCCGGCGCCCCGCTCTTCGACGCGAAGGGCGGCGTGAACAAGCTCATCGACGATGCCGCAAAGGATATCGAGAACCTGCAGGACAACGGCGTGCATGCGGTGATGTTCGGCAATGAGAACGACCGCCCCTATCGTTTCAAGGCTCCGATCGAATCCCTGGCGGCGATGACGGCGATCGTCACCGCGCTCAAGCCGCTGCTCAAGGTGCCTTTCGGCGTGAACTATCTGTGGGATCCCGCCGCCTCGGTGGCGATCGCGGGGGCGACCGGCGCTTCCTTCGCCCGCGAAATCTTCACCGGCCTGTTCGCCTCCGACATGGGGCTGTGGCAGCCCAGCGCGGCCGATGCCCACAAGCTGCGCCGCGAGGTCGGCCGTCCGGACCTCAAGCTGCTCTACAACATCAATGCCGAATTCGCGTCCTCGCTGGACAACCGGCCGATCGAGTTGCGCGCCCGCAGCGCCGTTTTCTCGTCCCTGGCCGACGCCATCCTGGTCTCCGGCCCGCTCACCGGCCAGCCGGCCGCCGCGGCGGACCTGAAGAAGGTGGCGGAGACGGTCAAGGATGTGCCCGTCTTCGCCAATACCGGCGTCAATATCGACAATGTCGCCGACGTGCTGTCGGTGGCTTCCGGCGTGATCATCGGCACGCATTTCAAGGTCGACGGCAACACCTGGAATGCCGTCGATCCGGCGCGGGTGAAGCGCTTCATGGACAAGGTCGCGCCGCTGGCGTGAGGTGGGTGCCGAATCGGGGGGCGGGTCTTCAGACCCGCCTGCCAACGCAGTGCCTGTCACAGAGCCGGGTCTGAAGACCCGCCCCCCATCCTGCGAATATACATATTTCGGAACTTTCCATGCCCTGCGTCCTCGGACTCGACATCGGCACGACCTCCACCATCGGCATCCTGATCCGGCTGCCGGGTGAGGTGCTCGGCCTCACCTCCCGCCCCGTGACGCTGCGCTCGCCCCATGCCGGCTGGGCGGAGGAGGATCCGAACCAGTGGTGGGAGAATGCCTGCGCCATCACCCGTGAACTGATCGCCACGAGCGGCATCGCGCCCGGTGAGATCGCGGCCGTCGGTGTTACCGGCATGCTTCCGGCCGTGGTGCTGCTGGATGGTGACGGCAATCTGATCCGCCCCAGCATCCAGCAGAGCGACGGGCGCTGCGGGGAGGAGGTGGCCGAACTGGCTGCCGAGATCGCGGAGGACGCCTTCCTGGCCCGGGCCGGCAACGGCATCAACCAGCAATTGGTGACGGCCAAGCTGCGCTGGCTCGAAAAGCACGAGCCGGAGGGCTTTGCGCGCATCGCCACCGTGTTCGGCTCCTATGACTACATCAATTGGCGCCTGACCGGGGTGAGGGCGGTCGAGCAGAACTGGGCGCTCGAGGCCGGCTTCACCGATCTTGCCAGCCATGACATCGCCGATGATCTGGTGGCGCTCGCCCATATTCCGCGCAGCGCCGTGCCGCCGCGCCGGCTGTCCCACCAGATTCTGGGTTCCGTCACGGCGGAAGCGGCCGCGGCCACCGGCCTCGATGCCGGAACGCCTGTCGTGGGCGGGGCGGCCGACCATATCGCCTCGGCCCTGTGTGCGGGTGTGGTGGCGCCCGGTGATGTCCTCCTGAAATTCGGCGGCTCGGCGGATGTGCTGATCGCCTCCGACAAGGTGGCGCCGGATCTGCGCATGTATCTCGACTACCATCTGGTGCCGGGGCTCTACGTGCCCAATGGCTGCATGTCGACCGGCGGCTCGGGGCTCAACTGGTTTGCCGCGACCTTCGCGGGCGGCGAGCGCGAGGCGGCCATCCGGGAGGGCCTCAGTCTGCACCAGCATCTCGACCGGCTCGCCGCCGACATACCGGCGGGGGCCGAGGGCGTGCACGTCCTGCCCTATTTTCTCGGCGAGAAGACGCCGATCCACGACCCCGTCATCCGGGGTTCCTTCTCGGGCCTCAGCCTGGCGACCGGGCTTGCCCATCTCTGGCGCGCCTTGCTCGAAGCCTATGCCTACGCTATCCGCCATCACGTCGAGACCCTGAATGACATGGGGCACGCCACTACCAATTACCTGGTTTCGGATGGCGGTTCGAACAGCGCGGTCTGGATGCAGATCGTCGCCGACGTGCTGCAGGTTCCCCTGCAGCGTCTCAACGGCCATCCCGGTTCCTGCCTCGGCGCAGCCTGGACGGCGGCCATTGGGGCGGGACTTGCCTCGGAATGGCCCGAAGTCTCGCGTTTCATCAGCCTGCGCGATCGGATCGAGCCGAATGCGCAGAACAAGGCAGTCTATGAAGCGGGATACCGGGCCTTCCGCGGGCTCTATCGCCGGCTTCGTGAGGAGGACGTATGAGAATCGAGGCTATCGCCTGGGACATCGACGGCACGCTGGTGGACAGCGAGCCGCTGCACCAGGAGGCACTCAATGCCATCAGCCGCGATCTCGGCATCGACATGTCGGACCTGCATGACGATCGTTTCCGCGGTATTCACATGGGTGATGTCTGGCGTATGCTGGAAAGCCGCATGCCCGCCGGCGTCACGGAAGAAAGCTGGGGCAAGGCGATCGTCGACTATTACATTGCCCGCGCCCACACGCTGCGACCCCTGCCTGGCGTGCTCGATCTCGTGCGCCGCTTCGCGGACGCCGGCATCCGGCAGGCCTGCGTCTCCAACTCCAGCCGTCCTGTGGTCGATGCCAACCTTGCCGGGCTCGGCATCCTGCCCTTCATCGCCTTCTCGATCAGTCTCGACGATGTCGCCAAGGGCAAGCCCGATCCCGAGCCCTATGCCACGGCCTGCCGCAGGCTTGGCGTTTTGCCGGCTCATGTTCTCGGAGTCGAGGACAGTCATACGGGGTTTGCCTCGGCCAAGGCCGCGGGCCTGCTGACCGCCTTCCACGGCGCCGGCGGCAAGGCGCCTGCAGGCGCCGATATCGTCTTCGCCGATATGCGCGATCTCGGGGCCTTCGTGCTCGCGCCAGTCGCCCCCGCCGTTCCATCCGGAGCAGAGCGCGTTCAGGCGTGAACGCTCATTTGCTCTCCCTCTTTGGTCTGACGCGTCTCTGCGATGACGTTTCAATCAAATCGCAAAACGCTCATGCCCGTGAAGGCTGTGCCATGGTCTACAAGATCGATCCCCAGGCGGACCGTCAGTATATCGAGGAATTCCGCCGCTGCCCGATCGGGCGCCACAGCCCCGGTCTGCAGCGCGTGCTGCACATCATGCGCCAGGATCCCAGCGGCAACCAGATGATCCTGTTCTGCCGCAAGCCCTTCGAAGAATGGGTGCTCGCCACCATGCCGCCCGACCGGCGCGATCCGATCGTCTATGAGGACGAGCCCGTCTTCACCAGCCGCGAGGAGGCGGAATGGGAGATCTTCCGCCGGCGCTGGCGCCTGCTGACCGGTGAGAGCATCAACCTGCCTTTCCGGGACTGAGGCGCGAGAGCCTTCACCCACAAGGGGAGAAGGCCTTTCCGCCCTGCCACGATAACAATTCCATCCGAGAGCCACCCCATGCTGAAAATTACCGGCTATCCCGATCGCTATTCGGTTGCTCCCGGCGAGACCATCGCCTTCAAAATCTCGCTCGAGGAAGGGGATGGCTTCGACGCCCGGCTGGTGCGGGTGCGGCATGGCGACTGCAATCCCGAAGGACCGGGCCTGAAATTTCCGCATGTGCCGACCGCTATCGACGGCCGCCACGCCGGCCGTCCCCAGCGCATCGATGCGGGCTCCTACATGCAGGCGACCAGCATGCCCGCGCTTGGCGCCCAGCCCTTCACCTTCTTCGCCATGCTGTGGCCGACATTGCCGTCCCGCGGGCCGCAGACCATCGCGGCGCAATGGGACCCGGCCACGCAGCGCGGCTTTCGCATCCAGATGCTGGAAGGCGGGCGCCTCGCCGTCATCGTGGGCGACGGCCCGGGCCGGCAGGCCGAATTCGCACTGCGCGACGGCATGCTGGTGCGCCAATGGTATGCGATCGCAGTGGCGATCGATCCCGCCGGCGGCCGCGTCATGCTCTCCCAGCGCCCGGTGAAGCCCTATGCCCATGTCTTCGATACGGGATTCGAGGAAACCAGCCTGGCGCTGTCGCTGCCCTCGGTCGAGGCGCCCTTCATGCTGGCGGGCTGCCAGCAGGCGGACGGCACGGTGACCGAGCATTTCGATGGCAAGATCGACGGACCCGCCCTGCTCGCCGGCTTCCACGCCCCCGAGGAGCATCAGGCGCTGCTGCTGACGCCGCGGCCGGCCGCCCTGCAGGCCAAAATCATCGCGCAGTGGGATTTTTCGCGGGAGATCGGCTCGACCCGGGCCATCGATATCGGCCCTTCGCATCATCATGGCGAGCTCTTCCATCTGCCGACCCGCGGCATGAAGGGCTGGAACTGGACCGGCGAGGCGCATGACTTCAACCTGAAGCCCGAGCATTACGGCGCCATCCATTTCCACCACGACGATCTCTACGACGCGGGCTGGGAAACTTCCGTCAGCCTCGTCATTCCCGAGGAGCTGAAGAGCGGCCCCTATGCGCTGCACGTCACCTGCGGCGACAGCGACGAGACGGTGACGCGCGAGAACTACATCGCCTTCTTCGTGCGCCCGCCGCGCCGGCGGCTCAAGGGCTCACGCCCCAAGCTCGCCATGCTGGCGCCCACGGCCTCCTACATGGCCTATGCCAATCATGGCGAGCACATCACCGCGCGCGGCGCCGAGCTCGCCATGAACCGGCTGCTCACCTTCGGCCATTCCGATGTCTATCTCTACGAGCATCCCGAACTCGGCGGCTCGCTCTATGACTGCCATGCGGACGGTTCGGGCGTGCATTATTCGAGCCGCCTGCGGCCGGTGCTCAATTTCTCGCCGCGCTATCATTCCTGGCTCGGCGGCCACGGTTCGGCGCTCTACCAGTACAATGCCGACACCCATCTCTATGACTGGCTCGATTTCCGCGGCGTCGACTATGACGTCATCACCGACGAAGATTTGCACGAGGACGGCTACGAGCTGCTGCGCGACTACCAGGTGGTGATCACCGGGACCCATCCCGAATATCATTCCACCCGGATGTGGGACGCGATGAAGGCATGGATCGATCGCGGCGGACGGCTGATGTATATGGGCGGCAATGGCTGGTACTGGCGCATCGCCTATCACCAGAGCCTGCCGGGCGTGATCGAATTGCGCCGGGCCGAGGACGGCATCCGCACCTGGATTGCCGAGCCCGGCGAGTATTACCAGTCCTTCAACGGCGAATATGGCGGCCTCTGGCGCCGCATCGGCCGGGCGCCCAACGTGATCTGCGGCGTCGGCTTCATCGCCCAGGGCTTCGACGTCTCCAGCCCCTATCGCCGCGCCCCCGACGCCGACAATCCTCGCGCCGCCTTCATCTTCGAGGGCGTGCCGGACGAGATCATCGGCGATTTCGGCCTGATCGGCGGCGGGGCGGCCGGCATCGAACTCGATTGCCTGGCCACGGATCTGGGCTCGCCCCCCAACATGCTGCGCCTGGCCTCCTCGGTCGACCATTCGCCGATGATGCTGCTGGTCAATGAGGAGTTCGGCGTGGTGCCGCCCAATATCGGCGGCGACGTCAATCCGCGCGTGCATGCCGATCTCGCCTTCGGCGAGACGCCGTCGGGCGGCGCGCTGTTCGCGACCTCCTCGATCGCCTGGTGCGGCTCGCTCAGCCACAACAATTACGACAACAACGTCTCCCGGATCACCTGGAACGTGCTGAAGCGCTTCCTGGAGGACGAGCCCTTCCCGGTGGCGTGAGAGGCACCTGAATTATCGGGCAGAAAGAGGCGCGTCCTGCCTTTCCCACGAAGTGGGGAAGGCTGCTCGCGCGTGTTCCGGCATGGTCGAGGAGGTCGGCCCGCACTACTTTCCGTAAGTGAGATTGATCCATCCGTCGGGGAACAGCTCGCCGGGCGTGGCGCTCCCGATCATGATGCGGAAGACGTCGTCGACACCCACCGGCTGGGGCAGCTTGATCGACAGATAGAAGGGCTTGGTCGCCTTGGGAAAATCCGTGAGCGCGGCGATGGTGTCCTCGACCTGCGCCGGGGGCATGTTGGTGAGGCTCAAAGTGATGCGCAGCCAGGCCGCGGCCTGGTCCTTGATCTGCTTCAGGCGGGCTGCAGGGTCGGCCGAGCCGCGAAGCAAGGTATAGCCGACGGGCAGGAGAAGCAGGCGCTGGATCTCGCCTTCCTCGTCCTGCAGGCTGAATTCGAGGGATTTCAGCGCCGTCCGCGTAACGATCGTCTTCGATTGGCTCTCAGTCGCCGTGGGGTCGAAACGGGCGATCTCGGCGGAAGCGCTGAGCGCCCCATGCCGCGTGTTGAAGGTGAAGGCGGTAAGCTTCAGCGTCTTGCTCGTCGTGTCCAGCTCATAGTCGATGGAGAAGGCGAGCGGGTCGCGCGAGAGCTGCAGCATGTAGTCCTGGGCGGCATCGCCCGAACCACCGGAGAGACGCATCCCCGTTGCCGTCAGGCGGAGCGCCAGCGGCAGCCTGCCGCCGTCCGCGGGATCAGGCTCGATCAAATCGACATCGACGGTGTCGATGGTGAACGATGTTGGCTTGGCCTCCGAACGCAGATTGCCGAAGAGGCAGCCCTTCGTTCCCTTGGCGTCGACCTTCTCGGCCGTGAGGCTGAGGGAGTGAGCCTCGGAGAAGGCGGCCAGCAGGTCGCGGCAGCCCTGCTCGGTACCCGGCGCGGCAGTCTGGGCCAAGGCGGGCGTCGCCAAGAGCAGCCATGCGGCCAGCAGGCCTGGCCGGAACGATCGGTGCGTCATCGTCATCGTCTCCTCGGGTCCCGCGGTGCGTGCCGGCAACGCTTCCGGAAAAAACGCTCCCGGCAGGGGCTATCGTTCCCATCTCACGAGAATATCTCGCCGAGCTGTCTGTCGGCCTCCTCCCGTGACCGGAACGTGTTCGCCACCCGCCGGGAACGCCGGAAATAGACGATCCAGATCAGGCAGATGGCGGCGATGAAGGGCAGGACCCAATAGTCCTGCGAACTCGCCTGCTGGAGCATGTCCTCCACCGTCCGATAGAGAAAGAAATCCAGGAAGCCGAGCACGAGTTCCACCGCATAGTAGATGATCATCCATCTCGGCGCCCGGGGCGAGCGTTTCAGCATCAGACAGAGGCAATAGCCGGCAAGAGCGACCCTGACGACTGATGTGAAGGTGTAGGCGAGAAGCGGCAGCCGGGCAGCCTCGAAGCGCCCGTCCTCCGCGCCGCCGACAAAGGGGCCGAGCAGGTTCCAGCCGGTCAGCACGGAATGGATTTCATAGGCTGAATAGAACGGATTGATGACGACATCCAGCAAGGGGAGGATGAGCCAGCCGCCGATGCCGACAGGCCCGGCGAGCGGGTGTGGTGAATCCAGCCTGTCTTGGCCCGCGATGCTCATCGGTCGTCACCATCGCCTCTTCCGTAACGTCCCTGGTCCATAGCATCCACGCCGGGCTCGCCCAAGTGACTTGGGTTACCCCTGTGTCCAAGTGACCCCACGCACCGCCTCCCCTGGCATCGGAATACCCGCTGTTCGACTCCGAGCTTGACATTTTCCAAAACGTTTTGGATTCTCTTCAAAACGTTTTGAAGAGAAAATAAGTGAGTGAAACGTCGCGGGCAATCGGGCTCAAGGAGCTCGCCAGGGCGCTCGGCCTGTCGGTGCCGACGGTCTCGCGTGCGCTCGGCGGCTATTCCGACGTTTCCCAGAAGACGCGGGAGCGCGTGGCCCAGGCCGCGCGGGAGCATGGCTATGTCGCCAGCCGCGCCGGGCGCATGCTGGTCTCCGGGCGCTCCAATGCCATCGGCATGATGCTGCCGCAGCCGGCGGGACAGATCACCGATGCCTTCGTCGGTGAGTTCCTGCTCGGTCTTGCCGACAGCCTTGCCGAGCTTGGGCGCGATCTCTTTCTGGCCGCCAGTTCCCAGCACCGCGACGAGTTGCAGGTCCTGCGCCATATGGTGGACGGCTCGCAGGCCGACGGCATCGTCATCAATCGCCTGACCGTCGACGACGCCCGGGCGCGCATGTTGATCGCGCGGCGCATTCCTTTCGTCGCCCATGGCCGGTTGATCGAGGCGCCCGGCCCCTATTCCTGGCTCGACACCGATGGTGAGAAGGCGCTGGACGGGCTGGCGCGTCAGCTGGCCTCCCTCGGACACCGGCGCTTCGCCCTGGTCATGCCCGATGTGGCCTACACCTTCGCCCATTTCCGCAGCCGCGGCCTGGAGCGGGCCTTGGACCAGCTCGGCCTGCCGCTGCACCCCGAACACGTCGTCAAGGTGGCTCCCAACGACCATGAGGGCGCCCATGCCACGGCGCGGGCGCTGCTGTCGCTCGAGCCCCGGCCGACGGCGGTGATCGCGTTGACCGATCAGCTTGCCTTCGCCGTGCTCGACGTCGCCCGCGAACTCGGCCTCGGCGTGCCCGGCGACGTCTCGGTCGTCGGCTTCGACAATGTGCCGATGGCAGCCTACGCCCATCCCCCGCTCACCACCTTCGACCAGAACATCCGGGAGAGCGGTCGCATTGCCGGCGACATGGTGATCGCGCGGATAGAGCAGGGTGAAGCCGGCATCAGGACCCTGCTGCTGGAACCGAAGCTGGAGCTTCGAGCCAGCCATGGGCCCGCGCCCGGCGATTGAACGATTGCGATTTCCAAGGCCCGCAGCGGCCGCACCAGGAGGCAAGCGCATGCATAAGGGGGAGGCGAGGATGGCGGCACGGAGGAGAGGATTTGTGAGCGGCGTTGCCCTGCTGGCCGCGCTGGCCGCACCCTCGATGGCGGGGGCACAGAACCTGCTGTTCTGGTCGACCCAGGCGACGCCCGTGGAGGAATCGCAGGCCATTCGCGACAATGTGCTGCCAGGCTTCGGCAAGCCCGTCACCTATTCCGCCCAGGAGGCCGGCCCGTTCATCACCCGTATCCAGGCCGAGCTGCAGGCTGGATCGGGGGCCATCACCGTGCTGGGCGGCCTGCATGGCGAGCTGGCCAGCATTCCCGACGGCCTCGTCAATCTCGACGGCGTGGTACCTGCCAGGGCCGTCGCCGAAAGCTATATGGGGTTCGGCAAGCTCGGCACGGCCGAGCAGAAATACATTCCCTGGATGCAGGCGACCTATGTGATGATCGCCAGCAAGCAGGCGCTGCAATATCTGCCCAAGGGCACGGACCTGCAGAAGATCACCTATGAGCAGTTCTATGCCTGGGGCAAGGCGATGGCGCAGGCCTCTGGCGGTCCCAAGATCGGCTTTCCCGCCGGCCCGAAGGGGCTGTCGCATCGTTTCTTCCAGGGCTATCTCCTGCCTTCCTTCACCGGCGCGGCGGTGGTGAAGTTCAAGTCGCCCGAAGCCGAGAAAATGTGGAGCGACTTCCGCGACTTCTGGCACGAGGCGGTGACGCCGGCCTCCACCTCCTATGCCTTCATGCAGGAGCCGCTGCTGAACGGCGAGGTCTGGGTGGCCTGGGACCATGTCGCCCGGCTCAAGGACGCGCTCAACCAGAAGCCGGACGATTTCGTGGTCTTTCCGGTGCCGGCCGGGCCGAAGGGACGCGCCAACATGCCGGTGATCACCGGCATCGCCGTGCCCAAGACCTCGAACGCGCCCGAGGATGCCAAGGCATTGGTCGCCTATATGCTCAAGCCCGAGACGGAGATCGCCATGGTGAAGGCGACCGGCTTCTTCCCGGTGGTCGACGTCAAGCTGCCCGACGACATGCCGGCCAGCGCCAAGATCCTGGGACCGGTGGTGGCGGCGCAGAACGCGGCGACCGATTCCCTGCCCGTGCTGCTGCCGATCGGCATCGGCGATGCGGGCGGGCGCTACAACAAGGTCTTCTCCGATACGTTCCAGCGCATCGTGCTCGGCGGCCAGCCGGCGCGCGAGGTGCTGGACCAGCAGGCGCAGTCGCTGCAGGCCATCCTCGACGAGAAGAAGGCCCCCTGCTGGGCGCCCGACCCCAAGAGCGAAGGGGCCTGCAAGGTCGAATAGCCGTAGCGTTTTGCTCCAGGAGGACCAAACCCGTGAGCAATGTCCGCGTTCTTCCCTATCTGCTGCTCGCCCCCGCCACGCTTTTCCTGGTGGCCTTCTTCCTGGTGCCGTTCGCCCAGGTCGCGGTGGAAGCCTTCACGCAGTTCGGCCAGGTCTCGACCGGCAATTTCCGCTCGATCATGAGCGACTGGAAGTTCTGGCCGGCGCTGCGCAACACGGTGGTGCTCACGGCGATCGTGGTGCCGCTGCAGATCGCGCTCGCCCTGGCCATGGCGGCCCTGGTGATGAATCTCGGCAGGGGGCGCGATTTCGCCCTCTATGTCTTCACCATCCCGCTCGGCATCTCCGATCTCGCCGCCGGGCTGATCTGGCTGGCCATCCTGGAGCAGAACGGCTTCCTCAACAGCGCCCGCCATGCCCTCGGGCTGATCGCCGGCCCCCAGCTCCTGCTGGGCTATCAGAACATCGTCCTGCTCTTTGCCGCCATCGTGCTCGCCGAACTCTGGCGGGCGACGGCGGTGGTGCTGGTCATCCTGGTGGCGGGCATGTCGCTCATTCCGCGCGAATATTACGAGGCGGCGGAGGTGTTCGGCGCCGGGCCGTGGAAGCGCTTCGTCAGGATCACCCTGCCGCTGCTGCGCCCCAGCCTGCAGACAGCGCTGATCCTGCGTACCATCCTGGCCTTCGAGGTCTTCGCCATCGTGCTGGTGCTGGCCGGCACCAACCTGCCGGTCCTGATGGGCGAAACCTATGGCTGGCAATTCACCCTGCAGGATCGTGCCGGAGCCGCCGCCTACGCCATGGTGACCCTGGCGATCTCGATCGCCCTGACCGTCTTCTTCCTGTGGGCGCTGGGCGAGAAAAAGGAAGCGGTGTCATGAGCGGGGCCGTCGTGACGCAAGACGATGCGGGTACCGCCGCCCCGGCTCGCTGGGGCCTGCGCATCGCCGCCATCGTCCTCTGCGCCTGGGTGCTGGTGCCGATCTATCTGCTGGCGGTGGATGCCTTCAATGCGCCCGCCGCGGTGACGGGCTGGCCCAAGCGCTTCTGGCCGGCCTTCGATCTCACCAGCCTCGCCTTCTTCTGGAACTATGCCGGCGTCATCAGGGCCCTGATGAATTCGCTGCTGGTGGCGGGGCTGACCATGGTGCTCTCCATCCTGATCGGCGCACCGGCCGGCTATGCCCTGGCCCGTTTCCGCTTCAGGGGAAAGGGCGCCTTCCGCATCCTCGTATTGATGACGCGCGCCTTTCCCCTGCCGCTGCTCGCGCTGCCGCTGGCGGTGTTCTATCTGCGTACCGGCCTCGACGACACGCTGCTCGGCCTGGCGCTGATCCACACCGTGCTGGCGCTGCCCTTCGCCATCCTGATCACCTCCTCGCTCTTCGTCAGCATTCCCGTGGAGCTGGAGGAGGCGGCCTGGGTGTTCGGCTGCAACCGGGCCCAGGCCTTCGTCAGGATCGTGGCACCCTTGGCGCTGCCCGGCATCGCGGCCTCGGGCGTGTTCGCCTTCGTCACCTCCTGGAACGAGGTGTTCGCGGCGTCGGTGCTCACCGTGCAGAACCAGACCCTGACGGCCTTTCTGCTCACCAGCCTCGATGTCTCGCCACTGCCGCTGAAATTCGCCGGCGCCTTTGTGCTGATCATCCCGGCCCTGATCTTCCTGTTCCTGGTGCGGAAATATCTGTTTTCGCTCTGGGGCATCGCCAATCGCTGAGGAGGGCCCGATGGCCGACATCGAGATCCGGGGCGTGCGCAAGAATTTCGGTTCCTATACGGCGCTGCACACGCTCGACCTCGCCATCCGCGACCAGGAATTCCTGGTGCTGCTCGGCGCCTCGGGCTGCGGCAAGACCACGCTGCTGCGCATCGTCGCCGGGCTGGAGACGGCGAGCGGCGGCGAGGTCCATATCGGCGGCAGGCGGGTCGACGGGCTGCCCCCGCGCGACCGCGGCATCGCCATGGTCTTCCAGAACTATGCGGTGTTCCCCCACATGACCGTCTTCGAGAACATCGCCTTCGGCCTGCGCATGAAGAAGCTGCTCAACCAGGAAGTCGAGCAGCGCGTGAAGCGCGCGGCCGGACTGATGCATATCGATCAGCTGCTGCAGCGTTATTCGGGCCAGCTCTCCGGTGGCCAGCGCCAGCGGGTGGCCGTCGCCCGCGCCCTGGCCGTGGAGCCGGCCGTCCTCCTGATGGACGAACCGCTTTCCAACCTCGACGCGCTGCTCCGCCTCGAAATGCGGGCCGAGCTCAAGGGTATCCTGCAGGAAAGCCGCACAACTACGATCTATGTCACCCACGACCAGGTCGAGGCGATGAGTCTGGCCGACCGCATCGCCGTGATGCATCAGGGCCGGATCGTGCAGGCGGCACCGGCGACGGAGGTCTATGCCTATCCGGCGACCCGCTTCGTCGGCGGTTTCATCGGCAATCCGCCGATGAATTTCCTGCCGGCCTCGGTGGCAGGTCCGACGGCCGAAGTTGCCGGCCTGAAACTGCCGGCGCCAGCGACATCCCGGCCGGTCGAGTTCGCCATCCGGCCCGAGGAACTGACGCCAGGCGGCGAGGGGCTGACGGGACGGGTCAGGGTGGTGGAGCCGCTCGGCCCGCATCAGCTCGTCTCACTCGATGTCGGCGGCCACCTGTTCCGGGCCATCGTCGACAATGATCGTGAAGTCCGCCCCGGCGAAAATCTCACTTTGGCGCCGCGCCCCGGTAGTGTGCGCTGGTTCGACGTCGAGAGTTCAGCGGCCGTGCTCTGACGACATCACCCCCTTTCATGACGAACGCATTGGGAGCTTTTCATGAGCCGACTTGACCGTGCCGCTGCCTTCGAGCGGGCCGCTGCCGTGCTGCGCGAGAATGATCGCGGCGCCTACACCATCCCCACCAAGGGGCTTTATCCCTTCCAGTGGAACTGGGATTCCTGCCTGACGGCGCTGGGGCTGCGCCATCTCGACGAAGCCAGGGCCTGGCAGGAGGTCGAGACCCTGCTCGATCATCAATGGCCGGATGGCATGGTGCCGCACATCGTCTTCCACGTCGACGACGACGGCTATTTCCCTGGCCCCGGCGTCTGGCGCACCGGCCGGCCGGTGCCGACCTCGGGCATCACCCAGCCGCCGGTGCTGGCTTATGTGATGAAGCGCCTCCACGACGAGGCCGGCGACCGGGAGCTTGCCCGGCGCAAGGCGCAGGCCCTGCTGGCCAAGGCGGAGGCCTGGCATCGCTGGTTCTATGCCTGCCGCGATCCCAAGGACACCGGGCTCGTAGCCATCATCCATCCCTGGGAGTCCGGCCGGGACAATTCGATCGACTGGGACGAAGCGATGATGCGCGTGCCGACCGACGGGGTGGAGCCCTATGAGCGCCGCGATACCGAGCATGTCGATTCCGCCCAGCGTCCGCATAAGGCCGACTATGACCGCTTCCTCTGGCTGCTGCAGCGCTTTCGCGGCCTTGGCTGGGACAATGCCAGGCTGCACGAGGCCTCGCCCTTCAAGGTGGTCGATCCCGGCTTCAACGCCATCCTGATCCGCTCGGACAGCGACCTCGCCGAGCTTGCCGAGACGCTCGGCGAGCCCGAGATCGCCGCCCGGGCCCGAGAGCGCGTCGCCAAGGCGAGAGCGGCCTTCGAGACGCTCTGGAGCGACACTTTCGGCCAGTATCTCTGCCTCGACCGCGTCTCCAACCAACTGATCGACAGTCCCTCGATCGGCGGATTGCTGCCGGTCTTCGCTGCGCTGGGCGGCGAAGCGCGGCAAAGGAGCATTGCCGGCCGCATCGACGCCTGGCGCAAGCGCACGCGCTTTGGCGTGGCCAGCCACGATCCGGCGGACCGGCGTTTCGAATCCAAGCGTTATTGGCGCGGGCCAGCCTGGATCATCGTCAACATGCTGATCGCCGACGGGCTCCGGCGCTGCAATCTCGCGGACGCCGCCGCCAAGGTCGAGGCCGACAGCCTGGCCCTGATCGAGGAGAGCGGCTTTGCTGAATATTACGACCCGATCTCCGGCGAGGGCCTCGGCGGCGGCCATTTCACCTGGACGGCCGCCATGGTGGCCGAACTGGTGAAGCGGGCGGCTTGAGCTTGTGGGAGCCGGCTTGGTGGAGACGGTGCTCTTTTACCCTCCCCTCGATGGGGAGGGTCGAGGCGAAGCCTCGGGGTGGGGTGGCAGCTTTGCAAGAAATTCAGTGTTCGCTGATGATGACCCGCGGACCCACACCACCGGCCTTTCAGGCCGACCCTTCCCATCGAGGGGAGGGTAAAGAATCGGCGCCGTCTCAGGCCGCGGTGGCGTCCGCCCGGCGGATGATCCCGCGCGCGACGGCGATGTCGCCCGCCAAGGGACGGTCGTCGCGATAGGGCGGCAGGGCCGTGCGCACGTCGCGATAGAAGGCATCGGTGCCGGGCGCCTTGGCGAGGTCTTCGGCCTGAAGGTCATAGGCCTGGGCATCGGCGATGAGTTCGATTGCCAGGATGTGCTCGACATTGTCGAGGATCTGCAGGGCTTTGAGGGCCGATGGCGTGGCGTGGCTGAGATGATCCTCCTGCAGGCCCGAGGTGATGCCGCCGTCGAGGCTTGCCGGGCTGGCGAGGCGCCGGTTGAGCGCCACCAGCGAGGCAGCGGTGTATTGGGCGATCATGAAGCCGGAGGAGACGCCGCTGCCCACGGCGAGGAAGGCCGGCAGGTCGCTGACATGCGGATTGACGAGGCGGTCGATCCGCCGCTCCGCCATCGCCGCCAGCTCGGCCACGGCAATGGCGAGCGTATCCATGGCGAGGGCGATGCCGGGCGCCACGGCATGCGCCTGCGAAAAGACCTCGGGCGCTTCGGGCGTGCCGAGCACGGCCGGGTTGTCGGTGACCGAGGCCAGTTCGCGGTCGACGGTGGCGCCGATTTCGGCAAGCGCGTCGCGCACCGCGCCATGGACATGCGGCACGGCGCGCAGGCTGAGCGGGTCCTGGGTCTGGCGTCCGGCCGCCGCGGCCAGGATAGCGCTGCCTTGGAGCAGCGCGCGCAGATGCCGCCCCGTCGCCTGCATGCCCTCGGAGATGCGCAAGGCGAGCGAGGCCTCGTCGAAGGCCCGCGGCTGGCCGCGCAGGTTTTCGAAGCTCATGGCGGCCGTGACGTCGGCCCAGCCGACCAGTCTTTCGCTGCGGGCCAGAGCAAGCGCGGCAAGGCCGGTGACGCAGGGCGAGCCGTTGACCAGGCTCAGGCCCTCCTTGGCCTCCAGCACCAGCGGCGCCAGCCCGATGCGGGCCAGCGCCTCGCCGCCTGTCAGTCTCTGCCCGTCGAGCACGGCGTGGCCCTCGCCGATCAGCACCAGGGCGATATGGGCCATGTGGCTGAGATAGCCGACCGAGCCAAGCGAGGGCACTTCGGGCAGGCAGTCATGCGCCAGCAGGGCCAGCAACTGCTCGACCACTGCGGGCCTGACGCCGGAACGGCCATGGGCGTAATTGTTGATGGCGGCGGCGATGATCGCCCTTGTCTCGGCCTTGCCGAGGGGGGCGCCGACGCCCACGGCATGGCTCATCAGGATGTTGCGCGACAATTGCCGCTGCTGCGGCCTGTCGACGATGACGTTGGCGAGGCCCCCCACGCCGGTGTTCACGCCATAGGCGAGGATGCCGCGCTCGACGATGGCGTCGACGATGGCCCGGGCATGGAAGAGGCGCTGCCGGGCAGCTTCGGAAAGGGCGAGTTCCGTCCCCTCGGCGATGGCGGCGATCTCTCGCCAGGCGAGGGGGCGGTCAAGAACGATGGACATGGGGAAACCAGGACGAGGAAGAATATCGGATAGGGAAATTGAGGCCGAGATTGCGCAGCCCCTCCCCCTTACCCTCGCCCGTTCTTACGGGGAGAGGGTAAGGGGGAGGGGCGCCGCAACCCACCTGCCGTCGCGCCAGATCGTCAATGATGCTGGCTGGAGATGAACTGCTTGAAGCGTTCCGACTTGAGCTCCTTGAACAATTCGTCGGGCGAGCCGTCCGCCTCCACCTCGCCCTTGTGCAGGAACATCACCCGGTTGGAGACGTTGCGGGCAAAGCCCATCTCGTGGGTGACCACCAGCATGGTGCGGCCTTCCTCGGCAAGACCCCGCATCACACGCAGCACTTCGCCGACCAGTTCGGGATCGAGCGCCGAGGTCGGCTCGTCGAACAGCATCACCTTCGGCTTCATCGCCAGCGCCCGCGCAATGGCGGCGCGCTGCTGCTGGCCGCCCGACATGTGCGAGGGATAGTAGTTGCGGCGCTCGGCCAGGCCGACCCGCTCCAGCAGGGCCTCGGCCTCGGCGATGCACTCGGCCTTGGGGCGGCCCAGCACATGCACCGGGCCCTCGATCAGGTTCTGCAGCACCGTCATGTGCGACCACAGGTTGAAGCTCTGGAACACCATGCCGAGTTCGGAGCGGATGCGGTCGACCTGTTTGCCGTTGGAGGGTTCGAGGCGGCCCTTCTTGCTGCGGCGCATCTCGACTTTCTCGCCGGCGACGACGATCTCGCCCTCGTCGGGCGTCTCGAGCAGGTTGATGCAGCGCAGGAAGGTGCTCTTGCCCGAGCCCGAGGCGCCGAGAATGGAGATCACATCCCCCTGGTGGGCATCGAGCGAAATGCCCTTGAGCACTTCGTGATCGCCGAAACTCTTGTGGATGTTCTTGACGCTGAGCGCGATTTCGCTGGAAGCGGCCATGGCGTTTCCTTTCAGCCGACGATGGTGCGCGGTGTCTGCGCGCTCGGCGGCATGAAGCGCAGATGGGGAGAGAGCTGGCGCTCGGCGAGGCCGAGCAGGAAGATGATGACATAGCTCAGAGCGATATAGATGATACCGGCCAGAGCCAGGACCGGCACGTCGAGCAAGGCCTGGCGGCCGATTTTCTGGGCGATGCCGGTCATCTCGACCACGCCGATCAGTCCGGCCAGCGAGGTCGATTTCAATGTCAGGATCACCTCGGTCGAATAGGCCGGCAGCGCCTGGCGCAGGGCGATCGGCGCGATGATGCGATAGAGCAGCTTGAAACCGGACATGCCGATGGCACGCGCCGCCTCGATCTCCTTGGTCGAGACGGCCAGCAGGCCGCCGCGCAGGATCTCGGCCTGATAGGCGGCGGTGCAGAGCGCCATCACGAACACGGCCGAGGCGATGCGGTTCTTCAGCACCAGCCAGAACCAGGATTCCTTCATGAACTGGAACTGGGCCAGGCCGTAGAAGATCAGGAAGATCTGGATCAGGAGCGGCGTGCCGCGAAAAATGAAGATGTAGGTCTTGGCGATACCGGACAGCAACCTGTTGCTGCTCATGCGCATCCACAGCACGATCAGCGCGAAGACCAGTCCGAGCAGGACGGAGAAGATGAAGAGCATCAACGTCGTCGGCAGGACCGCCAGGATCTTGTTGAGGGCTTCCAGGGCGAAATCGAGACTCATGGCGGCACCTACGATCCCACCGGACGGCGGAAGCTCTTGGCTACCCGCCGCTCGCCGGCACTGAAGATCTGGGTCGAGAAGGTCGTCAGGATGAGATAGAGGCAGGCCGCCACGGTGTAGAACAAGAAGGGCTGTCGGGTCGATCCGTTCGCCTTGTTGGCGGCGTTCATGATCTCGACCAGGCCTGTGACGGAGATCAGGGCCGAGTCCTTCACGCTGAGCTGGAAGACGTTGCCAAGCCCTGGAATGGCAAAACGCATGATCTGCGGCGCGATGATGCGGCGAAAGCGCATGAAACGCGGCATGCCGATGGCGCGGCCCGCCTCGATCTCGCCCTTGGCGATGGCGGTGAAGGCGCCGCGGAAGACCTCCGCCTGGTAGGCGGCGGAGATCAGGCCGACGCCGAGGGCGCCGGCGAGAAAGCTGTTGATCGTGGTGCTGTTGCCGATGCCGAGCGCGCCCAGCGAATTGCCGATCACATCGACCACCCGGCCGAAATAGACCATGTAGATGATCAGCAGTTCGGGGGCTCCGCGCAGCACCACGGTATAGACATTGCCGATCAGGGTGGCCGGCAGGTTACCGGCGATCTTGGCCCAGGCGACCAGGGCGCCGACGATGGCGCCGATCAGCATGGCCGCGAGGGTGACGGCCAGCGTCATTCCGGCGCCGCCGAGGAGATAGAGCCCCCAACCGGTCTCGCCGAAGCCGAGCGTGGCGATCAGATAGGAGATCTTGTCGGACAGGCTGGTAATTACGTCCACAATTTGGCTCTCCTCTTAGGGTAGGCCAGAGAGACAGGGGCTATGGCTGCGATGCCGGCAGTTTTCGGCACCAAGGGGGCTGAAACCGACGGTGCGTCCTACCTGGCGGTCCTGCGGGGCGGCTGATGCCGGTCCGCAGAAGCGTCATCGGCGGTCAAGATCCCTTGACGGGGGTCACGTCGAGCTTGAACCATTTCAGGCTGAGCTTTTTGACGGTGCCGTCGGCGATGGCCGCGCCGATCGCCTTGTCCCACATCTCGCGCAGGTCGTTGTCGGACTGGCGGAAGGCCGGGCCGATACCCTCGCCCCAGATCGGACCGGCGATCTGGGCGCCGAGGAGGGTCATCTGCTCATTGCCCGATTTGGAGAAGGCGGAGGTGAAATAGGTGTCGTCGTCGAAGCCGACATCGATGCGCCCGCCCGTGATGTCGAGGTCGCGCTCGCCCGAAGTCTTGTACTCGGTGATGGTGGCGATGTCCTTGAAGTTCTCTTCGACGAATTTGGTGTAGACGGTGGCGGTCTGAATGCCGATGGTCTTGCCCTTCAGGGCTTCGCGCATCTTCTCCACCGTGCTCTTGTCATGGCCGGCCTCGCCCGTCAGCGTCACCGTGGTGCCGGTGCCGTCCATTTTGGCGAGGTCTCCGGTCTTCAAGCCGGCAAATCCCGCGGGAGTCTGGGCGTAGGGCTGCGAGAAGGAGACCTGCTTCTTGCGGTCGTCGGTGATCGACATCGCGTCCATGATCACGTCGAACTTGCCGCCATTGAGACCGGCGATCATGCCGTCCCAGTCCTGGGCAATGAATTTGCACTCGATCTTCATGCGGCCGCACAGATCCTTGGCGAGGTCGATCTCGAACCCATCCATGCTGCCGTCGGGCTTGGTCAGGTTCCAGGGCTCGTAGGCGCCTTCCAGAGCGATCGTGGCCGTCTTCCACTCCTTGGCCGGTGCGGGCATGGCCACAAGAGTGCTCAGCGCCAGCAGCGCCGAGGAGAGCAGATACTTCTTCATTGTCGGTTCCCCTTTGGGTTCTGCCGCCCGGTTTTCCGGATCGGCTTCATTCTGGATCGCCCTTGCAGTACCCCGGTCGGTCTTGCGCCGCTTGGCCGGGCGGCATCCGGGCGGGACGCGGTTCCCCTGCCCGGATGCCGGCGTGGTCGATGATCAGGACTTGCCTGCGCCTCAGGACTTGGTCTGAGGCGACATGTCGGTCTTGAACCACTTCATGCTGAGCTTCTTGATCGTGCCGTCGGCAAGGGCTTCGCCGATCGCCTTGTCGAACATGTCGCGCAGCTCCGGATCGGATTTGCGGAAGGCCGGGCCGATGCCTTCGCTCCATACCGGGCCGGTGATTTCAGGGCCGGCCAGCGTCATTTCGGAATGATCGGGGCGCGACAGCACCGAATAATAGAAGGTGACATCGCCGACGGTGGCGTCGACGCGGCCGGCAGCCAGGTCGAGGTCGGCCTCACCCACAGTCTTGTATTCGGTGACGGTGATGGTGTCCTTGAAATTCTTGGCCAGCCATTCGGCATAATTGGTCGCGACCTGCACGCCGACGGACTTGCCCTTCAGCGCTTCACGCAGGGTGTCGAGCGTGGCCTTGTCCTTGGCGGGGTCGCCCGACAGCGTCACGACGGTGCCGGTACCGGCGAGCTTGGCGAGATCGTTGGACTTCAGCGTGGCGAAACCGGCCCGCTCGCCGGCATAGGGACGCGAGAAGTCGATCTGCTTCTTGCGTTCCTCGGTGATGGACATGCCGTCCATGATCACGTCGAACTTGCCGGCATTGAGGCTCGGAATCATGCCGTCCCAGTCCTGGGCAATGAATTTGCACTCGACCTTGATGCGCCCGCACAAATCCTTGGCAAGGTCGACCTCGAAGCCATCCATGGTGCCGTCGGGCTTGGTCAGGTTCCAGGGCTCGTAGGCGCCCTCCAGGCCGATGGTGACGGTTTTCCACTCCTTGGCCTGGGCGGCCGGAACGCTGACCAGCGTCGCCAGCGCCAGGATGGCGGTGGAAATGAGGGTCTTCTTCATCATCAATTCCCCTATGTTGACAGCAACCTGCGCGCCTCAATGGCGGGCCAGGTTTCTGATCGCGGTCTTGAAGGCCGCATTGATGATGTCGTCCTGGTCGTGACGCCCGTCGCGGATACGCCACTGCCCCTCAACCATGACGTCACGCACCGTACGGTCGCCAAGCGCGAACAGCCAGCGATCGACAATAGCGTCATCCTTGGCGCTGTCTATGAAAGCATCGTTGCCATCCAGCACGACGAGACTGGCGATCATGCCGGGGGCGATGGCGCCGATGGGCTGGCCGAGGGCCTGGGCGCCGCCGGCAAGTGCCGCATCGTAAATATCGCGCCCGACCGAGCGGTGCGGGCCATTGGCGAGCCGGTTGCGCTTTTCGTCGCGCAGGCGCTGCGAATATTCGAGCGTACGCAACTCGTCGACCACGCTGGGGGAAACATGGCTGTCGGTGCCGATGCCGAAGCGCCCGCTCCGGGCACGATAGGCGACCGCGTCGAAGATGCCGTCGCCGAGATTGGCTTCCGTCGCCGGGCACAGGCCCGCCACGGCGCCGCTCGCCGCCATGCGCTGCAGTTCGGACGGATCGGCATGGGTGGCGTGGATCAGGCACCAGCGCTCGTCGACGGGCATATGGTCGAACAGCCATTGCATCGGGCGTTTGCCGCTCCAGGCGATGGAATCGTCGACTTCCTTCTGCTGCTCGGCGATGTGGATGTGCAGCGGCCCGCTCTTGGGCAGGCTCGCCATCAGAGTCTTCATTTCCTCGGGCGTCGCCGCCCGCAGCGAATGGAAGGCATAGCCGAGCGTGGCGCCCTGCGTGGCGCAGGCCGGGGCGAGTTCCGCCATCAGCCGCTCGAAGCCATCGACATCGTGGATGAAGCGGCGCTGGCCCTCATGCGGCGCGACGCCGCCGAAATTGGCATGGGCGTAGAAGACGGGCAGCAGCGTCAAGCCGATGCCGCTGGTTCGGGCCGCGGCCAGGATGCGCTTCGACATTTCGGCGCGGTCGGCAAAGAGGGAGCCGTTCTTGTCGTGATGCAGATAGTGAAATTCGGCGATCGAGCCGAAGCCGGCCTTGAGCAGATCGACATAGAGCCGGGTGGCGATCGCCTCGGCATCCTCGGGCGTGATCTGGCCGACGGTGCGGTACATTTCCTCGCGCCAGGTCCAGAAGCTGTCGCTGCCCGCGCCGGATACCTCGGCAAGGCCGGACATGGCGCGCTGGAAGGCGTGGGAATGCAGGTTGGGCATGGCGGGCAGCACTGGCCCCGATGCGATCTCGGCGCCATCGGCGCTGGCGTCGGGGGTCACGGCGCTGATCCGGCCTGAAACGTCGATCTCGATCAGTACATTCCGGGCCCAGCCATCGGGCAGCAGCGCCTGGCTGGCCAGGAGGCTGCGGTTGCTCTGGAGTTGTGGGCGGAAATCGGGCATGTTGTGTACCGACGAGTTCGCAACTTGTATATATAAGTTTTATACATAATTTTGCGATCATGGCAAGTGCCGCATGAGGCGGTGAGTCGATTTTGAGGAATGACGTCGTCATGAGCATGCCGCCGGACAGGAAGCCGGAGCCCGCCATACCTGCCACGCCACTCTATGCCGAGGTGAAGCAGCACATCCTCGCGCGGGTGCGCAGCGGCGAGTGGCCGCCGGATCATCGCATCCCTTCCGAAAGCGAATTGGTCGAGCAGCTCGGGGTCAGCCGCATGACGGTGAACCGGGCGCTGCGCGAGCTCAGCCTCGAGGGCGTGCTGGTCCGCATGCAGGGCAGGGGCTCCTTCGTGGCGGGCGGCAACAGTCATTCGGACGTGTTCGCCGTCACCAATATCGCCGAGGAAATCCGCGGGCGCGGCCATGACTACAGCGCTCAGGTGCTGCTGCTCGATACGCTGAAGGCGACGCCCGATATCGCCGATCTCCTCGAACTGCCGATCGGCAGCCCGGTTTTTCATTCAATCATCGTGCATTGCGACAATGAGGTGCCGATCCAGCTCGAGGATCGTTTCGTCAATCCGGCGGTGGCGCCCGGCTATCTCGATCATGATTTTTCCCGGGTGACGCCCAATGAGGTGCTCAGTGCGGTGGTGCCGTGGAGCGAGGCGGAGCATCGCATCGAGGCGGTGCTGCCGCAGGCCTGGGAGTGCAAACTGCTGGCGATCTCGCGGGCCGATCCGTGCCTGCTGATCCGTCGTCGCACCTTCGCGACCGGCTGGGTGGGGGCGCCGGCCCCGGACGCCGGCGGTGGCGAGGAGGCCCTGCAGCATGTCGTCACCGCGGTCCGCCTGCTGCTGCCGGGCGGGCGCTACCGCATCGAGCATCGCAGGCATTCGAACAGGGTGGGGTGACTGCAGGGCCGATCTGAAGATCGATTTCCGTCATCGGTTCTCCCTTGACAGATTTGCCGTTTTGTCGCTAACTTGTATATACAAGCAACAAGAGGTCATGTACATGCTCAGCAATGCCCGTTTCCGCGATGTCGAGATCCGCGCCCCGCGTGGCACTCAGCTCAATGCCAAGAGCTGGCTGACCGAAGCGCCGCTGCGCATGCTCATGAACAATCTCGATCCCGACGTCGCCGAGAACCCCAAGGAATTGGTGGTCTATGGCGGCATCGGCCGCGCCGCACGCGACTGGGAATGCTTCGACACCATCGTGCGCACCCTGAAGAACCTCAACAATGACGAGACGCTGCTGGTGCAGTCCGGCAAGCCCGTCGGCGTGTTCAAGACCCATGCCGATGCGCCGCGCGTCCTCATCGCCAATTCCAACCTGGTGCCGCATTGGGCGACCTGGGAGAAGTTCAACCAGCTCGATGCCGAGGGCCTGATGATGTACGGCCAGATGACGGCCGGCTCCTGGATCTACATCGGCTCTCAGGGCATCGTGCAGGGTACCTACGAGACCTTCGTCGAGGCCGGCCGCCAGCATTATGGCGGGGATCTCGCCGGCCGCTGGGTGCTCACCGCCGGCCTCGGCGGCATGGGCGGCGCCCAGCCGCTGGCCGCGACCCTGGCCGGTGCCGTGTCGCTCAACATCGAATGCCAGCAGCAGAGCATCGATTTCCGCCTGCGCACCCGCTATGTCGACAAGCAGGCCAGGGATCTCGACCACGCGCTCGAACTCGTCAAGCATTATTGCGAGCGCAAGGAGGCCGTCTCGATCGCCTTGCTCGGCAATGCCGCCGAGATCCTGCCCGAGCTGGTGCGCCGCGGCGTCCGCCCTGACATGGTCACCGATCAGACTTCCGCGCATGACCCGCTGAACGGCTATCTGCCGATCGGCTGGACCTGGGAGGAATACAAGGAGCGCGCCCGCACCGAGCCGGCCCATGTCGTCGCCGAGGCGAAGAAGTCGATAGCCGTGCATGTCCGCGCCATGCTCGATTTCCAGAAGATGGGCGTGCCGACCTTCGACTACGGCAACAATATCCGCCAGATGGCCAAGGAAGTCGGCGTCGACAATGCCTTCGACTTCCCGGGTTTCGTGCCGGCCTATATCCGCCCGCTGTTCTGCCGCGGCGTCGGCCCGTTCCGCTGGGCCGCGCTGTCGGGTGATCCGGCCGACATCGCCAAGACCGACGCCAAGGTCAAGGAACTCATCCCCGACGACAAGCACCTGCACAACTGGCTCGACATGGCCGCCGAACGCATCGCCTTCCAGGGCTTGCCCGCCCGCATCTGCTGGGTGGGCCTCGGCCAGCGCCACCGCCTCGGCCTCGCCTTCAACGAGATGGTGCGCAACGGCGAGCTCTCCGCCCCGATCGTCATCGGCCGCGACCACCTCGACTCGGGTTCGGTCGCCTCGCCCAACCGCGAGACGGAATCCATGCGTGACGGTTCGGATGCCGTGTCCGACTGGCCGCTGCTCAACGCCCTGCTCAACACCGCATCGGGTGCGACCTGGGTGTCGCTGCATCATGGCGGCGGCGTCGGTATGGGCTATTCGCAGCATTCGGGCATGGTCATCGTCTGCGACGGCACCGAGGATGCCGACCGGCGCCTCGCCCGCGTGCTGGTCAACGATCCCGGCACCGGCGTGATGCGCCATGCCGATGCCGGCTACGACATCGCCATCGACTGCGCCAGGGAGCAGGGCATGAACCTGCCGATGCTGAACAGGTAACACAGGGCGCCGGCTCTGCCCGGCCCGTGAAAACGCGGTCATGGCCATCCCGCGCGGGTGGCCGAAAGGCGGGTCTTCGTGGCCCGCCTTTTTCACGTGTGGCCGGGCATGTCCTTCTCCCCTTGCCCCTGGATCGCGGAAGCCGGCTTGCCTGCCGGATGCAAGGTGAAGTTGTGAAATAGTTTTGCTGCAATGTGACCTTTAAGTAACAATGGAGTCGAAAATCGCACGAGCTCCAATCGGAAGCCGGCAATTTTGGTTGTCGGCATAGGCCGATTGGTTCAAATTCGAATGGTAATTTTCAGATGCTCTAATTTTGCTGAGCTCTACGGCCTCATTCTGGCTCGAAGACTTTTTTCTGTCGTATTGCAATTGAAAATTGTTTGGAGGAAATTGTGATTAAAAGAGCATTTATTTTAGGAACAGTCGCCGGCCTTACCGGTTTTGCCGCTGCTCATGCGGCGGATCTTCCGATGACCAAGGGCGAGGCCGTCGAATATGTGAAGGTCTGTACGGCCTTTGGCCCGGGCTTCTTCTATATTCCGGGCAGCGACACCTGCCTGCGCATCGGCAGCGAGTTCCGCATAGACTATCGCATCTATGGCGGCGGCAAGTTCAATCGCGACGACAACCGCACCGCCTTCAACACCCAGGCCCGTGTCTGGTTCGATGCCCGCACCGAGACCGAATACGGCCTGCTGCGCTCCTATTTCCAGATCAATGCGGACAGCAACACCGCCACGCGGGTGAACGGCACGGAACAGCGCAACCGCTTCACCATCGACAAGGCCTTCATCCAGTTCGGCGGCCTGACGGCGGGTTATGCCCATTCCTTCTTCGGCTTCTACGACAACGACTATGGCAACACCATCTTCGGCCCCTATTATGCCCAGTCGAACACGGTGAACCTCATCGCCTATACGGCACAGTTCGGCGGCGGCTTCTCGGCCACCCTGTCGATCGAAGATGGCCGCGATCACCGCCAGAACGACGTGTTCGCCTATCAGGGCGGCCAGCAGGTGCCGGATGTCGTCGGCGTCCTCCGGCTCGACCAGGAATGGGGAACGGTGGCGCTCCAGGCCGCGGCCCACCAGTTCCGCAGCGCCTCGCGCTATGACAATGGCACGCCAGACGATCCTGCCGACGACGTCGCCCTGCGGCATCAGAACAAATGGGGCTATGCGATCGGCGGCGACGTGCTGATCAAGATCCCGCAGCTCCAGGACGGGCATCTGGTGATCGAAGGGCAATATGCCGACGGTGCGCTGGACTATCTGGGCGCCGACAACCTCTATGCCCTCCGCTCGCAGGACTTCTACTACCGCAACGGCTTTTCGCGGCTGGAAGCCGGCAAGGGCTGGTCCATTACGGCGGAACTGGGCGGCAACTTCACGCCGCAATGGGGCTTCAACATCGTGCCGAGCTATATCGACACGCGCTACGACGGCGCCGGCATCAATGGCCAGGACCTCAAGGCCAAGGAATATGCCATCACCGGCAACCTGACCTACATGATCGTCAAGGGCCTGTCGGTGACGGGCGAGGTCTCCTACATCCGCTCCGAGTTCGATCGCGAACTCGGCAACGAAACCTTCGCCGATATCAGGCCGAAGGAGAAGCTCAACTCGGTGGTCGGCGGCATCCGCATCAAGCGGATGTTCTGAGGGCATTACCGCAATCGACACCGGCTCGGCATATCAGAAAAGGGGGCTCTTCGGCCCAATGCAGTTCACTTAAGCGTTTCGGGGGGCTCGACCTTTGTTGTTGCCGGGCTTGACCCGGCAATCCAGCTCCCCGACGGTTCGTCCGTGCGGCTTCTGGGTAGCCGGGTTAAGCCCGGCTATGACAAATTCGGAGCGGTTCCTGCTTAAGTAAACCGTATTAGCGCTTCGGCCCCCTTTTCCGTGGTCGTAAGGCTGGTTGCCGATGTACGGCGTTCAGCCGTTCGCCGAGGCACAGACTGTCTCTGCCGGGACGTCGTCCCGAGGCGTTTCCCGGCGCCCGAGAAAGACGAAGACCACGACGGCGGTGACCACGGTGATAGCGGCCAGCAAGAGCAGCAGCGTGGAGAACGCACCGCCATAGGCCTGGATCAGGGCCGGGCGGGCCAATTGCGGCAGCGCGCCGGCGGCACCGGCAACGTCGCCCGTCACCAGCTTCTGGGCGCCCTCCCGGGCATGCGCACCGGGAAGATGGCCTGAGGTCAGGGCCGAGAGCACGGCGCTGACGATGGCAAGCGCCACGCCCTCGCCGGCGACGCGGACTGTGGAGAAGATGCCGGTCGCCATGCCGGCCCGCTCGCTCGGCACCACGGAGACGGCGAGGCCGTCCATCAGGCCCCAGGGCAGGCTGATGCCGATGCCGATCACGGCCATGGGCGCGAGCATGGCGTTGACGTCGCCGCCGGCCGGCATGAAGCTCAGCCAGGCAAGTCCGGCTGCTGAGACCAGCAGGCCTAGGCCGCAGATCACGGCCGGCGCGATCCAGCGTGAGAGCCAGCCGGCCAGGAGCGGCAGAACCAGCAGCGGGGCGGACAGCGCCATCATCATGCGGCCGGCAGCAACCGCGCCGACGCCCTCGATGCCGACGAAACGGATCGGCAGCAGGATCAGCAGCACCACGAAGGCATAGGCGGGCGCGGCCGCCAGCAACTGCACGCCGACGAAGCGCCCGTAGCGGAACAGGCTGAGGTCGAGCATAGGGCGGGGCGAGTTGAGCTCGATGCGCACGAACAGCGCCATCAGGGCCAAGGCGCCGACGAGCAGGACGATGACGAGCGGATCGCTCCAGCCGCTTTCCGGCGCCTGCAGGACGCCATAGGTGAACAGGGTCAGTGCGAGGGTGAAGCTGGTCGCGCCCGGCCAGTCCAGCCCGCGAGCCTGGGGATCGCGGGATTCCCGGAGCACGGCGACGCCGATGACGAAAGAGACCGATGTCAGCGCGACGACGGCGAGAAAGATGCTGGGCCAGCCGAAGGTCGCGCTTATCAGGCCCGAACTGATCGGGCCGAAGGAAAGGCCGGCGCCGAAACTGGCGCCGACCACGCTGAAGGCACGCATGCGCGCGCCGCCGGAAAATTCCTGCGCCAGGGCCGCCATGCCGCCCGCGAAGGCCGCGGCAGCGGCAAGCCCCTGGAGAGCGCGCAGCAGGTCGAAGATCAGGATCGAGCGCGCGCCCACCAGGGCCAGCGAGGCCAGGGCGAAGCCGGCGGTGCCGGTGAGGAAGACACGCTTGCGGCCGAAGCTGTCCGACAGGGCTCCGGCGGCCATCAGCGCGCTGCCGAAGGTCAGCATGAAGGCATTGGTCACCCAGTTCAGGGCGATCGGGCTGCCGCCCAGCGTTTCGGCGATGGCGGTCAGCGCCACCGCCGGTCCCGTGAAGGTCAACGGCATGGCGATGGCGGCAAGGCAGACGGATAGCAGGATGAGCGCCTTGTGGGCCGCGCTCGGAGCCAAGGTTCGATCTGTCATGGAATCTTGCTCGAAAGAGGGGTGGCAGGTCACCTGCCAGCGGGGCGCTCGGTGGGGAGGCTTGCCCCGGCAAAACGGCTCGACCCGTTGCGAGCAATCTATTCTTGCCGCATTATTGAGGAAATGGGGGCGTTGTTCCGAAGATAACGGAACAAAATTCCGTAATAGCGGAGAGTCTATGGACAGGAGCGGCAATCTCACCGCCTTCGTGCGCACGGCGGATCTCGGCAGTTTCGCCGCAGCCGGGCGCGTGCTCGGCCTGTCGGCCTCGGCCGTCGGCAAGTCGGTGGCAAAGCTTGAATATGATCTCGGCGTCCGCCTGTTCCAGCGCACCACCCGCACCATCCGCCTGACGGAGGAAGGACGCCTGTTCCACGAGCGCTGCCGGCGCGTCCTCGACGACCTCGACGACGCCTGGGCCATCGTGGCGGGTTCGCGCGACGCTCCGCGGGGCAGGCTTCGGGTGTCGACGCCGGTCGTCACCTATCACATCCTGATGCCCCTGATGCCGGAGTTCACCGCACTCTATCCGGAGATAGACCTCGATTTCGATTTCAACGACCGTCTGGTCGACCTGGTCGAGGAAGGCGTCGATATCGCCATCCGCAGCGGCGAGTTGCCGGATTCCCGGCTGATGTCGCGGGTGTTCTGTTCCTTCCGGCAGATGCTGTTCGCTTCGCCCGCTTATCTCGAGCGCCATGGCACGCCGCTGAAGCCGCGCGATCTCGACGGCCATCTCGCCATCCGCTACCGCTTCCTCAACAGCGGCAGGATGTTGGAATGGCCGCTGATCCTGCCGCCGGACGAGCCGGAGCCGCGCCCGCGCACCGTCTTCACCTGCAACAATATGGAAGCCATGCGCGGCGCCACGCTCGGTGGCCTCGGCATCGGCGTCATGCCGGACTTCCTGGTGCACGATGCCGTCGAGGCCGGAACACTGCGGACCGTGCTGCCCGATCATGTGGGCGGGCCGCGCAATTTCAACATGATCTGGCCGTCCAACCGGCATCTCTCGCCGAAGGTCCGCGTCTTCGTGGATTTCATGCAGGCCCGTCTCGGCGGCGTGTGAGCATGAAATCCGCGATCGAGACACATGGAAATGTCGGATCGGCAGGTCTTCCCTCGTCCTTGGGGCATTCGCCCGCAAGGGTCCATCGGAGGAAAATGCCATGTCCAAGATTTCGCCGTGCCTGTGGTTTGCCGGGGAAGCCGAGGAGGCCGCCAATTTCTATGTGTCGCTGTTGCCGGATTCGCGCATCGATCATGTGCAGCGCAACGTCGCGGATGGGCCGGGCGGCAAGGCCGGCAGCGTACTGATGGTCCGCTTCACTTTGGCGGGCGAGAGCTATCTCGCCCTCAATGGCGGAGAGAAATGCGAATACAACCACGCCGTCTCTTTCCACATCGACTGCGCCGATCAGGCCGAGATCGACCGGCTGTGGCAGGCGCTGGGCGAGAAGGGCGAATTGATACATTGCGGCTGGCTCAAGGATCGCTATGGCGTGCACTGGCAGATCGTGCCCTCGATCCTGCCCACGCTGCTGGCCGATCCCGACCAGGCCAAGGCGCAGCGCGTGATGGCCGCCGTGCTGCACGCGATCAAGTTCGACATCGCGGCGCTGCAGAAGGCGTATGACGGAGTGCAATAGCAGGTCACCTCCTGGGACCGCCAGCATCCTACTGGCTGCTGGAGGCGGGGCGTGCCGCGGAAAAGGCCAGCAGGATGCTGGCGGTGCCAGGAGGCGAACTTCGATACGCCGCTAGCGGGCGCCGATCACGGTTCCCCGTAAGGCCTGGCGCGCCGGTATCCGGCCCGTGGCGGCCCTGCCTGGATTGCAGACGAGTGCGCCCCCATCGGGACCGGGGGCCTGTGGCGGCTCCAGCGGCAGGTCGGCCAGCGCCCGCAGGGACATGGCCTGCAGGCTGGGATGGTCGAGCGGCTCCACGCCGCGGGGAGGTGTGAGCTGCAGACTGGTCCAGCGCTCCTTAAGGGTCTTGAGTATCCTGGCGGTCAGCATGGCCGAAATATCCCTGAGTTCTGGCTATCGAATCTCCAATAAACAAGGCGCGAAAGAAATGGAGTTCTGCGCTGAGATCCTATAGAAAAACTATATGGATGGTCTGCTGCGATATCAGCTCGGCGCCTTGCGGGCGGTCGAAGCTGCCGGGCGTCTCGGCTCGATGGCGAAGGCCGCCGAGGAGCTCGGCGTCACCGTCGGCGCGGTCAGCCAGCAGGTGCTCAAGGCCGAGCAGCGCCTGGGGCGACCGATCTTCACGCGCGGCCCGAAGGGGCTGGTGCCGACACCGCTCGGCCAGTCCCTGCTCGCGGGCCTCACCCGGGGCTTCCGGGAGATCTCGCAGGCTCTGGCGACGGCGGAAGCCCGGTCCGAGCATGTGCTGACGGTGACGGTCGCGCCGGTTCTCGCCGCCAAATGGCTGGTGCCGCGCCTGCATCGCTTCCATGAGGCGCATCCGGGCCTGCAGCTGCGTATCGATGCCTCGGTCGAACGGGTGGATTTCGATACCTCGGACGTCGATGTCGGCGTGCGCGTGGGCGCGGGCCCCTGGCCGGGGGTGAGGGCGGATTACCTGATGGATCAGAGCCTGTTCCCGCTCTGCTCGCCCGCGCTGGCCGCCGGCATCCGGGAGATCGAGGATCTGGTCAGGCTGCCGGCCATCATCGACTATAATTCGCCGGAGAGCTGGCCGATCTGGCTGGCGGCCTATGGCAAGGCGGACCTGCCGCTCGCGCCGGGCCCGGCCTTTTCGGATGCGGCGCTGTGTCTCGATGCCGCGATCGCCGGCCAGGGCGTCTCGATCGGCTGGCAGACCCTGGCACAGGATGCACTGCGCGACGGGCGCCTGGTTTCGCCTTTCCCGCGCCCGGTTCAGACCGGCCTGGCCTATTGGCTGGTGAGCTCGGCGCGCCGCAAGCCTTCAGCCAAGGTAAAGGCTTTCGAGGCCTGGCTGCGGGCCGAGCTGGCCGATGCCGGGGCCGAGCCTCCTGGAGCAAAGCGCGTTCAGGACTGAACGCTTTTTTGCTCTTGCCGTTTGCTTCGACGCGTCTTTGCGATTCCGGACGATCCCGTCAAATCGCAAAATGTTGTAGCGAGGCGGCGAGATAGGCCAGCGTCGCCGCCGCGCCGAGGGCGGTGCGTACGGCGTGCAGCCGGCCCCAGTGCCCGATCAACCGGCGCGTCTGGGCCCCTGCCTCATCGTTCGGCGTTGCCTCCAGGCGCCGGTTGGTCGGCATGATGCCCAGCAGCGTATAGGGCCAGTTCGCCAGGATCAGCACGGCACCGGCCAGCCAGAGCCAACCGCCGGCCAGCCAGGCGGCGGCGATGCCGGCAAGACCGGAGACGACGGCCAAGCTGGCCTGCATGGCGAAGCCGCGCCCATAGCTGGGTTTCCATTGCGCCAGCAGGGAGGCGTCGTCGAGGCCGAGCCGCGCCGGCTGTTCGGCAATATTGATGTAGAAGGCCGCCCCGGTGAAGGCGGCTGCGAGAACGAGCGCGATCTGACCGATCAGCATGGGTCAACTCCAATTTGACAACATATTGTCAAATTGGGTATATATTGTCAATGAATGAATCGGATCCTGCCTTGGCCGGCGAGGGCGTCACGGCCCTCATCCTCGAAATCTTCCGCCTGAATGGCCGCCTGCTCGCGGCCGGCGACCGGCTGGTGGCCGGGCTGGGGCTAAGCAGCGCGCGCTGGCAGGTGCTGGGCGCCATCGCGCTGGCCGACACTCCGCAGCCCGTGGCCCATCTCGCCCGTTCCATGGGGCTCAACCGTCAGGGCGTACAGCGTATCGTCAACGAAATGGTGGACGAGGACATTCTCGCCTTCCGCGACAACCCCCATCATCGCCGGGCCAGGCTGGTGGTGATGACGTCAAGGGGGAAGACGGCCTACGAAGCCGCGGGCCGGCGGCAGAAACCGTGGGTCGACGCCCTTGCGCAGGGATTGGCGACGGAGGATGTGGCGGCCTGCCTGCGCCTGATAGGCACGCTGCGCCAGCGGTTGGAGGCGGATGCCGGTCCGGAGTAGCGGAGAGGCCGCCGCCGGAAAGAGAAGGGAACGTTGCGGCGACAAGAATGGCGAAACATATGCTCTACCATTGAGCTACGGGCCCATAGTGGTGGACCCGACGGGATTCGAACCCGCATCACGTGGGGAATAGCCATGTAGTTCCGCCGGCATTCGCCGCAACGTTCCAAACCGGGCCGGGCAGGCGCGGCGACGAGGGGGATGAAACTTCTACACCCGCGCGGGGCCCTTCGGCCTGGCGCAAGGCTCTGGGTTCGAACCAGCAGGACCATGTAGTTCCATCGGCATTCGCCGCTCTGCTCGGTATCGTCAAGGGGCCACGGCGACGAGGGTGATGAGAACGGGCTCCCGATAACGGTGAGTCGGGTGCAGTTCGCGGCTGCAGCGCCCTGAGGTGCTGTATTCCCATTGGCATACGCCGTGACGCGTTGAAATCCTTTCTGTCGTGCGGCGACAAGGTTCGAGGGGGACGATTGCTGAGCTACCGCTTGCGCGGGGCGCCATCGAAAACGCCGACCTCCCTTTCGGATGAAAGGGCGCTCTAACCTGTAGTCCCGCCGGCATTCGCCGCTGGTTGCAATGAGCCATGATCGAGCCACGGCGACGAGAGTGACGAAACATCCTGCTCTATCCACTGAGCTACAGGCCTTGCGGCCTGGCGGGACTCGAACCCGCGACCTGGAGCGTGAAGGCTGTAGTTCCGTCGGCATTCGCCGTGTCCGTACGCAGTCTCCCGATGATAAGTGCCACGGCAACAAGAATGACGAAACGTTACCGCCTTGCGGCGGTCCGTGCTCTATCCGATTGAGCTATGCAGCTTGCGCCGCAGCGGGATTTGAACCCGCAACCCCGGGATTCGCAGTCTGTAGTTCCGCCGGCATTTGCCGTGGCCATTACGTATGCCTTGGCTCCGGCCGGCAGCTTCAAGCCGCCGGCCGGAAATCGTGTCGTATTAGAGCTCGATCTTCTCGATCTCGCCGACCCAGTGCTCGGCGCCCATCTCGCCCTTCGTGAAGGCCGCGATGGTGTCGAACACCGCATCCGAGAAGCCGCCGATGTTGAGCACATCGGCGCGCTCCTGCGCCTGGGTGGTCGTGTAGGGCTGGATGTCCAGGCAGACGAGCTTGGCATCGGGATTGCTGGTCTTCACCCGCTCCCACTGCTTCATCATCTGCGTGGCCTCGCCGCCCCTGCGCGCATCGACCCAGGACTGGTTGTCCGAGACGAAGATCACGAGATCCACCTTGGCCCGCTCGTTCGCCAGCTTCTCCAGCGGCGCCGAGCAGTTGGTGCCGCCGCCGCCGATGGAGGCGAGCTTGCGGGCATTGGTCATCACCGTGTCGCGCGGCTCGAGGTCCACCCGGACCACGCTCTGCTCGAACGGGATCACCCGTGCCGAAGGATTGGCCCGGAGCACCGAAGCCGCCACCAGGCCGGCCACGTCGATGCAGCGCACCTGCGTGGTCGCGCCCGGACGATAGCCGGTGACCGGCGAGGACATCGAACCCGAAACGTCCGGGCAGACGACCACGCGGCCCTCGATCGTCGGCACGTTGGCGACCGCAATCTCCATCGCGTCATGCAGCGCCTCGCGCACCACGGGCGGGATGTCCTGCCCGGCCTGCGCATAGGCCATCAGCAGCTGGTACGGGAAAACCCGTGCCCGCTTGATGGCCTCGCGATCGGCAAGCCGCCCGGCGAGCTTTTCAGCGAAGCCCTCCACCTCGAACACGCCGTGGCGCGCGAAGGTGGCGAGATTCATCCGGAGCATCTGCCAGCCGGCCTTGTCGGCGATGGCGGCCCAGTGGTCCCGCGTGAGCGGCAGGGCCGTCAGCATCTGGAACGGCACGGCCGGCACCGGCAGCGACGGATCCTGCTTGAAGGCCTCGAATGCCCGGGCGATGGCGGGCAGAGCCGTCACCTCGTAGGGGCGCCCGATCAACCAGGCATAGAGCGCCTCGCGCGCCTTGTCGGCGGGCTTGGGGTGGACCATCTTGATCACATCGGCGAGCGAGGGCGCGTTGCCGACGCTGGCGCGCATGATCTCGATGTCTGAGGCGGTCTCGAGCCAGGCCTGGACAAGCTTCTTCGGCCGGGTTCCCAAGGACTTGCGGCCGACGGCGCCCGAACGCATCACCTGCACGAAGTTGCGCAGCATCTTGCCATTGTCGACCACGCGCGGGAAGGCCTTGGCGAAATCACCCGTCTGCAGCATGGAGAGATAGGCGAGCAGCAAGGCCGGCATATCCTTCATGTGGCCGCGCTGGCGGGCATAGATGGCCGCCTTGGCGATGAACGCGCTCTCCACCTCGCAGACCGCCTTGAGCGTCTCGTCGAGCTGCGCCGTGGCGCTGGCATAGAAGGTATGGTTCAGCGTGCCGGTGACGGCGAGCTGGGCCAGCGCGTGCCGCGGGGTGAACTCGTAGGAGGGGGCGCCGTGCTTGTTGGCGGCCTCGGCCTTCGGCAGCATCTTCCCCACCAGGGAGGCAAACAGCGACTTATTTGCCATGGCAATCATCCTCATTTTGTTACGAGGATCTGTTTGCAGAGAGCGTGCCAAGTGGAGGAGGGGTATGGAATTATTTTATAAAATATTGATTTCAAACAATAAAAAATTTCCACCCGACCATTTTCGGAAATTCCGGAGGAGGGAGTTGGGGTCATGATTTATATTTTCTGATAATAAAATATCCTGTGATATAGAGTGTTGAATGGCGAGCGTTTCTGGGATCCCGGGCTTCCAGCCTGCTCTTAGAAACGCATCGCTGGCAGGAAAGAGCAGGTATCGCGACATTGAGTCTGCCTCAACGTCGCTGAGAAGCCTGCGACCCAGGATGTGACCATGAAAAAGCGTGTCGCCATCGGCTTTCTCGGCGTCAGCCTCGACAGCGGCAAGCGCGACAAGCGCTGGGAGCGCTGGCGGCCGACCGTGGCGCTCTGCCAGCAGGCCGACCTACCCATCGACCGCCTCGACCTGATCCACGACATCCGGGCGACCTCGCTGGCCGAGCGGATCGCAGGCGACATCGCGGTGATCTCGCCGGACACGCAGGTTATTAGGCACATCATGAATCTCGCTGATGCCTGGGATTTCCAGGAGGTCTATGGCGCCCTCTATGATTTCGCCCGGGCCTACCCCTTCGATGCCGAGGAAGAGGAGTATCTCGTCAACATCACCACCGGCACCCACGTCGCCCAGATCTGCTGGTTCCTGCTGACCGAGGCCCATTATGTGCCCGGCAAGCTGATCCAGCTCTCGCCGCCCAAGTGCCAGGGCGAAGGCGTTGCCGGCTCCTATTCGATCGTGGATCTCGATCTCTCTCGCTACGACGCCATCGCCAGCCGCTTCCGGGCCGAGGCGCGGGAGGCGACCTCCTTCCTCAAATCCGGCATTCCGACCCGCAATGCCGCCTTCAACGCCATGATCGACCAGATCGAACGGGTGGCGATGCGCTCGCGCGCGCCGGTGCTGCTGACCGGGCCGACCGGAGCCGGCAAGTCGCTGCTGGCCCGCCGCATCTTCGAGCTCAAGCAGGCGCGGCGCCAGCTCACCGGCGATTTCGTCGAGGTCAACTGCGCCACCTTGCGCGGCGACCATACGATGTCGGCCTTGTTCGGCCATATCAGGGGGGCCTTCACCGGTGCCCAGACCGACAGGGCCGGGCTCCTGCGTGCGGCCGATGGCGGCTTGCTGTTCATGGACGAGATCGGCGAACTCGGCCTCGACGAGCAGGCCATGATCCTCAGGGCCATCGAGGAGAAGCGCTTCCTGCCGGTCGGCGCAGACAAGGAGGCGGTCAGCGATTTCCAGCTGATCGCCGGCACCAATCGCGACCTTTCGGTGGATGTGCGCTCGGGCAAGTTCCGCGAGGACCTGCTGGCGCGCCTCAATCTCTGGACCTTCGCATTGCCGGGCTTGGCCGCGCGCCGCGAGGACATCGAGCCCAATCTCGACTTCGAACTGAGCCGTTATGCCGAACGCGAGGGCGAGAACATCGCCTTCAACCGTGAGGCCCGCACCCGCTATCTCGCCTTCGCCACGGCGCCGGAAGCGCGCTGGACCGCCAATTTCCGCGACCTCTCCGCCTCAGTCACCCGCATGGCGACCCTGGCGCCGGGCGGGCGCATCACCGAGGAGGGCGTGGCCGAGGAGATCGAGCGCCTCGTCAGGCACTGGCGGGCGGGCGACGGCGAGGGCACTGACGGGCTGCTCGCCGATCTTCTCGGGGAAGAGCGCGTCGCCGGCATCGACCGTTTCGACCAGGTGCAATTGGCCGAAGTGGTCCGCGTCTGCCGCGCCAGTTCCTCCCTCAGCGCGGCCGGGCGCGTGCTGTTCGCGGCATCGCGCCGGGCCAAGGCGAGCTCGAACGATGCCGATCGCCTGCGCAAATATCTGGCGCGCTTCGAGCTGGATTGGGAAGGGGTAAAGCAGGGCTGAATGTCGATCTCAGGGCGGCGAAACACAAAGTCTGGCCACTTACAGGCGATGCCTGCGGCCGGGCGTGACGGGCTTCACCGATGCAGGTCGAAGTGAAAGACCTTCGAGATGATCTGCCAGCGTCCGTCGAGATGGACAAAGGTCAGCAGGTCGGTGAAATGCTTGGGACCAATGGCGCATTCAACCCGGGCAAAGGCCGTGACCGGGCCGGCAAATTCGATGGAGATGATTCTGTCGGCCCGTTCCTCGTTTCGGCTTGCGGGCGATGGCCTGTTGTCGACGATGGGGAAATATTCGGCCATGCCGAGATGCGTCAGGCTGCCCTCGCTGGCGCAGGCGTAGAGTGCCTGTGGGTGAAACACTTGCCGCAGCCTTTCGGTGTCGCTGTGATAGAGCCCGTCGAAATAGGTCTGAAGCGCCGCGACGAGCGCCTCGAAACCGGGATCCTTGGGGGCGTGGCTGGTCATGGCGCAGCGGTCCTTTCCTGGAAAAATCTCGATATGATGGGATATAAATGTTGCCGGCTATCGAACTCTAGGCCGCGGCGGGAGCGCGCGATGTCCTCCTGCCCAGGGCGGCGGTGATCAGCGTGGCGGCCGCCTTGCCGGCAGCTTCCATATAGTCGGGGTCGCGGTGCAGCAGGACGACGGCAAAACTGCCGTCGAGCAGGAGCACCACCTGCCGCGCGAGCAGGGCCGCGTCGTCCAGCCCCTCGTGTTCCAGCTCGAGCCGCAGCCAGGCTTCGAAGCTCTTCTTATGGGCGGCGCCGATCTTGATGGCCGGATGCCCGGGCAGATCGGCCAGTTCGGCGGCGGTGCGCAGAAAGCCGCATCCCTTCCAGCGCGGATGACGGGCCGCCGCGGCGAGATGGCGGAAGATCGCCTCGACCTTGGCAGCGACATCTCCCTGCGCCTCGCCGAACCAGCGTCGGAACAGAGCGAGATTGGGCTGGTCGCGGGCCGCCAGATAGGCGGCGATCAGATCGTCCTTGCTGGTGAAGTGATAATAGAGCGTGCGCTTGGTGACGCCGGCCTTGGCGGCGACGGCGTCGACGCCGACATTGCGGATGCCCTTGTCGTAGAACAGGCGCGCTGCCGCCGAAACGATGCGTTCTCGCGTGGTGGTGGCGGGCTCGGACATGGCTTGCCCTCATGTATACTGACAAGTGAGTATAACCGTTGCCGCTGGCCATGCTATCCCTTCATGCGAGTGAGGACTGTCGATGGCGATGGACATGACACCGGGCGCGCCGGTCGAGATCACCTGCGGGGACAGGATCGTTCTTGCCGGCCATCTCTGGCGGGCGGAGGGCGCAGGTGCAACCGGCACGGTCGTCATCAATGCCGCGACAGGCGTGCTCGCCCGCTATTACCACCGCTATGCCCGCTTCCTCGCCGAACAGGGCTTCGATGCCATCACCTATGACTATCGCGGCATCGGCCTGTCGCGCCCGGCAGATCTGAAGCATTGCGGCTATCGCTGGAGCGAGTGGGGCACCCGCGATTTCGAGGCCGTGCTGGGTTTTGCCCGGCAGCGCCGGCCCGACGGGCCTCTCCTCGTGGTCGGCCACAGCATCGGCGGTTTCCTGCCGGGGCTTGCCCACAATGCCCGCTGGATCGATCGGATGCTGACGGTCGGCGCCCAATATGCCTACTGGCCCGATTATGACCGGCGCCGCCGCCTGGGCCTGGTCTGGCGCTGGCATGTACTCATGCCCCTGTTCACGGCGATATGCGGCTATTTCCCGGGCCGGCGGCTCGGCTGGCTGGAAGACCTGCCGGCGGGCGTGGCCCTGGAATGGAGTTTTCGCGGCAGGCATGCCGAGACCAGCCATCCGCGCCGGGAGCGGACAGAGATCCTGGCGCGTTTTGCCGCGGTCTCCGCCCCGATCCTGGCCGTGACCATGTCCGACGACGAATTCGGCACCGTGCCGGCCATCCGGCGCGCGCTGGCCTATTACCGTTCGAGCTCCGCGACCGCGGTGCGCCTGATGCCGCAGGACTATGGTTTGGCCGAGATCGGTCATTTCAGCCTGTTCCATAACCGTCATCGGGCCGGCTTCTGGCAGGATACGCTCGCCTGGCTCAGGGACGGCGTAAATCCATGGCCCCATCGCCGTTTTGAAACGGCGGGGTGAGGGACAGTCGGGCCACACGGGTTGCGAAAGCAGCAGTTCGGCTTATTGCGGTGAGGCGTCGCCTTCGCAGGCCAGGCCGATCTGGTCCTTCAATTCCTGGGCCTCCCGCGGCTCCTCCTTCGCCAGCAGGGCGCAGGTCGTGAAATTGCCCTGCAGCTTGCCGTTGCGGTAATAGCCCCAGTCCCGGATGCGGCTCCTCAAAAAGGTGAGTTGCTGGCCGAACGTCACATTGCCGACCAGTTCCGGGCGGTTGTTGACCTTGCCGGTGAAGCGGTCACCCCGATGGCTGACTTCGTTCAGCCAGAAATATTCGGTCTGGGTGCCCTGGATGATCGGCACCTTCACGAAAAAGTCGCTGGCGCCGGCGACCTTGCCGTCAAGGGCGTCGATGAAATCGGGCAGGCTTTCCTGGGCCTTGGCGAAGGCAGCCTTCATGGCGGGATCGTCGTCCCCGGCCTTGAAAGTGGCGTCCCGGCCGGCTTTCTGGGTTACGGTTTCGGCACTGGCCGCGGACAGGCCCAGAAAGGCAAGGCCCGTTGCGGCGAAGAGGAATGCTCTCGTCATCGGCGGCTCCGACTGCACGCCCTATCGTAGCGGCAGGACGGGGCGAATCGCAACGAGGCGACCCGGAGGGGAGCTCCGCCGAGAGGTGCGACCCTCTCGGCTCGAGTTCTTCGCTTTGGTTCAGAAAGCCGCGAGCGCCGCGGCGAAGCGGTTCAAAGCCGATGCATCGAAACCATCTTCGCCAGCGAGCATGAGATCGACGGCGTGGGGCCGCAGCGCGGCGACGGCCGGCAGGAGCGCCGGGTCCGTCAGCCCGAGAAAGCAGGGCAAGCCCGCTTGTTCGATCGGGCGCCGGCAGGCATTCAGATCCTCAGCGGTGTCGACCTTCAGATGCAGCGCATCGGCGAGGCCGGCATAGGCCTCCACCAGGGCTTCGGCGTCGGCGGGATCGATGGATTGGATGAGCTTGCGGCCGCGGATGATGCGTTTGAGACCGGGATATTCGCTGGCGGCGATCGGCCTCGCGAGGCGAACGGCGAGCGTCGCCGAGGCGTCGACCTGCTGGGCCACGGTGCCGGCCGTTAGCGCGGGCGTGATCAGGATCGGCGTGACGGCCGGTGGCAGATCGAGCGCGATCTCCGCCAGCACTGCGCTGCCTTCCGGGCCCGCCTGCGGAAAGGCGGCAGGGTCGAGCCCGACCGCATCCGCGCCGGCCTCGACCGCCGCGCCGGCTTGCTCGCGGGAGATGACCCCGCTGATCATCAGGCGAAGGCGGGGCACGGGCTCCGTCTCAGTCGATCACCTCGCCGGGATAGGCGCCCCACAGATTGCTTTCCTGGATCCAGCCGTCGAAGCCTTCGCCCTGGATGCGGCACCAGTTCGAGGCGCAGCTCTTGATCGAGGCCTGCACGCCGGGCTGCAGCATGGCCACGGCCGTCGCCTTGGCGTCGGCGGTGGCGCGCAGCGGCAGCGTCTGCTGCTTGGACCAGGGCGCGATCAGGGCCGTGCGCTTGCCCGACAACAGGTTCTGCAGCACCCAGCCCTCGGAGCCGTCGGCATCGCGGATGCGCCGCCAGTTCTCGAATTCGGCGATCACTTCCACCGGCAGGTTGGACTTCTGGTAGATGAAGGACACGGTCTGGTCGCGCGAGGGGCCCTGGCGCACATTCACCCGGTCGGGCTTCAGGCTGACAAAGCGCGGCATCGGCAGGCCCGAAACCGGGCCGAGCTGGTCCTTGCCGGCCTTGGGATCGGGCAAAGAGCCGGTAACGTCATCGGCCGGCTTGTCCGGAATGGCGGCCTTGCCCGCGCCGGCGATGAAGGCCGCCACGGTGGGATCGGCGAGCGTGTCGGCGCTGATGCCTTCTGTCGCCGTATCCACGGGTTGCTTCAGCCGCTTGTGATGAAGATAGTAGACCCCGCCGGCGACGATGAGGGCGCAGAAGGCACCGGCAAAACCGATCTTGGCGATGGGACTCAAACGGGGCGCTTCTTCTTCGTAATGGGACATGCCGGACCTCGACGCACACTCTCGCCCGCAACCGCCTCTGTTGCTGCGCTTGCCTGTCTGTTAGAGGAAGGACAGCGACGGGCTGCGGGCTTATCGGCGCAGTTTGTCTGAGGGCGGTGAACGCCGTCTTAAAGTTTGCGGGAGGTCGGCATGTCGTTACGAAAAAAACCGCGGGTCGTGGTCACACGCCGCCTGCCTGACAGCGTGGAAACCCGCATGCGCGAATTGTTCGACGCGCAGCTCAACCTGACCGACGAGAAGATGTCACAGGAGGCGCTGATCGAGGCCGTGAAGACGGCCGACGTGCTGGTGCCCACCATCAATGACCGTATCGACAAGGCCCTGATCGAGGCGGCCGGCAGCAATCTCAAGCTGATCGCCAATTTCGGCAATGGCGTCGACAATATCGACGTGGAGGCGGCGGTCGCCCGCAAGATCACCGTGACCAACACGCCGCGCGTCCTCACCGAGGACACCGCCGACATGACCATGGCTCTGATCCTCGCCGTGGCCCGGCGCGTGACCGAGGGGTCCAGGGTGATTCCCGAAGGCGACAATGCCTGGCCCGGCTGGTCGCCGACCTGGATGCTGGGGCGCCGCATCACCGGCAAACGCCTCGGCATCATCGGCATGGGCCGCATCGGCCAGGCGCTGGCGCGCCGGGCCAAGGCCTTCGGCCTGCAGGTGCACTACCATAATCGCCACCATGTCGATCCCGCCATCGAGGCCGAGCTGGAGGCGACCTATTGGGATTCGCTCGACCAGATGCTGGCCCGCATGGACATCATTTCGGTCAATTGCCCGCACACGCCGGCGACCTACCACCTGCTCTCGGCCCGGCGCCTGAAGCTGCTCAAGCGCGAGGCCCTGGTGATCAACACGGCGCGCGGCGAGGTGATCGACGAGACCACGCTCGCCAAGATGCTCGATGCCGGCGAGATCGCCGGCGCCGGCCTGGACGTTTTCGAGCACGAGCCCGCGGTCAATCCCCGCCTGGTCAAGCTCGCCAAGAGCGGGCGGGTGGTGCTGCTGCCGCATATGGGCTCGGCCACCATCGAGGGCCGCACCGACATGGGCGAGAAGGTCATCGTCAACATCCGGGCCTTCATGGACGGCCACAGCCCGCCGGACAAGGTGTTGCCGGAGATGCTGTGATCTCGAATACACGGGCAAGATGCCCGTGTATTGGGGTGCGCGAATGGCAAGGAAACTGCCGATCCGGAGATCGGCACACCGCGTTTGCGAGGCCTCGGCCGTCAACTTTGTCCTTGAGGCGCGGGACGGCCTCATACGGGAAGGAACATGATGCGCGTCTATCTGGCTGGCCCCGAAGTCTTCCTGCCCAACGCCCGCGAGGTGCTCGACGCCAAGATCGAGCTTACGCGGCGCCATGGCTTCATCCCGGTTTCGCCCGGCGACCTGGAAATCCCGGCGCAGCCGACCAAGCGCGATTTCGGGCTCGCCATCAGCGCGATCAACGAAAAGCTGATGCTGAGCGCCGATGCGATCATCGCCAATCTGACGCCCTTCCGCGGCATCGCCGCCGATACCGGCACGGTCTACGAGCTTGGCTTCATGTGCGCGCGGGGCTGCCCCGCCTTCGCTTTCTCCAATGTGGCGCTGACGCATTTCGAGCGACTGCAGATCTATTACGACCGTCGGATCGCGGATGATGCGGAAGGCCGGCCGCGCGGCGCCGACGGCCTGGCGGTCGAGGATTTCGACATGATCGAAAATCTGATGCTCGATGGCGGCATCGCGGCGCGCGGCGGCGCCTTCGTCACCCGCGTGGCGGCGCCGGGCAGGCTCTTCGAGGATCTCACGGCCTTCGAGGAATGCCTGGGGATCGCCGCCGAGCGGTTGCTGCAAGGCGGCGGTCCGTCCTCTTCGGCATAGGCGCAAGAGTGTCGATCCGGAGATCGACACTCCGTGCTCGCGGTTGCATCAGGTCAGAGCAGACCGTTTTCCAGGGCCAGCACGCGCAGATTGGCCTGCGGGCGTGCGCCGACATGCTGGATGACCTCGGCGGCGGCCAGTGCGCCGAGCTTGAGCGAGGCCAGATGCGGCAGGCCGCGGGCAAGCCCGAACAAGAAGCCGGAGGCGAAGAGATCGCCCGCGCCGGTGGTGTCGACCAGCTTGTCGATCGGAAAGGCCGGCACCGAGACGCGCGTGCCGCCCTCGATCGCCAGGGCGCCTTCCTCCGAGCGTGTCACGATGGCGAGGCGGCAGTCTTTCTCGACCTGGGCGAGCGCCGTCTCGAAATCGGAGGTCTCGTAGAGCGACTTGATCTCCTGGGTGTTGGCGAACACGGTATCGACCACGCCCGAGCGCATGAGATCGAGGAATTCACCGCGGAAGCGGTCGACGCAGAAGGAGTCGGACAGGGTGATCGCCACGCGCCGTCCGGCCCTGTGGGCGATATCGGCGGCCTTCAGGAAGGCATCCTTGGCATCCTGGGGATCCCACAGATAACCTTCCATATAGGTGATGGCGGCGCCCTCCACGACGTCCTCTTCGATATCGGCGGGGCCGAGCAGATGGCAGGCGCCGAGATAGGTGTTCATCGTGCGCTCGCCATCGGGCGTGATGAAGATGAAGCTCTTGGCGGTGGAAGGTCCCTCCGTCAGCGGCACCGTCTCGAAATGGGCGCCCTGGGCGCGCAGGTCGTGGGTGAAGACCTTGCCGGCCTCGTCCTGCTTCACCTTGCCGAAATAGGCGGTCTTGCCCCCGAGGGAGGCGACACCCACCGCCGTATTGGCGGCCGATCCGCCCGAGATCTCGACGCTCTGTCCCATGGCGGCGTAGAGATGGTCGGCACGTTCCTCGCTGGTGAGGATCATGGCGCCCTTGGCGAGGCCTTCGCGAACCAGGAAGTCGTCTTCCGTCTGGGCAAAGACATCGACAATGGCGTTGCCGATGGTGAGAACGTCGAAACGAGGTTTCGCGCTGGAAGGGGATTTGGGCATGCAGTATCTCTGTTTTGCGCGCGCGGACTATAGCGATGTGCTGCGCTGCGGCAAGAAAGAGTTGCGATGCAACCGCTGCCAACGCCGCGGTTGGGAGTTCTGATGGCCTTTCTGCGCAATGCCGCTTCGGTTGGGGTCGCGACCCTTCTCTCCCGTATTCTCGGCTTCCTCCGCGATACCATGGTGGCGGCCGCGCTTGGCGCCGGCCCAGTGGCGGACGCCTTCGTGGTGGCTTTCCGCCTGCCCAGCCTGATGCGCCGGCTGTTCGCGGAAGGGGCGGTGAATACGGCTTTCGTGCCATTGCATGCCGAGGCCGAGCGGCATGGCGAGGGCGAAGCCTTTTCCGACCAGGTCTTCACGCAGGTCGCCCTGGTGTTCTTCCTGGCTTCGGCCGTGGCGCTGCTCGCCATGCCGCTGCTGATCGGGCTGATCGCCCCCGGCTTCGGTGCGGGAGGCGGCCGCGTCGACCTCGCGGTCGCCCTTTCGCGCATCACCTTCAGCTATTGTCTGGCAACGGCCGTGATGGTGGTGGCTTCGGCCGTGCTCAATGTGCATGGCCGCTTCACGGCGGCTGCCTATGCGCCGGCTCTCGTCAATATCGTCACCATCGCAGCCCTGCTCGGTGCGCCGCTGCTGGGACAAGGAGACCAGGAGGCCTTGGCACGCCTCCTGGCCTGGTCGATCTTCGTCGGCGGCCTCGCCCAAGGGGCGCTGGTCTTCCTCGCCCTGCATCGCGCCGGCCTCAGGCTGCGCCTGGTGCGGCCGGTGTGGACGCCCGCGGTTCGGCGCTTTTTCCTGCTCGCGCTGCCCGGCGTGCTGACGGCAGGGGCGACGCAGGTCAATGCCTTCATCGGCTTGATCGTCGCCTCGGCTGATCCCGGCGCCGTTACCTGGCTCTATTATGCCGATCGCCTCTACCAGTTGCCGCTGGGCATCATCGCGGTGGCGCTCGGCAATGCGCTCTTGCCGGACCTTGCCCGCGCCAGCAGCCGGGGCGATCCCCAGGCCGAGAGCGGCATCCTGAGCCGCGCGGTGGAATTCTCGGCCTTTCTCAGCCTGCCGGCTGCCCTGGCCCTGATCGTGCTGGCGGGCCCGATCGTTTCCGTGCTGTTCGAGCGTGGCGCCTTCACGGCTGATGACAGCACCGCCACGGCCCTGGCCCTGGCGGGCTTTGCGGCCGGCCTGCCGGCCTTTGCCGGCGCCAAGGTGCTGCAGCCGCTGTTCTTTGCGCGGGTCCGCATGCGGCTGCCTTTCCTGATCGCGCTGGTCGGCGCCGCCGCCGATGTGATCCTGTCGCTCGCGCTTTTTCCGGTCTGGCGGCAGACGGGGATTGCCGTCGCCGCGGCGGTGTCGGGCTGGATCAACCTCGTTCTGCTGCTGCTGGCGGCTCGACGGAGCGGGCTTTTGCGGCTCGATGCAGCCGCCGCCCGTCGCCTGCCGCGGATCGCCGCCGCCGCCATCCTGATGCTGGCGGTTGTTTATGGAGCCGCGGAGGCTATGACGGGTTGGCTGATCGCGGGGCAATCCCTGGCGTTGCGCGTCGCAACGCTTGCCCTTCTCTGCGGCGGCGGCCTGATCGTCTATCTCAGCGCCTGCTGGCTGCTCGGCGGCATCGATCGCGGGACAGGGCTGCGCCGTCTCCTCACCGGAGAAACGGCTGCAGGCAAATAAGAAGCAAAGTAGCGCGGGGTTTCGCTCTGCTCCCGGGATCTGCGGGCTCCGGCAGGAACAACCGGGCAGAATATCCGGACGAGAAAAAGCGGGCGGATCCCGGCATCCGCCCGCTATGGTTACGCATTACTAACGACGCTGTACGTCCTCATTTTCAGTGGCCGGCCTTGCCGCCGCCGCGGCTGCCGCCATTGCCTCCGCCATGGGTGGAGCCGCCATTGCCATTGTTGGTACCGTTATTGCCGGTGCCCGGGCCGGAGCCGCTGGTGTTGCCGCCGCCATTGCCCGAATTCGGGCTGTTGCCATTCCCGTTCCCGGGACCACCGGCGCCCGATCCGCCGCCGCCAGTCGAGCCACCACCGCCGCCGGTCGATCCGCCACCACCAGTGGAGCCGCCACCGCCTGTGGAACCGCCGCCACCGGTCGATCCGCCACCACCAGTGGAGCCGCCACCGCCTGAGGAACCGCCGCCGCCGGTCGATCCGCCATCACCTGTGGAGCCACCACCGCCCGTGGAACCGCCACCCCCAGTCGAACCGCCACCGCCGGTCGAACCGCCACTCCCGGTCGAACCGCCACCCCCGGTCGAACCGCCACTCCCGGTCGAACCGCCACTCCCGGTCGAACCGCCACCGCCACCGGTCGATCCACCGCCGGAAGAGCCGCTACCACCTCCGGTGGAGCCGCCGCCCTTGCCGCCTGTCTTGCCTCCGCCACCGGTGCCTCCCGTCGGTGAAGATCCCGGCGCCTGGTTCAGCAGCCCGTCGGCTTCGGAGAAAGCAGCGCTATACGGAACAAGTCCGGTATATCGGCATGGCGGCGTGTTCTTTTTCTTGAGAGGTTCTGCGGCGAATGGGCGCGAACACTTGCGTTGATCCAAAGGGCGAGCATCAACGGTGGATAGAGTCATCAACAAAACAGGAATTACAAAGGCGCTCGCCGCCGTGCAGGTCTTGAGTATCGTCTTTGCTGACATCGGTGAAGGTCCTGAAGCCCAAGAAGTGCTCTCAAAGGCCGATAATCGGGCTTCTGAAATTATCTTACGCTACGATATCATGGGCAGAGGCAAAGTATAACTGCACAGTTCGTATGCGGTGACGCAGGGTATATACGTCTTTTGACCCTAAGGAGGTGTCGTGTTTATACCGCCCATCAACCGGAGGGAACTGCTGCCTAATACAAAGGAGTGTCGGCCTCGCCTGGAGGGCAGGGCTATGTGAAACGGCAGCGGCGACAGGGGCTCATCGCCGGCGCGCAGCAGGTCGGGCAAGCGGCCATCACCTGCCTGCGTTGCCTTACGGCTTGAAGCCCGTGCGATCGGCTGCGGTGATGGTCCGGATGATCCGGGCGGGAACGCCGGCGGCAATCACGTTCGGCGGTATGTCGCGCGTCACCACGCTGCCGGATCCGACGATGGCATTGTCACCGATGGTCACGCCCGGATTGATATGCACGCCGGCGCCGACCCAGACCCGGTTGCCGATCCGAACGGGCTTGGCCTGGCAGGCGCCGGCGACGCGCTCATCGGGGTCGATGGCATGGTTGGCGGTGTAGATGCCTACCCGCGGCCCGAGCAGGACGTGGTCCCCGATCTCGACACTGGCACCATCGAGAATCACGCAGTCGAAATTCGCGTAGAAGGAACGCCCGATACGGATGTTGAAGCCGAATTCGCAGCGAAAGCTCGGTTCGAACAGCGCGCCGGGGCCGACCGATTTCAAAAGACTCCGCAAAATGGCCTCGCGCGCCTCCGCCGGCTCGCCAATGCTGCGGTGATAGGCGCTGGTGAGTTCGACCGCCCTGGCGCGGGCCGCGATCAGCTCTGGGGTAAGATCGTTGTACACGGCGCCGCCGAGCATCAGGGTGCGCTGGGCCTCCAGATCCACCGGGACCTCCTATCGTCGAGAAACCTGACTCAACCGAACACCGGGCGCATGAAGCTGCGCTCATAGCTCACGATGCTGCGGGCCTGCTTTTCCTCGGCCAGGATGGCCTGGCATTCCGGATCCACGGCCAGGCGCTTGCGGTAGTCCTCATAGGCGGCCAGGCTGGGGAAGCTGAACAGCGCATAGGCGATGTTGCTGGCGCCTTCATGCGGCAGGAAATAGCCGTGATGGCTGCCGCCCATGCGGTTGACCACGGGAATCCAGGCCTTCGCATAGGCTTCGAAGGCGTCGAGCTTCCAGGGATCGACGACGTATTTCAGGTAGCAGGTGATCATGGACGGCCTCGCAGTTTGGCGTCGTGCCGGAAGGTAGCGTCCGTTTCCTACAACATCGGATATGATTCTGAATCAGGTCCGATGCCGGCGAGGAAGGCAGTCAGTAGTCGACGCCGGTGAGATAGAGCCCGTGGGGCGGCGCCAGCGCGGCGCAGCGGGTGCGGTCGCGGGCCTCCAGCACACCCACCAGATCCGCCTTGCTCCAATCGCCGGCGCCGACCCGGCGCAGTGACCCCACCATGGAGCGGACCTGGTTGTGCAGGAAGGAGCGGGCGGTGGCGATGACGTGGATCTCGTCGCCCACCCTGGCCACGTCGAGGCGGTCGAGCGTCTTCATCGGGCTCTGGGCCTGGCAGTCGGCCGAGCGGAAGGTGGTGAAGTCGTGATGGCCGACGAGGCCCTGCGCGGCCTCATGCATCGCGTCGGCATCGAGGGATTTGCGGATGTGCCAGGCGCGATGACGTTCCAGCGTCAAGGGCGGGCGGCGGTCGATCAGGCGGTAGAGATAGCGCCGGCCCTTGGCGGAAAAGCGGGCGTCGAAACTGTCGGGCATCTTCTCGACGCCGAGGATGGTCACATAGTCGTCCTGCAGGGTGAGATGGGCGTTGAGAGCGTCGCGCACCCTGTCCGTGCTCCAATCCTTGGCCAACATCACCGAGGCAACCTGCCCGGTGGCATGCACCCCGGCATCGGTGCGCCCGGCGCCCTGGATGCGCAGGGTCTGGCCGGTGAAGGCCAGGATCGCCTCTTCGATCGCCTGCTGCGCCGAGCGGCCATTGGCCTGGGCCTGCCAGCCGACATAGGGCGTGCCGTCATATTCGATCAGGAGCTTGTAACGCGGCATTCGGATACTTCGTTGCTGAAGTCAGGCCTCTACGCCATCAGGGCGCGAGAGTCACGCACACCGCCACAGAACGGCTGGCTTGGCGCCGGATCTCAATCCAGTCGGGCACCGTGTACCAGCGGTGCGCCCTTGAGGAATTCGGCGGCGCCCATCGGGGTCTTGCCGGCGCGCTGCACCTGGACGAGGCGGATGGCGCCACTGCCGCAGGCGACCGTCAATTCATCGTCGAGCAGCATCCCGGGCAAGCCATAGCCGTCGGCGCGCTGGGCGTGCAACGCCTTCACCCGCTGCGGGCCTTGGCCCCAATCGGCCTCGAACCAGGCGCCGGGGAAGGGAGAAAGGCCGCGGATCTGGTTGTGGACCTCTTCGGCCGGGCGCGACCAGTCGATACGGGCTTCGGCCTTGTCGATCTTGCGGGCATAGGTCACGCCCTCTTCGCTCTGGGCCGTGAAAGTGAGCGTGCCGCGCGAGAGGGCGCCGAGCGCCCGCGCCATCAGGTCGGCGCCGAGGAGGGACAGGCGGTCATGCAATTCGCCGGCCGTCATGTCCGGCTCGATCTCGACGGTGTCGGCAAGCGCGACCGGGCCGGTATCGAGGCCTTCCTCCATGCGCATCACCATCACGCCGGTCTTGCTGTCGCCGGCCATGATCGCGCGCTGGATCGGGGCGGCGCCACGCCAGCGCGGCAGCAGCGAGGCATGCAGGTTGAGGCAGCCTTCGGCCGGCGCCTCCAGGGCGGCCTTGGGCAGGATCAGGCCATAGGCGACCACCACCGCGACATCGGCGCCGAGGCCGGCGAAGGTGGCGATGGTTTCCTCGTCGCGGAAACTCTTGGGCGTGAAGACGGGAATGCCGAAGCTTTCGGCAAGCTTGTGTATGGGCGAGGGCACCAGGGCCATGCCGCGGCCGGCAGGCGCCGGCGGGCGGGTGTAGGCGGCGACGACCTCGTGGCCCTGGCTGAGGATCTCGGCCAGCACCGGCCGGGCGAACTCCGGCGTGCCCATGAAGACGACCCGCATGCCCTCAGCTTTCCGCTGGCCGGGGGGCTTCGCGCTCGCGTTTCTCCCGCTTGAACTGCGGCAGTTCTCCGGTCTTGGCCGCCTTGGTGAATTTGCGGATCACCATGTCGCGCTTGAGCTTGGAAATGTGGTCGATGAACAATTCGCCGTTGAGATGGTCGATCTCGTGCTGCAGGCAGGTCGCCATCAGCCCATCGGCCTCGAGCTCGGCCTTTTTGCCCTCGCGGTCGATATAGGCGACGCGCACCTTGGCCGGACGTTCGACCTCGGCATAGTAGTCGGGAATGGACAGGCAGCCTTCCTCATAGACGCTGCGCTCGTCCGACGACCATACGATCTCCGGATTGATGAAGACATGCGGTTCCGGCGGCTCGTCCTCCTTGGCGAGGTCGATGACCACGAGGCGGCGCGGCACGGCGATCTGGATCGCCGCCAGGCCGATGCCAGGGGCGTCGTACATGGTTTCCAGCATGTCGTCGGCGAGCTGGAGCAGCTCCGCATCGACGCGCTCGATCGGCGCGGAGACGAGGCGAAGCTTTGAATCGGGCAGGATGATGATCGGTTTGATGGCCATGTCAGGCAGATAAGATGCCACGCGCGGGGCGTCAATGCGAAAGCGGCGGCAAGATGCTCCTGGGACCGCCGGCATCCTGCCGGCCTTTGGAACCACCGCGCTTGCAGGAGAGGAAGAAGCCGGCAGGATGCCGGCGGTCCCAGGAGAAACGGTAAGAAACGCCCTATTCCAGCACGGTCATCACCTGCCCGCGCCGTTCCGGACTGAAACGGATGACGACGATGATGCAGATGGCGACGACGCCGGCGAACAGGGCCAGCGCGTAGCCATAGCTGCTGCCGGGCACTTCGGCGATGCCGGCCTGATAGGGACCGCCATAGGACGCGGCGAGATTGCCGGCCTGATAGATGAAGCCGGGCAGCGTCGCCCGCACGGAACCCGGTGAAAGTTCGTTGAGGTGCACCGGAATGACTCCCCAGGCGCCCTGCACCGAGATCTGCATGATGAAGGCGCCGATGGCGAGCATGGTGGGCGAGGTGCTGTAGGCCCACAGGGGCAGGGTCGGCAGCGCGATCAGGCAGGCGATGGTGATGGCGTTGACGCGCCCGATCCGCTCGGACAAGGATCCGAAGAGCAGGCCGCCGGCGATCGCGCCGAGATTGGCGACAATGGTGATCCAGCTCACCGTGTGGGCATCGAAGCCGTGCTGTTTCTTCAGGAAGGTCGGATAGAGGTCCTGCGTGCCGTGGCTGAAGAAATTGAAGAACATCATCAGAACCACGGCGTAGAGGGCGATGCCCCAATGCCGCTGCAGGGTTTCGCCGAGGCTCGGTTTTACCTGGTCCTTGGCTTCGGTGAAGGCCGGCGATTCCGGCACATGCGACCGGATGAAGAGCACGATCAGGGCTGGCAGGAAGCTGAGCAGGAACATGGTGCGCCAGCCGACCACATGGCCGCCGATATTCTGGCCATAGATCAAGCCGTAGACGATCGCCGCCAGAAGGTAGCCGGCCGGATAGCCCGCCTGGAGCAGGCCCGAGACCAAGCCGCGGGCCGATGGCGGGATCGATTCCATCGCTAGCGAACTGCCGAGTCCCCATTCGCCGCCCATGGCGATACCGAAGATGGCGCGCAGGATCAGGAACACGGTGAGATTGGGCGAGAAGGCGGCCAGGGCGCCGATCACCGAATAGCTGACGATGTTGAGCATCAGGATCGGCTTGCGTCCGAACCGGTCGGCCAGCCTGCCGAAGATGAAGGCGCCGATGAAGCGGGTCGCCAAAGTGAAGAACAGGGCTTCGGAAACGGCGGGTACGCCGACCTGGAATTCGGCGGCGATATCGGTGAGCAGGAAGGTCAGGAGGAAGAAGTCGAAGGCGTCGAGTGTCCAGCCGAGAAAGGAGGCGAGGACGGTCTTTTTCTGTTGTGAACTGAGGGGCAAGCGATTTCTCCCTTATGGCCGTCGGCCGGCCGCAGGGAAAAGACAGTCATTGCCATTCCCGCAGCCGCATTTGCCTGGATCGACGCAATGAACGCCGCCAAGGAAGCCCCCTGCCGGCCATAGAAGTCCTGAAATCGCCGAAGCGCCACAAAAATATGCTGATTCAACTGATGCGTGTATTTGGCAGGGTCTGCCTGACGCCAGGACAGACAATCGTTTCAGCTTAATACGTCGTGAAAATGCAACGCTGTCATCTCCGACGCCGCCATCGGCGGCAGGAAGGGGATCCCGGGGCACAAGCCGTACCTCTCGGATTCCAGTCACAAGCAGAGCTTGTGACGATACCCTCGCCCTCTCTCGCTGCGCTCAAGACCGGCGAAGCCGGGAATGACAGACGTTGGTTGGTCGTAATCAACCTGAGGCGATTAGCCTGGACGCAGGTTGGATTTCTCGGCGATCACGCCGTCGTCTTGTCCTCGAACAGGCAGATGTCGCGGATCAGGCAGGTGGGACAGACGGGCTTGATCGCCTTGCAGACATAGCGCCCATGCAGGATGAGCCAGTGATGGGCATGGCGGGCATAGGCCGCCGGCACCACCTTCTCCAGCCCCAGCTCCACCGCCAGCGGCGTCTTGCCGGGCGCCAGGCCGGTGCGGTTGGCCACCCGGAAGAGATGGGTGTCCACGGCGATGGTCGGCAGGCCGAAGGCGATGTTGAGCACGACATTGGCGGTCTTGCGGCCGACACCCGGCAGCGTCTCCAGGATCTCGCGAGAGCGGGGCACCTCGCCGCCATGTTCTTCCACCAGCCGGCGGGAGAGGGCGATGACGTTCTTGGCCTTGGTGCGGAACAGGCCGATGGTCTTGATGTGGCCGATCAGGGCTTCCTCGCCGAGATCGATCATCTTGGCCGGCGTGTCGGCGATGGCGAACAGCGCCTTGGTCGCCTTGTTGACGCCGACATCGGTCGCCTGGGCCGAAAGCACCACCGCCACCAAGAGCGTGTAGGCGTTGACATAATCGAGTTCGCCCTTGGGCTCGGGCAAGGCCTCGGAGAACCGGCGGAAGATCTCGGTGATCTCGGCTTGCGGCAGGGCGGCGCGCTGGGTGCCGGCCGAGGCCGCGGCGGCATTGGCCTTCGCCTTGGTCCGGCCTGCCGATTTTGTCGCAGGGGAGGCAACGGACAGGGCGGGCATTTGAGTCTGGCGGCGGGGCATGAAAAGCTTATAGTGGGCGGCCATGCAAAGCGCCAACCCGAAAACGCCTCAGGAAGCGTCCCAGGAAGCGGTCTTCGAGGAGAAAGCGATCTTGGACGAGCCGGTCTTCGATGCCGTGCTCTATCCGCATCGTTCGCTCGGGCCGCGAGGGTTTCGCAATCTCCTCGTCGTGGTCGGCTGTGCCTCGACGCTGCTCTCCATCCCCTTCTATATGATGGGGGCTTGGCCCGTGGTCGGTTTCTTCGGGCTCGATGTCGGCCTGCTCTATGTGATGTTCAAGCTCAACTACCGGGGGGCGAAACTGCGCGAGCACGTGCTGCTGACGCCCATCCGGCTGTTGTTCTCGCGTGTCGATCCCAAGGGACGGCGCCGGGAGTGGGTCTTCAACCCGCGCTGGGTGCGGCTGCAGCGCGACGAGCACGAGGAGTTCGGCGTGATGCGCCTGGCTTTGGTGCAGCGCGGGCGCGAGGTGGAAATCGCCCGTTTCCTCGGTGCCTCCGAGAAGGGGGAGTTCGCCGACGCCTTTACCCGGGCACTGAACAAGGCGCGGCGCGTCTGACAGGGTTGCCACAGGTTTCGGGTGGGAAGCCGGTTGATGCAGGTCTATCCAGGGCACAAGTAATGATGCCTGGAGATATCCGATGTCGATAACCCTGCCCGATTTCGCCGAAGTGCCGTTGGCCTCGCCACTCGCCCATTCGCCCGAGGATTACGACCGCATCCGCAAGGCTGTCGCCTACATCACGCGCAAGGCGCAGCACCAGCCCTCGCTCGAGGATATCGCCGGCCATGTCGGCCTTTCGGTCTCGCATTTCCACCATCTTTTCCGGCGCTGGGCCGGCATCACGCCCAAGGATTTCCTGGCGGCGGTGACGCTCGACCGGGCGCGTGACCTCCTGCGCGATTCCGCCTCGATCCTCGATGCCACCTATGAGCTCGGCCTGTCCGGCCCGGCGCGCCTGCACGATCTGTTCGTGACCCATGAGGCGATGACCCCCGGAGCCTTCAAGACGGGCGGGGCGGGCCTGACCATCTCCTATGGCTTCCATCCCTCGCCCTTCGGCACGGCGCTGGTGATGGTGGCGCCGCTCGGCCTGGCCGGCGTCGCCTTTGCCGATCCGGGTGAGGAGGCCATCGCGCTAGCCGACATGCGCAAGCGCTGGCCCAATGCGGAACTGCGCGAGGATTCGATGGTGACGGCACCCTATGCCGGCCGCATCTTCGATCCGAGCCGATGGCAGGCCGACAGGCCGCTCAACGTGGTGATGATCGGTACTGATTTCGAAGTCCGGGTCTGGCGCACTTTGTTGAGGATCCCGATGGGGCGCGCCACCACCTATGGCGATATCGCCAGCCATATCGGCAATCCCAAGGCCTCGCGCGCCGTAGGGGCGGCGGTGGGCAGGAACCCGTTGTCCTTCGTGGTGCCATGCCACCGTGTGATCGGCCGCTCGGGCGAATTGACCGGCTATCACTGGGGCCTCACCCGCAAGCAGGCCATGCTGGGCTGGGAAGGCGGGCGGGTGCGCAGCGGCACGCAGGCGGCATGAGATTGGAGTGTCGATCTTCGGATCGACATTCTTGAAAACTCGCGTTTGACGATGGGGGAATGTCGATCTGAAGATCGACATTCCAGCTACAGCGCCAGGCTGCTGCGGCCGATCTGGTCGATCCGCTCCACGCCGGTCAGCGTCATCGCCACCCGCATTTCCTTGGCGATGATGTCGAGCAGGTTCTCCACCCCCGCCTGGCCGGCGCTCGCCAGCGCATAGGCGAAGGCGCGGCCGAGCATGACGCCCTTGGCACCCAGGGCCAGCATGCGCACCACGTCGAGGCCGGAACGGATGCCGGAATCGGCGAGCACGGTGAGATCGCCGCCGACGGCGTCGGCGATCGCCGGCAGCGCCCTCGCGCTGGAGAGCACGCCGTCGAGCTGGCGCCCGCCGTGGTTGGAGACCACGATGCCGTCGGCCCCGAAGGCGACGGCGTCGCGCGCATCCTCGGGGTCGAGAATGCCCTTGATGATCATCGGGCCCTTCCAGAATTCGCGGATCCATTCGAGATCCGACCAGCTGATCGAGGGATCGAAATTCTTGGCGAGCCAGCCGATATAGTCGGCCAGGCCCGTGGGCTTGCCGAGATAGCGCGAGACGTTGCCGAGATCATGCGGCTTGCCCATCAGCCCGACATCGAGGGCCCATTGCGGCTTGAACATCGACTGCAGAATGCGGCGCTGGGGGCCGAAGGGCCCCGACATGCCCGAATGCGGATCGCGATAGCGCGCGCCGGGCGTGGGCATGTCGACGGTGAACACCAGCGTGGTGATGCCGGCGGCCTGGGCCCGCTCCAGGGCGTTCTTCATGAAGCCGCGGTCACGCAGCACATAGAGCTGGAACCAGATCGGGGCGGGGCTTGCCGGCACCACTTCCTCGATCGGGCAGATCGAGACGGTGGAGAGCGTCATGGCGATGCCCTTGGCTGCCGCCGCCTTGGCCACCTGCACCTCGCCGCGGCGGGCCAGCATGCCGGTGATGCCGACTGGGGCGAGGATCACCGGCATGGCGAATTTGCGCCCGAAGATCTCGGTCTCCAGGCTCAGCCTGTCGACGTTCTTGAGGATGCGCTGCCTGAGGCTGATCCCTTCGAGATCGCTGACATTGGCCCGCAGCGTATGCTCGGCATAGGCGCCACCGTCGACATAGTCGAACATGAAGCGCGGCAGCTTGCGCCTGGCGGCGGCACGATAATCGGAAGGGGAGGCAATGATCATGGGAACGCAGGCAGCCGTGAGGAGATCGTTTCTCTCCGTTTAAGCATTCTTGAGGGGGATGGCTATGCCTTCCCCGTTATTTTGTAAGACAAGTCTGCCGAGGAAAGCTCCGACTTTGTCGTGCCGGGCCTGTCTCGATCACCGGACAAGCCCGGTGACGGCAAAGGTCGAGGTCCGGCGATGTCTGGATCCTCTGCAGAAGACCGGTGCAGCGGTCAGCCCTTCAGTTCCTGCTTGCTGGCGATGGTGGTGTCCGGGTTCAGCCGGTAGACGATCGGCACGCCGGTATCGAGCTCGCGCTTGACGATCTCCTCGCCCGTCAGGCCTTCCAGCGCCATGATCAGGGCGCGCAGCGAATTGCCATGGGCGCCGACCAGCACGGTCTTGCCGGCCATCACCTGGGGCTGGATGCGATGGATGTAATAGGGCAGCACACGCGCCGCCGTATCCTTCAGGCTCTCGCCGCCGGGCGGCGGCACGTCGTAGGAGCGGCGCCAGATATGCACCTGCTCCTCGCCGAACTTCACGCGGGCCTCGTCCTTGTTCAGGCCGGAGAGGTCGCCATAGTCGCGCTCGTTGAGGGCCTGGTCACAGATTGTCTCGAGGCCGTCCTGGCCGAGCTCGCCGAGAATGATCTTGGTGGTGTGCTGGGCGCGCGACAGCACGGAGGTGAAGGCGATGTCGGCCTTCAGCCCGAGCGCCTTGAGCCGGCGGCCCGCCTCATGCGCCTCGGCCACGCCCTTCTCCGTCAGGCCGGGATCGCGCCAGCCGGTGAACAGGTTCTTGAGGTTCCAGTCGCTTTGGCCGTGGCGGCAGAGCACGAGAGTGGCAGTCATCAAAGGGATCCCGTTTCAGGTCGCAATAGCGCTGACATAACCGGGATTGCAACGAATTGCACTGGCCGAATGCGCCAAGGACTGGCAAAACAGCCGCTGTCGCCGTCGCGGCTTCTCGTCGGAGCGCGTTTCAGGCGGCAGCCCCATTGACGATGTTGTCCGGTTCTTCTCGTGCGTGATCAAACCTCCCCTCTGCGCTATGGCTGGACCACCGGCGCCTGCGCGGCGGCTGCCGCCAAGGCCGCCTATGCGGCGCTGCTCGGCGGGGAGTTTCCTGATCCCGTCGTCATCACCCTGCCGCGTGGCGAGCAGCCGGCCTTCGCCCTGGCGCGGCACGAGAGAGGCCAGGGCTATGCCCGTGCCACCATCGTCAAGGATGCGGGCGACGATCCCGACGTGACCCATGGCGCGCTCGTCTCCTCGACGGTGCGCCTGGGCGAGGCCGGCACGGGGGTGAGCTTCCGGGCGGGAGAGGGCGTCGGAACCGTCACCCGGCCGGGCTTGCCCCTGCCGGTGGGGGAGCCCGCCATCAATCCGGGGCCAAGGGGCATGATCGCCGCGGCCATTGCCGAGGTGGCGGCCGCGCATGGCGCCGCCGGGGATGTCGAAGTCACCGTCGCCATCGCCGATGGCGAGGCGATCGCCCGCAAGACCCTGAACGGCCGGCTCGGCATCGTTGGCGGCCTCTCCGTGCTCGGCACGACCGGCATCGTCGTACCCTTTTCCTGCTCGGCCTGGATCCATTCGATCCACCGCGGCATCGACGTGGCGCGTGGGGCCGGCCTTGACCATGTCGCCGGCGCCACCGGGGCCGCCTCGGAGGCGGCCGTGGCCAGGCTCTACGGCCTTCCGGAGATCGCCCTGATCGACATGGGGGATTTCGTCGGCGGCATGCTGAAATATCTCAGGGTGCATCCGGTGCCGCGCGTCACCGTGGCCGGCGGCTTTGCCAAGATCACCAAGCTGGGCCAGGGCCTCCTGGATCTCCATTCGCGCGCCGGCCCGGTGGATTTGCGTTGGCTGGCCGAACGGGTGGAGGAACTGGGCGGCGACGGCGAGACGGCCTATCGCGTCTCGCAGGCCAATACCGCCATCGAAGCCCTGGAGATTGCCGGCGAGGCCGGTCTCGATCTGCCGCCCTTGGTGGCGCGGCATGCCTTGAAGACGGCAACGACGGTGCTGCGCGATGCCGAGATCAGCCTCGACATCGCCATTTTCGGCCGTGATGGTGCGCTGTTGGCAAGTGCGGGTTGAGTTGCGGGTAGCGGGTTCGTTTGAATTTAAGGTTTTATCGTAGCCGACACACCGCAAAATGAGGCGCAAAGCTGTCTCATTAATTGGGATTTTTGAGAAAGGTCAGCGATGTTCTATCGGGATGGCAAACAGGCCCGTCTTGGGGATCGAGTAAGGATCCACGAAACACAAGGCGTGGTCGTACTCTCGATCGACACGAACGAATTTACCCCTGAATTCAAGAGAGAGGATTGGTCCGGTTTTTTGGAGCACGGCGTGATGATCCGCTTCGAGAAATGGGGGCTCATCCACTACATTGAGTCTGACGAGGACCTTGAGTTTGTATCCCGAGCGGAGGATCCTCGCTCGCATAATTCCTGACTTTTGACGACGTCGGGCAAATCAGTTGCTAAAGGTCACCGCAAAAGGCGAGAGTTTTAGGAAGGTTGCTGGTGTGGTCGACAAGTATCCGCAATCTCCCACTCTGAGAGCATTTCGCTTCCTTGTTGGCACTCCTCTTGGAGGTTTTGTAGGAGGATACCTTGGAGGTAATGTGGTTTCCGGGAATGGCTTATACGGAGCAATAGGAGGTTGTGTCGGCGGTCTAATAGTCGGTGTCCGAGGTTATCTCCGGGATAAGAAGGCCCGCAAAGCAGAACGCGATAGGCAGGCTTCGCAAATATTCTGACTTCTGCCGCAGAAATCGGGACATTTGCGAATTTAAGGAATTCGAGGCGCGCCATGGGCTACTCAAGGTCCCACATGGATTCAGAGCTCAGGGCCGTAGCAGTCCCATGGTTCAAATCTTGCGGATTTACTGGAACTCTTCCGCATTTTCGGCGAAAGAGTGCAAGCTTCACCGATCTTCTCACATTCCAGTTCGATCGACATGGCGGAGGGTTCGTCATCGAGATTGCTCGATGCCCCTCTGATGGAATCGTAACATCGTGGGGAAAAGCAATACCAGCTTCGAAGGCAACTGCTTGGAATGTCCATCCCTCCTGTCGTCTCAGAATTCAAGCCTGGGATAGCGCTGGTACCGATGGATGGTTTCGCTTTGATCGAGACACACCTGAAGCGATTACGGCGCTCGCAATCAGCAAGCTTAATGAAGGCGGCCTATGGGAGCGTGTTTCCGCCTTATCGCGAAAGTCCTGACTTTTTCGACATGTCGATCATCCGCCGACATCGCAGCGTTTTCATCATCGCAAAAACCGGATGCAAAAGTCCCATCATGCGAGGGATTTTTGCATCATTGTCGTGGTCGCGTTCCGACTGTCCGGTAGCCGGAAAATTATCCAACGCGGCTATGCGTAGCGGACATCCGAACTGGCCCGCCGCCAACTTCCAGCTCAGCCGTGCCCGGTATTGGTGATGATGCAGTTGAGGAATTTCACATAGGAGCCCAGGCCGGTGCGCGGGGCGGGCTGGTTGCGGGCAAAGCAGCGGTCCTGCACCTCGGCGGCGGGCGGGGCGCGCCAGATCCGGCGCAACTGGTTGTAGGACATGATTTCCTGCGTTTCGCAGTTCTGGACCATCACCGGATTTCCCTTGCCGAGCTGCTGACAGAACAGCTTGTACTGGTAGACCGGCAGGGTGGTGGCCTGCGCGGGCAAGGCACCCGCGCAAAAGGCGGACAGGCAGAGCAAGAGAGCGGCGAAACCGGACGCCGGACGCTTCATGATGGTTTTCCTCGACCGAAAGGGCATTGCCGAAAGGATGTCGCCAAAAGGGTGGCTCCTGGCCCTGCTTACCCTGCCCGTGTTAAAAAAACGTCGCCGGGCGTGCCATCCGGCGAACTTGGATTGGGCAGCACGTGCTTATTTTTGCCTTCTCAATAGGCTTGCCTAGTTCGAGAGCAAACCGATACGCTGCGGGCGTTTCTTGGCCGGGGGTATCCTGTCTTGTCGATCGTTGCTGCCCTCTATCACCGTACGACCTATGATTACGATCGTCCGGTGACCCTGTCTCCCCAGATCGTCCGGCTCAGGCCCGCTCCGCATTCCCGAACGCGCATCGTCAGCTATGCCTTGAAGGTCGAGCCTGCCCAACATTTCATCAACTGGCAGCAGGATCCGCACGGCAATTGGCTCGCCCGCTTCGTTTTCCCGGAGCCGGCGACCCGTTTCCAGATCGAAGTCGACCTGGTTGCCGACTTTTCGGTGATCAATCCTTTCGATTTCTTCGTGGAGGATTACGCGACCCACCTGCCCTTCGCCTATCCCGCGGATCTGGCGCATGAACTCGCGCCTTATCTGGAGATCGAGCCGGCGGGCGAGGGGCTGGCCGCCTTCGTCGCTTCGATCGACATGGGCGGGCAGCCGGTTGTCGACTTTCTGGTGGGGCTCAACCAACGCCTGCAGCGCGAAATCGCCTATACGATCCGGATGGAGCCGGGGGTGCAGAGCCCGGAGGAGACGCTGTCCCTGCGCTCGGGTTCCTGCCGCGACAGCGCCTGGCTGCTGGTGCAGATCCTACGCAGGCTGGGCCTCGCCGCCCGTTTCGTCTCCGGCTATTCGATCCAGCTCACCCATGACCTCAAGGCGCTCGACGGCCCGCGCGGGGTCGACGCCGATTTTGCCGATCTGCATGCCTGGGCCGAGGTCTACCTGCCGGGTGCTGGCTGGATCGGCATGGATGCAACCTCGGGGCTGCTCACCGGCGAGGGCCATATTCCGCTGGCCGCCACGCCGCATTATGCCTCCGCTGCCCCGATCAGCGGTTCGCTGAGCGCGGCCGGGCCCGTCAATACCGAGTTCTCCTTCGAGATGCCGGTGCGGCGCATCGCCGAATCCCCGCGCGTGACCTTTCCCTTTTCCGACGAAGCCTGGCGCGAGCTCGATGCGCTGGGACAGGAGGTCGAGGCCGATCTCGTCAGCCAGGACGTGCGCCTGACGCTGGGCGGCGAGCCCACTTTCGTCTCCATCGACGACTATCAGGGCGAGGAGTGGAACACCGGTGCCGTCGGCCCGACCAAGCGCGGCCTCGCCGATACGCTGATCCGCCGCCTGCGCACGGCCTTCGCCCCTGGCGGCTTCCTGCATTACGGCCAGGGCAAATGGTATCCGGGCGAATCCCTGCCGCGCTGGGCCTTCGCGCTCTACTGGCGCAAGGACGGTCAACCGATCTGGCGCAACGCAGAGCTGATCGCCCGCGAGCCGAAGCCGGCGGGCGGGCCGAACGGCAAGCATCCGATCCGCAAGGTCTTCGATCCCACGCCGATGCGCATCCTGGCCGAAGGCGTGGCGGAACGCCTGGGCATCGAGCCCGACTTTGCCGTGCCGGCCTATGAGGATGCCGCCCACTGGATCCTGCAGGAGGCCCAGCTTCCCGACAATGTCGATCCGATGGAGTCCAAGCTCGCCGATCCCGAGGAGCGCGCCCGCATCGCCCGGGTCTTCGATCGCGGACTCGACCAGCCGGCTGCCTATGTCCTGCCCGTGCAGCGCTGGAATACGGAGCGGCGCGATGGCTGGGTCAGCGAACTCTGGCGCATGCGCAGGGGGCGGCTTTTTCTGGTGCCGGGCGATTCGCCTGCCGGTTACCGGCTGCCGCTGTCGAGCCTGCCTCACGTCCCGCCCGCGGCCTTTCCGCATGTGCATGCGGCTGATCCGATCGTGCCGCGCGGCCAGCTGCCGGACCGGTCCGAGCTGTCGCGCCAACTGCGGCGCATCGACGCCAACAATGAGGGCAGCCTCAAGCAGCAGGTGCAGGTCGGCCAGGAGTTCGGCACCGGTGTGGTGCGCACGGCGCTCGCCTTCGAAATCCGCGACGGCGTGCTGTGCGTGTTCATGCCGCCGGTGGCCGGCGTCCAGGATTATCTCGAATTGCTGGCTGCCGTCGAGGAGACGGCCGAGGCCAACGGCCTCACCGTGCATATCGAGGGCTATCCCCCGCCCTATGATCCGCGCATCCAGGTGATCAAGGTCACGCCCGACCCCGGCGTGATCGAGGTCAATATCCAGCCGGGCGCTTCCTGGGCCGAGACCGTGGCGATCACCTCCACCATCTATGAGGAGGCCCGGCTCAGCCGGCTCGGCGCGGACAAGTTCATGATCGACGGGCGCCATGTCGGCACCGGCGGCGGCAACCATGTCGTGCTCGGGGGCGTCACGCCCGCCGACAGCCCCTTCCTCCGGCGGCCGGACCTGCTCAAGAGCATCGTGCTCTACTGGCAGCGCCATCCCTCGCTGTCCTATCTGTTCTCGGGCCTGTTCATCGGGCCCACCAGCCAGGCTCCGCGCATCGACGAGGCCCGGCATGACAGCCTCTATGAGCTCGAGATCGCCATGGAGCGAGTCAGGGGGCCGCATGGCGGCAATACCGCCGGTGGTTCGGGTGACGACTTGCCGCCGCCCTGGCTGGTCGATCGCCTCTTCCGCAACCTCCTGGTCGACGTTTCCGGCAACACCCATCGGGCCGAGATCTGCATCGACAAGCTCTATTCGCCGGATTCGGCCACCGGACGCCTCGGCCTGATCGAGTTCCGTTCCTTCGAAATGCCGCCGGACTATCGCATGTCGCTGGCCCAGCAGTTGTTGCTGCGGGCGCTGATCGCCTGGTTCTGGCGCGAGCCGCAGGAAGGGTCCTTCGTGCGCTGGGGAACCCAGCTGCATGACCGCTTCATGCTGCCCCATTTCGTCTGGGCCGATTTCCAGGACGTGCTCGCCGATCTCGCCCGCGCCGGCTACGGCTTCGATCCGGTCTGGTACCAGGCGCAGCTCGAATTCCGCTTCCCGTTCTACGGCAAGGTCGATTATGAAGGGGTGAGCCTGGAGGTGCGCCAGGCCCTCGAACCATGGCATGTGCTGGGCGAGGAGGGCTTTGCCGGGGGGACGGTGCGATACGTGGATAGTTCAACCGAGCGGCTGCAGGTCAAGGTCGAAGGCTTCAATCCCGCCCGGCATGTCGTCGCCTGCAACGGCCGGCGCCTGCCGATGAACGCCACCGGCCGGTCCGGAGAGGCCGTCGCCGGCGTCCGTTTCAAGGCCTGGCAGCCCGCCTCGGGCCTGCATCCGACCATCCCGGTGCATGCGCCGCTCACCTTCGATGTCATCGACACCTGGTCGAACCGCTCGCTCGGCGGCTGCACCTATCACGTCGCCCATCCCGGCGGGCGCAATTACGAGACCTTCCCGGTCAACGCCTATGAGGCGCAGGCCCGGCGCCTCGCCCGCTTCCAGCCGATCGGCCACACGCCTGGCTGGCCGGCGGTGCCACCCGAGGAGAGCAACGGGGAATTTCCCTTCACCCTCGACCTGCGCAGGGCAGCGCGATGAGGGGGCGGGAAGAGCCGTCCGTTTCCGGCTGGGCGTTCACTTTGCCGGTGGCGCGCGACCCCTCATCCCCCTGCCGGGACCTTCTCCCGCAAGGGGAGAAGGGGTCTGGTTCTGACAGGCTGAGCTTTCCGAGTCGCATCCATCTTCCCGGAATGCCCTGATGCTCGCCCGGTCCCGCAATCCCGGCCTGCGCTCCTTGCTCGCGGACTACCGGCCTTTGCCCGATGTCGCCGACGAGTTGATGACGGCGGCGGGGGAGGTGCGTCCGCATTGGCTGCCGGTGCTCAACGAGATGGCGCGCTACCGGCCGGCCGTCGTCTCGCAGCGCTTTGCGGTTGCTGATCGCCAGATCAAGAATTCGGGGGTCTATTACCGCGTCTACGACACGCCGGACGGCCGCGACCGGCCCTGGCCGCTCGCGCATGTGCCGCTGGTGATCCCCGATGCCGAGTGGCGCGGCATCGAGGCGGGCATCGTGCAGCGGGCGCAACTGCTCGAAACCGTGCTGTCCGATCTCTACGGGCCGGCCACGCTGGTGCGGGATGGTGCCCTGCCGGCGGCCGTGATCGCGGGCAATCCCGACTTCCAGCGCGCCGTGGCCGGCAGCAGGCCGCTCGGCGGGGAGCATCTGGTCATCTACGCTGCCGATCTCGGCCGTGGCCCCGACGGTCGCTGGTGGGTGCTCAAGGACCGCGCCCAGGCGCCCTCCGGCATGGGATATGCGCTGGAGAACCGGCTCGCCATCTCGGCCGCCTTGCCCGCCCTCTATCGCGACATGCAGGTGGAGCGTCTGGCGGGTTTCTTCCAGGCCATGCGTTCCACCCTGGCCGCCAAGGCCGGGCGGGAGGGCTCGCGCATCGGCCTGTTGACGCCGGGACCCGCCAACGAGACCTATTTCGAGCACGCCTATCTCGCCCGCTATCTCGGCCTTCTCCTGGTCGAGGGCGCCGACCTCACCGTGCAGGACGGAACGGTCTATGTCCGCACCATCGAGGGACTGAAGCGCATCGCTGCCCTGGTGCGGCGCCTCGATGCCGATTTCGCCGATCCATTGGAACTCAATGCCGGCTCTCGGCTCGGCGTTCCCGGCCTGGTCCAGGCCGTCCGGCAGGGCTCGGTGGCCCTGGCCAACAGCCTGGGGGCCGGCCTGGTCGAGGCGCCGGCCATGTTGGCTTTCATGCCGGCGCTGGCGAGACGGCTCACCGGCAACGACCTCATCCTGCCGAATGTCGCGACCTGGTGGTGCGGCGAGGCCGGCGCGCGCGAGGAGGTGCTGCGGCATTTCGAGCGGCTGGCCATCCTTCCGGCCTTCACGCGCGAGGTCGCCGGCCTGACACGCAGCGGCGCGAGTGTGGTGGCAGATCAGGACGAATCGGGCCAGGCTCGCCTGCGCGATGTCGTGAACGCCCATCCCCTCGAGGTGGTGGCGCAGGAAGTCGTCAGGCTCTCGACCATGCCGGTCTGGAACGGCAAGCGCCTGGAACCGCACCCCTTCACGCTGCGGGTCTACGCCGTCGCCACGCCGGAGGGCTGGAAGGTGATGCGCGGCGGCTTCTGCCGGGTGGGCGACAGCAATGATCCGCGCGCCCTGTCGATGCAGCATGGCGGACGCTCCGCCGATGCCTGGGTGACGTCGGAGCGGCCGGTCGATCATGTCAGCCTGCTGCCGGCGCCCGGCAAGGTGGCGATCAAGCGCAGCCTCGGCCATCTTCCGAGCCGGGCGGCCGACAATCTGTTCTGGCTCGGCCGCTATCTCGAACGCGCCGAGGCGACCTTGCGTGTGGTCCGGGCCGTGGGGGAGATCGCTGCGGAAGCCGATGAGGAGGTCGTCGCCGCCACCCAGCGCCTCACCGACCTGCTGGTCGCCTGGGGGGCAGCCAAGGGCGAGAAGGCGGAGCCGGCCGTTTCCCGCAGAACGGCCAAGGCGGTGATCGAGCCGGTGGCGATTGCCGAAGGCGTCCTGAGCGATGTGCTCGACGGGGAGGAATATGGCGGCATGCCCGCCCTGATCGGCGCGGCGGCGCGCACCGCTTCCGCCATCCGCGAAAGACTGTCGCGCGATGCGACCCAGGCCATCGCCGATCTCGGTGCCATGGTGGTCGGCGACCGCAACCTGCCCTCCGCCGACAGAGCGGACCGCTATCTGCACACGCTGGCGGCCTTGTCGGGGCTCGCCCATGAAAACATGAACCAGCTTGCGGGCTGGCGTTTCCTGCGCATCGGACATCATATCGAGCGGGCGATCCAGACCTGCCGCCTCGTCCGCCGCCTAGCCGATGAAAGCGCCAGCGCCGACATGCTCGATGCCTTACTGCGCGTGACGGACAGCCGGATTACCTACCGCGCCCGCTATCTGATGGGAACGCTGCGCCTGCCGGTGCTCGATCTCGTGCTGCTCGACGACGGCAATCCGCGCTCGGTCGCCTATCAGATCATCCACGCCGCCGAGCATCTGGCAGCCCTGCCGCGCACATCCCGGGACGGGGAAGTGGACGCGCTCACCCGCGCCATCCGCCTGATGCGCGCCGAAATCGAGACGACGCAGGCGGCCGACGTCGATGATCGCCTGATCCTCGGTTTCGAAAACCGGCTGCTCGCGCTGTCTTCGGAGCTCTCGGCCCGCTATTTCAACCAGGACGAAGCCATGGCCGAGATCGCTGAGGGGCTGGGATGATGGCGGGAGTAAGGGGCGGGCGGGGCTGGACATCGAAAGATATAGCGCAACGGCCGGCGGCCCCCTCGCCCCGCTCTTGCGGGGAGAGGGTAAGGGTGAGGGGCAGCGCCACCCATAGATGAATCTGTCTGCATTTTCTGATGAGTTTCGCCCGTGCTCTATCTTATCCGCCACACCACGACCTATCTCTACCGCACCGAGGTCGCGGCGGCCCGCTGCACGCTGCATCTCCAGCCTGAGACCGGCGGCAATCAGCGGGTATTCTCGGCCCAGCTCACCATCACCCCCAGGCCCCTGGAGCAGACCGAGGCGGTCGACTTCTTCGGCAACCGCACCACCCATGTCCGCTTTGCCGGCGCGGCCACCCGGCACCGCTTCGAATCGCGCGTGCGCATCGAGGTCCAGCCGCGCGAGCCGCCCCATGCCCTGCTGACCCCATCCTGGCAGGAGATCAGCCAGGGGGCGCTGCTGGTGCCCGACCTCGGCGGTTCGGCCCCGGCGCATTATCTGTTCGCCAGCCGCTTCGTACCCCTGCTTGCCGAAGCGCGCGATTACGCGCTTGCCTCTTTCGAACCGGGGCGCCCGGTGCTCGACGGGGCCATCGAGATGATGAAACGCATCCATCGCGATTTCGTCTACGATCCCAACGCAACCGATATTTCCACCCCGCTCGACGTGGTGGCCCGCACGCGCCACGGCGTCTGCCAGGACTTCGCACATTGGATGCTGGCGGGCCTGCGTGCCATCGGTATTCCCGCCGCCTATGTTTCGGGCTATCTGCGAACCCATCCGCCGCCCGGCCAGGAACGGCTGGTGGGGGCGGATGCCAGCCATGCCTGGGTTTCGGTATGGTGCGGCGCCGGGCTCGGCTGGGTCGATCTCGATCCGACCAATGCGGTGCCTGCGAACGAGGACCATGTGCGCGTCGCGGTCGGGCGCGACTATGCCGATGTCGCCCCGGTGGACGGCGTCGTCGTCGCCTCCGCCGGCCACAGCCTGCGCGTCTCCGTGGATGTCGCGCCTTTAGGATGAGCGAAATGACTGCCAGGATCGGAATTCTGACCATCTCGGATCGCGCCAGCGCCGGGATCTACGAGGACAAGAGCGGCCCGGCCATCACCGGCTTCATGCAGCGCGTGCTGACCTCGCCCTGGGACCCGGTGGTGCGTGTCATCGCCGACGAGCAGGATCTGATCGAGCGCACGCTGATCGAGCTCGCCGACGAGGCAGGCTGCTGCCTCATCTGCACCACCGGCGGCACGGGCCCGGCCCGGCGTGACGTCACGCCCGAGGCCACCGAGGCGGTCTGCACCAAGATGATGCCGGGCTTCGGCGAGCTGATGCGCCAGGAAAGCCTGAAATATGTGCCGACGGCCATCCTGTCGCGCCAGACGGCGGGCATTCGCGGCCGGACCCTGATCGTCAACCTGCCGGGAAAGCCGGCCTCGATCGAGCAATGCCTGATGGCGGTCTTCCCCGCCATTCCCTATTGCATCGACCTGATCGAGGGGCCGAGGCTGGAGACGGACCCGGCTGTGTGCAAGGCGTTCAGGCCGGGGCAGTGAAGGGATACGCGCCATGACGGCCTGTTTGGATCGCCCGGAGCCATAATCGTGTTCAAGCCGCATGCGGGGCCCGGGCCGATCCGGATCGATTTCCTGCTGGTTCCCCAATTCTCGATGATGGCGTTTTCCTCTGCCGTCGAACCTCTGCGCGTCGCCAACCGCATGGCCAGGCGGCAGGTCTTCGATTGGCGGGCCTGGTCGATGGACGGCAAGCCGGTCAGCGCCTCCAATGGCTGGCCGATTCCGGTGGGGGGCGCGCTGCCCGCCAGCGACGACATCCCGACCCTGATCGTCTGCTCCAGCTTCGAGCCGGAGCACTATGCCAGCAAGGCGATGCTGGCGCGCCTACGCCATCTCGCCCGCCGCGGCACCGAGATCGGCGCCCTCGATACCGGCGCCTGGATCCTGGCGGCGGCCGGCCTGCTCAGCGGCGGCAAGGTCACCATGCATTGGGAGGCGGCGCCGGGCTTCGCCGAGGCCTTTCCCGACATCGAGATCAGCGAGGCCCTGTTCGAGGTGTCGGCCAAGCATTTCACCTGCGCCGGCGGGACGGCGGCGCTCGACCTGATGCTCGACATGATCGCCCGCCAATATGGCCAGGCCCTGGCGGTGGCGGTCTCCGAACAGTTCATCCACGACAGGCTGCGCCCGCGCCATGACCGCCAGCGCATGAGCCTGCCCAAGCGGCTGGGCGTCGCCAACAGCAAGCTGATCCGCGTGGTGGTGGCTATGGAGGCCAATCTGGAGACGCCGCTCGACGCCAAGGCCCTTGCGGCCCTTTCCGGCGTCTCGGCCCGCCAGCTCGAACGCCTGTTCCGGGCCGAGCTCAAGGATTCGCCGGCCAATTACTATCTGCAGCTCCGGTTGCAGCGCGCCCGCCTGCTGCTGCGCCAGACCGACATGAGCGTGATGGAGATCGCCATGGCCTGCGGCTATTCCTCCGCATCCTGTCTTTCGCGATCTTATCGCGCGCATTTTGCGGTGACGCCGCGCGAGGACAGGCGTGAGGGCGAAAATCCCGGCGTGCAGAAGCGATCCTGATCTCGGCTGCCGGCACGCCCAGGCAGAGGGGCCGGTCTACACAAAAGTGGCCCTGGCTTATGTCGTGCCTGGGTTTGACCTGGGCATCCAGCGGCTCGGCCGTCGTCATGAAGGATAGGCTGGGTTGCCGGGTCAAGCCCGGCAATGACAAGGCTCACGCCATAATCGAGGATCGGCCAGGAATTACCCGCATTGCCGTCAGGGCTTCAGCAGTTTCCCGATGACCTTGGCAGTATAGTCGACCATCGGCACCACGCGGGCATAGTTCAGCCGTGTCGGCCCGATCACGCCGAGCACGCCGACGATCTTCTGGTTGGCATCCCGGAAGGGAGCAGCGATCATCGAGGAGCCGGAGAGCGAGAACAGCTTGTTTTCCGATCCGATGAAGATACGCACCCCGTCGCCGCCTTCAGCGCGGCCGAGCAGATCGATCAGGTCCTTCTTGGCCTCGATGTCGGCGAAGAGCAGACGGATGCGTTCCAGGTCTTCGCCGGCGTGCAGGTCTTCCAGGAGATTGGCCTGGCCGCGCACGATGAGCTGGCGCGGCAGGTCGGAGGAGCCGCCGCTCCAGCTTGCCAGGCCGGTATTGATCAGCTTGGTGGTGAGGTCGTCGAGTTCGGCGCGCCCGGCGTCGAGGGCGCTGCTCATCTCGCGTTTGAGGTCCTCGATCGTCTTGCCGCGGGCGCGGGCGTTGAGATAGTTGGAGGCTTCCACCAGCGCCGATGTCGGCAGGCCGACCGGCACGGTGATCACGCGGTTTTCCACCGCGCCTTCCTCGGAGACCAGGATGACCAGGGCCTGGGTGGGTTCGAGGCGCACGAATTCGATATGCTTCAGCCGCTGGTCGCGCTTGCCGGTGACGACGACCCCGGCGCCGCGCGACAGGCCCGACAAGGTGGCCGAGGCTTCGATCAGCACGTCTTCAAGGGAGCGGGAGGGCGTCCTCGCGCGGATCTGGGCATCGATCTGCGCGCGGTCCTGAGCGGCGAGGTCGCCGAATTCCAGCATGGCGTCGACGAAGAAGCGCAGTCCCAGTTCGGTCGGCAGCCGCCCGGCGCTGGTATGCGGCGCCTGGATCAGGCCGAGCAGTTCCAGGTCCTGCATGACGTTGCGCACCGAAGCGGGCGACAGCGAGGTCGGCAGCAGGCGCGAAATGTTGCGGGAGCCGACGGGTTCGCCCGTTGCAAGATAGGAATCGACGATCTGACGGAATATCTCGCGCGAGCGTTCGTTCAGCTGAGTAAGTTCACTCGAAGGAAGGGTCGGCGTCACAGCGGACAAGGTCTGTCTCCTCGACACTAATGTGACGAGCATTCGGCGATTGTTCAATGGTGGAATTGCAGTTTCCGCAGCGCTATGCAGTGTCTCCGCTCGTTCGAGTTTCGCCTATCGTCTCGTCTGGCCAGAGGAAACCCGGCATGGTCGAATCAGTTCCGCCTTCCGCCCGTGCTCTCGTCGATTTTTGGGTCGATGCCGGCCCCGAGCGCTGGTTCGAAAAGGACGAGGCGTTCGACCGCGACTTTCGCGAGCGGTTCCTGCCCCTGCATCAGGCCGCAATGCGCGGCGAACTCGACGGATGGGGTGCGACTGCGCCGGGTGCCCTCGCGCTGGTGCTGCTGCTCGACCAGTTTCCACGCAATGCCTTTCGCGACACGCCTGCCATGTATGCCGGCGATCCCCTGGCACGGCGGGCCGCAGCAGCGGCGCTGGCGGCTGGCCATGACCGCAGCATCGACCCGCAGCTGCGCATCTTTTTCTACCTGCCCTTCATGCATTCGGAGGAACTCGCCGACCAGGAGCGCTCCCTCGCTTTGTGCCGGACGCTGGAAGGCGACTATCTGCGCTATGCCCGGGAGCATCGCGACATCGTGGCCCGCTTCGGCCGCTTTCCTCATCGCAACGCCATTCTTGGGCGCATCTGCACGCCGGAAGAACAGCGCTTTCTGGATGACGGAGGATTTGCGGGCTGAGGCCCGGCATTCCAGTCGCAACTACGATTGCGGAGGCGTTTTCCGTCATTGCGGACGCAGCGCTAGAGCGTTTCGCGGTTTGGTGGAATCACCAAGAATCGCAAAGACGCGCCGAATTAAAGAGCTGGAGCAAAGCAGCGTTTCCGTCTAAACGCGCTTTGCTCTAGGCCTTGTCGATCACGTGGAAGAAGGAGCCGGTGACCTGGCCGCGGCGCCCGCCCAGGGCGCCCAGGGGCGTGCCGTTGGCGTCGCTGACCTCGAAAAGCGGCGTGTCGTCGGAGCGCAAGGTTGTCGAGTAGTGAAACTCGTGGCCGCGCACCCGGCTGCCACGTGCGCCGAGCGGGCAATCCTGCTTCAGTTCTGCCAGGCGGTAGCCCAGATTCATGCGGCGCTTGGCGAAGCTGGTCTCGAGATCGAGCAGGCCGGTCATGCGATGAGCCGTGCCCTCGGCATCGATCAACACCCGGCCGAGCACCATATAGCCTCCGCATTCGCCGTGCACCGGGCGGGTTTGCGCGAACAGGCGCAGGGCTTTCTGGAAGCGGGTGGCGGTGGCGAGGCGAGCGCCGTGGAGTTCGGGATAGCCGCCCGGCAGCCAGGCGACGTCGGCATCCTCGGCCGGCCCCTCATCGGCCAGCGGCGAGAAGGGGATGATCTCGGCGCCCTGGCGGCGCCAGCCGGCGATGAGATGCGGATAGATGAAGGAGAAGGCGGCATCGCGGGCCAGGGCGATGCGCTGGCCAGGTGGGCGGAGGCCCGCTTCAATCGGTTCACCCGGGCGGAGGCCCGCTTCAGTCGATTCAACGGGGCGGCGGCCCATATCGCGCCCGGCCGTCGGCAGTCTCGTCGGCTCGGCCAGCGCCCGGATTGCGCCGATGTCGCAATGGGTTTCGACGAAATCGGCCAGAGCTTCAAGGCGGCGGTCGAGCTCGACAGTCTCGTCGGCCTGGACGAGGCCGAGATGACGCTCGGGCAGGACGAGGTCGGCATTGCGGGGAAGCGTACCCACCACCGGCAGCCCGGCCTCCTCGATGCCCTTGCGTGCCAGGGCTTCGTGCCGGGGGCTCGCGACCTTGTTGAGCACCACGCCGGCGACCCGCACATCGGGACGGAAGCTGGCAAAACCCTTGGCCACCGCGCCGGCCGACTGCGACTGACCGGAGATATCGAGCACCAGCAGCACCGGCCATCCCAGCAGCGCTGCCAGGCCGGAGGAGGAGCCGTCCCCGCTGGCACCGTCGCTGATAACGCCGTCGAACAATCCCATCAGCGCCTCGCCGATGAAGAGCTCGGCATCGTTGCCGGCCTGCCGAGTGAGGCCGTCGATGAGGGCCGGGCGCATCGCCCAGCTGTCGAGATTATAGCTGACCCGCGAGGCGGCTGCGGCATGAAAGCCGGGATCGATGTAATCGGGCCCGCATTTCATCGGCTGCACCGCGACCCCGCCGCGGGCGAGGGCGCGCAGCAGGCCGAGCACCAGGGTGGTCTTGCCGGAGCCCGAGCGGGGAGCGGCGATGAGAAGGCCGGGAGGGATCATGTGCCGTTCCTGCCCCGGCCGGGAGCTGCACGCAAGAGCGTTTTGCGATTGAATGGAATACGGGGCGCGCAGGCATCCTTGCCGGCTCTTCGTCAGTCTGGCGGAGCGGGTCCAGGAGCACGCGCCTTCCTCCAGAGGGTTCGATCCGGAAATCCTCACCGCAATTCGGGACCCCTCTTGAAACCCCTTTGTGCTTGCCCATATTGAGATTGTTCCGGAGTTGCCGGAACGGGGACGCCGTCAGGGTCCCGTCACAAAGTCGCTTCCTGCGAGGGCTTTGCAATGTCGCGCGTACCAACCTTGAACTCTCCCTTCCTGCTCGGCTTCGATGAGATCGAACGAGCCCTGGACAGGGTCGCCAAAGCCGCCAATGACGGCTATCCGCCCTATAATATCGAGCGAGTCGGATCCTGTGACCGGCCGCCGGAGAGGCTGAGAATCACACTCGCCGTCGCCGGTTTCAGCCGCGAGGAACTCGACGTCTCGATCGAGGAAAACCAGCTCGTCATCCGTGGACGGCAGGTGGACGACAAGTCCCGCGTCTTCCTGCATCGCGGTATCGCAGCCCGCCAGTTCCAGCGCACGTTCCTTCTTGCCGATGGCATGGAGGTGATGGGCGCCGATTTGAAGAACGGCCTGCTTTCCGTCGATTTGATCCGCCCGGAGCCCGAGCGCGTCGCCAAGCGCATCGACATCGCGGTGCGGGACTGACGGTCCGGTTGCCCCTTTTTTCCATTGTTTCTCAACGTTCAGGAGGTTCCTATGATCCGGAACGATAAGACTGCTGTGCCGACCCCCGAAATGCTGGCTGCCCTGGGCGCCGGGCATGTCGCCTATGTCAAGCCGATCATGTCGGAAGATGCCATGCGGCTCTATCCGCAGTTGGGCGAGATCCGCCCCGGCTTGAAGCTGTTCACCCTCAATGCCGCCGATGGTACGCCGATCATGATTGCCGATTCGGCCGAGGGGGCGGTCGCCAATGCCTGGCAGCAGGAACTGGTACCGGTTTCCTTGCACTAATATGAGCGGTCGCGATGTTTGACTCCCGCGTCGTTGCGGGCGTAGCGGAGCAATCCAGGAGCCATAGCTGCCGCGACGACGAGCGCTGGATTGCTTCGCTACGCTCGCAATGACGGGGTTTGGCTGACTGAGAAAACCTGTCTTAACAAAGAGCCAAGCGCGATTTGAAGACATCGCGCTTGGCTCAATCCAGGCGGCTTACGGGAAGTGTATCCGCGGGTCGCGGATCGAAGGCGGCGAAGCGCAGGCTTCGTCGCCTTTTTCTTGTCGAGACGCGCTTTGACTGCGGGATGCTTCAACCCAGCAGGCGTGGCGCGGGCATCTCGATCTGGCCGGTGGTGGCCGGCGCTGTCGCCTGAGGGCGTTTTTAGAGGAAGTACCAGGCGAGGCCGCCGACGATCAGGACGGCGATGATGAGGTAGAGCCAGGTCATGCTGCCGCTCGATGGCGGCGGGGGCGGGGGAGCGGCCTGGTGCTGCAGCTGGGGGCTGGGAGGCGGCCTGGTGTCGAGAGTCGAGCGGCTGGCCGGCGCTGCCGCTTCGGTGGATCCGAGGGTGGAGGTGCCCGCCTGCGCTCCCGGCGTGGCCGAGCCCAGCGTGGATTGGGGCGGCGTGGTGCGGAAGGCGCCGCTCACCGCCGTATCCAGCCCTTGCAGGAAGCCGCTGTCGGCAAGCCCTGCCGCGAGGCTGGCCGGGAGCGCCGCCGTGATCGCCTGTTTCTCCGCCGCGAAAAGCGAGGATATAGCATGGCCGTCCGCCCAGCTCTCGGGGGGCTGGTTGCCGAGGGCGCCGACGACGGCTGGGCCGACCAGGCCCAGCACGGAAGCGGCTGCCTGCGGCGGGGCGCCGGTGGCCTGTCCCAGGACATTGGCCAGCTGGTTGACGCCTTCGGTGCCCAGCAGGGGCGTGAGCACGTTGACGCCGCTCGCCAGACTATTGGCATCGCCGCTGATCACGCCGGCGGCCAGCGTATCGAACAAGCCTGGATCCTGGCTGGAGATCAGATCGGAAATGCCCCTGGCGCCATCCGGGGAAGAGGCCTCGCTGGCAAAGGCACCGAGCACGGAGGGAATGGCGGCGCCGACCAGTTTTTGGGCCAGCGCCGGGTCGATGCCGATGATTGCGGCGGTGCGCTCGATCAGATCGGGGGTGATCAACTGGGAGACGAGGCTTGGAAGATTGATAGCCATTTTATTCCTCGTGTCAGCAATTCATGGACACCTTAGTACCCAATTGTCTCCGTTGCAAAATCCAAGGAGACGGTTGCGCCTCTTCTTGTGTCCGGCAAATGCTTGTCAGGATGAGTTTTTCCGAAAATTCAAATTCCTTTACGGAATAGGAAAGATTTGAGTTTGGCGATGGGCTGCCACTTGGTGGACTCGCCTGGTCGATCGTCGGGCCGAGCAGCCGGGCCCGCCGAGGCTCGGCACTTGTTAAATCACGGCCGACAGTCGCAATGACGGCGGTTGACCGGTCAAGCATCAATCCCGTCGGTATAAGCGCGTCAAAACAAAGAATTAGAGAAAAACGGGCATTTCTAGCCTGAGTCGCCTTTGCGGAGCGGCCAAGTCACGCTGAAGCTGAAGGGGGCGAAGCGGGCATGGGGCAGGCCGGCGGCAGCGAGAGCCCCGGCCACCCACTGATTGCAGGTATTGAACGGTCCGTAGCGGCCTTTGGCGAGATAGAACGCCTCGAGCCCGACACCGCCCGGGCGCTGCTGGGCTCTGCCGGCGCTGTCCGGCTGCAGGCTCGCACGGATATGGGCGATCAGGGCCTGCCGGCCCTCTCTGTCGACCGCAAGGGGCAGACAGTCGGGGTTGGCGACCGGCGGATTGACGGCGACCACCCGGAGGGCGGTGTCGTGCCGGCCGGCCAGGGCCGCCAGGGCCGTCGACACTCTGGCGTCGGCCCAGGTCGGCGTTTCCTGGAAAAAGACGAGGTCTCCCCAGCCGAAGGCAAGATAGGCGTGGGATGGCAGGTCGGGCGGGGTAACGGCCGGAAACAAGCCCGACCAATCGACCAGGCTATCCCGGCTCGGCAGCACGATGTCGGCATGGGCGAGGGAGGCGCACACATAGAGCGTCGGCTCCCCCTCGGCTTGCTGGGTCCGCCCCGCCGCAGGCAGGAGCGCGAAGCCGAGGGCTGCGAGCACGAAGACGACAAGGGCCAGGAACGGCATGACCGCCAGCACGAACAGGAGGCGCAGGCTGCGCGAGAGCCTCGTACGTCCCACCGTTCCGGCCGCAAATCCACCGGCGGGATCAGGCATGCTGCGAAGACGCCTGCAAGGCTTCCCCCATGATGGCACAATGCGCGCGAAGCGAACAAACCTATTCGATCATAAGGCCCGCACGGGAGAAAGACGAGGGGTCAACCCTCGCCGTCCTCGGGCCTGGCGGTCCGCGCGTCCCATCCCGCCATGGCTACATCGGCGACCGCCTCCAGCTCGGCGCGGCTCGCCCCGTCACGGGCCACGATCGACATGCCGTTCTGAATGGTTTGCACGAAGCGGGCGAGGGCGTGGAGATCGGTCGCGGCCGGGATCTCGCCATCCGCCGCCGCCTGGCCGAGGCGGGTCAACAGCCGTTCGAGCGTGACGGCGCGCGCGGAGCGCACCAACTCGCCCAACTCGGCATGGCCTTCGCTGCCGACCGACGAAAGCGTGATCATGCAACCGCGGGGGATGTCCGCGACGCAGCCGGTCAGGGCGGCGGCCGAATCCATCAGGAGTGACCGGACGGCATCGCGCGCGGTCCCCGCGGCGTGAAACCTTGCCCAGACATATCCCTCATTGGTCTCGGCATAGTGGCGCAGCGCCTCGGCATAAAGGGCCTCCTTCGACTGGAAGGCGGCATAAAGGCTGGGCGCGCCGATGCCCATGGCATGCGTCAAATCGGCGATGGAGGTTGCTTCGAAACCCTTGGTCCAGAACAGGCGGGTCGCTTGCTCCAGTGCAGCGGCCCGATCGAAGGCACGCGGCCGCCCGCGCGCCGGGGGAGGCGCCGAGACGGCATCGGAGTTCGCGTCAGAATTTTGCATCGATCACTACATAAATCCATTGACCTTATTCGGCAATGGGCCTAGCATTTTTGTATCGATCACTAGATAAAGGCTGTGACCATGGAATTGTCTGGAAAGCGTGCGCTCGTGACGGGCGGGTCTCGCGGCATTGGCGCCGCAATTGCGATCGCCCTTGCCGAAAAGGGCGCGGATGTGGCGCTTACCTATGAAAAGTCGGCCGATCGCGCTGCCGAGGTCGTTCGGACGATTGAGGGCAAGGGCCGCAAGGCTGTCGCCATTCAGGCGGACAGCGCCGATCCGGCGGCGATCAAGCGCTCTGTCGACCAAGCGGCCGAGGCGCTGGGCGGCCTCGACATTCTCGTCAACAATGCCGCGATCGCGCTTTACGCATCGACAGCTGAGATCAGCGTGGAGGCGATCGATGCGATGCTCGGCGTCAACGTGCGCGGACCTGTGCTTGCCGCGCAGGCAGCCATTCCCCATCTTTCCGCTGGCGGACGCATCGTCACGATCGGTTCTGCGGGCGCCGAGCGCATCGTCGGACACCCCGGCACGTTCTACTATATGACCAAATCTGCCTTGCATTCGTTCACACGAGGCCTCGCCCAGGAGCTTGGGCCACGCGATGTCACCGTCAACCTGGTTCAGCCAGGGTCGACCGATACCGACATGAACCCCGCCAATGGCGAGTCCGCCGACTTCCAGCGCAGCCTGAGCGCGCTTGGGCGTTATGGTGCGCCGGAGGATGTCGCCGCCGCCGTCGCCTTTCTGGCGAGTCCCTCCGCGCGGCACATCACGGGCGCCATTCTGACGGTGGACGGAGGACAGACGACCTGAGCGGGATGATCCTGCCGCGAGGGACCGGCCAAGGGCCGGTCCCTCCGACTGCGTCTCGGCGAAAATCAATCCCCCAGGACCGTTCCGTCGCTCACACCTTTTCGGTCAGGTTGCGATAGACCTTGGCCGGCCAGGTCAGGGCATCGGGAAGCGCCCGGGCGATGCTGCTGGCGAAATCGGAGGCCGAGCCGCTGTTCCACTGCCCCTGGACCACCGGCGCCAGTTCGACGCCCACGCCGATCAGATAGACGATGATCAACAAGGTTAGAATGCCACGCATGGTCAGCTCTCCGCAGGCGGCCATACACGACATGGCCTCACATTCGGCCGGAGTGTCGCCAAACTTCGTGGCGGCAGCGTGATCGCCCGCCAAATAGCGCGGGGAAGCGGTGCGCGGGGGCGGAACGTGTCGTGATCGGCGCTCAGTCCCGCTCCCGGCCATTGCAATCGGCGGTTTCCTTCAGCCGCCCATAGACGCGTGCCATGGCTTGGCGGACGGCGAGCCTGGCCTTCACGGTGGCGATGCCGCTCGTCGCGCAGCTTGGCGAGGCAAAGTCGGGACAGGAAATGCCCCGCTCCAGCCGCTCGGCGGAGAGAACGCCGCAATCCTCGAACATCAGGCAGGGCTCCTCGCCGCCGTGCTGACCGGTCAGATGCATTCCCATATCGTTCTCCCCTGGTTCTGTTTGTAGGCTAACAATCCCTCAGCAGCGTGATAGCGGCGTGACCGGATTGTTTGGAACCTTCCGTCGCAGGCCTTGCGCAAAGCCGGCCGCCGCGGAGATAATCGCGAGCCTTGTAACGTGGCGGCTACACGCGATAAGCCAGTGATCTCCAGAGCAAAGCGCGTTTAAACGGAAACGCTTGTTTGCTCTCACTCTTTGGTTTGACGCGTTTTGCGATTCTTGGCGTCACCGCCAAATCGCAAAACGCTTTGACGCGCGCCTGAACGCACTTTGCCAGGCCTGCAACAACGCGACGGGGCTGCGGTATATGGCATTTCGACCCTTGGACTATGACGAGCACCCGACCGTTCTCGCGGCCGAGTATCAGCGTATCAGGGCGAGCCTATCCGACAACGAGGCGATGCTGCTGGCCTGCCTCACCAATGTGCTCAACGAATTGCCGGACTGGCTGGACGGGGATTATGCCGCCGGCAGTGCGCTCGACCATGCCAATACCGCGATCGAGGCGATGCTGCGGGGCTCCGGCCTGCTGCCGATTCCCCCGGAAGCGCGCGAGCGGGCCGAGAGATTGCGCGACGACAGCTGACTGGCGCCATGGCTCTCTGAAGTCCGGCTCCGGGCGGCGGTGTTTCCGGCAGCGGCGGTTTTCCCTGGCTGCGTGATGCGTCGGCAAGCAGACAATGCGTCGGCATTTTCGAGGCTGGCTGTCGTGTTCAGCCTGCCTGCCCTGTTGCTTCCAGGATCAATCCGGTGATCTCGTCGGGCCGGGAGATGAGGGAAAGGTGACTCGCCGGAACCTCGATGGTTGTCGCGCCCATGCGCTTGGCCATGAAACGCTGCAGGTCGGGGTTGATCGTGCGGTCCTCGGTCGACACGGCATAGAAGCTGGGTTTGGCGCGCCAAGCCGCACCGGCTGCCTTGCCGGCGAGCAGTTGTTTGCGGAAGGGTTGCTGCACGGCATAGAGCAGCCGGGCCTTGTCGCGCGGCAGATCGCCGCCGAAATCGCGAAGGAAGGCCTCCTCGCCCAACCACCCTTCGTCGCCGTCGAACACGATGCCGGCCGTCGCCGGCGGTGTCGGATAGGTCTTGGCCAGAGCGGCATAGTCCTCATTGGCATCGGGCGCGCGGGCGGCGACGTAGACCAGTGCCGAGACGTTGGGATGCAAGCCCGCCTCCGTCACGATCATGCCGCCGAAAGAGTGGCCGACGAGCACCGTCGGCCCGTCCTGCCTCGCCAGCACGCGCTCGGCCGACGCCACGGCCTCGGGCAGGGACGTCAACGGATTTTGCACCGAGATTGCGTTCAGGCCCTTGGCCTGCAGGCGCGCAATGACCTCGCTCCAGCAGGAGCCATCGGCGAAGAGACCGTGCACGAAGACGACGTTCCGCGCGCGGACGGGCTTGCCCATTCCGGCCGCGGTCGACTTTTGCGACATGATCAATGATGCCGCAACACCGGCGGCGAAGGTTTTCGAGAAGGTACGACGGTTCATCATGGTGCTTTATTCCAGGCGCTTTCCGATGCAGGACGGAACGTGATGCGTTCCGGTGGAGTCTTCGCTCCGGCAGGCCTGATCGTTACGCTCCCGCGCCGTTCTTGCCGAAACCGGCGCAAAGATGATTCCGCCGCCATCCCTTTCCGGCGCCCCGCAGGATCCGGCCTGCGCCCTGGATTTAGGCAATAAAAAAGCCCCTTCCAAATCAACGATCTGGAAGGGGCTTTCCGAAACTGGTGCCCAGAAGAGGACTCGAACCTCCACACCTTGCAGTACACGGACCTGAACCGTGCGCGTCTACCAATTCCGCCATCTGGGCGCGGGGGTCTTCTAGGGGGGCGGAGAGCCGATGTCAACGCCCATTTGCAGTTCTTGCGACAGCTTGATGAAAGCGCCGTGAACCGGGCGTTCCGCCTTGCGTTTGACACCTTGCTGGGCTTGTCTGCGCGGAATTCGAACGGAGTGATTGCCTTGCCTGCAGCGATTCTCGACGAGGCCCTGCTTTATGACGGCTGGAACCGCCTGCTGATGGTCAAGGCCCGCACGCCCGGCGGCGCGGTGATTCACCGCAGCGTCGAGGACCACGGCGATGCGGTGACGGTCCTGCCCTTCGATCCGGAGCGCCGCCAGGCGCTGCTGGTGCGCCAGTTGCGCGTGGCGATTCTCAAGGGGCATGGCGTGCAGGCCTCGCTCGAGGCACCGGCCGGCGTCCTCGACGAGGACGATCCGGCCGATTGCGCCCGGCGCGAGGCGATGGAGGAGGCGGGGCTGGCATTGAAGGCCCTGGTCCCACTCGGTGCGGCCTTCGTGATGCCGGGCATTTCGACCGAGAAGATGCACATGTTCCTGGCCGAATATTCGGCGGCAAGCCGCGTGGGGCCCGGCGGCGGCCTGGCGGAGGAGAACGAAGAGATCGAAGTGGTCGAGATCGGGCTCTCGGAATTGGCCGCCATGGCGGACCGCGGCGAGCTTTGCGACCTCAAGACCTACGGCCTGGTGCAGACGCTCCGGCTCAGGCGGCCGGAGCTGTTTTAAGGGATGATTGCGCGGGTCCCATCCCTTCTCCCCTTGCGGGAGAAGGTGGCACGAAGTGCCGGATGAGGGGTGTCTCGACATTTCCGAGAGGGCGCGCGACCCCTCATCCCCCTGCCGGGACCTCTAGTCAACTCAAGAGAGTTGACGGCACCCGCAAGGGGAGAAGGGCATAGGTATGCGGGCCTTATTTCCTGACGCTGCGGGCGCCCTTGGCGATGTCGCCGACCAGCGCGAGCACGGCCGGGACGGTCTTGTCGGTCGCCTTGTTGTCGGCATCGAGGCTGGTGCGCACCGCTTCCACCAGAGCCGAGCCCACCACCACGCCGTCGGCGCCCTCGGCGATGGCCCGGGCGTGCTCGGCGGTCTTGACGCCGAAGCCGACGCAGACCGGCAGGTCGGTATGCTGCTTGATGCGGCCGACGGCGCCGGCCACCACGCCGAAATCGGGCGTGGCCGAACCGGTGATGCCGGTGATCGAAACATAATAGACGAAGCCGGAGGTGTTCTGCAGCACCTTGGGCAGGCGCTTGTCGTCCGTGGTCGGCGTCGCCAGGCGGATGAAGGCGATGCCGGCCTTCAGCGCCGGCAGGCAGAGCTCATCGTCCTCTTCCGGCGGCAAATCCACCACGATCAGGCCGTCGACCCCAGCCTCCTTGGCATCGACCAGGAAGCGTTCGACGCCATAGATGTAGATCGGGTTGAAATAGCCCATCAGGATGATCGGCGTGGCGTCGTCGCCCGGGGTCTTGTCATTGCCCTTGCGGAATTCGCGGATGACGCCGAGCGTCTTGGTCAGCGTCATGCCCGCCTTGAGGGCGCGCAGGCCCGCGGCCTGGATGGCCGGGCCGTCGGCCATCGGATCGGTGAAGGGCATGCCGAATTCGATGATATCGGCGCCCGCCGCCGGCAGGCCGGCGAGGATCTTGGCGGAGGTCTCGATATCGGGATCGCCGGCGGTGACGAAAGTCACCAGGGCGGCGCGCCTTTCGGCGGCCAAAGCGGCGAAGCGGGCGGTGAGGCGGCTGGTCATGGGGTCACAAGCTCGGAGCAGGGGGCGGCAGGATGGGATGGCGCCCCGGGACCGCCGGCATCCTGCCGGCCTCTTCCGCTCCCACGGGCGCAACGTTTCCAAGAGCCGGCAGGATGCCGGCGGTCCCAGGGAGGAACATCACAGCGACGTTCCCAGAATCTCGGCAACCTGCGGCACGTCCTTGTCGCCGCGGCCGGAGAGATTGACCACCATCAGATGATCCTTGGGCCTGGCAGGCGCGAGCTCGGCCACCTTGGCGAGGGCGTGGGCCGATTCGAGGGCGGGAATGATGCCCTCCAGGCGCGACAGCAGCTGGAAGGCGTCCAGCGCCTCCTGGTCCGTCGCGGACAGATAGGTGGCGCGGCCGATCTCGTGCAGCCAGGAATGTTCCGGCCCGATGCCGGGATAGTCGAGCCCGGCGGAAATGGAGTGGGCTTCTTCGATCTGGCCGTCGGCATCCATCAGAAGATAGGTGCGGTTGCCGTGCAGCACGCCGGGACGGCCGCCGGCGATCGAGGCGGCGTGCAGGCTGTCAAGGCCGTGTCCGGCCGCTTCCACGCCGATGATCTCGACCGAGGGATCGTCGAGGAAGGGATGGAACAGGCCCATGGCATTGGAGCCGCCGCCGATGCAGGCGATCACGCTGTCGGGCAGGCGCCCCTCGGCCTCCATCATCTGCTCGCGGGTCTCGCGCCCGATGATCGACTGGAAATCGCGCACCATGCCCGGATAGGGATGGGGCCCGGCCACGGTGCCGATGCAGTAGAAAGTGTCGTGCACATTGGTGACCCAGTCGCGCAACGCCTCGTTCATGGCGTCCTTGAGCGTCTTGGCACCTGATTGCACCGGGATGACCTCGGCGCCGAGCATCTTCATGCGGAAGACGTTGGGTGCCTGGCGGGCGACGTCGACGGCGCCCATGTAGACGACGCATTTCAGGCCGAAGCGGGCGCAGAGCGTGGCGGTGGCGACGCCGTGCTGGCCGGCGCCGGTCTCGGCGATGATGCGCGGCTTGCCCATGCGGCGCGCCAGCATGATCTGGCCGAGCACGTTGTTGACCTTGTGCGAGCCGGTATGGTTCAGCTCCTCGCGCTTCAGATAGATCTTGGCGCCGCCGAAATGCTCGGTCAGCCTTTCGGCGAAATAGAGCGGCGAGGGCCGGCCGACATAGGTGGCAAGGTGCCCCGCCATCTCCTTGTGGAAGGCCGGGTCTGCCTTGGCTTGCTTGTAGGCCTCCTCCAGCGACAGGATCAGCGGCATCAGCGTCTCGGCGACGAAACGTCCGCCGAACTGCCCGAAATGACCGCGCTCATCGGGTCCGTTGCGGAAGGAATTGAGCTTGGAGGTGTCGGTCATCATTGCGGCCTGTTGTCAGCGGGGCTCGTGAAGGCGGCGGCATAAGCATGCCTTGCCGTTTCCACGAAAGCCCTGATCTTGTCGGGGTTCTTCACGCCGGGCCGGTCTTCGACGCCCGACGAGACGTCGACCCCGTCGGGGGTGCTGATGCGGATGGCTTCGGCAACGTTGGCGGGATCGAGCCCGCCCGATAGCATGAAGGGCAGGGTGCGGTCGAGATGCTTGAGCAGCGTCCAGTCGAATGCCACGCCATTGCCGCCGGGGTGGGCGGCATCCTTGGGGGGCTTGGCGTCGAGTAGCAGCCAGTCGGCCACACCACGATAGGCGGCGGCACGCGTGAGATCGTCAGCACTGGAGACGCCGATCGCCTTCAGGACCGGCAGGCCGTAGTGCGCCTTGACCGCAGCGACGCGCTCCGGGCTCTCCTTGCCGTGCAGTTGCAGGGCGTCGGGGGCGAGCGCCGCGACAATGGCATCGAGCCTGTCGTCATCGGCATCGACGGAGAGCGCGGCCTTGCGGGCGCGGCCCGATACCTGCGCACCCAGCTGCGCCGCCTTGTCATAGCCGATATGGCGCGGCGATTTCTCGAAGAACACGAAGCCGACCATGTCGGCGCCGGCGGCCAGAGCCGCGTCCAGCGTTTCGGGGGTGGAGAGACCGCAGATCTTGATCAATGCCATAATCAGGTCGAGATAGTTGCATCCGGCGCGCAATGCCAGTGAAATTACAGGCAGCATAGAGTCGGGGAGAGCAGGGGAATGTTCCCGAAAGGGCTGTTTATTGGCGTTTTGACCGCGCTGGCCGGTCTGGCAGGCATCGCTGGGCCTGCCTCGGCGGCGCTGTGCTATGCCCGCGACTATGATACGGCCCATTTGGTCAAGCATGTCGACCAGCGCGTCACCCGCATCACCGTGCGCCTCCTGGCCGACAATGGCTCGGGCATCGGTATTGGCCTGTGGTTCCGGGGCGACAAGCGTCAATGGTGGGCGGGCGGCGGCTGCCGGCAGCAGGGAGCAGTGTTTTCCTGCAAGCTCGACGGCGATGGCGGCATGCTCACGGCGACGCGGAACGCTAAGGGCATCCGCCTCGACGTTCCCGCCGCCGGCCTGCAGGTGGAGCATCCCGACGCCCAGGGCAATGCCAGCTTCCAGGCCGTCGATGGGCCGGAGCACCGTGTCTTCCTGCTTTGGCCAGCGCCGGAGACGACATGCGAGCCGCAGAATTGAGGGCTGGCCACCACCCCTCATCCCCCTGCCGGGACCTCAAGCCAACTCAAGAGAGTTGGCGACACCCGCAAGGGGAGAAGGAAGCAAATAGGTTGAGGCCATTGATTGCGTCGATGGCTCTTCGTCCCCCTCGGAATATGACCAACAAAATCCCTTCTCCCCTTGCGGGAGAAGGTCCCGGCAGGGGGATGAGGGGAGCAGCACTTCCCTCGTTTCTGCTGACGACCATCATCGCCATCAGCCTATTCTCTGCGCCCGCCCTTGCCGCCGACCTGCCGCCCGGCTTCGTCCGCCTGGCCGATGTCGCGCCTGGGATCCGCCAGGACATGCGCTATGCCGGCGCCCATAATTTCGTCGGCCGGCCGATCGCCGGCTATGCAAGTCCGGCCTGCTGGCTGCGGCGGGAGGTGGCGCAGGTTCTGGCGGCGGCCGCCCGCGATTTCGAGACGCGCGGCTGGCGCCTCGTCGTCCATGACTGCTATCGGCCGAAGCGTGCCGTGGCCGATTTCGTCGCCTGGGCCGGTGACGCCGACGACCAGGGTACCAAGGCCGAGTTTTATCCCCGCACGGCGAAGTCGAAGCTGTTCGCGCTCGGCTATATCGCGCGCACGTCGATGCATTCGAAGGGGATTGCCGTCGATGTCGGGGCGGAGCAAGTCGATGCTGCCGGGCAGGTGGTGCCGCTCGATTTCGGCGGCGGCTTCGATCTGTTCGACAAGGTCTCCTGGACCGCCAGCAAAGCGGTGTCACCGGCGGCTGCCGCCAATCGCAAAGCCCTCGTCGCCGGCTTTGCCGCGCATGGCCTCGTCAATTACGCGCGGGAATGGTGGCACTTCAGCCTGCCCGGCGCCGCTGGGGCGCCGGCTTATGATGTGGTGATCAGGGAGCCCTGAACACTATTTCTTCGGCCGCTTGGCGCCCTGGGTGTTCAGATACACCGCGTAGAGCGAGGTGGTGCCGCAGATATAGAGGCGGTTGCGCTTGGGGCCGCCGAACTCGACATTGGCGACGACTTCGGGGATGAGCACCTTGCCGAGCAGCGCGCCATCGGGCGCGTAGCAGATCACGCCTTCGCCCGACGAGGTCCACACATTGCCGTGGATGTCGACGCGCAGGCCGTCGAACAGGCCGGCCGGCGAGGTGGCGAAGACCTTGCCGCCCGAAAGCGTGATGCCGTCCTCGCCGACGTCGAAGACGCGGATGTGGCGCGGGCCGTCCTCGACATGGGTGGCGCCGGTGTCGACGATATAGAGCTTGGATTCGTCGGGCGAGAAGGCAAGGCCATTGGGCTTGACGAAATCGGTGGCCACCGCCGTGAGCTTTCCGCCGCGCGCGGGGATGCGATAGACATAGGAGGCGCCGATTTCGGAGGGGGCCGCATCGCCCTCATATTCGGAATCGATGCCATAGGTCGGATCGGTGAACCAGATCGAGCCATCCGACTTCACCACCGCATCATTGGGCGAGTTCAGGCGCTTGCCCTCATATTTGTCGGCCAGGATGGTGCGGCTGCCGTCATGCTCGATCCGGCTGACGCAGCGCCCGCGATGCTCGCAGGCGATCAGCCGGCCCTCGCGGTCGACGGTGTGGCCGTTCTGGTTGCGGCTGTCATGGTCGTAGACCGAGACCGAGCCGTCGGTCTCGTCATAGCGCAGCAGCCGGTTGTTGGGGATGTCGGACCAGATCAGATATTTGCCGGCCGGAAAATAGGCCGGACCCTCCGCCCAGCGCGTGCCGGTATAGAGCTTGTCGAGCTGGGAGTTGCCGAAGATGAGCGCCTTGAAGCGCGAATCGACGACCACGAATTCCTTGGGGAGCATGTCGGTTCCTCGTTCGTTTTGGTTGGCGGCATGGAACGACAATTGCCCGGCAAAATCAATTCATCGGACAAAAGAAAACGGCGCGTAAACCGCGCCGTTTGAGATCCCTCCTGCGTGCCGGAATTCCGGCGCGCATTGGTATCGGTTCACTGGCCCGTCTTGACCCGGGTCCAGGTGCGGGTGACCAGCGTCTGGACCTTGGCCGCGTAGGGTTGCACGGTGTAGGTCTTGGCCAGCATCTCGTCGTTGAGATAGATCTGCGGATTGTCGGTGATCGCCTTGTCGACCAGGGGCTTGGCCGCCAGCACGCCGGAGGCGAACTTGGTGGCATCGGCATTCTTGGCGGCGACGTCCGGACGGATCATGTAGTTGATGAAGGCATGGGCCGCGTCGACATGCTTGGCGTCCTTGGGAATGGCCATGGTGTCCATCGACATCAGCGTGCCTTCCTTGGGCACGACATAGTCGACCTTCACGCCGTTCTTGGCTTCCTCGGCGCGCGCCTTGGCCTGGTAGGTATCGCCGGCCCAGCCGATGGCCAGGCAGATGTCGCCGTTGGCGAGCGCGTTGATATATTCGGACGAGTGGAACTTCTTCACATAGGGCCGGACGGATTCGAGCAGCTTGCCGGCGGCCTCGATGTCCTTCTTGTCGGTCGAGCCTGGTTCCTTGCCGAGGTATTTCAGGGCGGCGGTCAGGACGTCCTCGGGGCTATCGAGGAAATAGACACCGCAATCCTTGAACTTGGCGAGGTTCTCGGGCTTGAACACCACGTCCCAGCTGTTCAGCGGCTTGTCGCCGTAGACGGCCTTGGCCTTGTCGACATTATAAGCGATGCCCGTGGTGAACCAGGTGTAGTCAACGAGGTATTCGTTGCCAGGATCGTAAACCGCAAGATTTTCCATGATCTTGGGCCACAATTCCTTGTAGTTCGGCAGTTTGGACTTGTCCAGCTTCTGGAATACGCCGGCCTTGATTTGGCGCGATGCGAAGGTCGCAGAGGGGAAGACGACGTCATAGCCGGAATTGCCGGCGAACAATTTGGTTTCCAGCACTTCGTTGGAATCCATGGTGTCGTAGACCACCTTGATCCCGGTTTCCTTGGTGAAATCTTCGAGCACGGTCGGGCCAATGTAATCCGACCAGTTATAGACGTTGACGACCTTGTCCTCGGCCATGGCCTGGCCCGCGAGCAATGCCACGGCCGTGGCCGCGAGAGCCAGTTTCTTGAAGGCTGACATCGGGAACACCTCCTCTGGGTGAGCGCCGCGCATTCCCGGACGCGACGCTGTCGTGCGAAAGCTAGAACTCCTGCTGAATCTGCTCAAGCCTTCCGAAGGGTTTTTCGTGATGTTTAATGAGGCAGAAGCAGTTCGGGACAGGAGCGGATGTTCAGGGCGGTCCATGCCAAAGGCCGTAGTCCTGACCGTCTCGAGGGGTGGATCCGTCATCCCCGGCCTCGCCGGAAGCGGCAGGAAGGGACGGCGGACGGAACTTCATGGCCGCCGGTCGAATGCGGGCGAGCCGTTCTATAGATAGGTTTCGTACTCCAGGCTTGAGATCCGGCGCTCGAACTCGGCGCATTCGAGTTCCTTCATCACCGCATAGATTTCGGCGAAGTGCGCGCCGAAATGCCGGCGGGCGAAATCCGAGGCCCGGAACAGGGCGACGGCTTCCTGCATCGAACCCGACAGCCGGGGGGCGCCGAGATCATAGGCATTGCCGATGATCGGCTCGGGGGCCGGCATCTTCGTCTCCATGCCTTCGTGCATCGCCGCCAGGATGGCGGCGAGGACGAGATAGGGATTGGCGTCGGCGCCGGCGATGCGGTGCTCGATGCGGGTGGCGGCCGGGCTGCCATTGGGGATGCGCACGGCCACCGAGCGGTTGTCATAGCCCCAGGTCAGCGAGACCGGCGCATAGGAACCCGGCATCAGGCGGCGGAAGCCGTTATAGCTCGACACGAACAGCAGGGCCGTCTCGGGCATATGGGTCAGCATGCCGCCGACGGCATGGCGCAGGGTTTCGGCGCCGGTATCGGGCTTGGCGAAGACATTGGCGCCTTCGGCGTCGAGAAGGCTGGCATGGATGTGCATGCCGGAGCCGGCGGTGTCGAGATAGGGCTTGGGCATGAAGCTGGCGCGCAGGCCGTGCTTGCGCGCCACGCCCTGGATCATCCGGCGCAGCAGCACGGCGTCGTCGGCCGCCGCCATGGCATCGTCGCGATGGTAGAGATTGATCTCGAACTGCCCCGGAGCGGCCTCGGAAATCACCGAATCCGCCGGCAACCCCTGGATCTTGGCCGCCTCGCGCATCTCCTGGATCACCGGCGCGAAGGTGTCGAGATCGGAGATCGAATACATGTTCTGGCGGGCGGGGCCGGTGTCGCGGTGGAACACCGTCTTGGGTGTCTCGCCCGGTTCGCCGCCGCCCTGCAGCAGGTAGAATTCGAGTTCGAAAGCCACCACCGGCTTGAGGCCGCGGGCGGTGAACTTGTCGAGCTGGGCCTTGAGGATATGGCGCGGATCGAGCATCCAGGGCTGGCCATCCGGCAGATACATCGAGATCAGCGCCTGCATGGCGGGTTGGGGAGACCAGGGCACCGGCTTGAGCGTGCCGGGGACCAGGCGGCACAGGCCGTCCTTGTCGCCGGTCTCGATGTGGATGCCGGTTTCCTCGACCTCGCGTCCCCAGACATCGAGGCCGAACATCGATTGCGGCATCGCCACCCCGTCCTTGAGGACCTTGTCGATCGCCGAACCGGGCAGCCATTTGCCGCGGAGAATGCCGTTGGTATCGGGAAGCAGCACTTCGATGACGTCGACTTGCGGGGCTGGAGACAAGCCTGCCGCCTCGCCGGCGAGTTTGTTCACGCCGTGCGTTTGGAATCCCATGGTACACCGAGGTTGTGAATGCGTCGCATCTTGACGCATCCTTCATCTGGGCTAATTGTGATCACAAATTTGTGCCATGTCAAATGGAGTCCGTTTTGCCCAAGCCGAGTTCGCCCAAGCTGAATTCGCCCACGCCGAGTTCGAAGTCGAGTTCGCCGAAGCCGGGCAGCAGCGAGCCCGCCGGCAAACTGGCGCCCGTGCATGACAAGGTCTATGCGGCGATCCGCAGCGGCCTGGTCGGCGGGCAATTCGTCCCGGGCCGGGCCGTGACCCTGCGCGGCCTGGCCGAGATGCTCGGCGTCAGCCCGATGCCCGTCCGGGCCGCGGTGACGCGATTGGTCACCGAAGGCGCCCTGACCCTGACCGCGACGCGCCGGGTCAGCGTTCCCGTGATGACGCCGGCCCGCTTCGAGGAACTGGTGCGCGTGCGCATGCTGCTGGAAGGGGAAGCCGCCGAAAGGGCGCTGCCCGCCATCGACGCCGAACGCCTCGCCGCCATCAGGGCGCATGACGACGAGGTCGAGCGCTGCCTGGCCGAAGACGATGCCGAAGGCTATATGCGAGCCAACCACGCCTTCCATTTCGCCATCTATACGGCGGTGCCCTCTTCGGTGCTGCTGCCCCTGATCGAGACGCTCTGGCTGCAATTCGGCCCGTTCATGCGGCTGGTCTATGAGGACCTCGACATGAGCGGCCTCGTCGATCAGCACCATCGCGCCATCATTGCGATCGAGCGGGGCGACGCCAAGGGCCTGCGCGACGCCATCGAAGCCGATATCGGTGATGGCATGCGCATCATCGGCAAGACGGCGCTGGGCTGAGCAGGCTTGGCAAGCGGTGCGCCGTATCCGCTGCTTCAGTGGCCAGGTTCGCCGCGATGCCAGTAGGCGACGGCGCTGACGGCATGTTTGGGAAGCCGCAGGACCTCGCGCCAATGGTGGCGCAGACGCCGTGCCGTCTCCGCTTCCGCGCCGAGCCAGCACTGGAAACGGCCTTCGGAGGGAAGGGGCGCCGCGATGGCCGCCTCGGCCAGGAGGTCGCTCTCGCCGGCCGGCCGCCCCCGCCTCAGCAGCCATTTGAGTTCGACGCCTGCCGGCGGCACGAGAGGCTGGATCTCGTCGGCATCCGCCACCTCGATCAGGGCCAGCCCGCGCGCTTGGGCAGGCATGGCCTCGAAGATGCGGGCAATCGCGGGAATGGCCGTCTCGTCGCCGGCGATCAGGTACCAGTCGGCCTCGTCGATCTCGCCGCCGCCCGGCCCGATCATGCCGACGATGTCGCCGGGCTTGGCCCGTGCGGCCCAACCCGAGGCGATGCCTGCATCGCCGTGCAGCACGAAATCGACGTCGATCTCGCCTGCTGCCGCGTCGATGCGCCGGATCGTGTAGAGGCGTTGTGTCGGCCGGCGTTCTTCCGGCGGCCAGGTGCGGCGCCCGTTCTTGGCAGGGCGAGGCCATTCCGGCTTGTCCAACCCTGCCGGCGGAATGAGCAGGCGGATATGGATGCCATCCCGCGTGAAGCGCTGAAGATCCTCCCCGGCAAGGGTGATGCGACGGATCAGCGGCGTCACCTGAGCGACCCGCCTGACCCGCATCTCGCGAAGGCCGGGTAGAACGGTAATATCGCACCCGTCACCCGTCCACGCCAGTTCGGGCTTTTCGGCCTGTGCCGCCTTTTCGAGGCGCAGACTCAGCATGAATTTGAGAGCCGACAGGCCCTGTTCCGTCGCGGCCTCGGCGCGGATCGTCAGTTCGCCCGGACGCGCGGCGAGATAGGCGGTTCCCCGCCCGCGCGGCAGCTCGACTTGAGCAGTTTCCCCTGTGCGCCTGGTGGGAAACTCGTCCGTCTCGAAGTCGTTGCAAATTGAATTCAAGTATTCATTTCCAAGACTTGTCTCGATGCGAAGCTCGGAATTCAGGATGCTCATGGCGATATATCTCGGTGGGGAAAGCTGTCGGCAAGCCGTCACTCTCCTATCGTGACTCAGAAAATGATTCAATATCAATATTTTAGATGAATTAAAACCTGTGCAGCAACGGATGTTCGCGAGGCCTGGCGACGATTGCGGCCAAGGATCGAACGTTAGTATGCCAAATTGTGCAGTTTGAAGTTTTTCCGAATAAACTGTGTACTAAGTATGCTTGTTTTTTTGCGTATATTGGAATTCGTATAATTATCGTACAATTTATTATTTTGTGTTGATTCATGTTGCTTGTATCGTGTTTATGCCCTCGGGGTTTACTTGGGGGTTGAAATGGAGACGAGGATCATCGTGGCGGCAGGCCTCCTTCTGGCAGGCTGTGCAATGGCGGCCCGGGCGCAGGAGGCCGAGCCGCGGCAAGACCATCCCGCCGCGCCAGCGGCGCAAGCCGGCACTGACGAGCCGGTGATGCTGGAGCCGGTTACCGTTGTGGCGGAACGCGCCAAGCGCCAGCTTCTCGACGTTCCGGCCACCGTGACGGTGATTTCGGACAAGGAGCTGAAATCGCATATGGTGCGCGACATCGATGACCTCACCCGCTACGAACCGGGCATCACCGTCGGCCGCAACAGTTCGAGCACGGATCCCTTCGGCGGCAATGGCGGCTTCACCATCCGTGGCGTGGGTGGCAACCGCATCCAGATGCGCGTCGACGGATCGCGCATCCTCGACGGCAACACCGACGGCACGCGCGACTTCGTCGACCTGCCCTTCATCAAATCGGTCGAGATCATTCGCGGGCCTGCCTCGGCGCTTTACGGCACCGACGCGGTCGGCGGCCTGGTTGCCTTCACCACCAAGGACCCTGCCGATGTCATCAAGGAGGGGCGCAGTTGGGGGCTGGAAGCGAGCACCAATTTCGACAGCTACAACAAGGCGCTGGTGAATACCGTCCTCGGCGCCTGGCGGGTCTCTCCCAATCTCGAGATCCTGCTGGGTTATTCGGTCAAGAAGGCGAGCGAGGCCAAGCTCTCACGCGCCCGGGCCGATGGCGGCCGCTATGGCTGCCCGCGCTGGGTCGAATACGGCGCCATCGATTGCGGCAGCTTCAACCCGCTGGACGAACTCGGACAGAACTTCCTCGCCAAGATCGTCTGGCGGCCCACCGAATCACTGGAGCTGAAGCTCACCGGCGAGATCTTCGATCGCAACAGGGATGCCGATATCCTGTACAATCGTGGGCCGGTCACGGTGCGCACGCTCGCCAATCCCAATCCGCCGCAGCTGCCGTTCATTCATTCCTACACGGCCGACCAGGAATTGACGCGCTACCGCATCGCACTCGACGGCCTGTGGAAGTCCGACTACGCCTTAGCAGACCAGATACGCTGGAACATCACCTGGTCGCCGCAGCGTCGCGAGGTCACCGGCCGCGAACACCGCACTCTCGCCAATGGCAATCAGCAATATCAGGACAATGTCACCGAGTTCGGGCAGCGCTTCCTGCAGGCCGGCCTGCAGATCGATTCGTCCTTCAAGCTCGGGCGCAGCGACCATAAGCTGGTCTGGGGCTTCGACGGCGAATATGGCTACACCGACTATGTCCGCAATCGCACCACGCGCGTGTTCACCCCGGGGGGCATACCGGTCTCCAACACCACCGTCGTGCCCTATACCTGGAACTTCGCCGATTCCAACACCAAGCGGCTCGACGCCTTCGTGCAGGACGAGATCAGCCTGCTGGACGGCAAGCTGCTGATCACGCCGGCGCTGCGCTATTCCTGGAACCAGATCACGCCCAAGCCCAAATCGGACTACCGGCCGGTGCCGGGCTATGTGCTCAGGCAGCGCGAAGAGGCGGCGCTGACCAAGAAACTCGGCATCGTCTACAAGCTCGACGAGACCTATTCGGTGTTCGGCCTCTATGCCGAAGGCTTCCGCATGCCCAATGCCGAGCAGCTCTATACCGGCTCCTCCTCGGGCCAGCCGGACAACAATCTCGTGCCGGCGCCGAACCTGAAGCCGGAGCGGGTCCGTTCCTTCGAGGCGGGACTGCGCGGGCGCTATGGCTGGGGTTATTTTTCTCTATCCGCCTTCCATGCCGACTACACCAACTTCATCCAGAATTTCGTGGAGATACCGGCCAGTTCGGGGAACGGGCTCGACTATACCTGGGCCAACCGCGCCAAGGTCCGGCTGAGCGGCATCGAAGGTTCCGCCGAGGTGCAATGGGCTGAACACTGGAGTTCCAGCCTCAGCCTCACCTATCAGTACGGCGACCAGAAGACGACGCGCGACGCGCCCTGGACCCCGTTCAACGGCGCCAGCCCCTTCACCGCCGTCGCCAGCCTGCGCTGGACCAGGCCGGAGCAAGGGCTGGAAGTCGAGATGATCGGTACCTTCGCTTCCAAGGTCAGCCGTGCCAGCGCTCCCGATATCTTCAAGCCCGGCGGCTATGCCGTCTTCGACCTTCTGGGCAGCTGGAAGCCGACCGAGAACGTCACGCTAAGGGCCGGCGTCTTCAACATCGCCGATACGCGCTATTTCCGCTGGCCGATGCCGACCACCTATAGCCGGACGGCGAGTTCCAACGTTGCCTTCTCCAATCCGCTCGAATTGCAGACCGCCGCCGGCCGCACGTTCAAGCTCGGCGCCAACATCACCTTCTGAGGGCATCATGAGTCAGCAAAGACTGCAGCGCGAGCGCCTGCTGCATCCGGCCGCCGATGTGCTGGAGGCGGCGGGACGCCTCGGCCGGGTGATGCTCACCACCAGCCAGGGCGGCGCCACGCATGAGCGCATGGGCACGGTGGAGCGGGTCGTACGCTCGGGCCTCGGCATCCGGCTGGTCGGGGCGGCCCATGATGCCGAGATCGACGCGGCGGCGCTCGGCGTCGTCATCCTCGATCGGACCGGCCGCATGAAGGACAAGGCGCTACCGCGTCTGGATTTCCACGGCCGGGACGGTGCGGTGCTGTTCAGCCTGGTCGGCCTCGATGGACTCGAGCCTTTCGATGCGGGCATCGCCGACCTGCGCGGCATGCCGGCCGAGGCGGCGGTGCCTGCCGCGCCGGCGGAGCGCGGCGAAATGGCCGAGGCCGACCCCGGCGCCATCCCTTTCGAAGTCGCCCGCTGCGCCGGTGTGCCTGTCCGCATCGAGTTGCAGCGCGAGGGGCTTCGGCAGGCCTGGTCCGGCATCATCGAGGCGGTCAAGCCGGCCATGGGCTTCATCAATGTGATGCAGCCTGATTTCCACCTGCATCTGCGCGCCGGGGCCGTGGCGGCCTGGCGCATGCGGGCGGGCCGGGCCGGAGCGGGCGGGGTGGAACTGCTGGCGGAAAATGCCGCGGGCGACTGGATCGGGCTGGTGGTGCGCGGCCCAGAGGCCGCCCTGATACGCCGGAATTGAACGAAGGTTGATTCGATGCCACCGATCCTGCGCCAGATGGGGCGATTGCTGCGCCTCTGCGTCACCGGGCCAGGCGGCTGGGCCGGCCTGGCCCTCCTCCTCGTCGTGCTCGGCCTCAATCTCGGCGGCGTCTATGTCAGCCTGTTGATGATCGACTGGACTGCCCAGTTCTTCGGGGCCCTCGAAAAACGCGATGCCGGCGCGGCGGTCGGCCAGATCGGCGTATTCGGCCTGCTGATCGCAATCGGCGCGGTGATCCATCTGTCGGCCGTCTATCTGCGCAAGAGCGTGCAGATCCGTTGGCGGCGCGCGCTGACTTCGGCCGCGCTCGACCGCTGGCTCGGCAACAGGACCCATGTGCGCCTGCGCCACGCCGCCGCCGCGCCCGACAATCCCGACCAGCGTATCGCCGAGGATTGCCGGCTCTTCGTCGACAAGTTCACCGAGGAAGGGCTGGAACTGGTCTCCAATCTGGTGGGACTGGTTTCCTATGTCGCTCTGCTATGGTCCCTGTCCTCCTTCCCGCTCGCCTTCACCTTGTTCGGTGTGGCGGTGGAAATTCCGCGTTACATGGTGTGGGTGGCCCCACTCTATGTGCTGGTCGCCTGCGGGCTCACCCATTGGCTCGGCCGTCCCCTGCTGCGGCTCAACATGCAGCAGCAGAGCCGGGAGGCCGATTTTCGTTTCGCGCTCGCAAGGCTGCGCGAATCCTCCGACGCCGTGGCGCTCATGGAAGGGGAGGCGGCCGAACGGCGACTGCTCGATGCCCGCTTTGGCGCCATCATGGGCAATTGGCGGGCCTTGATGAACCGCGATCTCATCCTCGGCTGCTTCACCCGGCCCTATCACACCACCGTGCTGCGCATTCCCTTGTTCCTGGCCCTGCCGGCCTATCTTGCCGGGCATGTCGCACTGGGCGGGCTGATGAAGCTCGCTTCCGCCTTCCAGAACGTGGTCACCACCCTGTCCTGGTTCATCTTCTCCTACCGCGACCTGGCTGAACTCGCCGCCGCCATCCGCCGTCTCGACGGCTTCCTCGATGCCCTCGGCCGGGCCGCGGAGCGCGAGGGCGTCCGGACCGGCAGGAGCGGGCTCGATCATCTTTCCATCCGGGGCCTCGCCTTGGCCACGCCCGAAGGCCGTCCCCTCAACATCCTGTCGGATATGAGATTGGAGAGGGGCGAGAATGCCTGGCTGGCCGGCGCGTCTGGCCTCGGCAAGAGCACCCTGATCAAGGCGATGGCCGGCCTGTGGCCGCATGGCGAGGGACGGGTAACCCTGCCGGCCGGCAGGCGGATCGCCTTCCTGCCGCAGGCGGTCTATCTGCCTCTAGCGGATCTGCGTACCATCCTCGCCTATCCGCAAGATCCCGGGGCACTGCCGCGGCAAGCCTATGCCGAGGCGCTCGAACTTGTCGGCCTCGAGCATCGGCTGCCGGGTCTCGACGATGGCGAGCCGCCGCTCGGCCTTTCCGGCGGCGAGCAGCAGCGCCTGGCTCTGGCCCGGCTGATCCTGTCGCGGCCGGACTGGGCCGTGCTGGACGAGCCGACCAGCGCCCTCGACGCCGCCGCCGAGGCGCAATTGTTCTCGGCGCTGCGGGGCGCGCTGCCGCAGACCAGCTTCGTCGTGGTGGCGCATCGCGAGCCGGCCGGCCTGGGGCCGCTGCGGCGAATCGAGCTTGAGCCGCACAGGCTGGAGGCCGCCTCATAGAGAGGCATGATTTTTGCTTTGTTGACCCGCGACGAGAGAGGGCCGAGCGCGCTGCTAGGACGCAGCACTTTGTCCTCAAACTGTCGCAATCGCGGAGAAATATGCTCTAGCTTCCAAAGTGCATCGAATGGTGAAGCGCATGCGTTTGAACAAAATTCTCTATTTTGGCGATTTTGTACTCTGCCCTGCTGCGGCCTTCGGCCTGCTTCTCTTGACTCTTCTGCAGCATGACGCCACCGCCGCCGGCATCTGGGCGATGGCATTCGTGCTGGGCTGCATCGGCTGGACTTTCGTGGAATATGCCGTGCATCGCTGGGTTTATCACGCGGTACCCTTCTTCGACCGCATGCACGATGCCCATCATCAAGAGCCCAAGGGCATGATCGGAGCGCCGTCTTTCTTGAGCGTCGGCGTGATTTTCCTGGTGTTCTACTTGCCGCTCTATTTCGCCAGCCAGGCCTTTGCCGGCGGCTTTACCAGCGGCATCCTGCTCGGCTATGTCGCCTATATGCTGGTGCATCACGCCTCCCATCACTGGTCGCCGCAGCCGGGCAGTCTGCTCTATCGCCTGCGCTTGGCGCATATGGTGCATCATTATCGCGGCGAGGAAGGCAATTACGGCGTGGTCACCTCGTTCTGGGACCATATCTTCTCCACCTATGTCGAACCGCAGCGGCGGCGCGCATCCTGATCGGGCAGGCGGTTGGCCCGGCGATCCCGTCAAATCGCGAAACGCTTCGTATTCCGGCATTGATCAGGCCGGCGCCGGTCGCGTAGGGTCGGGATCCCATGCCCAATCTCGTACACGACATTGTCCGCTACCAGAACAAGCGCGGCGGCGCCCACCGAGCCGGTACCCTTACGACGTGGCCGCTCGAGCGTATGGAATATTATCTGAAGGATCACTTCAAAGGGCAGCCGCTACGCTCCGTCGAAACGGGTTGCGGTGCCTCCACGATATTGTTCTCCCATTACGCGCAAGAGCACACCGCCTATTGTTACGACGACAGGGCCGAGGAGAATTCGAGCGTCAATTTCGCGCTCGGATTTCCGGGACAGAAGAAGAATGTGAACTGGATCTTCGGGCCGACGCAGCGGACGATTTTCAGCAACCCGCTTCAGCATGACGTCGACATCGTCCTGATCGATGGCCCCCACGGCTATCCGTTTCCGGAATTGGAGTATTTTGCCTTCTACCAGCGCCTCAAGGTCGGCGGCATCCTGATCCTCGACGACATCCACATCCCGACGATCAACAATCTCTATCGATTCCTGATGCAGGACGACGGCTTCCACCCGCAGGGGCTCGCCGGAGCGACGGCCTATTTTCAGCGGAGCGCCAGCCCCGCCTTCAACATGGAAGGCGATGATTGGTGGCTTCAGCGCTACAATGTACAGAAGTTCCCCGCGCGCCGATTCGATCGCATCGAGGAAAATTTCAAGCTCCCTGTTAGAATCGACTTCCAGGGAAAGCTCAATGAACCGCCGCCATTCCTGGCACGCGGCTTTTCGCTTCAGAACGGGCGGCCCGTGACGGAGGGATACACCTCGCTGATCCAGCTGAAACTCGGGCTGAAGGCACCGACGAAGCTGACCTTCGATATCGAACTGAGGCCGATCGGTGTCAGCGAGCGGCGTAAGCAGTTGTCGGAGCAGCCGGGCTTCGGCGTGGTCGTCGACAATAGCGAGATCGGCTCCTACGACTTCGAGGGCGCTGGCCGGCGGAGGATACGCTTCGAGGCACAAACCCGGGGCAGCGACGTCGTCGAAGTGGAATTCCGGCATCATGGCCTGCTGGCGGGCAACGCCCTGCCCGATTGGGAGAAGTCGGAATCCTTCGACAACCGTTATCCCAATTTCTGGCTCGATTCGATCGATGTCGCTTTGGATGATCGGCTTGATGTCAGGCCCAATCTCATCAGCCGTGTCGACGGCAGCGTGATATCGTTCGATTACAAGGCCGAGCGCGTGAGCTTCCTCGTCAATGACGAGGCTGATTCGGTGCAGGCCTTCCATGCCAGCGGACAATTCTACGAAGCCGAGGAACTCGAACGCATTCGAGCGCGCCTTCCTGACAATGCCGGCATCCTCGATGTCGGCGCGCATCTCGGCAACCACACGGTCTTCCTCGGCAAATTCGCCGACGCCCGCATGATCGTCCCGATCGAGCCGCAACCGGGGGCCGCGGCCTGCCTGCGCATCAATTGCGCCTTGAACCGGCTGACCAATGTCGACCTCTCCTATCTCGGCATTGCCTTGAGCGATCAGGCCGGCGCCGGGCAGACCTTCACCCACAGCAAGCACAATACGGGCGGCACGGTGATCCGGCAGGCCGACGAAGGCCCGGTGCAGATCGCCAGGGGGGACGATATCTTCGCCGGGCATGACTTCGATTTCATCAAGATCGATGTCGAGGGCATGGAGTTGAAGGTGCTGGGCGGGCTTGAAGCCACCATACAGCGTTGCCGCCCGATCCTGTTCGTCGAGGTCACCGAGGCCAACGAGGCCCAGTTTCGCCGTCTCGTCCGGGAATGGAACTATGCGGTCCTGTGGTCCGGCCAGACTTATCCCAAGCTCACCAATTTTCTGCTCGAACCCGGCAAGCCGGCCAAACCGGCCAGGCGATGGTTCTGGCGGTCATAGAGAAGGCGGGCTCTTCAATTTAGGTTGCGCTGCCCCTCACCCTTCCCCTCGCCCCGCCTCTTGCGGGGAGAGGGGAAGGGTGAGGGGCAGCGCAAACGTTTTTCGGATTCCGAAGCGGGCGGAGTATGCCTCCACCTCCCTGCTATTCGCCTCAGGTCATGAAGGCGAAGCGGTTGGGATCGTCGGCCTCCTCGGCCAGCGCCTTGCGATAGTCGCGGATGACGGCATGCGTCTCGCCATCGGCCCTGAGGCGGCCGCGGTCGATCCAGATCGTGCGTTCGCACAGCTCCGCCACCTGGTCGAGATCATGGGAGACGAACAGGATGGTGCCGCGCTGGCGGAAGGCGCGGATCAGGGTGCGGCAGCGCTCGCGGAAGGCATCGTCCCCCACGGCGAGGGCCTCGTCGACGATCAGCACGTCCCCGTCGGCATGCGCGCAGATGGCGAAGGCAAGGCGGGCGCCCATGCCGCTGGAATAGAGCTTCACCGGTTGCTCGAAGAAATCGCCGAGGCCGCAGAGTTCCTGGATGGCGGGCAGCCTCTCGGCGACCTGCGCACGCTTGAGGCCGAGAATGGCGCCCGAGAGATAGCAGTTCTCGCGGCCCGTCAGTTCGTAGTCGAAGGCGGCGCCCAGCGCCAGCACCGGGGCGATGCGCCCCTTGACGGTGAGCGTGCCGACAGTGGGAGCGGTGATGCCGCACAGGATCTGCAGAAGGGTCGATTTGCCCGAGCCGTTGCGCCCGACGATGCCGACCGCGGCGCCCTTGGGAATGGCGAAGCCGATCTCCTTGAGCGCCCAATATTCGTCGTAGTAGCGCCTCTTGCCGCCAAGCAGCACCTGCTTCACCTGGTCGATCGGGCGGCGGTAGAACTGATACGCCTTGCCGAGATCGCGGCACTCGACTGCGAGGTCCTGGACGAGATCGTGGACGAGATCTTGGGCGAGCGTCTGTTCAGATGATATCGACAAGGATCGTCTTCTTTCGCATGAACAGGGTCCGGCCAGCATAGAATACCGCAAGCGAGGCGGCGAGGCAGGTCAGGTAGAGCAGGCCATCGGGCCAATTGCCGCGCAGGATGGCGGTGCGCATCATCTCGATGATGCCGGTCAGGGGATTGAGATAGAGCAGCCAGCGCCAGCCTTCCGGCACATTCGAGGCTTCGTAGAAGACGGGCGTGGCGAACATCGCCACCGGAATGATCGAGATGATCAGGTGGTTGAGATCGCTGGTCAGCGCGCCGATGGTGGAGAGGATCCAGACGATACCGAGCAAGGCGAGGCCGAGCGGCAGTAGAATGAAGGGCAGCGCCAGCCAGGACCAGTGGATCGACTGGTCGATCAGGATCTGCCCGGTCAGCAGCACGGCGAGCGCGATCAGCATATAGACGCCGCCGCGCGCCACCGCGATCCAGGCCAGGATCTGGGGCGGGAAGATCGAACGGCGGATGATGTGCTTGTGCTCGGCCAGCAGGAGCGGGGCGCGATAGGCGATCTCGGCGAAAAAATTGAAGACGACCAGGCCGACGAAGATCGAGAAGGCATAGCCGAAGCGCCCGCCGCTGTCCTGGGCGGCGCCCACCTTGAGCGCGCCCGAGAAGACCAGCGTGTAGATCGACAGCATCACCAGGGGCGCCAGCACGGCCCAGGCCCAGCCGAACACGGAGCCGCGAAAGCGCACCTGCAATTCGCGGGTCAGGATGGCGCGAAACAGTTCGCGCTGGCGCCAGATATCGGCAAAGGGCTGCAGCAGGGGCTGGGTTTCCATGAGGGCATGCCATACCCAAAGGGCGGAGGCGGAACAAGAGGCGCCGGGGGCAGGTCTTCGGATCGGCTTGGCCTTTCCGGCGGGCGGCGCGGTTCCAGGCGGGTCCGAAGCTCCGCCCCCCGTTGCCTTTCCGGCGCGAACTTGACAGAAGGGCGGCATGCCCGTCAGCGTCCGCCCCGTTTCCTCCAAGCGCGAACTCCGGCAGTTCCTCGCTTTGCCGCGACGGATCTATGCCGAGTTCAGCGATTATGTCGCGCCGCTCGATCATGATCGGGCCCAGTTGATCGACCCCGCCAGGAGCGCCTTCTGGACCCATGGCGAGGCGGCGTACTGGCTTGCCTATGACGGGGAGGGCAGGGCCGTCGGCCGCATCTCCGCGCAGATCGATCATCTCGCTACGGGCGCCCAGCATGAAGGCATCGGCTTTTTCGGCTGTCTCGACGCGGTGGATGATGAGGAGGTGGTCGTCGAACTGGTGCGGACCGCCGCCGCTCATCTCGCCGGCAAGGGCAGGACGGTGATGCGCGGCCCCTTCACGCTGTCGATCAATGCCGAATCAGGCCTGCTGATCGATGGTTTCACCGCACCCGCCATGGTGCTGATGCCCTGGCACCCGCCTTATCTGCGCGGCCATCTGGAAGCGGCGGGGCTCAAGCTGGTGAAGACGCTGCACTCCTACGGCTTCGACCGGCGCCGCAGCGATCTTGCCGAGCGGCTCGAAAAGCTCGGCATGGAGCGTCGCCGCAAGGGGTTCGACATCCGCGCCATGCGCATGGACCGGCTGGCCGAGGATGCCGAGCTCGGGCGCCTGTTGTTCAACGGCTCCTGGGCCGCCAATTGGGGGTTCGTGCCGGTCTCGCAAGCCGAAATGGCGGCGATGATCAAGGCGTTCAAACCCCTGCTCAAGGCCGATTACGGCGTCTTCGTCGAACGAAACGGCGAGTTGCTCGGCTTCGCCCTCTTCCTGCCCAACATCTTCGAGATCACCGGCGACCTCGGTGGGGCGCCGTCCCCGCTCGGCTGGCTGAAACTGGCCTGGCGCGGCCTGACGCGGCGGTTCACCGGCGGCCGCGCCGTGCTGTTCGGGGTGGCGCCGCGCCTCGTCGGCTCGGTCTCCGGCGCCAGTGTCGCGCTCATCCTGGTGGACGAATTGATGCGCCGGGCGGCCATCACCGGTGTGCAAGATTTGGAATGCGGTTGGATTCTTGACGACAACTATGCCATGACGAGCGTAGTTGAATGGCTTGGGGCCCGGTCGACACGCCGTTTCGGCGTCTTTGAAGCATCGATTCAGTCCCATTAGGCCCGTAGCGTTTTGTGGTTTGACGGCATTGCCAAGAATCGCAAGACGCGTTGAAACAAAAAGCTTGAGCAATCGAGCGGTTAGCTAGAACGCGTTTTGCTCAAGGGACGTGTCCAGGAAGAAGATGTCGACCCATACCCAAGATAACATCCTGTCCGATCCGCAGCGTGTCTATGACGAGGTCGTCAACCTGATCGTATCCGAGGGCATGGTGGATCGCGAGAAGGTCACGCCGGATGCCACCTTCGAGACGCTCGGCCTCAAATCCATCGACATCGTGATGATCCTCACGGCGGTGGAGGAGAAGTTCGACGTCTATATTCCGATGGACGGTTCGATCGCCGAAGCCAAGGATCTCAAATCCTTCATCGACGGCGTGCTGGCACGCATCGCCAGCGAGAAATCCTAGGACAAACCGCGATTTTCCCGAATCGGACTTTCTGTTTAACTCTTTGTTTTGACGCGTTTTCCTAGTCGAAAAGTCTGTCGGCTTCTCTGGAAAACGCTCTGGAACGGGCTCTGGTTTGAGTAGAACACGCGTCTACATTACCGGCATGGGAGCGGCGACGGCGGCGGGGCTGGGCGTGCCGGCGCTGTGGGAGGCCGCCCGCGAGGGCCGGAGCGCCATCGGCCCACTCGAGGTGGCACGGGAACTGCGCCACAATATCCGCATCGCCGGCCAGTTGCGCGGTTTCGACCCGGCCGCCCATATCGAGCCCGACGTGCTGGCCTTTTGCGACCGTTTCACCCAGCTCGCCATCGTCGCCGGCGACGAGGCCCTGGCCCAGGCCGGCTTTGCCCGCGGCGACCGGCAGGGCGAACGCACGGCCACCATCGTCGGCACCGGCATCGGCGGGGGTGAGACCATCGAGATCGGCATCCACAACGCCTATGTCACCGGCCAGCGCCTCGATCCCTGGAGCGTGCCGCGCCTGATGCCGAATGGTGCCGCTTCGCAGCTGAGTGCCCGCCATGGCGCGCGGGGCCCGTCCTTTGCGGTGGCCAGCGCCTGCGCCTCCGGCACGCAGGCCATCGGCCTCGGCGCCCATTTCATCCGCGCCGGCCTGGTCGACCGGGCCGTGGTCGGCGGAGCCGAGGCCTGCATCACCGCCTCGGGGATGAAGGGCTGGGAAGCCCTGCGCGTGCTCTCGCCCAATGCCTGCCGTCCCTTCTCCAAGGACCGCAACGGCATGGTACTCGGGGAAGGCGCCGCGATATTCGTGCTGGAGAGCGAGGAGAGTGCCCGGTCCAGGGGGGCGGCGCCGCTGGCCGAACTGTGCGGCTACGGCACGTCCAGCGATGCCGGCGACATTGTGCGCCCGGATGCCGGCGGCGCGGCCTCGGCCATGCGCCAGGCCCTCGAGGATGCCGGTCTGGAGCCGGAGGCGATCGGCTATGTCAACGCCCATGGCACCGGCACGCTCGCCAACGACGCCACCGAAGCCGCCGCTCTTGCCGCTGTTTTCGGCGGGCATCTGCCCGGCCTGCCCGTCTCTTCCACCAAGCCGGTGCATGGCCACGCCCTGGGCGCGGGCGGCGCCATCGAGCTGGCGATCACGGTGATGGCCCTGCGCGAAGGCGTGGTGCCACCGACCCTCAACTGGACAACGCCCGATCCCCGATGCGATCTTGATTGCGTGCCAGGGCAGAAGAGGGCGGTGACGATGCGCCATGCCATGACGAATTCCTTCGCATTTGGCGGCATCAATGCGGTGCTGATCGTCGGACAGGCATGAGCGCGCCGCCGCCTCTGCGGATCGGACCCATCGCCGCCCGGGTCGAGGCGGATGCCGTGCGGCGCTATCGCGAGGCGACTGCCTTCGACGGCATGACGGGCGAAGGAATGGCGCGTGACGGCGACGAGGTTCCCGCGACCTTCCCGGCGATCTGGCTGTGGCACCCGGCCGCCAAGGCTGCCTTCGAGGATCTTGCCGGCGAGGAGCATCTCATTCCCGTGCTGATCGCCCAGCGTTTCAGCTATCGGCGCGCTTTGCGCATCGGCGAGGAGATCCGCTTCGTGATCACCCGCCAGGCGGATGCCGCCCTGCCCGACGATGTGCAGATCGAGGCGCATATCGAAGGCTCGGATGGCGAGGTCATCGCCGATTTCGCCGCGACCTATCGGTTGTTCCAGCCGGAGCTGGCGCAATGAGTGCCGTGATGCCGCCCCTCGTCATCGGCCCGATCGGCCCGGCCACGGTCGAGGCGTTCGCCCGCGCCTCCGGTGATACCAATCCGCTGCATGTCAGCGCGGCCATTGCCCGCACCATCGGCCTCCAGGCCGCGCCAGTGCACGGCATGCTGCTGGTTGCCTATCTGCACGAGGCGGTGCGGCGCTTTCTGCCCGAGGCGACCATCGCCGGCCTGTCGACCCGCTTCATGGCCCCGGTGCCCGTCGGGGCGAGCGTCGAGATATCAGGGCGGACGGTCAAGCGCCACGAAGACGGCGGGCCGGCCGTGCTGCGCCTCTTCGTCAAGACGGGGAACGGCGTGCTCGCCTGCATGGCTGAAGCGACCTTGTCGCGCGCGATGGAGGGTGGGTGATGAGCCGCCGGACCGTGCTGATCACCGGAGCCAGCAGCGGCATTGGCAGGGCCCTCGCCCTCGAATATGCCGCGCGCGAACATTGTCTTCTTCTCGTCGGTCGGGATGAGGCGCGGCTGGCGGACATTGCCGGGCTCTGCCGGGCCCGTGGCGCCACGGTCGTCGCCGGCCGGATCGATGTCCGCGATCGCCAGGCGCTTGCCGGCTGGATCGCGGCCCGGGACGGCGAGACGCCGATCGACCTGGCCATCGCCTGCGCCGGCATCGTCTCGGGCACCAGTGCTCTTCGGCCGCTCGATCCCGGCGAGGCGATGCGCGCCGTGCTCGCCGTCGACCTGATGGGGGCCGTCAACACCATCGAGCCGGCTCTCGAGGCCATGCGTCCCCGTCGCCGCGGCCATGTCGCCCTGGTCGGCTCACTCGCCGGCCTGCGCGGCTTTCCCTCCTCGCCGGCCTATTCCATGGCCAAGGCTGCGGTTCATGCCTATGCCGAAGGTATCCGGCCGGCGCTGAGGCGGGAAGGCATCGCGGTCAGCCTGGTCGCGCCCGGCTTCGTCACCACACCGCTCAACCGGGATCTGGTCGCACCGCAACCCCTGAAGATCAGCGCCGCGAGGGCCGCCGGCATCATCCGTCGCGGGCTCGACCGCGGCAAGCCGGTGATCGCCTTCCCCTTCATCCTCTATGCCGGGATGCGCCTGCTCACTTTGATGCCCGCCCGTTTCGGCGACTGGCTGCTCGATCGCCCCGGTGTCGATGTGCCGCTGACGCACGAAAAGGAGGTGGGCGGGCCATGACCTTGCTCACGGGCCTGGCCGCCCTGTGGTGGGCCGGCCTCATCCTCCTGCTCCTCGGCTCGGCCCTGCTTGCCTCGATCCAGCCGGCGCTCGCCGCCCGCCGTGCCGGTTCCCGGACGCAAGAGCCCTTTTCCGTGCTGGTGCCGCTCCGGCGCGCCGATGAAGCACAGAACGAGGCGAACCGCCGGCTCGGTGATCTGGATCACCCTGGCCTCGAGATCCTTTTCTCGGTGAGCCGTGAAGCAGGATGCGGGGCGGCCTCCTATCCTCCCTCTCCAGGGGAGGGTATGGAGCGGTTGCGCGCCTCGCTGCTCTTCACCACGCCCATTCCCGGCGCCAATCCGAAGATCGCCAATCTGATCGAGCCGGTCGAGGCGGCGGCCCATGACCTCCTGCTGATCAAGGATGCCGCCACCATTCTGCCGCCCAGCGCTCCGACCGCGATGATGGCGAGCCTGGTGCCGGGCGTCGGGCTGGTCTGTGCCGTGCCGGTGGCGCGGGCGCCCGGCAATTTTGCGGCCATGCTGGAGGCCAGCCTCGTCAACACCTATGGCGGGCGGCTGCTGCTGGCGCTCTCCGCGCTCGGGGGCGGGGCCGGCATCGGCGCGGCCATGCTGCTGCGGCGCGGCGATCTCGCGGCCGCCGGCGGCCTGCGGGCGATCCTCGACGCCGTTGCCGACGACCACGCCTTGGCAAAGCTCCTGAGGAACAGGGGCCTGCGCCCGGTCTTCGCCGGCGCGACCGTCGACCAGGACCTCGGCGCCCGCCGGCCCGCCGAGATCTGGCGGCGGCATCTGCGCTGGGCGATCTGCCGGCGGCTCGAAGAGCCTCTGGCCTTTGCCGCCGAGCCTCTGATCGGCCTGCCTGCCGCCTGCCTCGCGGCGCTTGCCGGTGCCGCCTTCCTCGGCCTGCCCGGTATGCCGCTCCTCCTGCTCACGCTGCTGATCTGGCCCGCGGCCGAATGCTGGCTCGCCTGGCGCAAGGGCTGGCCGCTTTCCCCGGCCATGCCGCTCGCCGTGCTCGCCAGGGAGGCGATGATGCCGGCGCTGTGGCTGAACGCCTTGCTGGCGCGGCGCCTTTCCTGGGGCACGGCCACGATCGCGCTGGCGGGGCGGGGCTGATGCTGCTCGTCATCGATGCGATCGGCCTTGTCGCCGGCCTTTTCCTTGTCGTCCTGCTCGGCCAGCATCTGCGCCTTGCCTGGCGCGCCCGCCGCTACCGGACGCCCCCGATGCGGCAGCACGCCGAGCCCGTGCCTATCCTCCTGCAGATCCCCGTCTACAACGAGGCCGGCTCCGTCGAGGGCGCGCTGGCTTCGGCCCTGGCTCTCGACTGGCCGGCCGACCGGCTGACCATCCAGCTCCTCGACGATTCCACCGACGAGACAGCTGCCCTTGCCGCCGCCGCCATCGCCCGGCTGCCGCCCGGCGGCCCGGTGGTGCAGCAGGTCAGGCGTCCGAGCCGGGACGGCTTCAAGGCCGGCGCCCTCGCCGAAGGCATGAGGCGCTGCGATGCCCCGCTGATCGCCATCCTCGATGCCGATTTCAGGGCGCCTTCCGATTGGCTGCGGCAGGCAGCGGCGGTGTTGGCCGCCGATCGGCGGGCCGCCTTCGTGCAGTTCCGCTTCGAATTCGGCAATCGCGACCAGAACTGGATGACCTCGGGCCAGCAATTCTCGGTCGACACGCATTTCCTCGCCGAGCAGGCCGGCCGGCAGGCCGGCGGCGACATGTTCCAGTTCAACGGCACCGGCGCGGTCTGGCGCCGTGCCGCCATCGAGGCGGCCGGCGGCTGGTCCGCCGATACGCTGGCCGAGGATCTCGACCTGACCTTGCGAACCTATGCCGCCAGCTGGCACGGCCAGCTCGTGCTGGAGGCGCCACTGAGTTGCGAAGCGCCGGCCGACCTTGCCAGCTGGCGCGTGCAGCAGGCGCGCTGGTCGACCGGCTTCGTCCAGGTCGCGCGCAAGGGGCTGCCGCTCGTCTGGGGCTCCAAGTGGACCCTGGGTGCCAAGTTCGGCACCAGCCTGCTGCTCGGCCTGCAGCTCGGCCTGCCCTGCCTCGTGCTGGCGGCCGGCGCCTTCGTGCTCGACGGCCTGCTGCGCGGCTTCGGCAGCGGGCATGCCCTTCTGGCGGCGGCCGCCGCCCTTTATGCCGCGACTTCCGCCATCCTCATCACCCTGCCGCCATTTCTGCGCTTGCGCCGGGGTGGTATCTTCCGCTACGGGGCAACCCTGATCGCAATTCCGGTCCTGCTCATCTTTTTGGCTTTGGCCAATTCGGTGGGTGTGATCGCCGCTCCCTTTGCGGGCCGACACGATTTCGTGCGCACGCCCAAGCGTGGTGACCGATGACAGGCTGTAAGCGAGTGTGGGGCTGAGAGACGGAGTTTGACGGGTTTGTGGGAGAGTTTCTGGGCGATCGCCGGCTGGCTGGCGGTGATATTGGCCGTGGTATCGTTGTTCGGCTGGACGGTCACCTTCGGCTCGACCCTGGCGACCTTCTATCTCGTCTTCAAGCATTGGCGCCTGCGCAAGGCCGGCATGGAGGCCGAGCGCCGACTGCTGGCGCATGGCCTGCCCACCGAAGCCGAACTGCCGGATGTGGTGGTGCAGATCCCCACCTATAACGAAGGCGCCATGGTTGCCCGTGCGCTCGATGCCGCCACCGCCCTCGACTGGCCGCGCGAGCGCCTGCATATCCAGATCCTCGACGATTCCACCGACGGTTCCACCATCTTCGCCAATGAGGAGGTGGCGCGGCGCCGGGCACAGGGCTTCGACGTGGTGCTGATCCATCGCAAGGATCGCAGCGAGTACAAGGCCGGCGCGCTCGCCAATGCCATGACGCTGACGCCGCACGGCTTTTTCGCCATTCTCGACGTCGATTACGTCCCCGATCCCGACTTCCTCAAGAAGACCATGACCTGCCTGCTGGCGGATCCGCAGCTTGCCTTCATCCAGGCCCGTTTCGATTACATGAACCGGGACGCCAATCCGCTGACGCGCACCCAGGCGGTGCTGCTCGACGCGCATCTCGCCATCGAACAGGGCACGCGCTGCTGGGCCGGCCATCCCCTGCCGTTCAACGGCACCTGCGGCGTCTGGCGCCGCGAGGCCATCGAGGCGGCGGGCGGCTGGCGCGGCGGCACGCTCGCCGAGGATCTCGATTTGTCCTACCGGGCCTGGCGCATCGGCCGGCGCGGCTCCTTCCTGATGAGCGTGCCGGTGCCCGGCGAGCTCCCGGAGACGATGAAGGCCTGGATGGTTCAACAGCAGCGCTGGACCAAGGGCTTCGGCGAGGTGATGCTGCGCCTGCTCTGCCCGATCCTCGCCGACGGTTCGCTCTCGCTCGCCGATCGCCTGAAGGCGGCGATGCATCTGGGGGTGTGGTGGTCGGGCCTGGCCTGGGCCGTGGCCTTGCCGGCCGGCATCGGCGCGATCGTGCTCGGAGCGCCGCTGCGCTGGGAACTGGCCGGCATCCTCGTCGGCCAGCTCCTGATCGGCTATATCGCCCTCTTCGTGTTTCTCAGGGCCGGCAATCTGTCGCTGCGGCCCGGGCAAACCCGTCTTTCCGACTTCGTGCGCGAATTCGTGCAGGTTTCCCGCGATCTCTTCCGGATCGGCGCGGCGATAGGGCCGGCCCAGCGCGAAGTGATCTTCAGGAAGCGCAGCGAATTCGTGCGCACCCCCAAGTCCACCCCGGCGCCGAAGGTGGTTTGAGTTCGTGCCTCAGGGCGCTCTGAGCCGCCCCCGGATCCCGAACAGGCCGGCCATGGCGAGGGCGGAGAAGCCGGCGCCGGCGAAGAAGGTGCCGCCCGGCCCGGTCATGTCCCAGAGCAGGCCCGCCAGCACGCTTGCCGCCAGCAAGGCGAGGCCGGTGACGAGATTGTAGACGCCGAAGGCCGTCCCGCGCAGCTCGGCCGGGGCCGCCGTGGCGATCAGGGCGGCGAGCAGCCCCTGGGTGAAGCCCATATGCAGGCCCCACAGCGCCACGCCGATGCCGACACCGATGATACCGGGGGCGAGGGCGAGCACGATATCGGCGACGATCAGCAGGACGAGGCCGAGGATGAGCAGGAGGACGCGGTCCATGCGGTCGGCCAGGATGCCGACGGGATAGGCCGAGAGCGAATAGGTCAGGCTCATCACCACCAGCACGACGGGGACCAGGGCGAGGGGCAGGCCGATCGACTGGGCCTTCAGGATCAGGAAGGCTTCGGAAAAACGGGCCAGGGTGAAGACCGCCGCGACCGCCACGACCCACCAATAGGTCGCGCCCAGGCGGGCGAGCTCGTCGCGGCGGAGCGGCATGCGCACGCGCCGGAGCGCCTGCGGCCGCGGCGGTTCCTCGACGAAGACCAGGATCAGGGCGACGGCGGCGAAGGCCGGGATGACGGCGATCCAGAACACGGCCTGGAAATGGTCCGCCGTCAGCCACATCAGGCCGATGGCGATGAGCGGGCCGGCGAAAGCCCCGATGGTGTCGAGGGATTGCCTGAGGCCGAAGGCCGCCCCGCGCAGATGCGGCGGCGCGAGATCGGCGACCAGCGCATCGCGCGGCGCCCCGCGGATGCCCTTGCCGAGCCTGTCGATGAAACGGGCGGCTACGAGCCAGTCGAGCGAGGCGGCGAGCGGGAATATCGGCTTGGTGCAGGCGGCGAGGCCGTAGCCGATCGCCGCCAGGAGCTTGCGCTTGCCGAGCCAGTCGCTGAGCGCACCCGAAAACACCTTGGTGATCGAGGCCGTCGCCTCGGCAATGCCCTCGATGATGCCGACGGCTAAGGTGGAGGTGCCGAGGACGGCGACCATATAGACCGGCAGCAGGGCATGGATCATCTCCGAGGAGACGTCCATCAGCATGGAGACGAAGCCGAGCGCCCAGATGCCGGCGGGAAGCTTGCGATCCGCCGAAGGGGACGGCGGGGGAGACGCGTCGGGGCTGGCCGCCCGGTCGGGCTGATTCATGGGGCGAACACGCCGTGCGCTAAGCCGCCGGCCTGAGCACGCCGGTCTGGCGGCCGGCCGCGGCGATGATGTCGAGGGCGGCCTCGATATCGGCGGCGCCGTGGGCGGCGGAGACCGAATAGCGCAGCACCACCTCGCCATTGGGCGTGGCCGGCGGGATCAGCATGTTGACGTAGAGCCCGGCGCGGAGCAGGGCGGTCCAGGTATCCAGCCCGGCCTTGATGCCCGGCATGCGCACGGCGCCGACCGGGCCGGGCGGGGCCAAAGGCGGCAGGCCGAGGCCGGTCAGGCCGCGATGCAGCGTCTCGGCATGGGCGGACACGGCGGCGCGGCGCTCGCTGTCGCCCGCGATGATCGACAGCGCCTGCCGCGCGGCGGCCACCACCGGCGGCGGCAGGGAAGCGGTGTAGAGATAGCTGCGCGCGGCAAAGCGCAGGGTCCGAAAGGCCGGATCGCTGGTGACGCAATAGCCGCCGACCACGCCGACGCTCTTGGAGAAGGTGCCGACGATCACGTCGACCTTGTCCTCCACGCCCTGGGCTTCGGCGACGCCGCGCCCTCTGGCGCCGTAGAGCCCGAGCGAATGGGCCTCGTCGACCAGCAGCACGGCGCCGGTTTGCGAGGTCACGGTGCTGATCGCCTCAAGGCTGGCGACATCGCCGAGCACGCTGTAGAGGCCCTCGACGATGACGAGCGTGCGGCTGGCCGCGATGCCGCTTTCCGCAATGACCCGGGCGAGATCGGCGGCGTCATTGTGCTTGAAGGTGAGGATCTTCGCGCCCGAGAGCCTGCAGGCATCGAAGATCGAGGCATGGCAGTGGGCATCGAGAACCGCGGCGTCGCCCTCGCGCACCAGCCCGCCGATCGCGCCGAGATTGGCCATGAAGCCGGTGGAGAACACCACGGCGTCGCGCCGGCCATAGAGCTCGGCGATGGCCTTTTCGAGCTCGACATGCAGGGCCTGATTGCCGCTGGCGACGCGCGAGGCGGTGGAGCCGGTGCCGAAGCTCGCCAGCGCGGCGCCGGCGGCCTCGATGCAGGCGGGATCGAAATTGAGGCCGAGATAGGAGTTGGTACCGAACATCAGGGTCTCGCGCCCCTCGATCATCGCCCGAACCGGGCTCAGCACGCGCTCGATCACCACGTTGAGCGGTGTAAGGGCGCCCCCGGTGGAGCGGTCGAAAATATCGGCGAAACCCTGCGATCGTGCCCTGATGCCCGGCGGCCCTGCCATCGTCACTCCTTGTTTCCAAGCCAATCCAACGGATTGGCTCGAGTGTCTTTATGATTCGCGGCGAATTCGCCAGATCATGAAACTCGATCGCCCGGCAAGAGTTTCCCAGTCGCCGGCTCGTTCGGTCTTACCCTATTTTTTCGTATCGTCCATCCGGACCGGAACGAATCTGCTGCCTGAAGGGAGTTCGTGCCTTGAAACGCCTGATCGTCAGCCATCGCACGACCTATCGCTATGCCGAATCGGTCAGCTTTGGGCCGCACCGCATGATGCTGCGCCCGCGCGACAGCCACGAGATGCGGCTGATCTCGGCCACCCTCACCACCTCGCTGCCGGCCGAATTCGTCTGGACCTATGATGTGTTCGGCAACGAGGTCTGTACAGGCGTGTTCACCGGGCAGGCCAGCGAATTGTCGATCGAGAGCCGGCTCGAGATCGAGCGCTTCGCCTCGGCCGTGCCGACCGCCCATTTGACCGGCGGGGAGGCACCCTTTCCCGTGACCTATTCGGCCGACGAGACCATCGATCTCGGTGCCGCCATGCTCGCCTCGGCCGCCGACTATCCCGACGATCTCAGGCTCTGGATCGCCGGCGCCCCCAGGCGCCATCCGGGCGGGGCACGGGATCTGCTCACCGGCCTGTGCCAGGAGATCCATGGCGAGTTTGCCTATGTCACGCGTTTCGAGCAGTCGACCCAGGACCCGGCCTTCACCTTCGCGAACCGCAGCGGCGCCTGCCGCGACTTCGCGGCCCTGTTCATCGCCGCGGCCCGGCTGCTCGGCTTCGGCGCGCGCTTCGTCTCCGGCTATTTGTTCGATCCGCCGCCGGAGACCGGAGCGCCCGTGCTGCAGGGAGCGGGAGCAACCCATGCCTGGGCCGACGTCTATCTGCCCGATATCGGCTGGATCGAGTTCGACCCCACCAACGGACTGGTGGCGTCCGACCGGCTGATTCGCATCGCCGCCGTGCGGGAGCCGCACCAGGCCATACCGATATCGGGCTCCTTCATCGGCACGCCCTCCGCCTTCATCGGGCTCTGGGTCGGCGTGGATGTCGAGGAGGTGGAAGGGGCTTGAATCCCTCACCCCCAATCTGAAACAGCTCGACCTTTGTCATGCCGGGGACAAGCCCGGGCATGACCAACCAACCCTCGCGCTTTCCCAGTTGAAATTGTTGCGTTCGACGGCCATTTCTTCCATCTTCGAGCGGTTTCTGTAAATTCTGACTATATTCGCTCCAGACCGGAAGCAATGCATGGAACGGCTCGAATGCGATCGCATGTTCGTGGCAGTGCTGGAGGCCGGCAGCTTCTCCCATGCGGCGGCGCGGCTCGGTACCAGCTCCGGCCAGGCTTCCAAGCTGGTGTCGCGGCTGGAAGCCGATCTGGGCGTGCAACTGCTCAAGCGCACCACGCGGGCCCTGTCGCCGACCGAGATCGGCCGTGCCTATTACGAACGCATCAAGGCCGTCCTGGAGGAATTCGATGCCCTCGACGCTTCCGTCCGCAGTGCCTCGGGCCTGGCGGCCGGGCGCATCAAGCTCTCCGTGCCCCTCAGCTTCGGCACCATGCATCTGGCGCCGGCCTTCGTCGCCTTCGCCAAGCTCTATCCCGACATTCAGCTCGATGTCGGTTTCACCGACCGCGTGGTCAGCCTGGTCGATGAAGGTTTCGACATGGCGATCCGCATCGGCAATCCCGGCGATTCCAGCCTGATCGCCCGCAAGCTCTGCGAGACCCGCATCGTGACAGCGGCGGCGCCCGCCTATCTCGCTGCCCATGGCGAGCCTCTGCATCCGCTGGAGCTGACGCGGCACGAATGCATCATCGATACCAATTTCAGCGACCCGCTGAGCTGGCGCTTCCAGGCCGATGGCGCGCTGCTGCAGGTGGCGGTCAGGGGGCGGCTGCAATTCTCGAACGGAGAGGCCAGTTTCAAGGCGGCGGAAGCCGGGCTCGGCATTGCCTGTGGCCCGAGCTTCCTGGCCGGTGAAGCGCTGCAGGCGGGTCGCCTCAAGCCCCTGCTGCGCAGCTTCGAGCACAGGCCGCTCGGCGCCTACGCCCTCTATCCGCCCGGCCGCCATCTGGCGACCAAGATCCGCGTCCTCGTCGACTTCCTGGCAGAACGCTACCGCGGCAGGCCTCCCTGGGAGCAGGGGTGGTCCTGAAACCGATCCGCGTAAAGTTCGACGCACCATCTCCGTCATTGCGCGCTGAAGCGAAGCAATCCAGCGGCTTAAAGGTGGAGAGTCTAATGCCCATGGATTACTTCGCTTCAGCGCAATGACGGTCAGCCTTCATGGATCTCGATATAAATTCCGATATGGAAGGAATATTCTGTCTGGTACCGGGATAATCTCCGTGGTGGAAATGGTGCAGTGTGCGGGCAGCAATCCTATCCCCCGGAGACGATCATGTTCGACACCCGCACTGCTCCCTATGCCGCCCTCCTGCTGCGCCTGGCGCTCGGCATCCTCTTCCTGGCCCATGCCGGGCTGAAGATCTTCGTGTTCACGCCGGCCGGCACCGCCCAGTTCTTCGCATCGCTCGGCTTGCCGCCAGCGCTCGCTTATGTGACCATCGCCTGGGAGGTCATCGGGGCCCTCGCGCTCATTCTCGGCGTCTGGCCGCGCCTCGCCGCCCTGGCCCTGATTCCCGTCCTGGCGGGCGCCATCGCCACTGTGCACGGCCCGGCCGGGTTCTTCTTCACCAATCCCAACGGCGGCTGGGAATATCTGGCGCTGTGGATCGTCGGCCTGCTCGCGCTTGCCTTGATCGGCGACGGCGCCCTGGCGCTGCGGCCGACCCCGTCGCGCGGCGCCGCCAGCTGACGCGGTACCCCTCGCGTCAACCCACCCTCGTCAGGAGGATGCCATGTCAGCCAGTGACGCACCCCTCAGCATCGGCACGGTCAGCCTGACCGTGCACGACCTCGATGCCGCCAGCCGCTTCTATGAACAGGCGATCGGCCTGCAGCCCCTGTCGTCGGAGGCGGGCCTGCGCCGGCTCGGAGCCGGCGACGCGGTCCTGCTGGAACTGCGCCACGACCCACAGGCCCGGCGGCGTTCGCCCCGCGAGGCCGGCCTGTTCCATACGGCCTTCCTGTTGCCCAGCCGGGCCGATCTCGGCCGCTGGCTCAAACATGTCGTCGAGACGCGGCTGCCGCTCCAGGGTGCTTCGGATCACCTGGTCAGCGAGGCGATCTATCTGTCCGATCCCGAAGGCAACGGCATCGAGGTCTATGCCGACCGCCCGCGCAGCGCCTGGACCGTCGACGGCGGCACGGTGGCCATGTCGACCGAACGCCTGGACGTGCAGGACGTGATTGCCGAAGCCGGCACGACACGCTGGCAGGGCTATCCTGCCGGCGGCATCGTCGGCCATGTGCATCTCCAGGTCGGAGCCATCGAGCCGGCGGATGCCTTTTTCGGCGGCGTACTCGGTTTCGATCTCACCGCGCGCTATCCCGGCGCCAGCTTCTTTGCGACGGGCGGTTATCACCATCATCTCGCCGCCAATATCTGGAACAGCCGCGGGGCGGGCGAGCGCGCTTTCCCCTCGACGGGCTTGGCCGAGGTGGAGATGATCGCAGCCGATGAAGAGATCCTTGCCGCCCTGCGGAACCGGGTGCAGGCTGCCGGCGTTGCCATCAGGGAAAAGGCGGGCGGTTTCGCCCTGCACGATCCCTGGGGAACCTCGTTCTCCGTAGTCACCCGCAAAGGCTGAGTCATGCTGGTCAACGGAAAATGGAGCGCCGACTGGCATCCGGTGCAGGCGACCGACAAGCAGGGCGGCTTCGTGCGCCAGGCCTCGAAATTCCGCAACTGGGTCACGCCCGACGGCGGCGCCGGGCCCACGGGCGAGGCCGGCTTCAAGGCCGAGGCGGGGCGCTATCATCTCTATGTCGCGCTGATCTGCCCCTGGGCCTCGCGCACCCTGATCGGGCGCAAACTCAAGGGCCTCGATGACGTCATCTCCGTCAGCGTGGTCGAGCCGGCCACCACCGAGCAGGGCTGGCGCTTCGGCACCTATCCCGGCGCCACGCCCGACACGGTGAACGGCGCCACCTATATGCATGAGATCTACACCCGCGCCGATCCCACCTATACCGGCCGCGCCACCGTGCCGGTGCTGTGGGACAAGCAGCGCGGCACCATCGTCAACAACGAGTCCGCCGACATCCTGCGCATGTTCAATGACGGGTTCGGCGCGCTCGCCCGGGGCGAGATCGATCTCTATCCCGGGAATCTGCGCTCGGAGATCGACGCCCTGAACGAGGCGATCTATCCCAGCCTCAACAACGGCGTCTATCGCGCCGGCTTCGCCACCACGCAGGAAGCCTATGAAGAGGCCTTCTGGGGGATCTTCGCCATGCTGGACCGGCTGGAGCGGCGCCTCACCGCCGGCGGCCCCTTCCTGTTCGGCGCCCGCCTGACGGAGGCCGATATCCGCCTGTTCGTGACGCTGGTGCGCTTCGATGCCGCCTATCACGGCCTGTTCAAATGCAATCTCAGGCGACTGGCCGACTATCCGGCGCTCTCGGCCTATCTGCGCGCCGTGCTGGCCGTCCCCGGCATTCGCGACACCGTCAGCATCGATCACATCAAGCGCGGCTATTATTCGATCAAGGCGCTCAACCCCAATGGCATCGTGCCTGTCGGCCCCGATCTGCCGGGCCTCGCCGCCGTCGAGGCCAAGGCGGCATGAGGGACAGCCTGATCATCCTCCTGCATGGCGTGGGCAGCAATGGCGGCGACCTCATGCATCTGGGTGACATCTGGCGCGAGATGCTGCCGGGCGCCGTGCTGGCCGCGCCGGACGCGCCCTTCGCCTCCGATGCCGGCAGGGGACACCAGTGGTTCAGCGTCGCCGGCGTGACTGCGCAGAACCGCGGCGGGCGCGTTGTCGCGGCGCGCCCGGCCTTCGACGCAACCTTGCGGGATGTGATCGATGGGCACGGCTTTTCGCAAGCGCCCGGTCGCGTGGCTCTGGCGGGCTTCTCGCAGGGCGGGATCATGGCGCTCGACGCGCTTGCCTCCGGCCGCTGGCCGCTGGCGGTCGTTGCCCTTTCCGCCAGGCTGGCGACTCCGGAGCCGCTGGCGCCGGCGGCCGGAAGCGCGGTTTTGCTCGTTCATGGCGAGGACGACAGGATCATTCCTGCGCGCGAAAGCCAGGCGGCTGCCGAGCGCCTCGAGCGAGCAGGCGTCGACACGGAGCTTTTCATCGAGCCTGGCCTCGACCACACCATTTCGCCGGAAGGCGCCATGAAGGCAGCCGATTTCCTGGCCCGGCGCCTCGGCACCCAGGCGCATGCGTGAGGGGCTGCGCGTACAGGTCGTTTGTCGGATAACTCGCGTAGCCCCTCACCCTTACCCTCTCCCCGTAAACGGGGCGAGGGGAGGCGCGGGCGTCGCGGCATATTGTCAAAAGCCGATGTCTCGCCCGACCGTTGCGCGAGATGATATGCCCTCAGCATAAAACGGGCGGTCGAAGCCCCCTCGCCCCGTTTACGGGGAGAGGGTAAGGGTGAGGGGCGGCTCCACGCGGCTGGCTCGCGTCTCAGAGCATTCCACCTTCACGCCAGCGGCAGTTCCACCACGAAGCGGCTGCCGCCGCCTTCGCGGCTTTCGCAGCGTACCGAGCCCCGGTGGCGCCCGGCGATCTGGCGCACCAGCGCCAGGCCGAGGCCCCAGCCGCCGGCGGTCTCGCTGCGGCCGACGGGCCGGTAGAAAGGCTCGAACAGATGCTCCCGCTCTTTCTCGGCAATGCCGGGGCCGCGGTCGCACACTTCGATGCGGGCCTGCCCCTGGTCGCTGGCGATGGTGATTTCCACCGGCGGCTTGCCGTGCTTGCCGGCATTCTCCAGGAGATTGCGCATCAGCCGCCGCAGCAGCGTGGCATCGCCGCGGATTTCCACCGGCTCTCCATCGGCGGCGGCCCCGGTGCGGGCAGCCTCTTCGGCCGCCAGGCCCAGGAGGTCGACCGGTGCTCCTTCGAGCGGCGTGGCGGCGGCATAATCGAGCCGGCTGGCGAGCAGGATTTCCTCCACCAGCTGGTCGATCTCCTGCAGGTCGCGGTTGATCTCCTCGCGCACCGCCGCGCTGGGCTTGTCCGCGCCGATTTCCACCGCCATGCGCAGCCGTGCCAGCGGCGAGCGCAATTCGTGGCTGGCATTGGCGAGCAGCGCCTTCTGGGAATTGACCAGGGCCTCGATCCGGCTGGCGGCGCCGTTGAAGCTGCGAGCCACCATGGCGACCTCGTCGGTTCCCTGTTCCGCCACGCGCCGGCTCAGGGCGCCGCTGCCCCAGCTTTCGACCCCGGCACGCAGCGTTTCGAGGCGGCGCGTCAGCCGCGCCGTCGCCGGCCAGGCCGCGATGCCGACGCCGCCGGCGACCAGGAGGGCCAGCAGCAGGACGCGCAGGCCCGGCTTCGGCGGCCGCGGCAGCTGCGCGAGCACGGTGCGTCCGCCCGGCAGGTCGACACGCACGACATGGTCCAGCCAGCGCTGGGGCACGTCGTCGTCACCGGCCGGCAGGGCGATGGGAAAACCGCGCGAGGCGATCAGCACGCGTTCCTTGCTGTAGACGGAGATCGAAGCGCCCATTTCCTCGCTGAGCTTGCGGATCTCGGTGGGCAGGTCCTCCGGCGTGCGTTCCTGGAAGCGCACCAGCTCGTCGGTCAGCCGGACACGCAGGGCCCCCCAGCGTTCGCCGGCCGTATCGCCCGCCATGCGCCAGAGCGAGCCGACCAGCAGCGCCAGCACGACGAGACAGGCGAGCAAAGTGAGGTAGACCTGCCAGAACAGACGCTTGCGAAAGAACATCAGCATGGGCGCTTGCCCTCGGCCTCCTGGAGCAAAGTGCGATTTCCCCGAAGCGCACTTTCCGCATAACTCTTTGTCTGGCGCGTTTTCTTGATCGAGACGTCTGTCGCCGTTCTGGAAAACGCCTTAGTCCGCATCTTGCCGCTTGGCGAAGACATAGCCCGTACCCCGCACGGTGAGAATACGGCGCGGATGCTTGGCATCGTCCTCGATGGCGGCGCGGATGCGGGAGATATGGACGTCGATCGACCGGTCGAACACGTCGAGCTCCTCGCCCTTCACCAGATCCATCAGCCTTTCGCGGTTCAGCACCCGGCCGGCATTGTCGGCCAGCGCCAGAAGCAGATCGAATTGATGGCTGGTGAGGGGGCGTTCCTCGCCGTCGATTCGGGCGCTGCGCGAGCCGCGGTCGATGGTGAGACGTCCGAAGCGCAGGGTCTGGTTGTCGAGTTCGGCCGGCGCCGCGCGGCGGCGCAGCACGGCGCGCAGACGGGCGAGCAGCTCGCGCGGGTTGAAGGGCTTGGGCAGATAGTCGTCGGCCCCGATCTCGAGCCCGACGATGCGGTCGGTATCGTCGCCCCTCGCGGTCAGCATCACAACGGGAATGTTGGAGCGCATGCGCAGGCGCCGGCAGACCTCGAAGCCGTCGAAGTCCGGCAGCATGATGTCGAGCACCACGGCATCGTAGCCATCGCGCTCGATGGCGCCGAGGCCTTCCGTGCCGGACGGCCTGTGATCGACGTCGAAACCGGCCGCCGCCAGATAATCGCCGAGCATGGCGGCGAGCCTGGTGTCGTCGTCGATGATCAGGATGCGTTCCACGGCCACTGCCTGCTCCGGTGTAGGAATAAATCGTTCGGCCGCTCCCCGGAGGGAGCGGCCGTCATCGAGCCTCGATTTTAAAGCGTTTTGCGATTTAATGGAATTGTCCTCGATCGCAAAACGCTCCAGCCCATCCGTTGGATCGGCTTGGAAGCGAGGGGGAGCAAAGCAGCGTTTGCCGCCAAACGTGCCCCGCCCCCAGGAGGCCTCAATTGTCGTCGTTGTCGCCGTCCTGGCCGCCATCATCCGGCCGTCTGGGGCGGCCATGTCCGTCATGGTGTCCACGGTGGCCACCCATCATCGGACCGCGCTGGGCCCAGAGATCGGCACGGTCGGCAAGCTTGGCACGCTGCTCGGGCGTCAGCACGTCGGCGACCGAGAGCACGGCCTCGACGAAGCGTTTGGACTTGGCGTCGGTCCGGGCCACGAAATCGCTGCGCAATTTCTCGACCGCCGCCTTGTCGATGGTGGGCGCGCGCAGGAGATCGACAGCCTGCTTGCGGAAGGCGGCCCTGTCTTCGGGTTTCGGGGCGAGGTCAGTATAGGCGGCGGCGATGATGTCGTGCACCTTGGCCTCCTGCTCGGAGGTGGCCGCGACCGAATCCAGCGACATGCGCACGAAATTCTGGATGCGTTCGAGCCGGGGGCCGTGGTGCCAGCCACCGCCGCCCATCACCGCGGCGGCGGCCAAACCGCCGGCGCCGAGGGCGATGCCGGCCGCCATGGCGCCGCCGAGGACCAGCACGCGCGGCCAGCGGCGTGCGGGAACGGGAGCGTTCGGGCTTTCACTCATGTCAGTCTCCATCAAGGGCAGTGCCGCACGGCAAGGGCCGTGCCGGGCATTGCGGGATGACGAAGCCTAGCCGGAGGAGGTTTCGCGCCGTCCGGGCGTTTGTAAAGTTAGATGAAGCGGAGAAGGAAAATCCGCGCCCCGCAGGAAGGGGGAAGTCGTATCAGGTGATTGCTCTCAACGACGGGGGGCGTGCAGCCCCTCACCCTTACCCTCGCCCCGTTCTTACGGGGAGAGGTCCGCACTTGCTTTGCAAGTGCGAGGGGTGAGGGGCAGCGCAAGCGCCCACTAAGCTATGCTAGAACGTCACCACCGAGCGGATCGACTTGCCTTCATGCATCAGGTCGAAGGCGGTGTTGATCTCGTCGAGCGGCATGGTGTGGGTGATCAGGCTATCGATCTCGATCTTGCCTTCCATGTACCAGTCGACGATCTTCGGCACGTCGGTGCGCCCGCGCGCGCCGCCGAAGGCGGTGCCCTTCCACACGCGTCCGGTGACGAGCTGGAACGGACGGGTGGAGATTTCCTGGCCGGAGGCCGCCACGCCGATGATGATCGATTCGCCCCAGCCGCGATGGCAGCATTCCAGGGCCTGGCGCATGGTGACCGGCAGGCCGATGCATTCGAAGGAGAAATCGGCGCCGCCGCCGGTGAGGTCGACGATGGCCTGCACCACCTTGTCATGGCCGACTTCCGCCGGATTGACGAAATGCGTCATGCCGAACTTCTTGGCCATCTCGACCTTGGCCGGATTGAGATCGACGCCGACGATCTTGTCGGCGCCGACCATGCGGGCGCCCTGGATCACATTGAGGCCGATGCCGCCGAGGCCGAACACCACGACATTGGCGCCGGGCCAGACCTTGGCCGTATTGATCACCGCGCCGATGCCGGTGGTGACGCCGCAGCCGATATAGCAGATCTTGTCGAAGGGCGCGTCCTCGCGCACCTTGGCGAGGGCGATCTCCGGCAGCACCGTGAAGTTCGAGAAGGTCGAGCAGCCCATATAGTGGAAGACCTCGCCGCCATCGCAGGCGAAGCGGCTGGTGCCGTCGGGCATCACGCCCTTGCCCTGGGTGGCGCGGATGGCCGTGCACAGGTTCGAGCGCTGCGACAGGCAGGTTTTGCACTGGCGGCATTCGGGCGTGTAGAGGGGAATGACGTGGTCGCCCGGCTTCAGCGAAGTGACGCCGGCGCCGACCTCGCGCACGATGCCTGCGCCCTCATGGCCGAGAATGGCCGGGAACAGGCCTTCCGGATCGGCGCCCGACAGGGTGTAGGCATCGGTATGGCACACGCCGGTGGCCATGATCTCGACCAGCACCTCACCCGGTTTGGGGCCGCCGATCTCGATGGTCTCGACCGTCAGGGGCGCTCCCGCCTTCCATGCCACAGCCGCTCTCGTCTTCATGATTCACTCCCCAAAGCGTTTTGCGATGTGCCGGGATCGGCAAGATCCGCAAAGACGCGCCGAACCTCAGAGCCGGAGCGGAGGAGCGTTCTGCTTGAACGCGTCCTGCTCCAGGATTCGCCAAAGGGCTAGCCGGATGCAGTGCGATGCGCAAGCTCTGCGCCCATGCGGAATATCGGTCCGGGCTTAGAAGATTCTTATGCACTCTCCGCAAACAATTGAAACACTACCTTTGTCGTGCCCGGGCTTGACCCGTGCATCCAGTGCCTGGTCTTCGATGTCATGCGTAGGGACCAGATTGCCGGGTCAGGCCCGGCAATGACAAAGGTCGAGCCAGATCGATCCGTATATCCACGGACGAATCCGTAAGGAGCAGAGAGGTCGGCGGCGCCGAACTACCGTGGCGCGCGCTTGGCCAGGATGCGCTGCAACGTGCGCCGGTGCATGGCGAGGCGCCGGGCGGTCTCGGAGACGTTGCGGCCGCAAAGCTCATAGACGCGCTGGATATGCTCCCAACGCACCCTGTCGGCGGACATCGGGTTCTCGGGCAGTTCGGGTTTGTGGCTGGGATCGGCCATCAAGGCGGCATGGATGTCGTCGGCATCCGCCGGCTTAGCGATATAATCGAAGGCACCGAGCTTCACCGCGGTGACGGCGGTGGCGATGTTGCCGTAGCCCGTGAGGATGATGCCGCGCGCATCGGGCCGCTTGACCTTCAGGCGCGAAATCACGTCGAGCCCGGAACCGTCGGTGAGCTTCATGTCGATCACGGCAAAGGCGGGCGGCGAGCCTTCCACCTGCGCCAGTCCCTCGGCGACCGTGTCGGCCGTGGTGACGGTGTAGCCCCTGGCTTCCATGGCTCGGCCCAAACGCTGCAGGAACGCCTTGTCGTCGTCGACGAGAAGGAGTGAACGATCGGGAAATTCAGGGGCAACCATAATACGGACTCACCTATCCTTGGTTCGAGCAAAGGGACTTCGGTCCGGGCGAAGGGAAAGCATCTCGCCAAGTCGGCGCGAGACCCCCACTCCCTCCAGACCGTAACGTCAGCAACGGATTGGAGGCCAATCCGTTGCTGACGTTACGGTCAAGTGATCGAAGACCCATCGCCTCCTTTGGTGCGACAGTTCGCCACAGTGGCGACTATAGCGGCAAAGTGAAGAAATTTCACTGGCGGCAGCCAACTATCGTTTATTCGGTTATTCTGCGATTGCAATCCCCGCAGGTTATTATGGGCCGTCGCCAGGGTAACGGCGCGCGCGCCCGGGCCAGCCGGAAAGAATTCGAGCGCCGAAGTCCGCCGGTTTCCGTCGGGCGGGACCTGCATGTCGGCTCCATATCCTTGCCACGACCAGGCGCCATGAAGACCGGAAGTCCTCCGGCCCGCCTTGCGCCCCGACGCAAAAGTCCTGGGAGTACTTGCTGTTCCCACTTGATTGATCGTGTCCTCCGTCAGTTTTTATTAAGGCTCGATGAGCACTTCTTGGCGGCATTGTAGCGCAAAAATTCCTTAAGTCTTTGTTTTGATGCATTTTCTTGCATGAAAGGTCTTACAAATAATCTGGAGAATGCCATCGCATCGGCCTGCCGGGAGCAATTTCTCCATGCCTGAACGCGGCCCCGCGGGATGGTTTCGATCGGCGCCGAGCTCGCATCTCGGCGTCCGACAGGCGCTCAACGCTCGAAGACGTCGCGCGGCCATTCCAGCCTGACGACAGCGCCGCTGTCCGGCCAGGAACGGTTCGCCAGGGCGATTGCAGCACCGGAACGTTCCAGCAGCGTCTTGGCAATGAAGAAGCCGAGGCCGAGGCCGCCGCCGGGCTGGCCCGGCAGGCGCGGGCGGCGCTGGGTGACATAGGGATCGCCGAGGCGCCCCATGATTTCGGAAGGAAAGCCGGGGCCGTCGTCGCCGACGATCAGGGTCACCGTCTTGGCGTCCCAGCTGGCGGTGATGCTCACCTTGGATTTGGCGAAGTCGACCGCGTTCTCGACGATGTTGCCCAGACCGTAGAGCATGCCGGGGTTGCGCGGGGCGGAGGGGGCATCATCCTCCGGGCCCAGGAACTCCGCCGAGATGGCGATGCCGAAATCGCGATGCGGCGCGGAGACTTCCTCGATCAGCAGCGGCAGGGGCAGGCGGGCGAAGGGGGCACCGCCATCGTCGCCGAGGGAGGCGAGCTTGCCCAGAATCTCGCGGCAGCGCTCGACCTGGCTGCGCAACAGGCGGATGTCATCGACGAAATCGCCTTCCGGCGGCGCGGCGACCTCGAGTTCCTTGGCCACCAGCGCGATGGTGGCGAGCGGCGTGCCCAATTCATGCGCGGCGGCGGCGGCCATGCCGTCGAGCTGGGACAAATGCTGCTCGCGCGCCAGCACCAGTTCGGTGGCAGCCAGCGCGTTGGAAAGCAGGCGGGCTTCCTCGGCCACCCGCCAGGCATAGACGCCGATGAAGGCCAGGCCCAGCAGCACCGAGAACCACATGCCGATGACATAGAGCATCGGCATCTCGAACGCCTGGCCCTCGAACCAGGGCAGGGGCAGGTGCCAGGCCGTGAGCAGGGAGGCGCAGCCGATGGCCAGGAGGCCGAGCGCAAGCGTCATCAGCGGCGGCAGCGAGGTCGCCGAGATCATCACGGGCGCGAGGAAAAGGAAGGAGAAGGGGTTCTGCAGGCCGCCGGTGAGGAAGAGCAGCGCCGCCAGCTGCACGATATCGAAACCGAGCAGGGTGGCGGCGCGGGCTGGATCGACCCGCTCGGTTGCCGGATAGCGCAGCCGCAAGGCGACATTGACCAGGATGGAGACGCCGATCAGCGGCAGGCAGGCCTGCAGCGGCACGGGAAAGCCGAGGCCGTAGCGCACGCCGAGAACCGCGACCAACTGGCCGGCGATCGCCATCCAGCGCAGGCGGATCAGGGTTTCCAGGCGCAGCGTATCGAGGCCGAGGCCGTCATGCGGCAATACAGAGGTGGTCATCATTCTCCTGTCCCGCCACGCTCGTGATCACAGCGGCGGTGCCAGACCATAGCGTTCAAAGCGGGAGAGCCCAAAGCGGATTGTCGCTGCCCGGATTGCATCAACCCGAGAGGCATAATAGGGCTGGCGCCCGACAGGATGCAGGCAGGTGTGGGTGGCTCGATGAGGGGTGAGGACCATGTGGCGCTCGAGGCCTGGCGCGCCTGGCATCCGGTGGAACTGGCCCGGCGGATAGGAGGGGTGCCGAAGCCCTGGTGCGTGGTGGGAGGCTGGGCGCTCGACCTCTGGCATGGCCGCCAGACCCGCGATCACGAGGATCTCGAATTCACCATCCTGCGCGGCGATCTCGCCTTGTTTCGGAAGGCACTGGCAGGCATGCGTTTCTACACGGCAGGAGATGGGATCGTCGAGTATCTGCCGGACGGGCGGGAGCCACCGGACGGCGTGTACCAGATCTGGTGCCGGGACGAAGCGGTGCAATGCTGGCGTGTTGACATGATGATCGAGCCGGGAACCCCGCAGATATGGGTCTATAAGAGAGACCCTCGGATCAGAAGGCCACGGGCCGAGATGATCGGCACGACGGACGACGGCCTGCCCTATCTGAAGCCGGCGGCAGTCCTTCTGTTCAAGGCCAAGTATCAGCGTGAGAAGGATGAGGCCGATTTCCGCAGTGCCCTGCCGAAATTGGAGGAGCGGGAACGGCGATGGCTCAGATCCTGCCTGGAGGCGGCCCATCCCGACCACGATTGGCTGCGATTGCTCTGATTCCCGCAACAATGCGTGTTTAGGGCTGACGCTCATTGTTTCGGCCCTACGGCAATGGCGATCCAGGATGCAATCGTCCGGTCATTCCTTCGAAAGCATCGGCGCCTCTATACAGTCCCAGCCTGCCGCGCTAAGGAAGGCCCAATCGTCCATTCTCGAAGGTTTCTAGCAAATGGCGCCAGTCAGCGATCGCTTGGTCACGGTTTTCGGTGGATCGGGATTTGTGGGCCGCAATCTCGTGCGCTCGCTCGCCAAGCGCGGCTTCCGGGTGCGGGTGGCCGTGCGCCGCCCGGATCTCGCCCAATATCTGATGACCGCCGGCGCCGTCGGCCAGATCCGCGGCGTGCAGGCGAATCTGCGCTATCCCGCTTCGATCGCCGCCGCCGTCGAAGGCGCCGAGGCGGTGGTCAACCTGGTCGGCGTCATGCATGAGCGCGGCGCCAACGGCTTCGACGCCGTGCAGGCTTTCGGTCCCGGTGCGATCGGCCGTGCCGCCAAGGTGGCCGGCGTGAAGCGCTTCGTGCATGTCTCGGCCCTCGGCCTGCATGCGGGCTCCGAGTCGGCCTATGCCAAGAGCAAGCTCAAGGGCGAGGAGGCGGCCCGCGCCGCCTTCGGGGACCCCATCATCCTGCGCCCTTCGGTGATGTTCGGGCCGGATGACGATTTCTTCAACAAATTCGCGGGCCTGGCGCGGATGTCGCCGGTGCTGCCCTTGATCGGCGGCGGGGAAACCAAGTTCCAGCCGGTTTTCGTCGGCGACGTCGCCGAAGTTCTGGCCCGCGGCGCCGAGGGCTCCCTGACGCCCGGCGCGACCTATGAACTCGGCGGCCAGGAAGTGCTGACCCTGCGCCAGATCTTCGAATTCGTGCTGAAGACCACCAATCGCAAGCGCCTGCTGGTGCCGATGCCCTTCGGTATCGCCAATGTGCAGGCGACCCTGTTCGAGCTGGCGCGGACCGTGTCGCTCGGCCTGTTCACCCCGCCTTTGACACGGGACCAGGTCACGCTGCTGCGCCACGACAACGTCGTGACGGAGGAGGCCGCCAGGGCCGGCCTGACGCTGGAAGGCCTGGGCATCCAGCCGGCGACGGTGGAAGCGATCGTGCCGAGCTATCTGTGGCGCTTCCGCAAGGCCGGCCAGTTCGAGAACAAGGTGGCCTGATAGCCGCGGCAATCGGAACGGAAAGGGCCGATCCTTGGACCCAATGCAGTTCACTTAAGCGTTTCGGGGTGCTCGACCTTTGTCATTGCCGGGCTTGACCCGGCAATCCAGCTCCCCGAGGGTTCATCCGTGCGGCTTCTGGGTAGCCGGGTCAAGCCCGGCTATGACAAATTCGGAGCGGTTCCTGCTTAAGTGAACCGTATTAGGTCCTGGGACCGGCCCTTCTTGTTGGAGGCCGCGATCAGCCCATGGTGTAATAGGCGGCGAGGCCGAGGACGCCGACCACGATGCGCCACCAGCCGAACAGAGCGAGGCCGCGCTTGGACACGAAATCCAGCAAGGTCTTCACCACGAACCAGCCGGAGATGAAGGCGGTGACGAAGCCGATGGCGGTCAGCCCGAGATTGTCGGTCGTCATCGTCTTGTAGGACTTGGCGAATTCATAGACGAAGGCGCCGACCATGGTCGGCATCGCCAGGAAGAAGGAGAATTCCGCCGCCGAGCGCTTGTCGAGGCCGAGCAGCATGCCGCCGACGATGGTGGAGCCCGAGCGCGAAACGCCGGGGATCATCGACAGGCATTGGAACAGGCCGATCTTCAGATAGACCGGCAGCGGCAGCACGTAGCAATTGGAGAAGCGCTTCTCGATCTTGAACTGTTCGATGGCGAGCAGGACCAGGCCGCCGGCGATCAGGGCGTAGCAGACCACCGGCACGTTGAAGAGATATTGCTTCATCTTGTGCTCGATCAGCACGCCGAGGACGACGGCGGGCAGGAAGGCGACCAGCACGCCGAGGACGAAGTGCTGGGCTTCCCGATCCTTGGGCAGCGCGGTGGCGATACGCCATAACCTCTCGGCATAGACGGCGAGCAGAGCCAGGATGGCGCCGAGCTGGATGAGGATGACGAAGGAATCGTCGCCCTCGAATTTGAGATAGCGGGCCGCAAGCAGGAGATGGCCGGTCGAGGAGACCGGGAGGAATTCGGTCAGGCCTTCGACCACGCCGAGGATGATCGCTTCCAGAATATTGGCCAGGGTCATGAGATGCCTTCGCGAGAATCGGGCGCCGATGCGGCCGCGGGTCGCCCGTGCGGGGTGATGGGAGCGGCCCGCGCCTCGCTGGTGCGGGGCGGAAGCCGGAATCGCGGTGATTCTAGGCGCGAGTTATAACCAAATAGTAACCATGACGCGGCGGTGCAGCGTCGGTCACGCCCGAGAAGCGGGCCAAATGCGGCGCATTTGCGGCCTGTGGAGCGTCTGGATCGCGGGAATCGTCGTTCCATCGCACACCAGCTCCGTGGAGCCTTTTGCTGCAAGAATTTCAAGGTGCTGAAATTAGCATGCCTCTAGGGAACAGAATGAGGAGCGTTGGGGCATGGCTGCAAGTCTTGAGTGAGATTGCAGATAATACCTTTCTTGGATATGATTTTGTTCGAGTAAATTTTATTTAGACACAAGCTTATCTTGTTGCTGCAAGGGGCATGTCGGAAGAAAGATTTCCTGAATTCGGAGTCCGTTTCCGGTTTGCGGCCGATTTAGTACTTAAGTATTAGAGCTGACACCTAGTTAGGTGTATGTATCAATGGCAATCCATAAGGTATTATAGTCACCCTCTCAAGATAAAATTCTCTTTTAAATTTTTACCGACATGGTACGAAATATAGAGCTGCAATGGGGTTGTTGCAGTGTGAATGAGCACCCGGCCAATCCGGGATGTCTTCTTGCTCGTCCTCAGTTGTGACACCACAAGCTCAGGCAAAAGGGGTGGTGATTGACCGAGTTGTCTTGGGGAAGCGCAGGGTCTCTATCGGAGTGGACCAAAATTCGTACTACCAGCCATTTTGGTTTGCAGAGCCCTCTCAGCGTCCCATTGCCGAATTACCAGTCAGCCGTGATTGCAGACGCCCAGGGCCTGAAGGCGCATAGCGGCTTCAAGGCGGCGCGGAACCTGTTCGCACGCCGCTATGGCGCCGTTCTCAAGGCCAATCTGCCGGTGATCCACCTGGCGACGGATGAAATCCGCCTGATCGTGGGCGCCTATGTGCTGAGCCGCCACTTTGCGGCCTCGCCCAACGATCCGGCTGCCGGCGTCACCGTGGCGGATGTCCAGACTTTCTGTACCGTCCATGCCCTGGCCGGGCACAATCGCATCGGAGCCATACTGAACCTGTTGCGCCAGGCCGGCTATCTGCGCCAGGTCAAGGATCTGCGCGACAAGCGCATCAAGCGCTTGGAGGTGACGCGTGCCGGCCTCACCATCGCCAGGCAGATCATCACGCCTTATCTGCAAGCGCTCGCGCAGTTGCAGCAGGTGGAGCATGCCGTTCGCCGGGTGGAGATCGACGATGCCTTTTTCGGCGCGCTGGCGCGCTATTGCAGCAATTATTTCCTGACACATGGCACCTTGGTCGACCTGGTGCCCGAAATGCGTCTGTTCATGGCGCGGGACGCCGGCTTCGAAATCCTGCTCAAGCTGATTGCGACGGAAATGCCGGGTGAGATCCTGAAGGATCGCACCGTTCATTTCCATTATGGCGCCGTCGCCGACTGCTTCGGCGTCTCGCGCGTCCATGTCCGCCGCCTGCTCGAGGACGCGGCCGAAGAGGGCTATGTCACCCTGCACGCCCCGGGTGGGCGGGCGATCGAGATCCATGCCAGCCTGTTCGAGCTGGTCGACAACTTCATCGCGCTGCAGATGGCGCTGCTGCTGCAGGCGGTCGTCCATGCCGGCGGCAAGGGCTGAACGCGCGGGGCAAGGTGAAGGCTCGATGGCGCCGAACGCGCCTTTCTCTGGAGATCGGCACCACGCAGGCTGAAAGAAAAGGGCGGAACCCGATCCCGGGCCCGCCCTTTTCTTTTGCGATATCTCGGGGCGCTCCGGTGGCGTCCCGCATTATCCGCGCAGTGTCGCCCCGGTCTTCTTGCCGACTTCGGTGACGATCTTGGCGGCAACGGCATCGATTTCGACATCGGTCAGCGTGCGGTCCTGCGGCTGCAGCACCACTTGGACGGCGACCGATTTCTGGTCCTCGCCGATGCCCTTGCCCTCGTAGATATCGAAGATCGACACCCCCGAGATCAGCTTCTTGTCGACGCCCTGCGCGGCCTTGATGATGTCGGCGGCCCGGACCTTGCGCGCGACCAGGAAGGCGAAGTCGCGGGTGACCGGCTGGAAGGGCGAGAGGGCCAGGACGCCGCGCGTCTTGGTCGCCTTGGGCTTGGGCACCGGGATGGCGTCGAGGATGATCTCGAAGCCGACCACCGGTCCATCGGCATCCAGCGCCTCCAGGGCGGAGGGATGCAGTTCGCCGAACCAGCCGATGACGTTCTGCGGGCCGAGCTGGATCGTGCCGGAACGGCCGGGGTGATACCAGGACGGGGCTCCCGAAACGATCTGGAAGCTCGCGACCGGCGCGCCGAGGGCCGCCAGCAGCGTGAGGGCATCCTCCTTGGCGTCGAACACGCTCACCGCGCTTGCCGGCGCCGACCAATGGCGGCCGAAGCCGCCGGGGCGCGCCTGGCCGCGGCGGATCCCGCTGGCGGCGATCTTCTGGTCCTCGGGCCGGTCGCCGCGGAAGATCTGGCCGACCTCGAACAGCGCGACGTCCCCGGTGCCGCGATCGGCGTTGCGCTGGCCGGCTGCGATCAGGCCCGGCAGCAGGCTGGGGCGCATGTCGGAAAGGTCAGCGGCGATCGGATTGGCGAGCGACAGCGTCGGCTGGCCGCCGCCGAAGCGCTCGGCCTGGGCCTTGGCGATGAAGGACCAGGTCACCGCTTCCATCAGGCCGCGCGCGGCGAGGCTGCGCTTGGCCAGGCGCGTACGCTTCTGCAGCACGGTGAGCACGGGCTGCGGCACATGGGCCTCGCGCGGCAGCGCCGTCACCGGGATGGCGTCGACGCCGACGATGCGCATCACTTCCTCGACGAGGTCGGCCTTGCCCTCGATGTCGGGCCGCCAGGTCGGCGCCGTCACCGCCAGCGCGTCGGGCTTGCGGATGACGCCGAAGCCGAGGCGCTCGAGGATGTCGGCGCTCTCGGCGAGGCTGGTCGCAAGGCCGGTCAGGCGTGCCACCTCATGGGCCGGCAGGTCCAGGACCTCGGGCGCGGCGGTGACGCCGCCCACCACGAAGGTCTCGCTCGGCTTGCCGCCGCACAATTCCGTCACCAGCTGGGTGGCGAGGTCGATGCCCGGCACCATGAAGGCGGGATCGACGCCGCGCTCGAAGCGGTAGCGGGCATCGGTGTTGATGCCAAGCGCACGGCCGGTGCGGGCGATGTTCAGCGGTTCCCACAGCGCCGATTCGATCAGCACGTCCGTGGTATCGTCGTCGCAGCCCGAATGCTCGCCGCCCATGATGCCGGCGATCGATTCCAGCCCCTTGCCGTCGGCGATCACGCAGATGCTGTCATTGAGCGCATAGGTCTTGCCGTCGAGCGCCACGATGCTCTCGCCCTCGCGGGCGCGCCGGACGGTGAGGTTGCCCTCGATCTTGGCGGCGTCGAAGACATGCAGCGGCCGGCCGCGGTCGAAGGTGACATAGTTGGTGATGTCGACCAGCGCATTGATCGGGCGCAGCCCGATGGCGCTGAGGCGGCGCTGCATCCAGGCGGGCGAGGAGCCATTCTTGACGCCGCTGACAAGGCGAAGCGCAAAGCCGGGGCAGAGCGAGGGCGTGTCGCCGAAATCGAGCGTCACCGTGACCGGGCAGGGACCCTCGCCGGCAATGGAGGGCACCGCAGGCGTCTTCAGCCTGCCGAGCCCGGCGGCGGCGAGATCGCGCGCAATGCCGGCCACGCCGGTGCAGTCGGGCCGGTTGGGCGTGAGGTTCACGTCGATCACGGGATCGTTGAGGCCGGCATAGTCGGCATAGGGCATGCCGACGGGCGCATCGCTGGGCAGGTCGATGATGCCGTCATGCTCGTCGGAGATCTCGAGCTCGAATTCCGAGCACAGCATGCCGCGGCTCTCCACCCCGCGCACCGGCGCGATGGCGAGCGTGATGTTCTTGGCCGGAATATAGGTGCCGGGCGGCGAGAACACCGATTTCATGCCGGTGCGCGCATTGGGGGCGCCGCAGACCACCTGCACGGGCTCGCCCTTGCCGGTATCGACCATGCAGACCTTCAGCTTGTCGGCGTTGGGATGCTGCTCGGCCGAGACGACATAGGCGATCGAGAAGCCGGAGAGCTTGCTGGCAGGATCCTCCACCCCTTCGACCTCCAGGCCGATGCGAGTGAGGGTGTCGACGATCTCGTCGAGCGTGGCTGAGGTTTCGAGGTGATCCTTGAGCCAGGAAAGCGTGAACTTCATTGCGGGCAGCCTAGTCCAATCGATTTGGCCATGCCGATAGCGCGTCGGGCGGCAAGATGCAAAGAAATCCCGGTTGACGGTGCAAGCGAGCGGTGTTGCGGGGCGTTCCTGCTCTTCCCGAGCCGTCGTCCCAGCAGGATTTCACCCCATCTGCATGGCGTAGCGTTTCGCCTCTGCGATCAGAGCGGCGACCAGGGGGGTCTGGGTTTCGCGCCTGGGCGTGATCAGGCCGACCTTGTGGTAGGCCTGCGGCTCCACGATGGGGATCGAGCGCACATTCTCGCCCGCGCCCAGCATGTCGATCAGGATGGCCGGCATCACGCTCGACCAGCGGCCCGTGCGCACATGCGAGAGCAGCACCTGCATCGAATTGGAGACCAGGGTCGGCGCCACCGGATTCTCGGCATTGCGCAGGAGATGGTCGACGATGCGCCGGTTCTGCATGTCGGGCGTGAGCAGGCAGAGCGGCACATGGCCGAGCTCCTCCCAGCTCACCGTGTTGCGGCCGGCGAATTCGCCGTTGACGTCGGTCAGCAGGCAATAGGTCTCGCGATAGAGTTCGACTGTCGAGACCTTCCCCAGGGGCTCGTTGTCGAGATAGGTGATGCCGGCATCGATGGCCAGGTCCTCCAGCTCCTGCAGCACCGTGGTCGAGGGGCGCGAGAGGATGGTGAAGGTCACGTTGCGATGGCGGGCGCGAAAGGGCGTGGTGATCGAGGCGACCATGGACAGCGCCGTCGGGATCACCGAGATCGTGAGATGGCCGTTGAGGCCGCGCTTGAGCGATTCCACTTCCTGGCGCATGGCGCGGCTGTCGCTGACGATGCGCCGGGCCCATTCCAGCACCCGCTCGCCCTCCGGCGTGAAGCCCTGGAAACGCGAGCCGCGTGCCACCAGCAACACGCCGAGTTCGCCTTCGAGCTGCTTGATGCCGGCCGAAAGGGTGGGCTGGGTCACCCCGCAGATCTCCGCGGCCCGGCCGAAATGGCGCTCGCGGGAGAGGGCGATCAGGAATTCGAGCTTGTCGATCAAGCCTCAGGCCTCCTGCCATGGATTGTGAAGCCGAACGCCGGCCTGGCGGTAGTCCGCCTCATTGCGGGTGACGACCACCAGGTCATGGAGTAGAGCCGTGGCGGCGATGATGAGGTCGGGCTGCGAGAAAGTATGGCCAGTCTTGCGGCCTTCTGCCACGAGCAGGCGCCATTTGAGCATGACATCCTCGCTCACGGGCAAAGCACGCTGCTGAAAGAGGGGCCTTATCCGGTTGGCGAGCCAGTCATGGAGGTCGGCGCGCCTGGCCGGATCGGCAATCACTTCGATGCCGTAGCGGATCTCGGCAAAAGTCACGATGCTGACATACAGGCTGTCCAGCGGCTGGGCCGAGACGAAAGCCGCCACGCGCGGCTCGGGCTTGGGGCGGCGCAGTTCGGAAAGAACATTGGTATCCAGCAGCCAGCCGCTCACAGATCGACCTCGCGCACGGGCATGGGCCGACGCTCGGGTTCGATCTCGATGTCGCGATGCGGCGAGGCCTGCAGGGCCGCGATCAGGGCGGCGCCCGTCATGCTTCCCTTGAGCGTGCGGAACTCCTCGGCGGAGATCACCACTACTTCCTCGCGGCCATGCACGGTAACATGCTGCGGCCCTTCGCTGCGGGCGCGCCGGACCAACTCGCTGAAGCGTGCCTTGGCGTGCTGCAGCGCCCATGAAACAGGCGGGGCCGATTTAGATTTTCTAGTCATACTGACTAGTTTATCGTGCCGAACGATTTGTTGCAATGGCCCGCAGGTCGAGAGCGCGGCGAGGCAGGTGCCGCCCGTTCCCGGTCTCCAGAGGGCGAGTGCAGGCGTTCGCGCTGCAAGACTTCATCATTATCCCTGCCTGCGCACCCGCAAACACGCATCGGTTGCATCCCGTGTTGAATCGCACGGAGAGGCCGGGGCGGCGGTGGCATTGTCCTCCCATCAGATCAAGCGCAACCCGCGCAAGACAAGAATGGGAACGAGACGATGTTCAAGAAGATCCTGACCGGAGCCCTGGTTGCCGCCACGCTGGCCGGCACCGCCATTGCCACCACCGGCACCGCCGAAGCCCGCTATGGCCGGAACGGCGCCTTCGCCGCCGGCGCCGGCATCGGCCTGCTGGGCGGCCTGCTCGCCGGCTCCGCCTACAACAACAGCTACTATGGCGGCCGCTACTATTATGACGACTACCGCCCCGTCTATTACCGCCGCTGCCACATCGAGAAGCGTTGGGTCGACGGTTACTATGGCGGTTTCTGGAAGCGCGTGAGGGTTTGCTACTGAGCCCGTCTTCGGGTTATCGGACCCTGCGCCCCGACACCAGCCCGGTAGCCCGTAGGAAGCCCCGCCCCGGCGGGGCTTCCGCTTTTTTCAGGGCTCGTTGGCCGGAACCCTCTCGGTAAAGACCAATTCACAGCAATCCGCGTCGAAGGCCAGGACCTGGTCCGGTTCCGACAGCCAGGGCGTATGTTGCCGCCACCATCGGGTCGCATCCGGGGAATGGCTCTCGAGCAGGCGCAAGGCAGTCGCGGCCTGCACCGTATAGGCCCGCCAAGTCGCCGTCGGTCGCTTGAAGCCCAGACGCTGCTTCAGAGCGTCGAGACGGTTGGCAGGGTCACGAAATTCGGTTTCGACGATCATCGTCTGCGGCGACGACGGGGCCGTTTCCAGAAGCGGCAGCGTCAGGCCGATCCAGGCCTGCCTGATGGCGATGGGCGCTGGGCCCTGCGGCGTCGAATGGATCCTGATGCCGCGTGATAAGGGCGGTGGCGCCATCGTGAGTTGCTCCGTCATGACGAGAAAGGCAGGCCGGTTCGCCTCCAGATGAGCAAATAAGCGAACAAAACGGCGAAGGTCGACATTCGGTCGCGGGTGGAGGGGTTAGAATTTCCGGATACGGGAAAGAGTTTGCATCGCTCTTCGCATTGCAACATAAATTCCTGCCTTCCCCTCCAGACCGCGAGTGCTCATGCGACCTTCCTTCCGCCGCCTGCTCGTCGCCAATCGTTCCGAGATCGCCATCCGCGTGTTCCGGGCCGCCACGGAACTCGGCATCTCCACCATTGCCGTCTATGCGGAGGAGGACAAACTCTCGCTGCACCGCTTCAAGGCGGACGAAGCCTATCAGATCGGCAAGGGCAAGGGGCCGGTGGAGGCCTATCTCTCCATCGACGAGGTGATCCGCATCGCCAGGGAAGCCCGGGCCGATGCCATTCATCCCGGCTATGGCCTCCTGTCCGAGAGCCCGGAATTCGCCGAGGCCTGCGCCGCCGCAGGCATCGTCTTCATCGGGCCCAGCCCCAAGACGCTGCGCACGCTCGGCAACAAGGTCGATGCGCGCAACCTCGCCATTTCGGTCGGCGTTCCCGTGATGCCGGCGACCGATCCGCTCCCCGACGACCCCGAAGCGATCAAGGCGGCGGCCCGGGCGGTCGGCTATCCCGTGATGCTCAAGGCGTCCTGGGGCGGCGGCGGGCGCGGCATGCGTCCGATCGAGAGCGAGGACAAGCTGCTCGACGCCGTCTTCACCGCCAAGCGAGAGGCCAAGGCCGCCTTCGGCAAGGACGAGGTCTATCTGGAAAAGCTGGTGCGCCGCGCCCGTCACGTCGAGGTGCAGATCCTCGGCGACGGCAACGGCACGCTGGTGCATCTGTTCGAGCGCGACTGCTCGATCCAGCGCCGCAACCAGAAGGTGATCGAGCGCGCCCCCGCGCCCTATCTCGACGAGGAGACGCGCCGGGGCCTGTGCGAGGCGGCGCTCAAGATCGGCCGCGGCACCGATTATGCCGGGGCCGGCACCGTCGAATTCCTGATGGATGCCGATACCGGCAAGTTCTATTTCATCGAGGTCAATCCGCGCGTCCAGGTCGAGCACACGGTCACCGAGGTCGTCACCGATCTCGACATCGTCAAGGCGCAGATCCTGATCGCCGAGGGCGGGCGCATCGGCGTCATCGGCGCCGATGGCGAGCTGGAGACCGGCATTCCCGCGCAGGACGACATCTTCATGCGCGGCCATGCGCTGCAGTGCCGGCTGACCACCGAGAATCCCGAAAACAACTTCATTCCCGACTATGGCCGCATCACCGCCTATCGCGGCGCCATGGGCTTCGGCATCCGCATCGATGGCGGCACTGCCTATTCCGGCGCGGTGGTGACGCGCTGGTACGATCCGCTCCTGGAAAAGGTCACGGCCTGGGCCTCGACGCCGCAGGAAGCCATCGCCCGCATGACCCGGGCCCTGCGCGAATATCGCATTCGCGGCGTCGCCACCAATCTGCCCTTCCTGGAGGCGGTGCTGGCGCATGAGAAGTTCCGCTCCAACCAGTACACCACCCGTTTCATCGACGAGACGCCGGAGCTGTTCCAGTTCGCCAAGCGCCGCGATCGCGCCACCAAGCTCCTGACCTATATCGCCGACGTCACCGTCAACGGCCATCCCGAGGCGCGCGGCCGGGCGAGGCCTCCGGCCGAGGCCCGCACGCCGCATGCGCCGGAATTCAAGGTGAGGCCCGCCTCCGGCACCAAGCAACTGCTCGACACGCTGGGACCCGAGAAGTTCGCCAGCTGGATGAAGGAGGAAAAGCGCGTCCTCGTCACCGACACCACCATGCGCGATGCCCACCAGTCGCTGCTGGCGACGCGCATGCGCACCTATGACATCGCCGGCGTGGCCTCGGCCTATGCCAGCGGCCTGCCGCAGCTGCTCTCGCTCGAATGCTGGGGCGGGGCGACCTTCGACGTCGCCATGCGCTTCCTCACCGAGGATCCCTGGGAGCGCCTGGCCCTGATCCGCGAGCGCGCGCCCAACATCCTCACCCAGATGCTGCTGCGCGGGGCCAATGGCGTCGGCTACACCAATTATCCCGACAATGTCGTGCGGCTCTTCGTCAAGCAGGCCGCCGATGCCGGCATGGACCTCTTCCGCATCTTCGATTGCCTGAACTGGGTCGAGAACATGCGGGTGTCGATCGATGCGGTGCTGGAGGCCGGCAAGCTCGCCGAGGGCGCGATCTGCTACACGGCCGACCTCTTCGATGCCTCGCGCTCGAAATACGACCTGGCCTATTATGTCCGCATGGCGCGCGAGCTCGAAAAGGCCGGCTGCCATATCCTGGCGATCAAGGACATGGCGGGGCTGCTCAAGCCCGCCCAGGCCCGCAAGCTGGTGAGCGAGCTGCGCCAGGAAGTCGGCCTGCCGATCCACCTGCACACCCACGACACTTCCGGCATTGCCGGCGCCACCGTGCTGGCGGCGATCGAGGCCGGCGTCGACGCCGTCGATGCCGCCATGGACGCGATGTCGGGCACGACGTCGCAGGCCTGCCTCGGTTCCATCGTCGAGGCGCTCCGCCATTCCGAGCGCGATCCCGGCCTCGACCCGGAAGCCATCCGCCAGATCTCCTTCTATTGGGAGGCGGTGCGCACCCAATACGCCGCCTTCGAGAGCGACCTGAAGGCTGGCGCCTCCGAGGTCTATCTGCACGAAATGCCGGGGGGCCAGTTCACCAATCTCAAGGAGCAGGCGCGCTCGCTCGGCCTGGAGACGCGTTGGCATGAGGTCGCCAAGGCCTATCGCGCCGCCAATGATCTGTTCGGCGACATCGTCAAGGTGACGCCATCCTCCAAGGTGGTCGGCGACATGGCGCTGATGATGGTGGCGCAGGGGCTGACCCCCGAGGATGTCGCCGATCCCGCCCGGGAGGTGGCCTTCCCGGCCTCCGTGGTCGAGATGATGCGCGGCGATCTCGGCCAGCCCGAGGGCGGCTGGCCGGCGGCCCTGCAGAAGAAGATCCTCAAGGATGCGGCGCCGATCACCGTGCGCCCCGGCTCGCTGCTGCCGCCGGCCGACATTCCGGCGCTGAAGGCGGAGGCGGAGAAGAAGATCGGCCGCGCCGTGGAGGGCAACGAGATCTCCTCCTACCTGATGTACCCCAAGGTCTTCACCGATTATGCCGTCACCGCCCGCAAATACGGGCCGGTTTCGGTGCTGCCGACGGCGACCTATTTCTACGGCATGGCGCCGGGCGACGAACTCACCATCGAGATCGAGCGCGGCAAGGCGCTGGTGATCCGGCTGCAGACCCTGGGCGAGACCGACGAGGAGGGGCAGGTCCGCGTCTTCTTCGAGCTCAACGGCCAGCCGCGCATCATCAAGGTGCCCAACCGCCTGGCGGCCGGCAGCGTCAAGGCGCGCCGCAAGGCCGAGGACGGCAACGAGGCCCATATCGCGGCTCCGATGCCGGGTGCCATCTCCACCGTGGCGGTCAAGCCGGGGCAGGCGGTCAAGGCCGGCGACGTGCTGCTGACCATCGAGGCGATGAAGATGGAGACGGCGCTCCACGCGCCCCAGGACGGCAGGATCGCTGAGGTGCTGGTCTCCCCGGGGGCCCAGATCGATGCCAAGGACCTGCTGATGGTGATGGGGTAGAGAAAAGAGGCGGACGGGACGTCCATAGGCGCTAAGATAAGGCCAGAGGCGCGACGCCGGCCACCCCTTCGCCCCGTTTACGGGGAGAAGGTAAGGATGAGGGGCGGCGCGACCTCACAAACTGACGCCTTGCGTAGCCCCTCACCTCCATCCTCTCCCCGTAAACGGGGCGAGGGGGCTCATATGTCGAGCTTCATCTCCAACCGCCTCATCTCGCCCAACCCGTTATCTTGGCGCCTATGGACGGGACGTCCGCGGTCCCAGCCGCACCGCTTCCCGCGCAACGTCGGCAAGGCTCGCATCGGACCCGCCAAGGCTGTCGTCCGCCCTTGGAACCGCCATGCTCTGGGGATAGGGTTGCCGCCACCCTCTCCCATTCCGCGAATCGCCATGTCTTCCGCCGCCCCCTCCGCCGCCTTCAGCCTGCATCCCCAACTCGCCGGGGATTCTCTTCCCGTCGGCGACCTCACCCTCTGCCAGCTGCGCCTGATCAACGATGCCGGTTTTCCCTGGCTCCTGCTCATCCCCAGGCGCCCCGACATCAGCGAGATCATCGAGCTCGACGAGGGCGACAGGGCGGTGCTCATGCAGGAGATCGCCGCCGTTTCGCAGGCTTTGAAGACCCTCACGGGCTGCGACAAGCTCAATGTCGCGGCTCTTGGCAATATGGTGCCCCAGTTGCACGTCCACATCATCGCGCGCTTCAAGGGCGATCCTGCCTGGCCGAAGCCCGTCTGGGGCCAGGTGCCGGCCCGCCCCTATGCGGAGGCCGTTGCCGCCGATCTGATTAGCCAGCTTCGTAGATTGCTCTCGTTTTCATAAGATCCCGCCGGAAGATATTGCCATGACCTTGCATACCCTGTTCGATCGTTCCGCCGCCATTGCCTATTCGCTCAATCCGCTCGATCGCGCCTCCGGTCAGCGCGAGGACGAAACCTTCATCGCGGAGAAGCTCACCCATTCCTCCTGCCGCTTCTTCGCCTTTTCGGGCGACGTGCCGCTCCTGCGCATCCGCGACGGCGTCCATGAGGCGCTGTTCGATCACGAGGAGATCGAGTCGTTCAAGGATAGTCGGCAAAATATATTCCTGGGCCTGCAGCCGGACGGCAGCGCGGTCTTCGCCCGGGCCTTCGACAAGGGGCTGGTCGACGATCTCGCCTGGCGCCCGGACGTGGAGGCGATGGACCTGCGCTCGCTCGCCATGCGGGGGCTGGTGGCGCCGGAGATTCTCGGCGAGCTCTCCACCGCCAAGGAAGTGCTGGACTGGCACCAGCGCCATCGTTTCTGTGCCAATTGCGGACAGGAGACCCGGATCACCGCCAGCGGCTGGCGGCGCGATTGCGCCAATTGCGGCACCCAGCATTTCCCGCGCGTCGATCCGGTGGTGATCATGCTGGCGATCGACGGCGAGCGCTGCCTGATGGGCCGCCAGACCCGCTTTCCGGAGAAGATGTATTCGGCGCTCGCCGGCTTCCTGGAGCCGGGCGAGACCATCGAGGATGCGGTGCGTCGGGAGATCCTGGAGGAATCGGGCATCGCCTGCTCGCATGTGCGCTATTTCGCCTCCCAGCCCTGGCCCTTTCCCTCCTCGCTGATGGTGGGCTGTTTCGCCCGGGCCACCGGCCGCGACATCAATGTCGACATCAAGGAACTGGAGGATGCGCGCTGGTTCACGCGCGAAGAGGTGGTGCAGATGCTGATCGACGAGCATCCGGAAGGCTTCAACGCGCCCAAGCCGATGGCGATCGCCCATCACCTCCTGAAGGAGTTCGCGGAAAAGGGCGGCGCGGTGGTGCCGTGAGGTTGGAGTGTCGACCTCCTGGTCGACATTCTGATGGCTCTGCGTTGCACGTCGATCCGAAGATCGACACTCCCTGCTCACTCGGCCGGCGGCGCGTGGTCGTCGCGGGCCGGGTCGGCCGGAAACACGCCGAAAATACGCATCTTGGTCGAGAAGAAGCCGAGTTCCTCCAACGCGCGCTTGAGGTTCTTATCCTCGGGATGGCCGTCGACTTCGGCATAGAACTGGGTGGCGGAAAAGTGCCCGCCCACCATGTAGCTCTCCAGCTTGGTCATGTTGATGCCGTTGGTGGCAAAGCCGCCCATCGCCTTGTAGAGCGCGGCCGGCAGGTTGCGCACCGTGAAGATCAGCGAGGTCACCGTCGGCCCCTGGCCGACCGGCACCCAGTCGGGCTCGCGCGACAGCACCACGAAGCGGGTGGTGTTGTAGGGCTCGTCTTCGACATCGGGCTTGAGGATCTGAAGACCGTAGATCTCGGCCGCCAGGGTGGAGGCGAGGGCGGCCTTGCTCGGGTCCTGCCAGTCGCGCACCAGGCGGGCGGCGCCGGCCGTGTCGCTTTCGGTCACCGGCGTGAGGCCGAGCCCGCGCATGGTGATGCGGCACTGGCCGAGGGCCTGGGGATGGCTGTGAACCGTGCGGATGGTCTCCAGGCTCGCGCCGGGCACGGCCATGAGCTGGTGGTGGATCGGCAGGAAATATTCGCCGATGATATGCAGGTCCGAGGTCGGCAGGAGATGGTGGATGTCGGCGACGCGTCCCGCCACCGAATTCTCGATCGGGATCATGGCGAGGTCCGCCTCGCCGGACGAGACCGCGTTGAAGGCGTCCTCGAAGGTCGGGCAGGGCAGGGCCAGCGCGTCGGGATAGACATTGTTGCAGGCAATATGGGAATTGGCCCCGGGCTCGCCCTGGAACGAAACTTTCATCTTGGACTCGGACATGATCAGCGACTTTCGAGAATTTCGCGGGCGCGATCGAGATCTTCCTGCGTGTCCACACCTAGCGGCACGGCGGGGACGATCGCAACATCGATGCGCATGCCCGCTTCCAGCGCCCTGAGCTGTTCGAGGCGCTCGCGCTGCTCCAGCGGGGCCGGCGGCAGGGCGACGAAGCGCTCCAGCGCCGCCCGGCGATAGGCGTAGAGGCCGATATGGTGGTAGAGCTCGCCCTCGCCCCAGGGCGCGGTGGCGCGGGTGAAATAGAGCGCGCGCAGGGTGCGGGGCCCGATCGGCGTGCCCACCACCTTCACCACGCTGGAATTGGTCTTTTCCTCTTCGCGCGTGATCACGGCCGCGAGGGTGGCGATATCCACAGCCTCGTCGGCGAGCGGGCCGAACACGGCGCGGATCGTCTCCGGCTCGATGGTCGGCAGGTCGCCCTGCACATTGATGATGGTGTCGTGCCGCCCTTCGGGATCGAGCGTCAACAGCGCCTCATGGATGCGGTCCGAGCCGGTGGGGTGATCGGGCCGCGTCATCACCGCCTCGCCGCCTGCGGCGCGAACCGCATCGGCGACTTCGGCCGTGTCGGTGGCTACCACCACCCGTCCCAGGCGCGATTCGCAGGCCCGGCGCCAGACCTGCACGATCATCGCCTCGCCCGCGATGGGGGCCAGCGGTTTGCCGGGCAGGCGGGTCGAGGCCATGCGGGCGGGGATCAGGATGAGCGGATCGGACACGGATGACAGCCTCTTCCGGAGCGGGGCGGCGAAAAGTAGCAAGCGCGCGCGATTTATACGAGTTGCAAACTACCGGTCAAACCGGATAGAGGGTCCGATGCGGTTTGACGCTTGACAGAGCGGCTGCCGGAGTTTGTGTTTGGGGCAATGAGGTGCGGGGGCATCTTGTGCCTTTCGTCAGATTGATCTCGAGTCGGAGCCGGGGATGAGTTCGTCGTCATCGTTTGAACTGAACAAGATTGCCGGCGCAGTCCTGGGCACGTTGATGCTGACCTTGGGGCTCAGCATCGTTGCCGAGGAAATCTTCAAGCAGGAAAAACCGGAAAAGGCCGGCTACGAGCTGGCCGATGCCGCGCCGGCCGCCACGGCCGAGGCCCCTGCCGCCTCCCAGGATCCGCCGCTGGCCGAGCTGGTCGCCAAGGCCTCGGTGGAAAAGGGTGCCGCCATCTTCAAGAAGTGCGCGGCCTGCCACACCGACGACCAGAGCGGCAAGAACGGCGTCGGCCCCAATTTGTTCGGCGTGATCGGCGGCCCGAAGGGCCACAAGGCCGACTTCGCCTATTCCGACGCCATCAAGGCGCTGCATGACAAGGGCGAGACCTGGACGCCCGACGATTTCTACCACTTCATCAAGAGCCCGCAGGCTTTCGCCAAGGGCACCAAGATGTCCTTCGCCGGCCTGCCCAAGCCGCAGGACCGCGCCGACATCCTGGTCTATCTCAATTCTAAGAGCGAAAAGCCGATCGATCTGCCGAAGTAACGGCTGCCGTCTCAGTCTGAAATGTGAAAGCCGGGCCCAGCGCCCGGCTTTTTGCTGTGATGTGATCTCGATCTCTCCGAATGAGCCGCGACCCGCCTTCTCCCCTTGCGGGAGAAGGTGGCGCGTAGCGCCGGATGAGGGGAGAAACGCAATTCTTGCGAGGAGGGCGCCGCCACCCCTCATCCGCCCCTTCGGGGCACCTTCTCCCGCAAGGGGAGAAGGCGGGTCGCGTCTTGCTGGGATGGGCCGAGCAGTCCCTATTTCCGCCGGATCCCCAGCGGTACGCCCACCGTGGCTGGCACCGGCAGGGCGGCATGGGCCTGGGCGATCGCTGCGATCCGCTCGGCGATCTCCGGCGGGAAGGGGGAGGAGCGCCCGGCCTGCATGTCGACATGCACCAGGATCTGCTCGGCGGTGGCGAGCACCGCGCCGTCGGCCTCGTTGGTCATGGCATGGAAGACGTGCAGGCGCTTGGCGTCGTGGTCGATGAGCTGCAGCGTCAGCGCCAGGGGATCGCCGATATGGGCCTCGCGCAGGTTCCGGATGCGCGTTTCCATGGTGTAGATCGAGGAGCCTGCGGCGCGATAGGCCTCGTCGACGCCGATCATGCGGAAAAAGGCGTCCGAGGAATCCCCGAACGCCAGCAGGAAGGCGCTTTCCGTCATGTGATCGTTATAGTCGGTCCAGGCCTCGACCACCGGCGTGCGGTGCAGGGAGAGCGGCGCCGGGATCGGCTTGGCCCAATCCCAGCCCTGGAAGGGCTTGCCCTCATTGGGCGTGGTGACCCGGCTCATTTCTGCTTCTTGAGGCCGAGCTTGTCCCGCGCCTCGGCCGGGGTCAGCACCCGGCCGCCCAGCCGCTCGATGATCTCCTTGGCGCGGGTGGTGAGCGACTGGTTGGTCGCATGCACGCCGCGGTCGAGCCAGATATTGTCTTCCAGGCCGACGCGGACATTGCCGCCCAGCAGCATGGACTGAGCCACGAAGGGCATCTGCATGCGGCCGATGGCGAAGGCGGCCCAATTGGCGCCCGGCGGCAGATGGTTGCGCATCGCGACCATGGTTTCGGTGGTCGCCTCCGCGCCCCAGGGAATGCCGAGGCAGAGCTGGAACATCGGCGGCGCGTCGATCAGGCCGCGCTTGATCAGGTCCTTGGCCTGCCAGATATGGCCGAGCTCGAAGCATTCGATCTCTGGCTTCACGCCGACGGCCTGGATGCGCTCGGCCATTTCGCGCAGCGTCTCGCCGGTGGCCATGAACAGGCCGTCGCCGAAATTCACCGAGCCGCAGTCCAGCGTGCAGATCTCGGGCCTCAGTTCCTCGACATGGGCGACGCGCTCGGCCGCGTTGGCGATGTCGGTGCCGGCACCGCCGCTGCGCGGATTGGCCGGATCGAAGAAGAAATCGCCGCCCATGCCGGCGGTGAGGTTGATCACCACGTCCACGCCCGAATCGCGGATGCGCTGGACGGCCTCGCGATAGTGCTCGAGCTTGCGGCCGGCCTTGCCGGTCTCGGGATCGCGCACATGCAGATGGGCGATGGCGGCGCCCGCCTTGGCGGCCTCGATGGCGGAATCGGCGATCTGCTTGGGCGTGACTGGGATGGCCGGATGCTTGCCGACGGTGTCGCCGGCTCCGGTGATCGCGCAGGATATGATGACGTCGGTATTCACGGTGCTTCCTCCCTGTGACGCCGATGTTAGGCCAGCCCCGTTCGGACACGTGACCTGTCGCGACAGCCATGATGCAGAATGCGACAGGGGCGCCGTGCCTGGGATCGCCGGCATCCTGCCGGCTCTTCATCTCCGCAAGCGCAGCGTTTCCAAGAGCCGGCAGGATGCCGGCAGGCCCAGGAGGCGCTATCCCGCCATGCGCAACCGCTCGACAAATCCCCTGGCATTGTCGAGCGCCTCCTGCCGGTCCCGCCAGAAGCGCTCGTTGAGCTCGTGGATGGCGATGGTATCGGCCGGGAAGGTGCAGTGCTCGGCCAGCGCATCCCAGGGCACGCCGCCCCAGCCCAGCGGCAGATGCAGGTCGCCGAGCCCGAAGGCATTGGCCTCGGCGCTGTCATAGACCCAGGGCAGGTCGGGCTGGCCGAAGGAATCGTGCAGATGCAGGTGCCTGGCGAAGGGCGCCAGGGCCTTGGCTTCCTCCAGGAAGTCATAGCCATACTGGCTGGCATGGATGAGGCCGTGGCTGAAGTCGAACGTGGCCCGGACATGCGGATGGTCGATCAGGGCGAGCTCTTCGGCCAGGCGGGCGATGCTCGGCGTCGCCGCATAGGGGCCGAAATCGAACAGGTTCTCGACGCACAGCACGACCTTGTGCGCGGCCGCGATCTCGCCCGCCCGGTGGAGATAGTCGCGCTGGCGGGCGGCGGCATTCTCGGCGTCGTGGCGCTCGTCCGCCTGCATCATGCCGGCATGGATGACGAGGTGCGGCGCGCCGATGCGGGCGGCGATCTCGATGAAGGCCACGGTGGTCTCCAGGAAGCGCGGCAGCAGGGCCGGCGGTGCCATGAAATTGATCGGCAGCGGGCCATGCACGGTGAAGCCGAAGGGACGGCCGCGGCAGATGGCCTCGAATTCGGCGACGCGCGCGGCCATCGGGCGGCCGGCAAGCACGAGGTCATAGTGGTAGGCCGGCAGCTCGACGAAGGCGACACCGAGATCGGCAACCTCGTCCAGCCGGGCGGCGAGGTCGGACAGGTCCGGCTGCCCCTCGCGGGAGGTCAGGCCGAGGGCAGGCTGGATGGGCATTTCGGGCTCCCTTGAGGCTGTTGTGGGCCGTGTTTTGACGAGGTCGAGACCAGCTTGATGCCGGTATCAGATTGTTGACGATATCGCTTCTACAATCCCGCGGATTTGTTGCGTCGCAATAATCCTGCTATGACAAATCCGTGACGAGCATTCAGCGACGGACCTGCAATCTGTAGTTTGGTGGTGCTATGTTTGAAGAACTTAGGGGTATGATGGGGTTGGGCGCGCTTTCCGCGCCTGTCTACACCATCTACGAAGCGACTCACGCGGCGCTCGGCCCGACTAGAGCCTTTTCCGATGCGACTCGGGCGTTTTTTGAAAATCCCGGCAATCCCTTTTCCATGACCACCTGGGGCAAGTCGGTCGCGGCCGCCTGCGAGGTCTTCGAGCGCGTCACCCGCCGTTACGGCAAGCCTGAATTCGGCATCAAGGACGTGCTGGTGGGCGGCGAACGTGTCGGCGTGCACGAGGAAATCGTCTGGCGGCGGCCCTTCTGCAATCTCCTGCATTTCTCCCGCGGCATTCGCGGCAATCGCCGTGCCGACCCGAAGCTCCTGATCGTGGCGCCGATGTCGGGCCATTATGCCACCTTGTTGCGCGGCACCGTCGAGGCGTTCCTGCCCAATCACGAGGTCTACATCACCGATTGGACCGATGCCCGCCTGGTGCCGGTGTCGGAGGGCCGCTTCGATCTCGACGATTATATCGACTACGTCATCTCGATGCTGCATGTGCTCGGCCCCGACACCCATGTGATCGGCGTCTGCCAGCCTTCGGTGCCGGTGATGGCCGCCGTTTCCCGCATGGAAGCGGAGAAGGATCCCTACGCGCCGCTGACCATGACTCTGATGGGCGGGCCGATCGATACCCGCCTCTCGCCGACAAAGGTCAACGACGTCGCGGTCGAGAAGGGCGTCGACTGGTTCCGTTCGAACGTCATCACCAAGGTGCCGTTCCCCAATCCCGGCTTCATGCGGGACGTCTATCCCGGTTTCCTGCAATTGACCGGCTTCATGACGATGAATCTCAACCGTCATTTCGACGCGCACAAGACCCTGTATTTCGATCTGGTGCGCGGCGACGGCGACAGTGCCCAGAAGCATCGCGAGTTCTATGACGAATATCTCTCGGTGATGGACCTGACGGCGGAATTCTACCTGCAGACCGTCGACACCGTGTTCATCAAATATGCCCTCGCCAAGGGCGAGATGAGCCATCGCGGCAAGCCGGTCGATCCGGGCGCCATCCGCAACACCGCGCTCTTCACCATCGAGGGCGAGAACGACGACATCACCGGCCACGGCCAGACCCATGCGGCCCATGGCCTGTGCGTGAACCTGCCGGTCGACAAGCGGGCGCACTATACCCAGCAGGGCGTCGGGCATTATGGCGTCTTCAACGGTTCGCGCTTCCGTGCCGAGATCGCGCCGCGCATTTCTGACTTCATCCGCTCCAACCTGGCGCCGACCAAGCCGACGAGCCGCGACACCAGCGCCCCGATCCCGCTGGATTCCAAGCGGGGCAAAGGCCCGGCGCGGCCGGTCTCGGTCTGACCAAACTCCCTCGAAGCGCTGCTTTGTCATGCCCGGGTTCGTCCCGGGCATGCAGGCGATGGCGGAGCCGGCGGCGTGCCCGAGGCTTCTATGCCGGTGTACCGGTCCGTTGACGGCTCTCCGCCGGGGCCGCATAGGGCAGGAACGGTCGAAACGCGAGGCGGTTGATCCCATGCGCAAACTGATGGGCTTTGCACCGATTGTCCTGGTCTGGCTCGCCGGCGCCGTGCCGGGCGCCATGGCACAGGACTACGTCAAAGGCGGGGGCGACATCACCATCCGCACCGAGCGCTATGCCCGCCCGCCTTATTCCAGCGCCACCTATTATATCTATGAGCAGGGCGGGGCGATCGTCTGCACCAAGCTCGCCGTCTGCAACAAATATGACGAATGCACCACGCGCTATGACAGCGGCTTCTTCAAGGATGCGCTGGATGCCGACGCCGGCGACTCCTCCAGCACCACGCCGCCGGTGGTGATCCCCAGGGCTAAGATCGCCAAGCATGTCTGCCTGACCAAATACCCGCCTCGCTCGCAACAGGGCGATTGATCCGTCGCGCCCGACCTGCGGATTGCCGCAATCTTGGGGAATGATGCTATGCTGCATCGGCAAAATCGTTCCTCCCCGATAGAGATCCTGCTTGTCCCATTCTTCCTCGCGCCTGCGGCGTGCCCATCGCCTGATTGCAGCGGCCCTGCTTTGCTTGTCCGTCGTCCCCCTTTCCGTTCGGGCCGAGACCGCTGCCTGGCCTCAGGCCGATAGCGACCTCAAGCCCGAAGCCGGCATCCGCTTCGGCGTGCTCGGCAACGGCATGCGCTTTGCGGTGATGCGCAACACCACGCCGGCGGGGCAGGCCGCCATCCGGCTGCGCATCGGATCCGGCTCGCTGCAGGAGGCCGACGACCAGCAGGGCCTCGCCCATATGCTGGAGCACATGGCCTTCAAGGGCTCGACCCGGGTGCCGGAAGGGGAAATGGTGCGCATCCTGCAGCGCAAGGGGCTGGCCTTCGGTGCCGATACCAATGCCCATACCAGCTATGACGAGACGGTCTATGCGCTCGACCTGCCGGAGGTCGATGCCGATACCGTCTCCACCGGCCTGATGCTGATGCGCGAGACGGCGAGCGAATTGACGCTCAGCGCCTCCGCCCTCGATCGCGAGCGCGGCGTCGTTCTCTCCGAGGAGCGCCTGCGCGACACGCCCGGCTATCGCAGCGTCATGGGCCTGTTCAATGTCCTCCTCGCCGGGCAGCGCGTGCCCGAGCGCGCGCCGATCGGCAAGACCGAGATCATCCGCACCGCGCCCGTCGAACGGCTGCGCGCTTATTACCAGGCCAATTACCGCCCGGACCGCGCCACGCTGCTGGTGGTCGGCGACATCGACCCTTCGGCCCTGGAGGCGGAGATCCGCCGGCGCTTCGAGGACTGGAAGGCGGTCGGGCCGGCCGTGGCCGAGCCCGATCTCGGCCTGCCGCTCAAGCGCGGCGTCGGAGCCGATATCGTCAAGATTCCCAGCGCCAACACCAAGATCTACCTGGGCTGGATCCGCCCCTTCGACGCCACGCCGGACAGCTATGCCAAGCGGCGCCGGACCGCGATCGAATATATCGGCCTCTCGGTGCTCAAGCGCCGCATCCAGGCCCTGTCGCGCAGGGCCAATCCGCCCTTCATCGCCGCCGATGTCGGCCTGCAGGATCTCTACGAATCGGCCCGTGCCGGCCTGCTGTCCGCCGATGTCGAGGCCGGGGCCTGGGACAGGGGCCTGGCCGCGCTCGACCAGGAACAGCGCCGCCTCCTGCGTTTCGGTGCGAGCCAGGCCGAGGTCGAGCGCGAGGTGGCGGAATATCGTTCCGCCCTGCAATCCCTGGCCGACGGCGCGGCGACGCGCACCAGCCCGGATCTCGCCGCGATGCTTGCCAACAGCGTCGACGAAGCCAAGGTCTTCACCTCGCCGGCCGACGATCTCGCCTTGTTCGAGCGCATGGTGAAGGGGTTGACGTCCGCCGAGGTCGACAAGGCGTTGCAGGCCGTGTTCTCGGGCAGCGGCCCCCGCCTGGTGCTGCAGGGCGCCGAGCCGCCGGAACCGGCCGCGGTCGAGAAGGCCTATGCCCAGTCGCAGGCTGTCGCCGTGACCGCGCCGGCCGATGCCGCGGCGGTGGTGTGGCCCTACACCAAGTTCGGCACGCCGGGCGATGTCGTCGAGCGCCGCACGGTGGAGGACCTCGGCCTGACCATGGTGCGCTTTGCCAATGGCGCGCGCCTGACCGTCAAGCCCACGAAGTTCAGGGCCGACGAAATTCAGGTCCGTGTCGATATCGGCCGGGGCCGGCTCGACCTGCCGCATGACCGGCCGATCCCGACCTGGACCGCCCAGGCGGTCGAACTGTCGGGTCTGAAGGCGATCGACTATGACGACATGCAGAAGGTGCTGGCGCCCAAGATCGCCAGCATCGGCTTCGCGCTGGAGGACAATGCCTTCAAATTCGAGGGCACGACCCGCCCGGCCGATCTCGCCATCCAGCTGCAGATCTTCGCCGCCTATGCCTCCGATCCCGCCTGGCGGCCGGAAGTCTTCGAGCGGATCCGCCAGCTCTATCTGGCCAATCTGCCGCAATATGAAGCCACGGCCGGCGTGGTGGTCAGCCGTGATTTCCAGGGGCTGATCCATTCCGGCGATCCGCGCTGGACCTTCCCCGACCGCCCGCAATTGCTGGCTGCCAAATCCGAGGATTTCCAGGCCCTGTTCTCGCCAGCCTTTGCCACGGGTGCCCTCGACATCACCATTGTTGGCGATGTCGGCGTGGATGATGCGATCCGTGAGGTCGCCGCCACCTTCGGCGCCCTGCCGCCCCGCCCGGCGCCGCCGGCGCCGGCCGCCGACGGTGGCGGCGCCTTTCCCGCCATCACGGCCGAACCGGTGGTGCATACCCATTCCGGGCGCCCTGACAACGCTGCCGTCCTGGTGGCGATACCGGTGGGGGACATGCTGTCGGACATTCCGCGCAGCTTCACGGCCGACCTCGCCAGCTCGATCCTGGTCAATCGCCTGATCGACGAGTTCCGCATCGCCGAGGGGGCGACCTACTCTCCCCAGGGGTCGGTCGACCTGTCTTCCGCCCTGCCGGGCTTCGGCTATGTCTATGCCATGGTTGAGACCACGCCGGCCAAGGTCGCTTCCTTCTATGCGCTGGTGGACAAGATCGCCGCCGACCTGTCGGAAAAGGAGGTCTCGCCCGACGAACTCGCCCGCGCCCGCGCACCCAAGATCGAGACGCTTCGGCGCCGCCGGCAGGAAAACGACTATTGGCTCGGCAAGCTGAGCGGCAGCCAGACCGATCCGCGCCGCCTGGAGCTGATCCGGGCCGGCCAGAGCGGGTACGACAAGGTCGGCCCCGAGGACATCCGAGCCTTTGCCAAGACCTATTTCAAGCCCGGCAGCGTCTGGAAGCTGACGGTGCTGCCGTCGGGGGTTGCCGCAGCGCGCTGAGGCTCGCGGCGAGGTTCGCCGATCAGGCTCGCGCCTGCGCTTTCCGGAGCGGCACCAGGTCGGCGAAGGCCTGTTCGGCCAGCCTGGCGGTCTCGGCCTCCACCGAGCGGTAGGCGGCGAGCAGCTTCTCGCCGAAGGCGGTGAGGCGTGCGCCGCCGCCATGGCTGCCGCCGGCCGAGGTTTCGATGGCGGGCTGGCCGAACATGGTGTTGACCGCATCGAGCAGCAGCCAGGCCCGGCGATAGGACATGCCGAGCTCGCGGCCCGCCGCCGAGATCGAGCCGGCCCGTTTCACCGCCTCCAGCAGGTCCATCTTGCCAGGGCCGAGCCGGGCATTGTCGTCGAAGGCGATCTTGAGGCGGATGATGGGCGGGCCGGACATGATCGGTCTCCTAGAGCGTTTTTCGATTTGGCGGAGTGTAATTGCTCACCCCTTGCCTTTGAGGTCACGTAGCCCCTCACCCTTACCCTCTCCCCGCAAGAGGCGAGGGGGCGCGTTTCCAGCATGAGACGGCCGGTCGAAGTCACCCCGCCCCGCCTCTTGCGGGGAGAGGGTAAGGGTGAGGGGCGGCTCATCCATGCGTAGTTACGACGGAGTCGCGGAATGGCAAAGGCAGGTCGAAACAAAGAGTTAGAGCAATTCAGCCTTCACACCTCAACGCGTTTTGCTCCAAGGGCAGAGGGTGTGATTGCGATTGCAGGCGAAGCGCCCTATTCAGGAGAATATAGCGTAGTCGGGCATAGGTGAAGGAGCGGGGCGTGCTTTCGCCTGAAGAATGGACGGCCCTGTGGCTCAGCCTCGAGATTGCCGGTCTCGCCACCGTGATTTCGCTGCCCTTCGCGGTCGCCGCCGCCTGGATCCTCGCCCGCCGGCGTTTTCCCGGCAAGGTCCTGTTCGATGCCCTCGTTCATCTGCCGCTGGTGTTGCCGCCGGTGGTCACCGGCTATGTCCTTCTGGTCCTGCTGGGGCGCAATGGCTTGATCGGCTCCTTCCTGGCCTCGCAACTCGGCATCGTCTTCGCCTTCCGCTGGACCGGCGCGGCCATTGCCTGCGCCGTGATGGGCTTTCCCTTGATGGTGCGCGCCATCCGGCTGGCCATCGAGGCCGTGGATCCCCGCCTCGAAGCGGCGGCCGGCACGCTCGGGGCCAATCCCTTCTTTTCCTTCCTCACGGTGACGCTGCCCCTCGCCATTCCCGGCATCATCGCCGGCATGGTCCTGGCCTTCGCCAAGGCACTGGGCGAGTTCGGCGCCACCATCACCTTCGTCTCCAACATACCCGGGCAGACGCAGACCCTGTCGGCGGCGATCTATACGGCGCTGCAGGACCCCTATGGCGAGGGCACCGTGATCCGCCTGACCCTGGTCTCGGTGGTGTTGGCCTTCGGCGCCCTGATCGTCTCCGAAGCGATGGCCCGGCGCGCCCGCTCGAAGCTCGGACAGGACGGCCAGAGCTGACGCGGGCCTGCTTTCAGCCTTCTTGCAATGGTCCGCTCTTCCATCTCGAGTGCGCTGCATTTCCAGAAGCGAGCGGGTTGCGGGCGGTCTGGGAGCAAAATCCGTTTCAATCCACCTCGATTCTGCGTTAGGCCTTGACGATGGCTTTCTCGGCACCGCTTCTTCAGGTTCGCGACCTTTCCGTGGCTTTCCGGACGGAAGGACAGCCGGAACTGGCGGTCGACAAGGTCTCCTTCAGCCTCGACAAGGGCGAGACCCTGGCGCTGGTGGGTGAATCGGGCTCGGGCAAATCGGTCACGGCCCTGTCGATCGTGCAGCTCCTCAATTACCCGGCCGCCTCCCACCCCTCGGGCGAAATATTGTTTCGCGGCCAAAACCTGGTTGGCGCACCGGAAAGAGCCCTGCAGCGGGTGCGCGGGGCCGACATCACCATGGTGTTCCAGGAGCCGATGACTTCGCTCAACCCGCTCCACACCATCGAGCGGCAGGTCGGCGAGATCCTCAGCGTGCATCGCGGCCTGTCGAAGAAGGAGGCGCGCGCGCGGTCGCTGGAACTCCTGACCCAGGTCGGCATCCGCGAGCCGGAAAAGCGCCTCGGCGCCTTTCCCCATCAGCTCTCCGGCGGCCAGCGCCAGCGCGTGATGATCGCCATGGCACTTGCCAACGACCCCGACCTCCTGATCGCGGACGAACCCACCACGGCGCTCGACGTCACCGTCCAGGCCCAGATCCTCGCCCTCCTGAAGGAGATGCAGGCGCGGACCGGCATGGCCATGCTGTTCATCACCCATGACCTGTCGATCGTGCGCAAGATCGCCGACCGGGTCTGCGTGATGCTGAAGGGGCGCATCGTCGATGCCGGCCCGACCGGGCAGGTCTTCGCCAATCCGACCAGCGACTACACCAGGCGCTTGCTGGCGGCCGAGCCGAAGGGCAAGGCGACGCCCTTCAACCCCGAGGCCCGCACCATCGTCTCCGCCGACGATCTCAAGGTCTGGTTTCCGATTAGGGCCGGGCTGCTGCGCAGCACGGTCGGCCATGTCAAGGCGGTCGACGGCGTCAGCCTCGCCGTGAAGGAGGGCCAGACCCTCGGCGTCGTCGGTGAATCGGGCTCGGGCAAGACCACGCTCGGCCTCGCCCTCTTGCGGCTGATCTCCTCGACCGGACCGATCGCCTATCTCGGCAAGCCGATCCAGGGCTTCGACCGGCGGGCAATGATCCCGCTGCGCAAGGAGATGCAGATCGTCTTCCAGGATCCCTATGGCTCGCTTTCGCCGCGCCTGTCGGTGGCCGAGATCGTCGAGGAGGGGCTCAACGTGCTTGGCGGGGGGCTCGATGCCGGCCGCCGGCGGGAAGCGGTTGCCCAGGCACTGGCCAGTGTCGGCATCGACCCCAAGGCGATGGACCGCTATCCGCATGAATTCTCGGGCGGCCAGCGCCAGCGCATCGCCATTGCGCGCGCCATGGTGCTGCAGCCGAAATTCCTGGTGCTGGACGAGCCGACCTCGGCGCTGGACATGTCGGTCCAGGCCCAGATCGTCGACCTCTTGCGCGAGCTCCAGCAGCGCTACAGGCTGGCCTATCTCTTCATCAGCCACGATCTGAAGGTGGTGCGGGCGCTGGCCAACGAGGTGATGGTGATGCAGGGCGGCAAGATCGTCGAGCATGGCCCGGCCAGCGAGATCTTCGAGCGTCCGCGCGAGGACTACACCAAGGCCCTGTTCGCCGCCGCCTTTGCCATGGCGACTGCGCCGGAGGGCGTGGTGGGGCAGTAACCGCAGACAAGGCGTTTTGCGATTGGACGGAATCACCTCGAATCGCAAAGACACGTCGAAGCAAGGAGTTAGAGAAAATAAGCGTTCACACTTGAACGCGTTTTGCTCCAGAAGAAACGAGCTTCAGGAAACGTCCGAGCGGGATGCCAATGCCTGAAGGTCTTCGTTCAGGCGGACCGGCACATCCATACGGTCATGCAGCAGGCTGAGAACGCCAATTCGACCGCCGGATAGTTTGCGAAAGAACACATAGTGGCGTTGGTAGTGGCTGAAATAGACTTCAAGCTCGAGGTCGGCCGGAACAGCAAGATTGCCTGGCAGCCTGCGCCAGGCAGCGGGTCTTTCGGAAAGCTTCTGCAAGTGCTCGTGCAGGCCGCGAATATACCGTACCGCCTGGTCTTCGCCCCACTTCTCGACCGTGTCATCCCAGTTACGGTCTTGTGCGGCATCTGCCGGTGGGTAGAACAGGAAGCCTGCCATTGTCGATGGCAGGCTTAACGGGTACGGGTTCGGCGTTGGTTTCGCGCAATGACATCCTCGGCCGATACCGCCACGAATTCGCTTTCGGCAGCTCTCAATCCTGGTTCGAGCTGCTTTTTCAGCCAGTCCCAGGCCTCGTCCTGGCTGTGCAGATCACGGCGGATCAGGGCCCGAATATATTCGCTGGCGTTCTCGTAAAGGCCGTTCTCGCCAACCTGCTGCTGGAGATGCGTCTGCAGCCGCCCGCCAACGCGGACGTGGATGCTGTTGTCAGCGGCCATGAGCCAATCCTTCACTCATACTGAATCATGGGATGTGTCGCCAATATAGTCAATATTGGCGACATGGAGCAGCAGGACCCGAATCCAGGTTAATGGCGGGCGCGACTACCCTCCCCTGGAGGGGGAGGGTCGGCCTACAAGGCCGGGGTGGGGTGACTTCTTGGCAGAAAATCCACCGTTTTCTTCGTTGCGATCTGAGGATTTCACCCCACCCCGACGCTACGCGTCGACCCTCCCCTTCCAGGGGAGGGTAAAAGACAGCGCCCCGTTAACTTGAATTCGGAGCCCTGCATGGGAAGGCACAATCAATCTGCCCCGATCGTGGAGGCCATCGTTACCCCCTCAACTTCTCCCCCAACGCCTTCCAGCCGGCTGCGAAGACGTGGGTCGAGACGATCTCGGCATATTTGCCGGCATCGGCGGGTGCCTCGTCGAAGGTGGCGCTCCATTCGGCGAAAGTGCGGTTGCCGTCGGTGATGGGGAGGAGGCGGATCACCGCCACGTAATTCTCCACCGGGAAGGCTGGCTTGACGAAATTATAGCTGAGCGTGTGCCCGGCATCGTCGAGCGCCAGCAGTTTTTCGCGCACATGGGCGCCGTCGGTGAGGTGGAAGGAGCGGATGGCGCCGACGGCATCGGCGCTGCGACCGTCCTCGATCTCGCTTTTGGCGATGGCCGGATGCCAGTCCGGCAGGGCGTTGAAGTCGCGAACGAGCTTCCACACGGTTTCGATCGGCGCGTCGATCACCGCGCTCGCATAGGCCTTGGCCATGGTTTCCCCCTTATGCTGAAGTTGTCGCTTCGCCGACCCTGCCGACGTCATTGCGAGCGCAGCGAAGCAATCCAGTTTTGCGGACACGGTGCTGGTGGCCCTGAATTGCTTCGCTGCGCTCGCAATGACGGAACTATGGCCTGGCAATCGATCTTTGATGACATGCTATTTTCCGATGCTGAGGTTCTTGAACGCCTGGGTCTGGGCGACCAGCGCCTTTTCCACCGGCAGGCGCTCCATGCTGGAAGCGCCGTAGAAGCCGTGGCAGCCCGGGCAGTTGGCCACGATGAAGCGGGCGTCCTCCGGCTCGGCGATCGGCCCGCCATGGCAGAGCACGATGATCCCGTGCGAGACTTCGCGCGCGGCGGCGGCGATGGCATTGATCTCGCCCACGCAGCTTTCCAGGGTGAGCGCGGTATCGGCGCCGATCGCCCCGCCCGTGGTCAGGCCCATATGGGCGACGATAATGTCGGCCCCGGCCTGGGCCATGGCGCGCGCATCGTCCGGATTGAAGACATAGGGCGTGGTGAGGAGGTCCTTCTCGCGCGCCAGGCGGATGAGATCGACCTCCAGGGCGTAGCCCATGCCGGTTTCCTCCAGATTGGCCCTGAACTTGCCGTCGATCAGGCCGACGGTCGGGAAATTCTGGATGCCGGCGAAGCCCATCTCCTTGAGCCCATCGAGGAAGGGGCCGAACTGGCAGAAGGGATCGGTGCCGTTGACGCCGGCGAGCACCGGCGTGTGCTTGACCACAGGCAGCACCTCGCGGGCCATGTCGACCACGATCTCATTGGCGTTGCCATAGGCGAGCAGGCCGGCGAGCGAGCCGCGGCCGGCCATGCGATAACGGCCGGAATTGTAGATCACGATGAGGTCGATGCCGCCGGCTTCCTCGCATTTGGCCGAGAGGCCGGTGCCGGCGCCGCCGCCGATGATCGGCCGTCCCTGCGCGATCATGCCGCGAAACCGTGCTAGGATACTCTCGCGCGCGCTTGCGCCCATATCAATGCTCTCCAACAATGCTCTTGAAATTCGCCAGCAGGGCCTGCGCGAAGGCAGGATCGTTCATCCCCGCGGGCACGCGGATGAGCTGGCGCCGGGGTGTCTGCTGGATTGTCGCCTCCAGCGCCGCGAACAGGGCGGCGTCGGCCTCGGGATCATGGAAGGGCATGTCGGGCGCATCGAGGAGCGAAACACCGCCTTCGGGGATGAGGAAGCGCACCTCGCCCTCGCATTGGTTGAGCTTCTCGCCGATCCAGCGGCCCATCTGCGCATTCTCCGCCGCCGTGGTGCGCATCAGCGTGACCTGTGGGTTGTGGACATAGAGATTGCGGCCGCGATAGCGCTCCGGCACGCTGTCGAGCGCCCCGAAATTGACCATGTCGAGCGCGCCGCAGGAGCCGACATAGGGCACCTTGGTGCGGGCGATCGCGCCGAAGCGGTCTTCGGTCGCCGCCAGCACGCCGCCGAACAGCAGGTCGCAGACTTCGGTGGTGGTGACGTCGAGCACGCCGGCGATCAGGCCCGAATCGACCAGCTTTTCCATCGACTGGCCGCCAATGCCGGTGGCGTGGAAGACCAGGCAGTCATAGTCGGCGGAGAGATCGTCGACGAGCTGGTTCACGCAAGGCGTGGTCACCCCGAACATGGTGAGGCCGACGGCCGGCTTGTCGTCGGCCTCGGGGGCTGCCTCTGCCCGGCCCCGCGCCATGCCGGCAATCGCATTGGCGGCATTGCTCATCACCACGCGCGAGATGCGGTTGAGCCCGGCCACGTCCGTCACCGAATGCATCATGGTGATGTCGCTGGGGCCGACATAGGCGGCGACATTGCCGGAGGCGACGGTGGAAACCATCACTTTGGGCGTGCCGACCGGCAATTCCCGCATGGCGGGCGCGACCAGGGCGGTGCCGCCCGAGCCGCCGAGGCCGATCAGGCCGGCGACGTCGTCGCGCGTTGCGATGAAGCGGGCGAAGGCGAGCGCCATGGCGCTGACGGCCGAGCCGCGATCGCCGGTGAACACCGCCTCGGCCCCGCCGGGATGGCTGGCCGCCACGGCGGCAGACCCCACCTCGACGTCACTCTCCGAGCCGCTGGTGGAAAGGTCGACCCGGGTGACGTCGAGCCCATGGGCACGGATGCGATCGGCCACGAAATCGAGCTCGGTTCCCTTGGTATCGAAAGTTCCCGCCACATAGACGCTCGACCCGGCCATCGCTCCCGCTCCCGATTGTCTTATCGTTGGGGCGGAACGCTAGCACGGACGCAGTGAGCACGTTAAGAGCGGATGGGAAGAGGCCGGCGCTTCTCCCATCCGGCTGCCTCGACAGCGGGACGCAGCTGCGGCGGATCTCGACCATCGGGCTCGCTGGTGGACGTGCCCCTTTCGCTGCCAGCCGGCCGGGCGCGTCCACTGCATGAGCGGCGCCGTGCTGGACAAAGCAAGGCCCCGGGCTTGAGCCTGCGTGGCTCATGCCCAGCGGCGCCCTGCGCGAAGGGGAGGCGCGTCAGGAAATCGCGGTCCGCAAGGTCCTGTTGTCCTCGCGAGCTTCCCAGGAATGGCCGGGCGGTCCGCCCGAATGAGGCGTGCCTCCGGGATGCTTCGTATCCAGATTGCCGGGTACCATCGCGGAGGCGAAGGGGTCGCCCGACCGGCCATTGCCGACCCAGTCGGTGAATTGCAGCAGCTGGGCGAGGCTGGCGGGACCCGAGTCCGCCGGCAGCCAGCGGCGCAATTCATAGGGATTGACCGTCATGTAGCGCACGGTGAAGCCTTGCACCTTGCCCGCTTCGCGCCAGTCGGCCACCAGCCGCAGCCAATCCGCATAGGGGATATGCAGGGACAATAATTCTTCGAGGAAGGGATAATGTGTTCTCGTAACTCGGGGAAGAAACAGGAAATGCATAGTATTCCCCCGTAGATTTGAGAGATGATCGGAACTTATCTGTCCGGCAGCATATCCCGTAATTTCCTACCTCTGGAAGTCGCCCAGACGGATTAGAGAATTAAACCGGTTGCTTAATACTTGTTGGTTATGTTGACGTGCTGCTTTGCGCCGCCATGATAGTCAACGGTATTAAACGGTAGCGCGGTTCGCGACTTGCGGCTGCGTTCAAGCGGTGCGATCGAGCCTGTCGCCCCGAATCACGGCATGCCTGCCCGGCGCACCGGCCGGATGGCCGAGAGGGCATCGACGATGCAAACGCGATTGCCCCGCCGGCGGGGAACGCTTTTCGAGAGGGCCACTGTGAGATCCGTCGGTCTCGGCAGGCCGCAAGGGCTTTAGGCGTGCCACCCGGCCGTGCTATCGGGAGGCCCGCCCGCTCCCCGCCACAGGAGGCTCCCCTTGCCGATCGACCTCAACGGACTTGGAAACCTGTTCATTCTCTATGGCATCAACTGCCTGGGTGCCCTGGTGATCACGCTGATCGGCTGGTGGGCGGCCGGCATGCTGGAGCGCCTGACCGCCAGGACCCTCACGGCGACCTCGCGCATGGACCCGATCGTCACCGCCTTCCTGTCGAGCCTGGTGCGCTACGGCGTGCTGGTGCTGGTCTTCGTCCTGATCCTGCAGGTGATCGGCATCCAGGCCACCAGCCTCGTGGCCGTGCTGGGCGCCGCTTCACTGGCCATCGGCCTGGCGCTGCAGGGCACGCTTTCGAACATGGCGGCGGGCGTGATGCTGCTGCTGTTCCGGCCTTTCCAGCTCGGCGACAGTATCGAGGTGGCCGGCAAGGCCGGCACGGTCAAGAACCTCAATCTGTTCATGACCGAGCTCGCCAGCGGCGACAATGTGCAGGTGCTCATTCCGAACGGGCAGGTCTGGGGCTCGCCGATCACCAATGTCTCGGCCTATCCCACCCGCAGCGTCAATGTGAAGGTGCCCGTGCCCTATGGCGGCAATGCCGAGGCGGTTTCCGGCGCCATCCGCGATTTCCTCAGCCGCGACGGCCGGGTGCTGCCGCTGCCGGCCGCCTCGATCGTGCTGTCCGGCTTTACCGACAAGGGCGTCGACGTCGCCGTGCAGGCCTGGGCCAAGGCCGGCGACGCCGATGGCCTCAAGGCCGAGATCGTGCGGCGGGCTTCGGCGGCACTGGCCGATGCCACCGTGGCGCCGGCGTCCTGAGGAGTGCTCTCCCGTCCGTCACTTCTGCGCGGCACGCCGCTCGGCGACGCGCGAGAGCGCGGCCCAGTCGAGATGGCCTTCGCCATGGGCCAGGGCGTCCAGATGGTTGTCGCGCAGCACGCCGGCGAAGGGCAGGGGCACATTGACGGCATCCGCCGCCGCCAGGGCCAGGCGCACATCCTTCAGGCCGAGGGACAGCTTGAAGCCGGCGGGCTCGAAGCGCTCCTCGGCGATGGCGGCGCCATAGCCCTTATAGGGCGGCGCGGCGAAGATCGTCGAGGTCAGCATCTCCAGGAAGGCGGCCTTGGCCACGCCATGGCCTGATGCCAGCGTCGCCGCCTCGGCCATGGTCTCGATGGCGCTGGCGATCATGAAATTGGCGGCGAGCTTCACGGCCGCGGCCTGTTCGGGGCGGTCGCCGAAGCGCCAGGTCTTCTGGCCCAGCACGTCGAACAGGGGCTGGACGCGGTCGAGCTGGGCGGCATCGCCCGCCGCCAGGATGTTGAGCTGGCCGGCTTCGGCCACGTTCACGCGCCCGAGCACCGGGGCGGCGACATAGAAGAGGCCGCGCGCCGCGTGCTCGGCCGCGAGGTCGCGGGTGAAGGCGACCGAGACGGTCGCCATGTTCACCAGGACGGCGCCCCTGGCGAGGGCCTCCAGCACGCCCTGGGTGAGCAGGACGTCCCGGCTCGCCTCGTCGTCCGCCAGCATGGCGATCAGCACTTCGGCGCCCTCCGCTGCTTCGGCCGGGGCGGCGGCCGGCTCCGCCCCCAGCGCCGCGAGGCGGGCAACCGGCTCCTGCGAGCGGTTCCAGGCCCGCACGCGGTAGCCTGCCTTCACCAGATTGGCGGCCATGGGCAAGCCCATGGTGCCGAGGCCCAGAAAACCGACTTGCATGATCGAGACTCCTTATTTGGAAATGATCGTTTCCGAATTGGCCGAAGAAAACTCAGTCGAGCACCTTCAGGGCGAGATCCACGATGGCGGCCATGTCGCCGTGCCGGCGGCCGGTCTTGCCGATCACGCGCATGCCGAGCAGGACGCACAGGAGGGTGCGCGCCGCCTCGGACGGGTCGAGATACGGATTGACCGAGCCATCAGTCTGTCCCCGCCGGATCAGCTCGATCAGCAGCGCCTCGTTGCGGCGCAGCGCCTGCGCGACCAGCTCGGCGAGATCGTCATCCAGGGTCACCAGTTCGACGGCGCTGCCGACGACCAGGCAGCCGCGGCGGCCTTCGAGGTCATGGGCGGAATCGACATAGAAATCGAGCACGGCGCGCAGCCTTTCGCGGCCGGTGGGCAGCCCTTCCATGCGGGCCCGCAGGCCGGCATTGCGCAGCGAGGTATAGCGTTCCAGGGCCGCGACGTAGAGTGCGCGCTTGTCCTTGAAGGCCTTGTAGAGGCTGCCTGCCGTCAGCTCCATCGCCTTGCCGAGATCGGCGATCGAGGCGGCATGATAGCCGCGCTCGCGAAAGGCGAGAATCGCCTTGTCGAGCGCGGCCTCGAGATCGAACTCCCGGGGCCGGCCGGCCTGGCGCGGGGAATCGGTGAGGGAGATGGACATGGAAGGAGATTAGGAAATGATCGTTTCCTAATCAAGCACCTTGGAAGAGGACAGGATATCCGCGGTCCCAGCCGCGCCGTTCCCCGCGTGACATCTGCCAGGTTCGCTCTGGAGACGCCGCGGCTGGGACCCCGGACTTCCAGTCCGCCCTTGGAAACACCGCACTCCCCGATCAGCCCGTCACCGCCCCCTCGCTGGCCGGGCGGGCGAGTGCCGCGAATTTGGCGAGCACGCCGCGCGTATAGCGCGGTGCGGGCTGGCGCCAGGCGGCGCGGCGCTTCGCGAGTTCGGCGTCGTCGACCTCCAGCTGCAGGCTCTGGCGGCGGGCGTCGATGGTGATGGTGTCGCCCTCCTGGACCAAAGCGATGGTACCGCCCTCATAGGCCTCGGGTGTCACATGGCCGACCACCATGCCCCAGGTGCCGCCCGAGAAGCGCCCGTCGGTGATCAGGCCGACGCTGTCGCCCAGGCCGCGGCCGATGATGGCGGAGGTCGGCGCCAGCATTTCCGGCATGCCAGGCCCGCCCTTGGGGCCGAGATAGCGCAGCACCACGACGTCACCCGGTTTGATCGCGTCCGATAGAATCGCGTCCATGGCCGACTGTTCATCGTCGAACACCCGGGCCGGGCCGCTGATATAGGGGCTCTTCAGGCCGGTGATCTTGGCCACGGCCCCGCCCTCGGCGAGATTGCCCTTGAGGATGGCGAGATGCCCTTCGCGATAGATCGCCTTGTCGACGGGGCGGATGACGTCCTGGTCGGCGCGCGGCACGTCCGGCACCTCGGCCAGTTCTTCGGCCAAAGTGCGCCCGGTGATGGTGAGGCAATCGCCATGCAGGAGGCCGGCATTGAGCAGGAGCTTGAGCACCTGCGGTACGCCGCCGGCCTTGTGCAGGTCGACGGCCATGTATTTGCCCGAGGGCTTGAGGTCGCAGATCACCGGCACCTTGCGGCGCATGCGCTCGAAATCGTCGAGCGTCCATTCCACCTCGGCGGCATGGGCGATGGCGAGGTAATGCAGGACCGCATTGGTCGAGCCGCCGGTCGCCATGATCAGCGCCACGGCGTTCTCGATCGACTTGCGGGTGACGATGTCGCGCGGCTTGATGCCTTGCCTCACCGCCTCCACCAGCACGCGGCCGGATTGCGCCGCGCTGTCGATCTTCTCCTGATCGGGATTGGCCATGTTGGCCGAGTTGAGCAGGGACATGCCGAGCGCCTCGAAGGAGGAGCTCATGGTGTTGGCGGTGTACATGCCGCCGCACGAACCGGTGGTCGGGCAGGCATTGCGCTCGATGCCGTCGAAATCCTCCTGGCTCATGGTGCCGGCCATGAAGGAGCCGACCGCCTCGAAGGCGGAGACGATGGAGAGGTCCTGGCCCTTCCAGCGGCCGGGCTTGATGGTGCCGCCATAGACATAGATCGCCGGGGCATTGGCGCGCAGGATGCCGATCATGCCGCCCGGCATGTTCTTGTCGCAGCCGCCGAGCACCAGCACGCCGTCCATCCATTGGCCCTGCACCGAGGTCTCGACGCAGTCGGCGATGACCTCGCGCGAGACCAGCGAATATTTCATGCCCTCGGTGCCCATCGACATGCCGTCCGAAATGGTCGGCGTGCCGAAGAGCTGCGGGTTGCCGCCGGCCGCCTTGATGGCGGCCGCGGCCGCATCGGCCAAAGGCTGCAGGCCGGCATTGCAGGGCGTGATGGTGGAATGGCCGTTGGCGATGCCGATCATCGGCTTGTCGAAATCGGCCTTCTCATAGCCGAGGGCATAATACATCGCCCGATTGGGCGAGCGGGCGACGCCCTGCGTGATATGCCGGGAACGCTCGTTGATCGGCATGGGATCCTCCATTGGCGGGCGCGCCGCCTTCAAAATCCCGCCCATGCTAGAGCCGTTCCAATCGTTGGTAAAATATATGTTTCTGGCGTTATTAGGTCGAGAAAGATATTGATGATCGACAATACCTCGTCTTGGAAAAAACCCATGGATCTGCGGCAGCTGCGCTATTTCCTCACCGTGGCGGAGGAGTTGCATTTCGGCCGCGCCGCCGAGCGGCTGGCGATGACGCAGCCGCCGCTCAGCCAGGCCATCCAGGCGCTGGAGGCCGAACTCGGCGTCAAGCTGTTCGCCCGCACCAAGCGCCATGTCGCGCTCACGCCGGTCGGGCGCGAATGGCTGGCGCATGCCCGCCGGGTATTCGAGGATGCCAGTGCCCTGCCGGAGATCGCCCGCCGCCTGTCGCGCGGGGAGGCCGGCCTGTTGCGTCTCGCCTTCGTCTCGACCGCCGATTACAGCCTGCTGCCGGGTCTGGTCAGTCTCTTCCGCGATCGCTTTCCGGCCGTCGAACTGGCACTCCTGGAGATGACCAGCGATCTGCAGATCGAGGCGTTGCTGGAGGAGAAAGTCGATGTCGGCATGGTGATCGCCTCCTCGCGCACCAGCCTGCCCGGAGCGCTCGACTACCGGCCGCTGCTGCGGGAGCCGCTGGTCGCGGCCGTGCCCGCTGCCTGGACCGAGCAAGGGCGCTCAGGTTTCGCAGAGCCGGACCTTCCGGTCGATGCGCTCATGGCGGCGCCTCTCATCCTGTTCCCGCGGCGCAGCGCCCCGGCTTTCCACGACATCGTCTCCGGCTATTATGCCGCCCATGGCGCGGCTTTGCCGGTCAGGCAGGAGGCGATCCAGATGCAGACGATCATCAGCCTCGTCGCGGCCGGCATGGGGCTGGCGCTGGTGCCGCGGTCGCTCCAGCGCCTGCAGCGCCAGGGCGTGCGCTATCTGGCCCTGCGGGACGCCGCGCCCGTGATCGAGACCGGGCTCGCCTGGCGTCACGGCGATCGCTCGCCCGCCCTGCGGCGGTTTCTGGACGTGGTGGAGAAGGAAGCACTCGGGAAGGAAGCCGTCTGAATGTCCGTCGCCATCCGACGCCTCGGCCCCGCCGATTCCATCGATTACCGGGCGATACGGCTCGATGCACTCGCCACCGCGCCCGAGGCCTTCGGCAGCACACACGCAACCGAGAGCGCCAGGCCGCTCGCTGCCTTTGCCGAGCGGCTGTCCCAGGCCGTGGTGTTCGGGGCCTATATGGGCGATCAGATCGTCGGCATGGCCGGCTACCGGCGACAGGACGGCCTCAAGGACAGGCATAAGGGCGAGGTCTGGGGCGTCTATGTCGCGCCGCGGTGGCGCGGGCAAGGCGTCGCCGGCGCGCTGATGACGGCGGTGATCGAAGCCGCCCGCGGCGAGGTGGAACAACTCCTCCTGGCGGTCGTCGACGGCAATGACGGCGCCCTGGCGCTCTATCGCCGGCTCGGCTTCGAGGTCTATGGCGTGGAGCCGCGGGCGCTCAAGACCGGGAACCGCTATCTCGACGAGGCGCTGATGGTGCTTTTTCTCGAGCGCTGAGGGTGGATGCGGGATGTCCTGTCGCGCCGGGAATTGCCTGGCTGGAGCCCGCTGGCGGGCACCGCCTCCGGTGCGCTTATTGGATGACGGCATCGCCGCGGAACGATAAGATTTCCCTCCGAGAAAAAAGTGATCCTCGAAAAATGAAACGAATAGGCTCCGGCGAATTTCATGCCGCCTATGAATTTGGTTCGCTGCGTCTGGTGTCGCTGCGCGACGGCTATGTCGATATGCCGGTAACCCGGTTGCGGCAGGCGAATGACAAGACGTTCGGCGAGGACCTGCCCTCTCAGCTGCGGCTTGTCGATGGCGGGCTGCGGCTGTCCGTCAACGCTTTCCTGCTCGATGACGGCACGGAGGCGACATTGATCGATACGGGTGCGTCGAACGCCTGGGATCCGAGCATGGGATTCCTGCCCCAGGCCCTGCAGGAGGCGAATATTGCCGCCGAGCGGATTCGGACGGTGGCCTTCACCCACACCCATCTCGATCATATCCAGGGGCTGATCCTGCCGGATGGGCGGGATGCCTTTCCCCAACTTTCACGCCTGCTGGTTCCCGAGGAAGAGCTCGGCCGATTTCGAGCCGAAGCGAGACTTCAACGGTTTCACGGCCGGGAAGAGCCTTTCGCGGCGGGGCAGCGCATCACGCCGGCCATAGAAGCCCTGGCTGCAGCCGGCCACGAAAAGGGGCATACCTGCTTTCGCGTTACCAGCGATGGCGAAACCGTCCTGATCTGGGGCGACACCATTCATGTGCCGTCGCTGCAATTCGAGCGGCCGGAAATCACCTGGGAATTCGACGCGGATCAGGACAAGGCGCGTGAGAGCCGCATGCGAATAATGGCATTGGCGACCGAGGAGGGCTGCTATGTCGCGGGTGCCCATCTCGACTCGCCGGGCGTCGGGCGCCTCTTCCGATCCGGAAGCGGCTTTCGGTTCGAACCGCTGTGAATGGGCGGCAACCGCATCGATGTCGGCAGCGCCTGTAGCCGGCCGCAGGAATCGGGTTGCCCGCATCGGGCCCGCGATCCAGTCTTGCATCTTCTTTCGAGGCAGGACGGTTCGGGCATGCATGCATGGAGTGAGGACGAGGACTGGGCCGAGGCGGGCCCGAGGCGGGAACAGGACGTGCGCGACACGGTGATACGCGCGGTGGAGGAAACCCCGCCCCACCTCAAGGGACGCGACCTGCTCAAGGCCGATTGGATCGCCACGCCCCTCGGCGCCATGCTGGCCGTGGGCGATCGCCATGCCCTGCATCTCGTCGAGTTCTTCGATCGCAAGGCCCTGCCGGGCGAACTCGCCCGCCTGCGCAAGGCCGCGCGCTCGGCCATCGCCTTCGGCCGCACGGCGGCGATCGATGGCATCGAGGCCGAGCTTGCCGCTTATTTTGCCGGCCGCTCGCCGGTCTTCGCCACGCCGCTCGCCCTGCATGGCTCTGATTTCACCCGGCAGGTCTGGCAGGGGCTGCGGCAGATCCCGGCCGGCATCTGCCTGTCCTATGCCAGGCTCGCCGAGAGGCTGGAGCGTCCTTCCGCCTTCCGGGCCGTGGCCCGGGCCAATGGCGCCAACCCGTTCGCCATCGTCGTGCCCTGTCACCGCCTGGTCGGCTCCGACGGGGCGCTCACCGGCTATGGCGGCGGCCTCTGGCGCAAGCGCTGGCTGATCGAGCACGAAAAGCGCTGGAGCTGATCGCGGAAGGGCTGGGAGCGCCGGTTGAGCGTCCATAGGTGTTGGGACGAAGGACTGGCCAAGATGATCGGATGCCCCTCATCCTCACCTTCTTCCCGTAAGAACGGGGCGAAGGGGCGGCTGGCATGGCGTCTTTCGCTTTCTCCACCATGCTATGGACGAGCATGTCCGCACCCGGGAATGAAACTTTGCAGGGCCGCGCTTGCTCTGTAAGAGGGGCAAACCCCTTCTTCCAGGAGATCTCCCCCATGGCCCTACTTCTGTGCATCACCCAGTGGGAAGTCGAGCCCTGGCTGGAGCGCCTGCGCCGCCTGGCGCCGGAGCGCGACATCCGGGCCTGGCCCGATGTCGGCAATCTCGCCGACATCACCTATGCGGCCGTCTGGAAGCAGCCGCCCGGCCTGCTGGCGAGCCTGCCCAATCTGAAGGGCATCATTTCGCTCGGCGCCGGCGTCGACCATGTCCTGTCCGATCCGACCTTGCCCAACGTCCCGCTCGGCCGCGTGGTGGACGACAATCTCACCACCCGCATGAGCGAATGGGTGGTGATGCATGCCCTCATCCATCTGCGCAACCAGAACGACTACTATCTGCTGCAGCGCCAGAAATTGTGGCGCGAGGTGATGCCCTCGCCGGCGGCGCATGAATTGCGGGTGGGCGTGATGGGCCTGGGCGTGCTCGGCGTCGATGCCATCGGCAAGCTCAAGACCATGGGCTTCGACGTCGCCGGCTGGAGCCGGACCCCCAAGCAGATCGAGGGCGTGAAGACCTATGCCGGCGGCGAACTCGACGCCTTCCTGGGCCGCACCGACCTGCTGGTCAGCCTGCTGCCGCTGACGCCGGAGACCAGGGGCATCCTCAACCGGTCCCTGTTCGAGAAGCTCGCCCATGACGGCGTGCTCGGCGCTCCCATCCTGATGAATGCCGGCCGCGGCGGCCTGCAGGTGGAGGCTGACATCATCTCGGCGCTCGATGAAGGCGTGCTGCGGGCCGCCACGCTCGATGTGTTCGAGACCGAGCCGCTTCCGGTGGATAACCCGCTTTGGGAGCACCCGCGCGTGACGATCACGCCCCACAATTCGGCGATCTCCGACGAAGACGCGGTGGGGCGTTTCGTGCTGCGCCAGATCGAGCGCCACGAGCGGGGATTGCCCTTCGATGCGCCTGTGGACGCCGCCCGGCACTATTGATGCGGAAACGGCCGGAGGCCTTTTGTAACTATTTGATTTTATTCTTAAAAATTGAATGGAGACGGCTTTCGGACAAATCGCTCCGCCTGCCTGCGGCGGGCGGCGTGAAAATAATGTAACGTTGACGCCGCCTCCATACGGTCTTACCTAATTGAGGGGTGATCGCAAGGTGTGTCGCCAGTTATGGCTTTGGGCTCCACGGAAGCCATAACTGACGGCATGCCCTGAAATCACCACCCGGATGCGGGCCCCTTGGCCTGCGTGTCTCAAGAAGCGGAGCGAAGCATGACGCTGCGTGTCTCAGGACAAAATCTCGACATTGGCGATGCCTTGCGGACCCACGTTCAGGCGCGGGTTGCCGAAAGCCTGTCGAAATATTTTGACCAATCCTACACCGGCCAGGTCACCGTGAAGAAGGAAGGCACCGGTTTCCGGACCGATTGCCGCATTCATCTTCCCACCGGGCTTACCCTGCAGACCGAATCGATGGCGCATGACCCGCATGCCAGTGTCGATTTGGCGACGGAACGCCTGACCAAGCGTCTCAAACGCTACAAGCACCGCATCAAGGACTATCATGCCGGCCCGGATACCGCGACCACGGCCGAGTCGACCGACTACATCATTACGGCGCCGAACGACGAGGATCTGTCTCCCGAAGAGTTCACACCGGTGATCGTCGCGGAGAATACCACCAAGATGAAGCGGCTGTCGGTGAGCGAGGCCGTTGTCGACCTCGATTTGACCGGCGCGGCCGCCCTGGTTTTCCGTCACGCTGGACATGGCCGCGTGAACGTGGTTTACCGCCGCCCCGATGGCCATATTGGCTGGATCGATCTGCCGCAGACAACGGCAGAGTCGACCTGACAGGCCCACCCAATCGAGCGCCCGCCTCCGAAGAACAATTCTGAAGGGGCGGGCGCCAAGCTATTGAGCCGGCCCTTTCGCATGGGCTCCCGGCTCGAACCCCCGCGAGGAATGCGATGCCTTTGAGTGATCTGCTGCCGCAGGATGCTGTGCTTCCGGCGCTGAGAGTAAACTCGAAAAAGCAGGCTCTGCAGGAAATCGCCGAACGTGCCGCTGCATTGACCGGCCTGGGCGAGCGAGAAATCTTCGATACGCTGCTTCAGAGGGAACGCCTGGGCTCGACCGGCGTCGGCAACGGCATTGCCATCCCGCATGGCAAGCTGGCCAAGTTCAATCGGATCTTCGGCCTGTTCGCCCGCCTGGAGCGCCCGATCGACTTCGAGGCCCTGGACGGCCAGCCCGTCGACGTCATCTTCCTGCTGCTGGCGCCCGAAAGCGCCGGTGCCGACCATCTGCGCGCTTTGTCGCGTATTGCCCGCATGCTGCGCGATCCCCTCATCGTGCAGAAGCTGCGGGCCACCAGCGACGCAGCGGGCCTCTATTCGATCCTGTGCGAGGAGCCGGCGTCGCACGCGGCGTGATGGATCGGAGCGCAAGTGGAGGGTCGATCTCCAGATCGACCATCTTGGATAGGCTATGCGTGAAGGAGAGCGAAGAAGGTCGATCTGGAGATCGACCCTCCAATCCGCACCCGCTTTTTCAAAAATCCGCCAGCCCCAAGACATCGGCCATGGAATAATAGCCGGGCTTGCGGCCGAAGCCCCAGAGCGCGGCCTTGAGGGCGCCCCTGGCGAACATCGTGCGGCTTTCGGCCTTGTGGGAGAATTCGAGGCGTTCGTTCTCGCCGGCGAAGATCACGCTGTGCTCGCCAACCACGGTGCCGCCCCGCAGCGTCGCAAAACCGATATGGCCCTTCTGGCGGGCGCCCGGATGGCCGTCACGTACCCGGTCGGCATTAGCGTCGAGATCGATGCCGCGGCCTTCGGCTGCGGCTTGGCCCAGCATCAGGGCCGTGCCCGAGGGGGCATCGACCTTGCGGTTGTGATGCATCTCCAGGACCTCGATGTCGAAATCGGCATCCAGGCTCCTGGCGACGCGCTTGACCACGGCCGCCAGCAGATTGACGCCCAGGCTCATATTGCCGGACTGCACGATCACGGCATGCCGGGCGGCGGCCTTGAGGCGGGCAAAGTCTTCCTTGGAGAGTCCGGTGGTGCCGATCACATGCACGATGCGCATCTGAGCCGCGAGGGCAGCGAGCTCGACGGTGGCGGCGGGGGCGGTGAAGTCGATGATGCCCTCCGCCGAGGTCAGCAGGCCGAGCGGATCGTCGGTGACGATGACGCCATTGGCATCGAGCCCGGCGAGGCGTCCGGCATCCTGGCCGATGGCGGGCGATCCCGTCCGCTCGATGGCGCCCGCGAGCACGACCCCCGGGGTCTCCGCGATCATGCGGATCAGGGTCTGCCCCATGCGCCCGGAGGCGCCTGCTACGACGAGCCGCATGTCGGCCATGGTGAAACTCCTTGCTTGCCGGGCGCGCGGACGTTCCATCCATGGGCGCTGGGATAGGTGAAGAGCGCGACGTCAGCCACCCCTTCGCCCCGTTCTTACGGGGAGAAGGTAAGGATGAGGGGCGGCGCGACCGGATAGTCCGGACGCTTTGCGCAGCCCCTCACCCTTACCTTCTCCCCGCTTCGCAGGGCGAGGGAGGCCCGACCGTTGCGCTTCTTCGTCGGGTCTACCATCTCGCTCGACCGTTGTCCTAGAGCGTTTTTCAGAAAAATCGATAGATCCTTCGATGAAGAAAACGCGCCAAAACAAGGGGTTAGAGAAAAGGTGCGATTAGAGCATCGCGCCGAAAAGTGGGTACCGGTTTTCGGCAAAAAAGATGCGGCAACAAGGAATTACAGCATCGAGCCTGATTCAGAAATCAGGTTCGATGCTGTAGCCGCGCATACGGGGTCATCTCAACGCCCGCTCCATGATGACAGCCGTCGCCGGCGGTCCCTTGGCGCGGGCATAATAGGCCTGCCGCCTGGCGATCTCGTCGAAGCCGTGGCGTCGATAGAGGCGAAGAGCGGCGACATTGTCTTCGGCGACCTCCAGGAAGACCTTGTGCGCGCCTGCTGCCGCGAGCCGTCCGAGATGGTGCTGCAGCAACAGGGTCGCCAGTCCCGCACGGCGGGAGGCAGGCGCGACGGCGATAGTGAGGATCTCGGCCTCATCCACCACCAGGCGCGACAGGGCAAAGCCCGTCGGCGCTCCCTTGCCGCCCGGCCGGGCGATATGGGCGATCGTCAGGCGGTCGGCCAGCATGCGTTCGAATTCATGCGCATCCCAGCCGCGTTCGAAGCCCGAGGCGTGGATGGCGGCCAGGCCTGCCGCATCGCCGGCCCTGGCGTCGCCGATGACGGGAGGCTGTGTGCGGCCGAACCAGCTCATGGACGTTCCCTTATCATTGGCGGCCATTCCCGGGAGCTCGGCGTCCTCGTCCGCTCCTGGAAACGCGGCGCTCGCAGGCTCATCGCCCTGTCCTCACTGCCGTGCGATCTGACCGTTCTGCTGCGGCGTCGCGTCGGCGGGCTTGAGATAGGTCGGCTTGGGCGGCGAGTCGGCGGGGTCGGCGAGCAGGCCGAGCCTGGCCACCCAGTCGATATCCGGCGCCGGGCTGGCATCGACGATCTGGCCGGCCGTGCCGGCGGCCTTGGCCTCCTCGAACAGCAGCGGCGCGGCCGGCCCGGCCATCTTCACCGTCGCCGGTCCGAGCACGCGGGCCGCCTCGCGCAGCGGGATGCAGCCGGCCTCGACGATGCTGCGGCCGCGATTGGAGAAGAGTTCGAAATAGACATGGCCATGGCGCGCATCGATGGCGACGGCGACGTGCTGGCCGTCATTCTCGTCGATATGGGGCGCGGCGATCGCCGCCAGCGTGGAAATGCCGACGCAGGGCACGCGCAGCGACAGGGCGAAGGCCCGCGCGGCCGAAATGGCCACGCGCAGCCCGGTGAAGGATCCCGGCCCGACGGTGGTGGCGACGCGGTCGATCAGGGAAAACCCGCCCGCCCGCTCGACGACGTCGCGCACCAGCGGAATCAGCGCCTCGGCCTGGCCGCGCGCCATCGGCAATGTCTGCGAGACGATGGCGCCGTCATCGGAATCGAACACGCTGGCCGAGCAGGCTTCGAGGGCTGTGTCGATGGCCAGGATACGCATGGAAAACACCTATGGCATTTTGCGATGTGGTGGCGACACCGAAAATCGCAAAGACGCGTTCGAACAAGGAGCGGGAGCAAAAGAGCGCTTCCGTGTAAACGCGCTTTGCTCCAGGAGAGGGCCGGACCGTCCGGCAGCCGCAAATCCCAGCGATATCGCAGGACTTGGTGCCTGTGCAACGCTTTCCTGGCGGCGCAGGCGCTGGGCTCCTAAGGGGTTTTGCGATTTGGCGCAATCGCCAGGAATCGCAAAGACGCGTCCAATCAAAGAGTTGCAGCAATGCGGCGTATCCGTCTGAACGCGCTTTGCTCCAGCAGGCGCGGGCCTTCAGACCGCCTCTTTCCAAAAATGACAGCAGGCGGGTCCGAAGAGCCTGACCGAAAAATCTGTCAAACTCGGCTTTTGCCATTGCCGGGCTTCGTCCCGGCAATCCAGCGCGGCAATCTCGACAAGTGGCGGTATCGGGATGCCCGGAACAAGCCCGGGCATGACAAAACCGAGCCTTTCGCCGCTCTGTTTGCGATGATTGAACCAGGCTCCGAAGACCCGCCCCGGATGCGATGCTTCACGGCACCAGCAGGTAGATCGGCAGATAGCCCTGATTCTGCAGGAGTTCGACCAGTTCGGCCACCGGAAAGGCGGCCAGGAACAGGCAGGCGTCCAGAAAGGTGCGCGTCACCAGCGAGGTCTGGATCTCCAGCGTCGGCACCGAGCGCCACAGCGCGAAATTCGGTACGAAGCGGGGGACGCGGGCGCAATAGGCGTCATAGACCGCGCCGAACTTGTCGTGGAGGAACTGTTCCTCCTTATGCGTCACGATGGTGAAGATCACCACGGTGATGGTGAAAACCAGCGCCGTGGTGGTGAGAGTGCCGAACTGCGCCCCGGCCCCGGCGGCACCGATGAAGGAGAAGACGTAGAGCGGATTGCGGCAGATCGAGTAGGGGCCATCCTCGACGATGAGCTGCTTCTTGCGTCCGCCGATATAGAGGGAACACCAGGTGCGCCCGACGATGGCCACCACGATCAGCACCAGTCCGACGCTTTCGATGGTCTCGTGGAAGCCGTGGCCGGCCTCATCCTGCCACAGCGAGTCGGTGAACAGCAGCACCACGAAGCCGAGTACGCCGAGGAGGCCGAGGACGATCCGGCGTGTGGTCTGCACGGCATTGATGTCGACGGGATTGCCGACATCGCCGCTGCCCTTGATATTGTTCATGAGCCTACCCGATTGGGGTTCTGGTCGAGCGCGACCAGCTCCCCAGCGTCACGCCAATGCGATCGTCCCGACACGGGACCGGCACGACTCTAGAGCAAAGCGCGTTCAAGCGTGAACGCTTATTTGCTCTAGCTCATTGTTCTGACGCGTCTTTGCGATTCTTGATGACTCCGTCTAATCGCAAAACGCTATAGCGCGCCGCGCCGCGGTCGTCCATGCGCGGGGCGCCGCCGACGCAGCCCCGAACTCAGGTTAACGAGTGCCGTTAATACCCTCCCCCTCCAGGGGAGGGGGAATCGTGACTGTCGCTAACCCGAGGCCGGCGTTGCCGATCCGTCAGGCCGGACGGTCGGGTATGGTGATCCGGAACGTCGCGCCGCTGCTCTCCGCCGTCTGCTCGATCAGCGCCAGCGTGCCGCCATGGGCGCGCACGAGCTCGGCGGCGATCGCCAGGCCGAGCCCGGAGCCGCCGGGGCGTGTCGAGCCTGAGAAGGCCTCGAACAGCTTCTGGCCGGCTTTCAGCGAGACCCCCGGGCCGTTGTCCGCCACGTCGATGGTCACCACGGCGCCGTTCCGCCGCCCGCTGATCTCGATCCGGTTCGGCGAGGCGTCGGGCGTGACATGGCCCTCCAGGGCCTGCACGGCGTTGCGGCACAGATTGAGCAGGACGCGCGAGAGCTGGTCGGGGTCGGCGTCGATCTGCAGGTCCGGTTCCAGCGTCTCGACCCATGCCAGCCGATCGTTCGCCTCGCCGAGGCCGAGCAATTGGCGCGTATCGGCGACAACAGGGGCGAGTGCGATCCGCCGCCGCGTGGGCAGCGGCTCGGAGGCGAGCCCATAGGACAGCGTCGACTGGCAGAAGGCGATGGCCCGGCCGATGGTCTGGATCAGTTTCGGCGCCAGCCGCTGCACGATGGGATCGTCGGTCTCGGTCAGGCGGTCGGAAAACAGCTGCGCAGCCGCCAGCATGTTGCGCAGGTCGTGATTGATCTTGGAAACGGCGAGACCCAGCGCCGCCAGCCGGCTCTTTTGCTGCAGCATGCCGTGGAGCTGGCGCTGCATGGCGGCGAATTCGCGTTCCGCCACGCCGATTTCGTCGCTGCGGCCGGAGGTGCGGATCACGCCCGCCTCATCCTCCGGGTCGGCGGCAAAGCGCATCATGGCGCCGGTGAGCCGGCGCATCGGGCGCACGATGAACAGGCTCAGGGTGAGATAGATCAGGCCGGCGGTGATGGTGGAAATGGCCAGCGTGATCACGAGCCAGCGCCGGGCGAAGTCGTACATGCCCTGCTGGAGCGGCGTCTCGTCGACGACGATCTCGACATATTGCCCGTGCATGGGCGCATCGCCGACCACACGGATGAAGCGTCCCTTGGGCGCCAGCAGCGTGTCGAGCGCGTCGCCGATCGCCTCCATCGCCGTGAGGCTGCGCAGATCTGTGGCGATGGCCACGGTGGGCGGCATGTCGGAGGAAGCGAGCAGCCGCTTGCTGTCGTCGGTCTTCAACGCCACCATCTTGGCGCCCACCGAGGCGAGGATCTGCCGGGCGAGATCGTCGGAAACCATGCCGTCGGGCGCCGCTTCCAGCACCAGCGCCGCGGTGATGGCGGAGGCGATGCGATTGGAGAGCCAGTTGCGCCGATAATTGGCCACCACCGGCAGGTAGACCAGCACCTCGGCCAGCAGGCCGAACAGGATGGTTAGGACGAGCAGGCGGGCCGATAGTCCGAAACGGCCGGGCCTGTTGCCGGGCAGGGGGCTGGTGGGGGTGGAACGGGGCACGTCTTTGCCTTAAAGGAATTTAGGGAGCCTCGCCAGAGGGCTTGATGCGGTGCACTTGCGCTGTCTTGGATTTGGCACGACCTTTGTCATTGCCGGGCTTGACCCGGCAATCCAGCCTCTTGCTCGATTGCGTCGGGGGGGACGGGATAGCCGGGTCAAGCCCGGCTATGACAAATCGGAGCGGTGTCTCCTTAAGCGAACGGCGTTTCACCCGCGCTTGCTTTTTTCTGGCTTTTTGGGCGCGCTTCGACTATAGGGCCGCATCCCGGCGCGGATGTGCCGGATTTTGCCCGCCCCCGCCGACCCCGCTGGACGACATCCCGGCCGGGCCCTGGTGGACGGCGATCCTGGCCAGATGGCCCTTTCGTCGCAAGACGGTACCAGCAATCGCGCGCTCCGCGCCGCGATGCTTCATGAAAGGAAGACCCGATGTCGATCAGCCAAGAGCGCAAGACCGCGCTCATCAAGGAATATGGCTCCAAGGCCGGTGATACCGGTTCCTCGGAAGTCCAGATCGCGATCCTCACCGAGCGCATCACCAATCTGACCGGCCATTTCAAGTCGCATGTGAAGGACAACCACTCCCGTCGTGGCCTTCTCAAGATGGTGGCTCTGCGCCGCTCGCTGCTCGACTATCTCAAGTCGCGCGACGAAGCCCGCTACAAGTCGATCATCGAGCGTCTCGGCATCCGCCGCTAAGACCGATCAAGCCCGGAAGGCTCCATGCCTTTCGGGCTGTTCCCTTTCAAGACCGGGACGCGGCGGCATGGGGCCGGCGCGAAAGCCCACAGACCGGATAGGCAGCAGGCCATGGCAGGATCGCAGGAAGCAACCCTCGGACGTTGAGCGTCAGGATGCTTCCCGCCATCTTGCGATGGCCGCTTTTGTTTCAGGCGCCATTGGTTGACGCCCTGCCTCGTCCGGTCGATCCACAAGAGTAGGATTGATCCTTAATGTTCACAATTTATCGCGAAGAGCTGGAATGGGCCGGCCGCAAGCTGACCCTCGAAACCGGCAAGATCGCCCGTCAGGCCGACGGCGCCGTGCTTGCCACCTATGGCGACACCACGGTACTGGCCACCGTCGTCTCGGCCAAGGAGCCGAAGGCCGGCGTCGATTTCTTCCCGCTGACCGTCAACTACCAGGAAAAGGCCTTCGCGGCCGGCCGCATCCCCGGCGGTTATTTCAAGCGTGAAGGCCGTCCGTCCGAGCGCGAGACCCTGATCTCCCGTCTGATCGATCGCCCGATCCGCCCGCTCTTCGTCGACGGCTATCGCAACGACACCCAGGTCATCGTCACCGTGCTGTCGCATGACCTGATCAACGACACCGACGTCGTCTCGATGGTTGCCGCCTCGGCCGCCCTCACGCTCTCCGGCGTGCCCTTCATGGGCCCGGTGGGCGCTGCCAGCGTCGGCTACATCAACGGCGCGCTCAAGCTCAACCCGACGATCGACGAGATGAAGGAATCCTCGCTCGAGCTCGTGGTCGCCGGCACCGCCGACGCCGTGCTGATGGTGGAATCGGAAGCCAAGGAGCTCTCCGAGCAGACCATGCTCGAGGCCGTGATGCTCGGCCATTCCGGCTTCCAGCCGGTGATCGAGGCAATCATCCGCCTCGCCGAGAAGGCGGCCAAGGAGCCGCGCGACTTCCAGCCGGCCGATCGTTCGGAGCTGGAGAAGGCCATGCTCGGCGTGGTCGAGGCCGATCTGCGCGCCGCCTATTCGATCACGGCCAAGCAGCAGCGCTATGCCGCCGTCGATGCTGCCAAGGCCAAGGTCGTGGCCCACTTCCTGCCCGAGGGCGAGGAAAACCCGGCCTACACCAAGCAGGAGATCGCCGAGGTCTTCCACGAGCTGCAGGCCAAGGTCGTGCGCTGGAACATCCTCGACAAGGGCACCCGCATCGACGGCCGCGACGTCAAGACGGTCCGCCCGATCGTGGCCGAAGCCGGCATCCTGCCGCGCACCCACGGCTCCGCCCTGTTCACCCGCGGCGAGACGCAGGCCCTGGCCGTCGCCACGCTGGGCACCGGTGACGACGAGCAGTTCATCGACAGCCTGGAGGGCACCTACAAGGAGCGCTTCCTGCTTCATTACAACTTCCCGCCCTACTCGGTCGGCGAGACCGGCCGCATGGGCTCGCCCGGCCGCCGCGAGATCGGCCACGGCAAGCTCGCCTGGCGCGCCGTTCACCCGATGCTGCCCCCGCAGCACGAGTTCCCCTACACCATCCGCGTCGTCTCGGAGATCACCGAGTCCAACGGTTCCTCCTCGATGGCCACCGTCTGCGGCACCTCGCTGGCGCTGATGGATGCCGGCGTGCCGCTGCGCGCCCCGGTCGCGGGTATCGCCATGGGCCTGATCCTGGAAGGCGAGCGCTTTGCCGTGCTCTCCGACATTCTGGGTGACGAGGACCATCTCGGCGACATGGACTTCAAGGTGGCCGGCACCGAGAACGGCATCACCTCGCTGCAGATGGACATCAAGATCGCCGGTATCACCGAAGAGATCATGAAGGTCGCTCTGGAGCAGGCCAAGGGCGGCCGCCTCCACATCCTCGGCGAGATGGCCAAGGCCCTGTCCGGCGCCCGCGCCGAGCTCGGCGAGCATGCCCCGCGCATCGAAGTGATCACCATCCCGGTCGACAAGATCCGCGAAGTGATCGGCTCGGGCGGCAAGGTCATCCGCGAGATCGTCGAAAAGACCGGCGCCAAGATCGACATCCAGGACGACGGCACCATCAAGGTCGCCTCGGCTTCGGGTACCGCGATCAAGGCCGCGATCAACTGGATCAAGTCGATCGCTTCCGAGCCCGAGCTCAATGCGATCTATGACGGCACCGTGGTCAAGACCACCGATTTCGGCGCCTTCGTCAACTTCTTCGGCGCCAAGGACGGCCTGGTTCACATCTCGCAGCTGGCTGCGAACCGCGTGAACAAGGTCACCGACGTGGTCAAGGAAGGCGACAAGGTCAAGGTCAAGCTGCTCGGCTTCGACGAGCGCGGCAAGGTGCGCCTGTCGATGAAGGCCGTCGACCAGGCCACCGGCGAGGATCTGGAAAAGAAGGCCAAGGCCGAAGGCGAAGCCGCCGCCGAGTAAGGCGGGCTTCCAGTGCTGCAAATCAGAAAGGGCGGCCCGCCGGGCCGCCCTTTTTGTTGTCGCTCCGTTCAGGCGGCGCTGGCCTGTCCGACCCGATAGCGCGCGGCCGGCTTGGGATGCGAGAGGTTCGGCGACAACCTCTTGCGGACTGCCTCGAAGCCGGCCCAGTCGGCGAGTTCGGGCAGGGCCGGGATCGTCACCACCTCGCCCTGGTCGAGGCCGGCGAGGGCGGCGTCCACCATGTCCTCGGCCGACATCACGCCGATGCTCTCCGGCAATTGTTCGACGGGCACGCCGAGGACGTTCCAGAAATCGGTGGCGGTAGCGCCGGGCAGGACGGCCTGGATGCGGATGTTCTTGTCGGCGAGTTCGTGGTGCAGGCTCTGGCTGAAGGCGAGCACATAGGCCTTGCTGCCGCCATAGACCCCGTTCAGCAGTTCCGGGGCGATCGCCACGATGGAGGCGATGTTGACGATGGTGCCGCCGCCGCGCTCGACTAGGCCGGGGACGGCGGCATAGGTCAGCCGCGTGAGCGCGGTGACGTTGAGGCCGATCATGTCCTCCATCTTCTCGGCCGAGGCCTGGAGCAGGGGCGTCGCGCTGCCGAAACCGGCATTGTTGACCAGTCCGGTGATGCTCTTGTCGCTCTTCAGCACGGCCTCGACGGCGGCAAGGCCGTCGCGGGCATTGAGGTCGGCCGCGAGGATGCCGACATGGCGGCCGGTCGCCTTGCCAATACGGTCCGCGAGGGCCTTGAGCTTGTCCTCGCTGCGGGCGACGAGGATCAGGTCATAGCCGCGGTGGGCGAGGCGATCGGCATAGACGGCGCCGATGCCGGAAGAGGCGCCCGTGATCAGCACGGTGCCTTTGGAGGTGGCGGACACTTTGGAGGTGGCGGACATGGGAAATCTCCATGGGTTGCAATGGCCGGAGATTAGATCCGCTGGCTTTTGTCTCAAATGTCATATATGCCACCTTTCAGGACAAGAATGGAGGCGCTCATGCAACGCGTCGGCTTTCTGATTTCGCCCAATTTCCAGTTGATGAGCTTTGCCGCTCTCTCGGCCTTCGAATTCGCCAATTATGCGGCGGACAAGGCGCTCTATGACATTGCCATCGTCTCGGAAAGCGGAGGCCCCGTGCGCAGCTCCGTCGGCCCCACGCTCGACAGCCTTCGCTTCGACGAGCCCGAATTCGACACGCTGGTGGTCTGCGGCACGCCCGATGTCGATCCGCCGACGCCTGATGTCGTTGGTTATGTGCGGCGGGCGCCGGCGCTGTCCCGCCGGGTTGCCTCGATCTGTACCGGCGCCTTCGTGCTCGCCGAGGCGGGACTGCTCGACGGCCGGCGGGTGACCACCCATTGGCTGTGGACGCGCGACCTGCAGGCCCGCTTTCCGCAGCTCAAGGTGGACGAAGACCGCATCTTCATCGCCGATGGCCAGATCTGGACCTCGGCCGGCATGAGCGCAGGCGTCGATCTCGCCCTCGGCATGGTGGAGGAGGATCACGGCGCCGAGCTCGCCCGCATCGTGGCCCGCCAGCTCGTGCTCTATCACCGGCGCGGCGGCGGCCAGTCGCAGCATTCCAACCTGCTCGATCTCGACGCCAAGTCGGACCGGATCCAGACCGCGCTCACCTATGCCAGGCGCAACCTGCACACGCCGCTGTCCGTCGAGCAGCTTGCCGAGGTCGCCCATCTCAGCCCGCGCCAGTTCAGCCGCGCCTTTCGCGCCGAAACGGGCCAGTCGCCGGCCAAGGCGGTGGAGAATCTGCGGGTCGAGGCGGCGCGGCTGATGATGGAACAGACCCTCCATCCCATCGACATCGTGGCTCGGGAGACCGGGTTTGCCGACCGCGAGCGCATGCGGCGCGCCTTCCTGCGCGCTTTCGGCCAGCCGCCGCAGGCGATCCGGAGGCTGGCCAAGGGTGCCGCCGCGTGACGGGGCCGACGCTCGATTGTTCCGGGCGTATCCAAGAAGCGGGCATGGCCGTGCCAGAGCGTTTTGCGATTAGACGGAGTCACCTAGAATCGCAAAGACGCGTCACAACAATGAGTTAGAGCAAATAAGCGTTCACGCCTGAACGCGCTTTGCTCTAGAGACGAATCGGGGGCGGCGGTAGCGCCGGCCGATCATCCGGAGAGAATTCATGCCACGTCGTCTGCGCTTTATGCTCCTCGCCGTTTCCTGCCTTGTCCCGACAGCCTGGGCCGCGCAGGGCAAGGCCGACGTGGCCTTTCCCGCTGAGGCGCAGGGCGTGTGGACCCGCGATGTCGAAAGCTGCGCCAGCAAGAAGGATCTGCGGGGCGAGGCGCCGCTGCGGATCACGGTCGAGGGCAAGAAATGGACGGAGGAGGGCAGCATCGGGCGGGCGAGTGCCGTTACGCAGATCGCCAAGGATCCCCCGACCTGGCGGCTGCAGATGTCGGAAGACAGCGAAGGAGAAACCTTCGACTACACCGTCATCCTGGTGAAGATCGGCAAGGAACTGGCGGCGGTTTCCCACGCGACCGTTGACGGCGAGAAGACCCCGCTGGTGCATACCTATCGTCAGTGCGGATAGGATCGCCGCCACGAGGCCCAGCGGGAACTGCTCAGTGCCCGCAAAATGCGCCGAAATTGGAGGCCGGAACCGCCCGGCCTGTTGCTTTTCTCCCGGCATGTCGCTATAGACCCGGCTCCCCCGCATCGACCGGCTGATAAGGGCTGCCGTGGCGATGTTGTTGGCTCGGGCGCTTTTCAATAAGCACACGGCTTACCGGTGGCGGAACCCAACAGGTTTCGGCGCCTTTTTTATTCGGAGACGAGCAAAATGCCCAAGATGAAGACCAAGTCGGGCGCCAAAAAGCGCTTCAAGATCACGGGATCGGGCAAGGTGGTGCACGCCCAGCAGGGCAAGCGCCACGGCATGATCAAGCGTACCAACAAGCAGATCCGTAAGCTTCGCGGCACGCGCGTCCTCTTCAAGACGGACGGCGACAACGTGAAGAAGTATTTCCTGCCGAACGGCTGATCGCCACGGCAACGCGAAACCTTAAGGAGATCAGCAGATGGCACGCGTGAAACGGGGCGTTACGTCCCATGCAAAGCACAAGAAGACACTCGACGCGGCGAAGGGCTTTTACGGCCGCCGCAAGAACACGATCCGTATCGCCAAGCAGGCGGTCGATCGTTCGATGCAATACGCCTATATCGGCCGCAAGCTCAAGAAGCGCAACATGCGCGCTCTGTGGATCCAGCGCGTCAACGCCGCTGTCCGCGAGCTTGGCCTGACCTATTCGAAGTTCATCGCGGGCCTGGCCAAGGCCGGCATCGAGATCGACCGCAAGGTGCTGTCCGATCTCGCCATCCGCGAGCCGGAAGCCTTCAAGGCCCTGGTCGAGAAGGTCAAGGCTGCCGCCTGAGCTGCAGCTTGCCGCAATTGTTCTTGGAAAACCCGCCACGGCAACGTGGCGGGTTTTTCATTTGGGGCTGCCAAATCGAGCCGAGCGCTGCAAACTGGGTGAACGGCCCAGCCGCCATCCAGGGAGTGCCGACATGGCCGCGAAATCGAAATTGACGCCGGCGAGCCTTGCCGAACTCGGCCCGGCCAAGCTGGCGGAACTGATCGTCGAGGAGGCGCAGGCCAATCCGGCGTTCCGCAAGCGGGTGACCGCGGCGCTCGCCGGTGCCCAGGGGCCCGAGGCGGTCGCCAAACTGGTGGAACGGCGCCTGGCGGCGCTGGAAAAGGCACGCTCCTTCATCGATTGGCCCAAGATCAGGGAATTCGAGAAGGATTTGGCGGCGACACTCGCCAATATCATTGGGGAGATCGGTCCCGGTTCTGCGCCGCTCGCCGTTGATCTGCTGCTGCGTTTCATCGCCACCGCGGCGGGCGTTTTCGCGCGGGCCTTGTCCTCCAACCGCCTCGAAGATCTCTATAACGAGGCGGTGTCGGCCCTGGGGCCGCTGGCGACCCGGCTGGAGCCGGCCGATCTTGCCGGCCTGCCCGACAGGGTGATGGCTCTTACGGACAGGGCCGGCGATATCGCGCCCGCTTTGATCGCCTCCCTCCTGGAGCAGGCCTCGGCGGCGGATCTGGATCGATGGGACCGCCTGCTGGCGGACAAGGTAGCGACGCTGCAATCGGCCTATAGGGCTGGTCCCTATCGGGAATTGCGCCAGGCCATCGCCGCCAGGCGGGACGACCTCGATGCCTGGATCGCTCTGGAAAACGAGAAGCCCCGCGAGTCCCGTGACGGGCTTGCCGTCGCGGAGAAACTGCTCGCAGCCGGCCGGGCAGAGGAGGCCCTGTCCTGGCTGGATATCGAGGAGCCCTCGCGGCTTGCCTATGCCGATGCGCTGGATCTTGCGGATGGCGTGGTCAGGCGGGATTTCCGGCTGCCGGCCCGGAGCGGTCTCAAGGCGCGCATCCTGGAGGTGCTCGGCCGCAGGCAGGAAGCCCAGGAACTGCGCTGGGCGACCTTCGAGGCGACGCTCGATCCCGGCATCTTGCGGGCCTATCTCGCCAGGCTCGATGATTTCGCCGAGTTCGAGGTACTCGACAGGGCCTTCGCCCATGCCCTGACCGCCAAGACGCGCTACCGCGCCCTTCATTTCCTGACCGAATGGCCGCGCCTCGATCATGCCGCCCGGCTGGTGCTCGATTTCGGCCTGGTCTGGGACGGCAGCCACTACCAGGTGCTGCAATGGGTGGCGGACAGGCTGCAGGAGGAGCAGCCTCTTGCCGCCAGCCTGCTCTACCGCGCTTTGGTCGAAGACATCCTGACGAAGGGCAAGTCGGCGGCCTATGGCCATGGCGCCGCCTATCTCGCCAGGCTGGACGATCTCGCCATGCGGCTCGATCCCGCAGCGCTGTCGAAGCTGGGACGCCTCAGCCATGCCGATTGGCGGGCCTATCTGCGCCAGCAGCATGGCCGCAAGGCAAGCTTCTGGGCAGCCGTCGCGCGGTGATTTCCGGCAACTGTAGTTGAGCGAGTGTCAGGCCTTGAACGGGGCCTGATCGCGCAAGATTGCATTGAGAGTGATG
>NZ_JAGIPY010000091.1:0-271 GCF_017813775.1 Labrys sp. LIt4
AGTCGTATGCTCGTCTTCTGTACTATGACTACCTGAAAAACGCCGACCTCCCTGCGTTTGCTGACGTCGCTCCCGAGCTGCGCGACATGGACTACGAAAAGTCCCTGACCGACAAGGCGGTTGAGAAGACCTTCATGGGTCTCACCAAGAAGCGCTTCCAGGAGCGTGTTGACCCCGGCATCCAGGTCGCCACTCTGTGCGGCAACATGTACTGCGCTAGCGTCTGGGGCGGTCTCGCCAGTCTGCTGTCTTTCGTCGACAGCAAGGCTCT
>NZ_JAGIPY010000092.1:0-268 GCF_017813775.1 Labrys sp. LIt4
GGAGGACGTGCAATTCGATTGGCCACAACGAACGATTTGGGTCGATCCCTTTGTTGTGCGTTTTGCGGCAGTCTATCCTCTCTGTAAACCTGTAACGTAATATTCGTTGTCCACGGCTTTCCTCATTGCACTTGGCTCGTTAAGTATCAAACCTACGGCGTGTCTAATGTGGACGCGGAGGTTCCCAATTTCACCGCGCTTCTACTTTCAATGCTGTCCTACAACCCTCTAGTAGACGAGGACAGCACTGTCGTGCCTACTACAACTT
>NZ_JAGIPY010000012.1:0-191366 GCF_017813775.1 Labrys sp. LIt4
TCCGGCAAACGCGAATACTTGTCTGGCTAAAAAACTAACGCTGAATCAGCAGCTTGCGAGTTCTTCACGGACGACGAATTAGAGTGCAAAGTGCGGTTTCTCCGAACCGCGCTTTTTCTTCTCCGGGCTTCGCTACGTCTCGCGCTTCGAAGTGATAGCGGCAAACCGCAAGACGCTTCAGCCGCCGCAGCCTCCGCCACCACCGCAACCGCCCCCACCACCATCACCGTCACCGTCACCTCCCCCGCAGGAGCCGCCGCCAGCCTTGGCGGCCAAGGCCGGCTGGCTGGTGACAAACAGCGAAAACGCCGAGAGGCCGAGGCCGGCCAGCCCGACATGGCCGTGCAGGGCAACCCATTCGGTCAAGCCCGGACTGCCGGCGGCGGGCTTGCCTCTGGCTTGCAGGGTCCGCTCGACTTGCCGGAGCAGCTTTCCGCCGGCCCGCGTGCGCGGCGGCTGCCTCATCGCCGCGACCGCAATCACGACAGGCGTCACCACCAGGCAGAAGGCCAGCAGGGCAATCGGGCGCCCATGGCCGATGCCGAAGAAAAAGCGAATGAGGGCCAGCAACAGCAGCGGGCCGATCAGCAGGAGGGGGATTTGCTGCGTCCGGGCCAGTTCGTCCGGCCCCGGCACCAGACCGGCGGCAAGCAGATCCCGCCGGATCGGTTCGACCGCAATCTCGATGGTGGTGGTTCCTATCCGCAGCGGCCCCTCGGCCAGCTTGTCGCCGATCAGGCGCTCCACGGCAGGGGCCTGCCGCGGAACCGGCCGAAGCAGCACCGCCTCGTCCGACTGCATGGCGATCGTCCCGTCAAGATAGAGCTGCATCAGCGCCGTCTCGAGCACCCGGTTGGCTCCGCCGGCCAGATAGGCGACATGATAGGGGCCGAGCAGAACGCCGGCATCCTTGGGCATGGCCGGACCGTTCACCCTGTCCTGCAAAGCCCGGCTGAGCATGAAGGCGCCAGCCAGAAGCACGACATAGAGCATCAGGAAGGCTGGTCCTTGCAGGGCACCGGGACTCGAAGAATCATAGATGGCGGCACAGCCCGGCACCGCCAGCAGCAAGGCCAGGAAAGCCAAAGGCTTGACGGCACGCTTCAGAAGCTCCTGCAGGCGCGCTAGCAAGGCCTGCCGGCCCGATGGTGTCAAATCCGCGGGACCTGGCGCATCCGGGTCCGGCCAGATCTCGGTCGGCGGCTCCTCGCCGAAGAAGCGCCGGTAGTCGTCTAGAGTTTGCCGGTAGAGGCGATCGAAACGCAAATCCTCCGCGATGCCGCCGCGGCCCGGCTCGTGGTGAAACTCGCGCTGCAGCACCTCGCGGCAGAACTCGCCCCAATAGCGTCTCGTATCGATCAGATGCAGGTGCCAGGCTTCGTCCACCGCCCGCGAGGGACAGGCGCCATGACCGCTGGAAAGAGCAATGGCAACGAAGCGCTTATATTCGAAAACAACCCGGCGCGCCTTCTCATAGCTCCAGCCGCACTCGGCCGCGAGCTTCGTCGAGAAGGGAATCACATCGTCAGGCTTATCGAGGTCATAGGTCTCGAGCCGCGTCCACAATCGGGTGAAGGCCGCCTGCCTCTCGGCTTCGGAGAACTTCACGGTCGTTCTGGCTTCACCGGCATCCGACAAGAAGCACCGCAGCGGCTCTGGGACGTGAGAGATATTATATCATATGCCACGAGCGTGGCTATATCTGCTGCCGAGACGCGCTTTGCCGGATGCGCCGATATTTCAAGCTGTTCGCAATCGCGTCGGGCCAGTTGCGAAAGCCATGGCGCATCCTATGGTCAGCACGGTGCCGCATGGGAGAATCGTCATGATCGGCCGCAGGGCATTCCTGGCGAATATCGCCGCCAGCGTGGCGGTACCGGCCTTCGCCCGGGATGCAACCCCTCTGGATTCGAACCGCACCGTGCTCGGCCCCTTCCGGGTAGAGCCTCTGGAGGGGCTCGCCGACATTCCCGCGCCGACGCTCGAGGCGTTGAAGGACCAGGTCACCGTCCTCAACTTCTGGGCCTCCTGGTGCCAGGCTTGCCGCGAGGAGCACCGCTACCTCGTCGATCTCCAGAGCAAGGGCGTTCGGATTGCCGGTGTTGCCGTCCAGGATCGGGCCGAGGCGGCGTTGCATTATCTGGAAAAGGCGGGCAATCCCTACGGCCTGGTCGGTCTCGACAACAAGCGGGAGCTCGTCACCATGCTGTCCTTGCGTTCGATCCCGCAGACCTTCCTGATCAGCCCGCATTGCGAGGTCGTCTGGGAGACGGACGAAGGCCTCGACAATGGTCTGGCGACCGAACTCCTCGACAAGATCGGGGCGATCAGCGGTTAGCACGACAGTCGTAATTCGCTCGCAATGACGCGAGAAAATCGACTGAAAATCTAAATTCCAGCTGGAGGGCGGCCGTGCCTTCTCACAGCGCCGCGACCTTGCGCCGGATCTCGGCGATCTCGTCGGCGTGGTCGCCGCTTCGGGAGAGCAGGTCGATCAGCGCCTCATAGGCGTCGGCCTGATTTTCGACCGCGCCACCGCGCAGGCGCGCCAGCCTTTCCAGAAGCTCGATCTGGCGACGCCGCGTGGCGATGGCCGGCTCGACGCGGCCCAGCTCCTGCTCGGCCCTGGCGATCTTGTCGAGAATGCGGGCACGGCGGCGCAGGAGGCTGTTGTTCTCCGGATCGTCGGCGACGCTCTTGTCGCTCGCCTCCAGCGCCTGGCCGAGATGGGTCAGCGCCGCCTGGTATTTGCCAGCTTCCAGATAGGTGTCGCCGATATTGATGCTCGACACCGCAAGGAAGTCCTGGTCGAACTTCTTGTCGCCGAGCCTGTCGAGATGGGCAAGATTGGTCGCCTGCGCCCGCTTATAGTGAATGAGCTTCATCATGGTGGTGCGAGCCGCATGGCCCATCGCGACCTGGATTGCCGACATCGCCTCATAGGAGCCCCCCTTGTCGGGGAAGCGCTCGAGCAACATCGCCCCGACCTGCGCCCCCTCCTGGTAGCTGGCCTGCGCGCCCTTGTCGTCACCGACATGGCGCTGCTCGTCGCCAAGATCGCGCAGAGCCCAGACATAGTCGCTGAGTTCGTCGAAGCCGGCCGGATTCTTCTCCTTCTGCTCGCGCCGTATCTCCGCGCGCTTGCGGGCGTGGTCGAGCGCCTCCTTCTCCCGATTCGCCGCATCGAAGGCGTCGGAGAGGTCGCGATAGGCATTTGCCAGGCCTTCCAGGCGGCCTGCCCGCAAAGCGGGATCGCGCACCAGCGGCTCGCGCAGGGCGACCTCGCGCTCCAGCAGGCCGATGCGGGGCGCTTCGATGCCGGCCTCCTCCAGGCGTTTGGCCAGGGTATGCAGGGCATCGGCGATCTGCAGGAGCAGGTGTGCCCTCTCCTTGCCGTCCTGCCCGTCGAGCGCCCGCAGGCGGGGCTCGGCGGCATAGTCCAACAAGAGGCGCGCATGCGCGTCGGCATCGAAGCTGCGGGCATCCCGCCGGCCGAGATCGAACAGGCTTCGCGCCGCAGCGAAAAAGCGCCAGCTCCGCTCTGCGTCGAGCGGCACGGCCGCCAATTCGGCCATGGATTGGCGATAGCGCTGCATCGCGGCCTCGATCTTGCCGTTCGCCTGATAACGGCCGGCGATCATGTCGCGCAATTGCGCCCGGCGCCCGGGTTCGGCTAGCACGGAGAGCAGCTTCGTTTCGATGGCTTCGGCCGCAACCGGATCCTGCTTGTCGATGCGCTCGCCCGCCTGCGTCACGGCTGTCAGGATCAGCTCGCCGCCACTATTCAGGGCGGGATCGTCCTGCGTCTTCACGCGTAGCCGCTCCAGCCCCTCGGCGAGGGTCGCGGCGGCCTGGACAGGCTCGGCCTTGCCCTGCGCCGTCGCCCTGACGCGATAGCTGGCGACGAGCGCCTCCACCTGAATCTCGTCGAGGCGCAGCGACCCCGGCGCCGGCTCGGCCAGGACGGCGAGCGCCTCGGCGTCGGCGAGGGCCAGAGCTGTCCTGTCGGCGGTGTTGCGTTCGTCGGCCCGCGCCGCCAGCGCGCTCACCAGGAACCTGCGCGCCGTCGGATCAGCGGGCGCGATGCCGGTCCAGCGGCGGCAGATCTCGACGAGGCGATCATGCCTGCCCTTGTCATAGTAATTGTCGCGTAGCGCCTCGGCCAGGAGCGGGAAGCGCGCCGGGTCGCGCGGGGCCCGTTCGAGCCGGGCCGAGAAGGCTTCGATCGCCGCCTGCAGCATGGCTGCATGGGCCTTGCCGACATCGCGGTCATAATCCTCGATCGCTTCGTCGAGATCGAAAACCGCCCGGCGGGCAATCAGGCCAGCCAGCAGGTCGGCGTCATCCGCCGTCAAGGCGGCCTGTCCGCCCCGTGTGGCACCATTGCGTATGGCGCGGAGATCGGCGCGCGCCGCCTCGACCACTGCCGTGATCTTGGCGTCGGCTTCCTCCCCTTCCGCATCGATGGTGGGGACGCTGAGCAGGCGTGCCAGCGCCGCGACCGCCGGATCGCCCGCCTTGCCGGCCTTGGCGAGGAGATCGGCCAGGGAGGCGGCGATGGCGTCCTGCTTGCGGTCGTCGCCGCCCAGCATGATCAGCTCGAGCCGGGCAATGTCATCCGCGGGATTGGCCTCGAGAGCCTTGCCCAGACGCTCGATCCGGGCCTTCCGGTCTTTCGCGTCCATGTCCTGGAGGATGGTGAACGCCGTCCGATAGGGCAGGCCAAGCGCTGTTCCGCCCGTCGTCACGCAGCCCGCCGGCTCCCCCGCATAGGACGCGGCGAATGCCGGATACGCCGTGAAGGTCAAGCCCAGAACCAACCAGACGCCAACTCGCCACTCGGACCGCATATATCCCTCCCGCAACCGCAGAACGTTAAGTCATCGTGAGGGCGAATGGAAACAGGAGCGTGACCCCGGTTCAGGAGAGACGGCGCGCCGCGTTGCAGGTGTCGAATCGCACGGAAACGCCGGTGCCGCAGTGGCATCGTCATGCCATCAGAGCAAGCGCAACCAGCGCAAGATGAGAGATGGGAACGAGACGATGTTCAAGAAGATCCTGACCGGAGCCCTGGTTGCCGCTACATTGGCCGGCACCGCCATTGCCACCACCGGCACCGCCGAGGCCCGCAACGGCCGCCATGGTGCCTTCGCCGCGGGCGCCGGCATCGGCCTTCTGGGCGGCCTGCTGGTAGGTTCGTCCTACAATGGCGGATATTATGGCGGCGGCTACTACGACGACTACCGTCCCGTCTATTATCGCGAGTATCGCCGCTGCACCATTCAGAAGCGCTGGGTCGAAGATTACTATGGCGGCCACTGGGCCCGCGTACGGGTCTGCTACTGAGTTGCGTTGCGTTTGAGTTGCGTCAAGTGGCGTTGCATCATGTCGCATTGTGTTTTTGGGCCCCGCCACGGCGGGGCCTTTTGCTTGCCGGCCTCGGCACTTTCGCTCGGCGCAGCGCGCTGCCCTCGCCGCCAGGCGATGGGGCTGACCCCCGTTAGGCGCAGGAATTCACGGTTGAAATTGGACTTGCTGAGAAAGCCGGCCTCCATCATCACCTGGATGACGGAGCTATCGGTGGTCGCCAGCAGGTGGCAGGCCTCCTCGATCCGGTATTTGTTGACATAGTGAGACACGCTCATGCCGTGGACGCGGTTGACGGCCGAGGAAACGCGCCGCGCCGGCAGGTTGAGCCGCCGGGCGAGCCGGGCAAGATTGAGATCGGCATCCTTGTAGAGCTGGCGTTCCGCCATCAGGGCGTCGAGCGCCAGCGCCACCGTGCGGTCTTCGTCACTGCCCGGCCGGGTGGGCGGCTCGACCGCCGATGGCTCGTCCTCTTCCACAGGCGCCGCCGATCCCGCGGAGGCGGCCGCCGCTCCCAGCACCAGCAGCACCACGACATTGCCGCCGGACACCATGGCCTCGGACATGAAGCCTCCCATCCAACGCATATCGAGGCTGATGACGATATCCATCACTCCGGAGAGAAGGCAGGCCACGGCGGTGATCTGCAGCGCGCGGTGCGACCGCAGCACACCGTCCAGCCGGGGCGCTATCAGCACGTCCGGGCCGGCCAGCGCCAAGCGGGTAAGGGCAAGGCCGTAGCCGAGGAACGCCAGGATGACCACGAGGTCGATCGAGACGGACGAGATCGTAAAGAGCAGCCCGACCAGGCCAGCAGGCACGAGATGGGGCCAGACCTTGGCCCAGCGCAGCGCCGGACCTTCGGCGGTGAGACCGCGAAAGGCAAGCCAGGCCAAGGCCGGCGTCAGCGCGGCCAGCGTGGTCTGCAGCGGGATGAAGGTCCTGATCCCGTAGCCCCAGCGCAGGCCCAGCAGCACCGAGAGCGCCATGAAGCCGAGCAGCAGCAGGAAGAAGGCATTGTCGCGCCAGGGACGATCGCCCTGTCGCACCATCTGCACGAGGAGGATGGCAAAGAGCAAAGCGCTGACGAAGGGCAAGGGCACGAAGATCATTTGGTGCTTCCGGGACGGGACGAATCTACACCATTTCTGGCCCCGATCACGTTCGCATTCGTCCCCGATCGCGATCGAGGTCGCCGAATGTGGCGAATTCCGGCCTGGTCTTTCCATGATTCCTCGAGGAAAGACAGCCATGCGCACGCTTCTGATCATTGCCGCCTTGGTCATCGCCGCCAGCTGGATGGCCCCCGGCGGGGCTCGGTCCAGCCTTGGCCAGCTCGATGCCGGCTCGGTGACTTCGGTGACCATCACCGGCCCCGCCGGCTTGATCCGGCTGAGCGCCGGTCGCGACGGGCCCTATCGCGCCGAACTCCGCAGCCGGCCCGAGGGCTGGTTCGCCTTCTGGCGCTCGAGCTGGGCTTCGAGTGGCTGCGAAAATGCCGGATCGATCCGGCTCGATGGCACGCAGCTGCGGGTCGACACCGGCAGCCGGACCTGGTTCGGGAATTCCGATTGCCGGCTCGAACTCACCGCCACCCTGCCCGAGAACGTCGCCGTCTCCATCGAGCAGGACGCCACATCGAGCCACCTGTCGGGCAGCTTCGCCTCGCTCGACGTCAAGAGCCGGGCCGGCGACATCGCGCTGGACGGGCATGCGCGCCACGTCTCGATCGAGGGCAATGCCATCCGCGCCCGCCTCTCCTACACCCGCATCGAGCAGGACGAGGACATTGACCTCGGCGGCAACGCCATCGACGCCGAACTCACCTTCGCCGGCGCGGAGGCGGTGAACTACGCCGTGAGCGGTCATGCCTCGCTGGTCGACAGCACCCTGCCGAACAGGCCCGGCGCCAAGCCGAGCATCGCCATCAAGGGCGATTTCCTGCGGGTGCGCATCGGCGGCTGAGGCCGGCCTCTTTCGACATGGGTCCGGCCAGGAACCCAGCCAGCCCCGTTACTTCTTCACGCCATAGGCGGCCATGAACATCCGCACGGCCGACTGCGCCACCTCCCGGATGCGTGCTTTGGTCGGTGGTGTGTTGTTGGCCATGAAGAACATCGGCTTCAGCAAGGGACCGTGCGACATTTCAAGGAACTGGGCGGCGGCCAGCTCGGTATCGTCGATCTCGAGCTGCCCGGCGGCCACGCGCAGATCGAGATATTTCGCCAGTTGCTTGCGGGAATGGCCGGGCCCCGAATTGTAGAAATGCGCTCCGATGTCGGGCATGCGCTCGGTGATGCCCATCACGGCTCGCATCGCCGAGATGATGCGCGGCTGGCAGATGAAGGCGGTGATGGCGGTGGAGAGCTCCAGCAGCGTGCCTTCGACGTCGGGCGAGTTGTAGTCGAACTCGAAGATGCGCTCGACATGGGAAGAGCGCTCCTCCTCGACGATCGCCGCGAACAGACGCTCTTTATTCTCGAAATAGACATAGAGAGTGCCCTTGGAGACGCCTGCCTCCTTGGCGATATCGTTCATGCTGGCGCCCTCGAAGCCATGGGCCAGAAAGACGCGACGGGCGCCATCGACGATCTGGCGGCATTTGGCATTGTCGGTGGCCGGCGGATCGGTAGCCGGCTCTTTCGTAGGCGCCGGGCTCGCGGCGAGCATGGCTGGAATCCTTCCAAAAAAATGACTGAACCGTTCGGTTCGATTTTTATTGCGTATCGCAGCGCAACATGATAGTCAACGAAAACTGACTGAACCGTTCGGTTCGATCCTGACAGTCCCAGCCAGACGGTATTGATCTTGTCGACCGGAGCAAAACGCGTTTCCCACGGAAGCGAATTTTACTCTAAGCCTTTGTTCTAATGCATATTTGCGATCCTCGGTATAGCTAACCAAATCGTAGAATGCTTCGGGGCAAGATCAACACGGTCTGGTTTTGCAGGCAACTTTTTCGAGTTGTCCAGGGGCGTCTCACCTTCCGGTTGGGAGACCACAATGGACGCAGCTCGCGATCACAATGCCATGTCGGGTGGCCAGGGGGCCACCGGCTCGGTTGATGCCACCGACAATGTCGTGACCTTGGAGCGCCAGCGGACCGACGCGCCTGCGGCGCCCGAGCCCGGGAAAGCCGAGCCCCCGAAGGCCGAGGCTCCGGCTGCTCCGGTACAGTCCAAGCCTGCCGCCACTGCCGGCAAGAAGAAATCCAAGGCCCGCACCGTCCTGCCGATTCTGCTGGTCGTCGCGCTCGCCGCCGGTGGCTGGTACGGTTACGACTGGTGGACCAATGGCCGCTTCATGGTCGAGACCGATGACGCCTATGTACAGGCCGACGTGTCCACCCTGGGCGTGAAGGTCTCGGGTTATGTCGACAGCGTGCCGGTGCAGAATGGCGACAGCGTCAAGGCCGGCGACGTCATCGTCAAGCTCGACGATACCGATTATCGCACCGCGCTCGAATCCGCCAAGGCCAAGCGCGCGACCCAGAACGCCACCATTGCCCGTATCGACCAGCAGATCCTAGCCCAGCAGGCGGCGATCGAAACCGCCAATGCCGGCGTCGCCTCGGCCAAGGCGGGCATCGAGTCGGCCCAGGCCGGCGTCGCCTCGGCCAAGGCCGAAATCGTGCGTGCCAATGCCGCCTTCGACCGCGCCGACGCCCTGGCGGCCCGGGATTTCGGCTCCAAGGCTACGCTCGACCAGGCCACCGCCGACCGTGACAAGGCCAATGCCGGTCTTGCCAGCGCCAATGCCGCCCTCACCAATGCGCAGGCGAGCCTGAACAGCGCCGAGGCCAGTGTGATCGCGGCCAAGGCCAATCTCGCCGTGACGCAGGCCCAGAAGGCCGAGGCCGAACAGGGCGCCAAGGAGCTCGACGTCGCCATCACCAAGGCCCAGAACGACCTCGACGCCACCGTGGTGCGCGCGCCTACCGACGGCGTGGTCGGCAACCGCGCCGCCCAGCCCGGCCAGTTCGTCTCGCCCGGTTCGCGCCTGATCGCCCTGGTGCCGCTCAAGAGCATCTATGTCGCCGCCAACTTCAAGGAAACGCAGCTCGCCCCGCTGGTTCCCGGCCAGAAGGTGGAAGTCTCGGTCGATTCCATGGACGGCGATACCTTCGAAGGGGTCGTCGGCAAGTTCTCGCCGGCTTCCGGCTCGGTCTTCAGCCTGTTGCCGCCCGAGAACGCCACCGGCAATTTCACCAAGATCACGCAGCGCGTGCCGGTGCGTATCGAGGTTCCCGCCGACATCGCCCTCAGCGGCAAGCTGCGTCCCGGCCTGTCGGTGGTGGTGACGGTCGACAGCCGCACAGGCCCGAAGGGATAAGGCAACAAGAAGCCTTCTCCCCTTGCGGGAGAAGGCTATCTGCTTCCAGGGAGGCCGCCATGGCCACCGCAACAGCAACCGCCATGCCCGTTCCCGCCGAGGACAAGATCGACAAGCGCAAGCTGGTCGCCTTCCTGGCCATGGTGTTCGGCATGTTCATGGCGATCCTGGACATCCAGGTCGTATCCGCCTCCCTGCCGCAGATCCAGGCCGGCCTCGGCGCCTCCGGCGACGAGATCCCCTGGGTTCAGACGGCCTATCTGGTCGCCGAAGTGGTGATGATCCCGCTCTCGGGTTTTCTCTCCCGCGCCTTCTCGACGCGCTGGACCTTCGCGGTGTCCTGCGCCGGCTTCACCTTCATGAGCTTCATGTGCGGCACCGCGACGAACATCAACGAGATGATCATCTACCGCGCGCTGCAGGGCTTCATCGGCGGCGGCATGATCCCAACCGTGTTCGCGGCCGCTTTCACCATCTTCCCGCGCTCCAAGCAGGCCATCGTCTCGCCGATGATCGGCCTGGTGGCGACACTCGCCCCCACCATCGGCCCCACCGTCGGCGGCATCCTCACCGACGCGATTTCCTGGCATTGGCTGTTCTTCATCAACGTAGTGCCGGGCGTCATCGTCACACTGATGACCTTCGCCATGGTCGATTTCGACGAGCCGGACCTGTCGCTGCTCAGCAATTTCGACTGGACGGGCCTGATCTCGATGGCGGTGTTCCTGGGCGGCCTCGAATACGCGCTGGAGGAAGGACCGGGGCATGACTGGTTCGCCGAGACGCCCGTCCTGGTGATGTCGGTGCTCGCGGCCATCGGTGCCGTGGTGTTCTTCGCCCGCGTGCTGCTGGCGAGGCAGCCCATCGTCGATCTCTACGCCTTCAAGGACGGCAACTTCGCCACCGGCTCGCTGCTGTCCTTCGTGCTGGGCGTCGGCCTCTACGGCCTGACCTATCTCTTCCCGGTCTATCTCGCCGGCGTGCGCGGCTATGATTCGCGCATGATCGGCGAGACCATGTTCGTCACCGGCCTGTGCATGTTCTTCACCGCGCCGATCGCGGGCAATCTCACCCGCTTCGTCGATCCGCGCCTGATGATCGCCGGCGGGTTCATCGGCTTTGCCGCCGGCACCTGGATCATGACCGGCATCACGCATGACTGGGATTTCTACGAGATCCTGCTGCCGCAGATCCTGCGCGGCGTCTCCTTGATGATCTGCATGGTGCCGATCTCCAACATCGCGCTGGGCACCCTGCCGCCGGCCCGCATCAAGAATGCCTCCGGCCTGTTCAACCTGATGCGCAATCTCGGCGGCGCGGTGGGCCTTGCCATCATCAACACCGCCCTGAACAAGCGCCAGGACCTGCATCTGTCGCGCCTGGGCGAAGCGGTGAACTGGAGCCGCGACAATGTCCTGCAGACCTATGAGAACATGAAGGCCGGCTTCGTCGCTTTCGGGGCGGCTGCCGACCAGATGACCGTCTCCAGGCTGGTCGGCTTGATGCGGCGCGAGGCGCTGGTGATGGCGTTCTCCGATGTCTTCTTGCTGCTGACGCTGCTGTTCGGCCTGCTCAGCCTCTCCATCTTCATGCTGAAGAAGCCGCAGATGGCGGGCGGCGGCGGTGGCGGCGGGCATTGAGGAGTATGTCATCCCGGACGCGATGCGTCACGCAGTGACGCTTCGCAGATCCGGGATCGCGAGATGAGTGAGTCTTATCCGGCATGCGGTCCCGCATCTGCATCGCACCACTTCGTGCTGCAATGCGTGCGGGATGACCCCAAACCCTTGCAACCACCGTCGATCCGGCCTAACCACGTCAGCCTGATCTTTTGAAAAACCGACAGGGTGAGCCATGCCCGACGAAAACCGGGGAATGGAGGACGGCAACGTCATTGCCGTCATGCGGAAAGTGGGACAGGCGGCCCGGTCGGCCGCACGGATCCTGGCGCTCGCCCCGGCACCAGCCAAGAATGCCGCGCTCGAGGCGATGGCCAAGGCCATCCTCGCCAATGAGGCCGCCATTCTCGCCGCCAATGCACAGGACGTCGCCGATGCGGTGGCGCGCGGCCAGATCGCCTCCTATGTCGACCGTCTCACCCTCGACGAGAAGCGCGTTGCCGGCATTGCCGCGGCCATCCGCGAAGTCGCGGCCCAACCCGATCCGGTCGGCCGCGTTTTGGCAAGCTGGACGCGTCCGAACGGCTTGGAATTCGAGCGGGTCTCGACCCCGCTCGGCGTTGTCGGCGTCATCTTCGAGAGCCGCCCCAACGTCCTGGCCGATGCCGGCGCTCTCTGCCTGAAGGCAGGCAATGCCTCGATCCTGCGCGGCGGCTCGGAAAGCTTCCGGACCTGCGCCGAAATCGCCAAGGCCCTGCGGGCCGGCCTGCAGGCCGCCGGCTTGCCCGAGGCGGCAATCCAGATGGTGCCGACCGCAGACCGCGCCGCCGTCGGTGCCATGCTGGCCGGGCTCGACGGCAATCTCGACGTGCTGGTGCCGCGCGGCGGCAGGAATCTCGTCTCCCGCGTACAGGCAGAAGCCCGTGTGCCGGTCTTCGCCCATCTGGAAGGCGTCAACCACACCTATGTCCATGCCGGCGCCTCGCTCGACATGGCCGTCGCCGTGGTGCTCAACGCCAAGATGCGCCGCACCGGCGTGTGCGGCGCCACCGAAACCCTGCTGGTCGACCAGGCCGTGGCTCCCGTCTTCCTCAAGCCGCTGGTCAAAGCGCTGCTGGAAGCCGGCTGCGAGGTCCGGGGCGATTCGCGCACCCTCTCGGTCGATCCCCATGTGAAGCCGGCGGACGATACCGACTGGGCCACCGAATATCTCGACGCCATCATCTCGGTGAAGGTCGTGTCCGGCCTCGACGCGGCGCTTGCCCATATCGAGCGCTATGGCTCGCACCATACCGACGCTATCGTCACCGACGACGAGGCCGCGGCCCAGCGCTTCCTCGGCGAGGTCGATTCGGCCATCGTGCTGCACAACGCCTCCACCCAGTTCGCCGATGGCGGCGAATTCGGCTTCGGTGGCGAGATCGGCATCGCCACGGGCCGCATGCATGCCCGCGGCCCTGTTGGTGCCGAGCAGCTCTGCTCGTTCAAATACCGGGTGAAGGGCCAGGGCACGGTCAGGCCATAGGCTGAAGACAAGGCCTCTTCCTGAAATCGCGGCATCTCAGCCCATAGGCACTGGCTTTGCGGAGTCTGGCGCAAATTTGGTGGGTCGATCTCCAGATCGACCATCTCCGAGATGCCACGTTTGCCGGCAGGACGATGCCGATCCTGCAATCTCAGGGAATGACTGCATTGCCCGGAAGCTGGCAAAACCGGCCGGCGATTGCTACATATCGGCGAGAGGTTTTCATGGCCCACCGCCACGCCCACGATCACGAGCCAAAACCGGTCTTCGCCGAACCCGGCCATGATCACAGCCATTGCAGTTCCACCGTCCTGGCGCGGGCGGAAACCCTTTCGGCCGAGCGCGGCGTCCGCCTGACCCAGATTCGCCGACAGGTGCTGGAGGCGCTCGCCGCCACCCATCAGCCGATCGGCGCCTATGAGCTGATCGAGAAGCTGGAGGATGGCGAGGGCAAGCGCCCAGCGCCGATCACGATCTACCGCGCCCTCGACTTCCTGCTCGAACAGGGCTTTGCTCATCGTATCGAAAGCCGCAACGCCTTCATCGCCTGCGCCCACGACCACAAGGACGGCAGCGTGGTGATGTTCCTGATCTGCGAGAGCTGCGGCACCGTGGGCGAGGCCGAGTCCGAGGCTGTCGGCAAGGCGCTCACCGCGGCCGCCAGCGCCATCGGCTTCCAGCCGCGCGGCCAGGTCATCGAGCTCGCCGGCATCTGCCGCCACTGCCGGGCCAAGGCCCAGCGTTAGCCGGGCTCTCCGCTTGCCAGCTCCACCGGACCCGCACCACTACTCCCTCGCTAGATCGCTGCTGCGCTCGACGAGGTCCTTGAGGTCCTGCCCGAGTTGCTCGAAGCCGAAGCGCAGGGCGTAGAGGCGGCCGACCTCCTCGCTCTGCAGATCCCTGAGCACGCCGGCGCCGCGCAGCTTGTCCATGGCGGCGACATAGGCGGAAAGGCTGGCATCGAAGCTGGCGGCATCCGGCCCGAGATAGCCGCGCCGCAGGGCTTCGGCGATACCGCGCAGCAAGGCGACCGTGGCATCCCGCATCGCCTCCAGCGGCTGGGTCAGGGTCGGCGCCACCCGCTCCGGCAAGGCGCGTACGCAGACCCGGGCGATGATGACGAGATCGTGCCGGACACGGTAGAGCGTACGGGCCATCGGCTCGGGATCGATGGCGGCGCTGAGATGGGCGCTGCGCTCGCGCACCGTCTCCTCCACCGCCGCATCGATCTGGCGCAGGCCGGCACGGATGCGCTTGTTGATGCCGGCAAGCTCCGGCCGGCCCTTGCCGTCGAGAAGGCTGCCCGCCAGGGCGAGGAGAAGCTCGGCGTTGAGATCGGCGACGCGCGCGGCCGCAGCGGCAAGCGCGCCCTGCGCCCTCGCCGGCAGCACGAAGAGAGCAACGCCGACGCCCACCACGATGCCGAGCGCGATCTCCGCCACGCGCTCGGCCGCATAGGCATAAGGCGGCAGCAGCGTGCCGCCGGCCGGAATCAGCACGATCAGCGCGGTGATCGGCGCCACCCGGAAGCTTGGCCTGAGCGCCGAGGCCACCGCCATCGGCGCCACGGCGGCCAGCACCGCCAGGCCGAGCGCGACATTGCCCTCGTGATGCGGCAGCACCACCGACACCACGGCGCCCCACAGAGCCCCGAGCAGCGTGCCGGCCATTCGGTCCATCGCCGCCTTGACCGAGCCGCCGAGGCTTGCCTGCATGACGATGATGGAGGTGATCACCGCCCAGCTCGACTGGGAAAGATCCACCAGCTTGACCGCGACGAAAGTCAGGCCCGCCGCCACCGTGACGCGTATGGCCAGGGCCAGTTCCATACGCTTGGCCGCGAACCATTTGAACAGGCGAGCCCTGGCACCGGCGCCGATCATCATCAACCCATCACATCATTTGCAATATGCGATGGTAGAAAGGTTCGAGCGGAGCGCAAGGGCCGGGATCGCAGTCCCCGAGATGCCTGCGACCCAAGGAACCTTGACGTGCCTGCCGGTGAGGTCCATGTCATCCCCAAACGAAACCAGCGGTGCCCGATGATCCCGTCCTATGCGCGCTTTGGCCTGATGTCCCGTCGCCCTACCGTCCCCGTCGATGTCGGCGGCATGCAGGTCGGCGGCGGCGCGCCCATCGTGGTGCAGTCGATGACCAATACCGACACCGCCGATATCGACGGCACTGTGCGGCAGGTCGCGGCGCTGGCCCGTGCCGGATCTGAAATGGTGCGCATCACGGTCGACCGCGACGAAGCCGCCGCGGCGGTGCCGCGCATCAAGGAAAGGCTGATGCGCATCGGCGTGACCACGCCGATCATCGGGGATTTCCACTATATCGGCCATAAGCTCCTGGCCGACCATCCCGCCTGTGCGCAGGCGCTCGACAAATATCGCATCAATCCCGGCAATGTCGGCTTCAAGGACAAGCGCGACCGCCAGTTCGGCGCCATCATCGAGACGGCGATGCGCTACGACAAGCCGGTGCGCATCGGCGCGAACTGGGGCTCGCTCGACCAGGAACTGCTAACCCATCTGATGGACGAGAACGCGAAGAGCGAGGCGCCCGTCGATGCCCGCACCGTGACCTGGGAGGCGCTGGTGCAATCGGCCCTGCTCTCGGCCGATCGCGCGGTGGAAATGGGGCTGCCCAAATCCCGCATCATCATCTCGGCCAAGGTCTCGGCCGTGCAGGACCTCATCGCCGTCTATAACGAGATGGCCAGCCGTTCCGACTATGCCCTGCATCTCGGCCTCACCGAGGCGGGCATGGGCTCGAAAGGCATCGTCGCCTCGGCCGCCGCGCTCTCGCCGCTGCTGCAGGCCGGCATCGGCGACACCATCCGCGTCTCGCTCACGCCCGAACCCGGCGGTGACCGCACCCAGGAGGTCAAGGTCTCCCAGGAGATCCTGCAGGTGATGGGCATCCGCACTTTCGTGCCGCTGGTCGCCGCCTGCCCCGGCTGCGGACGCACCACCTCGACGGTGTTCCAGGAACTCGCCCAGAGCATCCAGGGCTTCATCGTCGAATCGATGCCGGAGTGGAAGACGCGCTATCCGGGCGTGGAGACGCTGAAGGTCGCGGTGATGGGCTGCATCGTCAACGGCCCCGGCGAAAGCAAGCATGCCGATATCGGCATCTCGCTCCCCGGCACCGGCGAGACGCCGACCGCCCCGGTGTTCATCGACGGCCAGAAGGCCGCCACCCTGCGCGGCCCCGGCATCGCCGACGAGTTCAAGCAGATGGTGATCGACTATATCGAGAACCGCTACGGGGTCAGGCCGGCCGCGGAATAGTCCCTGGGAGCGCGGACGTCACAGCGCTTACCGGTACCGATCGATCAGGTCCCGTGCCGAGAAGGCGGTCTGGTTTCCCTCGCTCCGTGCAACGTAACCATCGAGCATGCCGATATCCCGCAGCAGATGGTACGAAAGATCGTAGAGGCCGGCGAAACGGGGCCGTACGAACGCCTCACTCCGCTTCGCGACGCGTGCGCTATCCCCATGACTGCAATAAGACTGCCCTATGTGATTGAATTGAACGGCCGTCATGGCCAAATCTCCTGAGCGACAATTGGTAATATTTGCCAGGGATATTCCCATTTCCCGCCGGATGTGGCTAATTGAAGCTCGATTTGGAGCCATAAAACAGGCTTATCGCAATGACGCTTCCGCTCCCTCCCCTCACGGCCATCCGGGTGTTCGAGGCCGTGGCGCGGCACCAGAGTTTTACCCGTGCTGCCAACGAACTTGGCATGACCCAGGCCGCCGTCTCCTATCAGATCAAACTGCTCGAAGAGCGTTTCGGCGGCCCGCTGTTCCTGCGCCGCCCGAAGCAGGTCGAACTGACCGAAGCCGGCCAGCGCCTTGCGCCGTCGGTGAGCGAAGCCTTCTCCCTGCTTGCCCAGGCCTATGCCTCCGCCCGCGGCGATGCGGAGGGCGTGCTCACCGTCACGGCCTCCATCACCTTCGCCACGACCTGGCTGGCCCGTCATGTCGGTGCCTTCCAGATTCGCTACCCTTCCCTGGCCGTGCGGATCGACGCCACCAATCAGGCGGTCGACTTTGCGCGCAGCGACATCGATCTCGCCATCCGCCATGGCGACGGCAACTGGCCGGGCCTGTGCAGCCACCGCCTGCTTTCGGGCGAATACTCGCCCATGCTCAGCCCGAAGCTCGCCGCCACGATCGGCGGCGTGAAGCAGCCTGCCGATCTCCTGCGCCTGCCCCTGCTCGATCCCGGCGATATCTGGTGGGACGACTGGTTCGATCTCGTCAAGGTCGCCCGCCGTCCCAGAGGTCCTGCACGCGGCGAAGCGCAGGCCTTGCCGGCGATCACGCGCGGGCAGGATCGCTTCGGCAGCATCCATCGCGGTCCCGTGGAAATCCCCTGCATCGGCTCGCAGGCCTTTGTGGGAACCGCCGCGCTGGACGGCCAGGGCGTCGCCATCCTCTCCTGCGCCCTCTGGGCCCAGGACCTGGCGGAAGGGCGGCTGATCCAGCCCTTCCGCCAGGTCGCCGGCGAACATGCCTTCTATCTCGTCTATCCCGAAGCCCGCCGTAACCTGCCGAAGATCCGCGTGTTCCGCGACTGGATCCTGGAGGAGGTCGGCAGAACCGCCGGCATCGGCAACAGGGGCGAAGAGGCCATGGCGTCATAAGACGATCCGGAACCTGCGTTCCTTCCTCGTCCCCCTCTATCGATAGCGGTCGATCAAATCGCGGGCGCTAGCGGCCGGCTGGAGCCGATCCTTCACCGCGTGGCCGTCGATAGCGCCGATGTCGCGCAACAGATGATCGGAGAGTTCGCTCAACGCCTCCTTCCGCAGAGCCGGCCGACTGGCCGGCGGCGGTTCGCGATGCACCATATCGGCCTTGTATGAATAAGCTTGCCCTATACGTCCAATCCACGCCATTATCACGGCCAAATCTCCAGATCGGCCTCCATTCCGGCCGTTTCATCCGCAGATTTTTCATGAATCTCGGCTACTGACGAATTGAAGCTCGAGCAGTACCCATAAAGAGAGCTGATGCATCGTGAGCACTGCGCTGCCGCCACTGGCCGCCATCCGGGTCTTCGAGGCCGTGGCGCGGCATCTCAGCTTCACCCGCGCCGCGGCCGAACTCGGCATGACCCAGGCTGCCGTCTCCTATCAGATCAAGCTCCTCGAGGAGCGCTTCGGCGGCCCGCTCTTCCTGCGCAAGCCGCGCCAGATCGAGCTCAGCGCGGCCGGCCAGCGTCTGGCGCCGGCGATCACGGACGCCTTCGCCCTGATGGCCGAGGCCTATGCGGCGGCGCGCGGCGGCATCGAAGGCGTGCTCACCGTCTGCGCCAAGGTGAGTTTCGCCACCAGCTGGCTCGCCCGCCACATCGGCGCTTTCCAGCTCGCCCATCCCGCGCTGGCAGTGCGCATCGACGCGACCGACCGTGCCATCGACTTCACCCGCGAGGAAACCGATCTCGCCATCTTCTTCGGCACCGGAGACTGGCCCGGCCTGCAGGCCCACCGCCTGCTCGCGGGGGACTACACGCCAATGCTCAGCCGCGATCTCGTCGCTCGTCTCGGCCCGCATTACACGCCGGCCGATCTCCTGCGCATACCCCTTCTCGACCCCGGCGATTATTGGTGGCGCGAATGGTTCAAGGCAGCCGGCGTCAACTATGAGATGCCCAAGCTCGTCTATAATCTCAGCAGCCAGGCGGTGATCAACGCGGCAGCCAAGGCCGGACAGGGCGCCGCCATCCTGTCGACCGCCCTCTATGACGACGACCTCGCCGCCGGGCGCCTGATCCAGCCTTTCGATCTGGTGATGCCGAGCGACCGAGCCTTCCATCTCGTCTATCCCGAAACGCGCCGCAACCAGCCCAAGATCCGCGCCTTCCGTGACTGGATCCTGGCGGAGTTGGCGAGCGGGTAATGCCGGCGCGATCAGCCGTCTCCCCTGCGCTGCAGGGGCTTGTCGCGCTTATTTCGGCCTGAGCCCTCGGCGGCGGACCGGCTCGGCCGCAGGCCGCACCAGCTCCGGCGGCGTCGGGCTGACAGGTCCCTGATAGCCGAGCGCCGCGAGATGCTCGCCCATATGGTCCGGGGGCGGCGCCTCGGCCGTGACGGCGGGCTTCTTGGGCAGGATCGGCACGCTCACGCCGCGGGCATGCAGATGCAGCACCGGGCCGCCTTCGCGCGGCGCACTGCCATAGATCGGATCGCCGACGATCGGAAAGCCGGAAGCTGCGCAATGCAGGCGCAGCTGATGGGTGCGGCCGGTACGCGGCTTCAGCTCCAGCCAGGTATGATCCCCGGTCCGGCCGAGCACGCGGAAATCGGTCTGGGCCGGCAGCCCGTCCTCGGCGGGCTTCATCCACCAGCCGCGCTCGGGGGAACGGCGGGCGATCGGCATGTCGATCAGGCCGCTTTCCCCAGCCGGGCCGCCCTCGACCACGGCCCAATAGGTCTTCTCGACACCGCCCTTGGCAAAGAGGTCGTTGAGGGTGCGCAGCGGCCGGGCATGCCGCCCGAGCACCAGGCAGCCGGACGTATCCTTGTCGAGCCGATGCGCCAGTTCGGGATTGCGGGGCAGGCCGAAGCGCAACTGCTCCAGCATGGCCGTGAGATTGGGCCCGCCCTTCGGTCCGGCATGCACGGGCAGGCCGGCGGGCTTGTCGAGGATCAGGATGAGGGCGTCGCGGTGGATCAGCCGCGTGGTCAAATCGAGCGATATCATCGCTTAGCGCTATCGTGATCGGGCATTGTCGGCTAGAGGTTCCTTCAACATGCGACCATTTTTCGGTGGCAGGCTTGCCGCCAGGAGCAAAACGCGTCACCACCGAGCGCATTTTGCTCTAACTTCTTGTTTTGATGCGCCTTTGCGATTCTCGGCGATTCCGCCTGATCGCAAACGCTTTTGGGAACCAGACCGTTTCGATGACTGAGAGCGAAAAGCAAAAGCCCGGCTTCTTTTCACGGCTGTTCGGGCGAGGCACCCCGACGCCCGAGACCGAAACCAGGCCCGAGCCAGCAGCCGAACAGGCGGCGCCGGCCCCCGCCGAGGAATCCGGCGCGGCGGCGGAGCCAGCGCAGGCGCCGCTCGCGGCCCCGACCGAGCCTTTGCCCCTGGCCGCGGCCGAGCTGATCGTTCCCTCCGAACCCGAGCCGCCCGCCCCGCCGCCTCCCCCACCGGAGCCAACCCTCGCGCCCCAGGCCAGCGAGCCGCTGCCGGCTCCTGCTCCCGCCGAGAAGAAATCCTGGTGGCGCCGCCTGCGCGACGGCCTGTCGCGTTCCTCCAGTGCCATCAGCCGCGGCATCACCGACATCGTGCTCAAGCGCAAGCTCGATGCCACCACGCTCGAGGAGCTGGAGGATGTGCTGATCCAGGCCGATCTCGGCGTCGACGTCTCCACCCGCATTGCCGCCGCGATCGGCAAGGGGCGCTTCGACCGCCAGATCTCGCCGGAGGAAGTCCATGAGGTCCTGGCCAGCGAGGTCGAGGCCATCCTTACGCCGGTGGCCAAACCCCTGGAAATCGATCGTTCCCGCAAGCCCTTCGTGCTCCTGATGGTGGGCGTCAACGGCTCGGGCAAGACGACCACCATCGGCAAGCTCGCCGCCAAGTTCAGCGCCGACGGCCTCAAAGTGACGCTGGCGGCCGGCGACACCTTCCGCGCCGCCGCCATCGAGCAGCTCAAGGTCTGGGCCGAGCGCACCCACTCGCCCATCGTGGCCCGCGAGCAGGGTGCCGATTCCGCGGGCCTGGCCTTTGACGCACTCAAGACCGCGCAGGAAAACGGCTCGGACGTGCTCCTGATCGACACCGCCGGGCGGCTGCAGAACAAGGCGCAGCTGATGGACGAGCTCGCCAAGGTGGTGCGCGTGATCAGGAAGATCGACGAGAGCGCACCGCATGCGGTGCTGCTGGTGCTCGACGCCACCGTCGGCCAGAACGCCATCTCGCAGACCGAGATCTTCGGCAAGACGGCCGGCGTCACAGGCCTGGTGATGACCAAGCTCGACGGTACGGCGCGCGGCGGCATCCTGGTGGCGCTGGCCGCCAAATTCGGCCTGCCGGTACATTATATCGGCGTCGGCGAGGGCATCGACGATCTCGAGCCCTTCTCCGCCCGGGACTTCTCCCGCGCCATTGCCGGGATGGAGTGAGCCATGAGCATTGAAGCCGCCGCCAAGCCGCGCCAGAAGGTCAACCCTCTGCTCAAGCTGGTGCTGGAAATGGGACCGCTGGTCCTGTTCTTCATCGCCAATTATAAGCCGGAATTGTTCAAGCCCCTGGTCGAGCGCTTCATGGCGCCGGCCCTGTTCGAGGGGTCGAGCGGCAACATCTTCACCGCCACGGCCATCTTCATACCCGCCACGCTGGTCGCGCTCATCGCCGGCTACGTCCTCACCCGCCATATCCCGGTGATGCCGCTGGTCTCCGGCATCTTCGTGCTGGTCTTCGGCGTGCTGACATTGTGGCTGCAGGACAAGACCTTCATCAAGCTCAAGCCGACCATCGTCAACACGCTGTTCGGCCTGATCCTGCTGGGAGGCCTCGCCTTCGGCAAGCCCCTGATCCGCATCGTCCTCGACGCTGCCTTCGACCTCAAGCCCGAGGGCTGGCGCAAGCTCACCTTGAACTGGGGCCTGTTCTTCCTGTTCCTGGCGGTGCTCAACGAGATCGTCTGGCGCAACTTCTCGGATAATTTCTGGACCAATTTCAAGGTCTTCGGCACCATGCCAATCACCCTGATCTTCGCCGCCACCCAGGTGCCGATCCTGATGAAATACGAGGTAAAGCCGGACAGCCCGGACGCAACCGATCAAAACAAGATCTAGGTCGATCATGCGTCTTTGGGTCTTGTCGGATCTCCACGTCGATAACAGCCCCTATACGCTTGCTCCAACACCGATCGGGGCCGATGCCGTCGTCATTGCCGGCGATGTCTGCAACCGCCTGCATGACCGGGCCCTGCCTTGGCTCGCGCAGCATGTCCAGCCCCGTGGCCTGCCGTTGATCTATGTCCCCGGCAATCACGACTTCTATCGGGAGAACGTGGAAACGGAACTGCGCAAGGCCCGCGATCGGGCGCGGCTGGAAGGCATTCACCTGCTCGCTGAAGGGGAAACTCTCACCGCCGGCGGGGTGCGTTTTATCGGCGCCACGCTGTGGACCGACTATGCTGTCGGCGGCAGCTCCTTCCTGGGGCAGGTCGCGGCCGGCATGCAAATGAACGACCACAAGCTGATCCGGACAGGGCCCAACTATCGGCGCTGGCAGACCAGGGACGCCTTGCTCAGCCATGGCCGCCACCGTTTCGCGATTGCCAATACCCTCGCCCAGCCGTTCGACGGGCCCAGCGTCGTGATCAGCCACCATGCGCCGCATCCCCATTCGCTATGGAACAATACAGTCACCGAGCCGATCGACGCCGCCTATGCCAGCGACCTGACGTCCCTGATCGCCGAATACAGGCCTCGGCTGTGGATCCATGGCCATATTCACGCAAGCCGTGACTATCGCGTGCACGACACCCGCATCGTCAGCAATCCGCGGGGCAATATCTATGCCTATCGGAGGGGCAAGCAATCCATCATCGAGGTGGAGAACCCTGACCATGATCCGAGCCTGACCGTCGAAATTTGAGCCAGGGCAACGCTGCCGGCCTTGAAACTGGACGAATACGCCCGATACGATGCCAGGCCCGCCTCTAATCCGGGATGACAACAGTGACCAGACAGTTTGCATACACGGTATTTCAAGGCCGGGCCGGCGATCACAACGATCTGGCCATGCCAGGAGCCCGGGCGATCGGCGAGGCGCTGGCACGGCGGACGGGCATCGCACCTTTCGTGGTCGGCACGCCGGAGCCTGCGCTGAATGCAGGCTGGCGCGAGGAACTGGACGTAGCCCTGCCGGCGCTCAGGCAGCTGCAGGCCCGCTTCGATGAGGTGCTGGCGAGCGGGGCCGTTTCCATTGCGGCCACCAGCCGCTGTGCGGTCTCGCTGGCGACGTTGCCGGCCGTCGCCAGGCACCGTCCGGATGCCTGCATCGTCTGGTTCGACGCTCATGGCGATCTGAACACGCCGGAAGCCTCGACGTCGGGCTTTCTCGGCGGTCTGGCCATTTCCGGTCCTGCCGGACTGTGGAACTCCGGCCTGGGAGCAGGCCTGAGCCTCGACCAGCTCGTTCTCGTGGGCCAGCGCGATCTCGACCCCTTCGAACAGGATTTGATCGACAGGCGCGGCATTCCGCTCGTCGAGGCACGTGGCAACCTGGCCACCGAATTGCGCAAGGCGATCGCCGGGCGTCCTGTCTATGTGCATCTGGATTGCGACGTGCTCAATCCGGGCGTCGTTCCCACCGATTACGCCTGCGAAGGCGGCCTGTCGCTTGCCGATCTCCGCACCTGTTGCGAGGTGATCGCGGAGCACGCCTTCGTCGGCGTCGAGATCGCCGAGTTCCAATATGCTTGGGAAGCGGGAGGAGAAGCCTTTTCTCCAGACCCGCTGCTCGATGCCCTGGCGCCGATCCTGGCACGGTAACTCGATCCGGCCTATCGGCTCATACCCGGCCGCAGAAGGACTGCCCTGCCATCCCCTTCGCGCCGCCTGCGGCGGCGCCGGGAATGACAGCCCCCCCCTTTACCGGCATACGTTAGACACTGTCCGGCACGGCGCTACTTGAACCACTTGTCGTAGATCTTCTGGTAGGCCCCCGTCTCGATCGACTGGTGCAGCCACTGGTCGACAAAGCCCTTCAGACCGATGTCGCGCTGCAGCCAATAGGCCTTCTCCGCGAAATTGAAGGGCTTGTCGGGATGCACGGCGCATAGAACGCCGGGGTGCAGCTTTTCCTGATAGAGGGTTTCGGAAGCATCCGTCATCATCAGATCGGCCCGGCCGGCCGCCACCTCGTCGAAGATCTTGGTGTTGTCGGGAAAGATTACGATCTTGGCCTGCTTCAGGCTGGCGCGGGCGAACTTCTCGTTGGTGCCGCCCGGATTGGCGACGACCGTCACCTCGGGCTTGTCGATATCCTGAAGCGTCTCGAACTTGCCCTTGTCGGCGCAGCGGGCGATCGGCGTCTTGCCCTCGCGCATATAGGGGCTGGAGAACAGGCCCTTCTTCTGCCGGTCGAAGGTCACCGACACGCCGCCCATCGCGACGTCGAACTTGCCGGCCTCGAAATCGGCCGACAGGTTGGACCAGGTCGTCGGCACGATCTCGAGCTTCACGCCGAGTGTCTCGGCAAGGCTCTTGGCCTGATCGATGTCGAAGCCGGAGAACTCGCCGCTGGCGGGATCTTTGTAGCTGAAGGGACGGTAATCGCCGGTGGATCCTACCCGGAGCACGCCGGACGCCAGCACGGCATCGAGCCCGCGAACCGACGACATGTCCTTGGCAATGGCTGAAGGGGCAAGGCACAGCAGGCTGAGACAGACGAGAAGCGCGCGGACCATGTGATTCCCCCTAATGGTTTGTTGCGCGCAGCATAAAGCTGCGCGCCCGTCGTTCAACCCAAGAGGGGGATCGGTTGTCGCGGCGCGCCTTCGCCTCTATTCCGGCAGGAACAGGCGCGGCAGCTTGAGGCCGGGCAGGAAGGCGCCGGCGCGGACCTTGCCGTCTGCGATGGTCAGCGGCACTTCGACCGCCGCCTTGCCATCGATATTGCTGGGTTTGCCGAGGACCGGCAGGCCGACGGTGAGGGTCGTCGCCACCATGTCCGGCACGCGGCCCGATTGCTTGAGCGTCTGGGCAAGCTCCGGCACGCCGGCGAGGGCCACCGTCAGCTCACCGGAGGGAAAGCCGCTGGTTTCCAGCCCGATCGTGCCGGTTGCCTTGACGATGCTCGGGCCGCGCTCGACCTGGGCCTGGCTGATGCTCAGCGCTCCGCCGGCGGCAGCCCAGTCGCGCAGGCGCTCCGGCATCGGCATGGGCCTGAGGTCGATCTTGGTGATCAGCCCGCGAAAGGTGGCTTTCATCGGCGAGGGAGAGCCAAGGAAATCATCCAGCGGCGCGACCGCCTTGGCATCGACATCGGCGGCGAGATCATAGGCGCCCGGCGCGGCATTGGTACCCTCGGCGAGGCGGATATGGATCTCGACATTGCCCTCCTCGACCAGATTGACAGCCTGGTCGCCGCGCTTGACGTTACCGCTGAGGCCCTTGATCACCACCGCGGCGTTCTGGGGCCCGGAGGTCCAGATCGACATGCTCGCCTCGGCGCTCTTCCAATCGGCGGTCAGGGTCGCGCCGGCATCGCTCTTGTCGACCAGTGTCACCGGTCCCTTGGCCTGGAGCAGAACCTTGTTGGGCTGATACACCTGGGCCACCGCATTCACCTCGGCGAGTGCAGCACTGAAGGGACGCCCTCCCCTGAGGCTCTCCACCGTCGCCTGGCCACAATGCATTTCCAGGCGGAACGGATAGCCGGCGATGGTCTGCTCGCCGCATTTGATCTGGCGTCCGAGCTCAGCCTGCTTGCTCACAAAGCGGTTCCACTCGGCTTCGAGCCGGGTGGAGGCATACCACCAGAAGCCCGACCAGGCGATCGCGACCAGGGCGAAGAGGATGGTCGGCAGATAGATGCGGCGGGAGGAACGGCGCGGGGCGGGATTGATCAGGTCAGTCGGCACGAAAGGGTCTCGCTAGAGCGTTTTGCGATTTGACGGAGGTCACCAAGAATCGCAAAGACGCGTTGAAACAGAAAGTTAGAGAAAATGAGCGCTCAGTCATGAACGCGTTTTGCTCTAGGATTGGCCGGGTCGCGGATAGATGCATCGGCCTTGCATCGGCCTTGTTTTAGCGCAGGAATAACGTGATTCGAGACGAGGCCTCTCTATCGCGGAGAATTGGGCCGAAGTCAGGGCAATAGGAAACCTGCGAACGTGTCATCATCCATCCAAGATCTGATTGAAACCAGTCTCCAGGCCGCGCTTGCACCCGAACGCCTGGTGGTGCTGGACGAATCGGCCGCTCATGCCGGCCACGCCGGTCATCGCGAAGGCGGTGAGAGCCATTTCCGAGTGAGAATCGTCTCGCCGCACTTCAGCGGACGCAGCCGTGTCGAGCGCCATCGCCTCGTCAACGAGGCCCTGAAGCCCGCCTTTGCCCGCGGCGTTCATGCTCTGGCGATCGAGGCCAGCGCACCGGGCGAACCGGTGCGCTGGTAAAAGCTCTGGCTTAGTTGGAGGCGATCGAGCCGGTGAAGATATCCGGCATCGGCGTGAAGCTGGCGACGCGCAGAGGCTTCACCGCGGCGCCGGTGAACTTGTCGGCCCGCAGGTCCTGATAAGCCGCCACGCCGAAGCGTACCACCACCGTCTTCGACGGCGCCGCGATCAGCGAAGCCGTGGTGCGCAGATCCGGCTTGACCAGGGTCGCTTGTTGCTTGTTGCGGGCGGCGGAAACCGGTGCCGACAGCGAAGCGAAATTCTGCTTCTCGAAGCGCGTCGCGATCAAAGCCGGCCGCGGCGGGCGGGCGGTATTGGTCACCGGCGCGGTGTCGGCAAAGCCGAGCGCGCGCTGCGACTGGCGGTTGGCGCTGCGCTTCATGAAGCCTTCGCTGCCCTGAGAAAGGTCGGCGAAGATCGGCGGCTTGGGATCGACCACGGGCCGCGTCGCCGGCACCGAGGGCGGGGCATCCAGGGATGCGAGCTGCACGGGAGCCGCCTGGCTCTCCTCGGCGGCCGTGCCCGGACGCAGCGGCGGCAGCGGCACATTGGCAGCCGTCTCGCCACCCGTGCCATTCGGCCCGGTCTGCCAGATCATGCGGGGGCCGGTGTCGGCCGAGGCAAGCTGGGCCGTCGCGGCATCGGCGGCCTGGACGGCATCGATATCGTTGGGACGGCGTTCCGGCAGCGGCACGGGAGCCATGCGACGGGGCGACGTCGCCAGTTCATCGGCCATCGCCATCTGCTGCATCACCGGAGCAGGCTGCGGCGGCGCGGCCGGTATGCGAGCATTGCTACGCGTCGTCGGCGCATAGGCCTGGGCCACCTCGACCGGCGGGGCGCTGGTGGTGGTGGTGCTGTTGCTGCGCGAGCCGAACAGGGCCGCGAAGAAGCCGCCGCCGCTGGTTTCGGCAACATCATCCTCGCCGGCGCCACCGCCAGCCGAACCGCCATTGCGGCGAATTTCGTTCATCGCCAGCTGATAGCCGGGCATCGGACGTCCGTCCGAAGGCAGCAGCACCGTCTTGCCGTCGGGGAAGACGGAAGCGAGTTCGCTGCGCGACATGCGCGGCCACATGCGTACGCCGCCGGAGTCCATGTGGACGAAGGGCGAGCCAGACGAAGGATAATACCCCACGCCGCCACGCTGCAGGCGCAGACCGGCGACACGCAGCTTCGACAGCGGCACGCCGGGGATGAAATAGTCGATCGCCTTGCCAAGCGTGTGCTGGCTGAACTTGGCGACACCGCGCGAACGCCGGCGCAGCATGCCGTTGGTGCCGGGCGAGCGGTAGCCGCAGACGATGTTGATCGGCTGGGAGGCGCCGACCTGGCGATAGACCAGCCAGAGCGTGTCGAGCGCCCGCGGATCCATGCGCACGGCCTGGTTCTGGCGCCAGTCGCGCATGAACCAGTCGATCTTCTTCAGCGCAGCGGAGTCGTAGGAGCCGTTGCGCTTGTAGGTGATGTTGATGGTCTCGCCCGTATGCAGGTGGCGCATATAGAGCGAGCGGGTATCGCCATTGGCAATCGCGTCCTGCGTCGGCCCGACCAGAACCGTCGTCATCACCGTCGATGCGAGGGAAATGGCCAGAATGCGACCGGTACGCGAAACTTTGATCCGGGGCAAAAGGCTGAGTGGGTTCTGCACGATTAGCACTCTCGGCAAATAGGCGAGGGAACCAGCGCAGAGCGTATTTCCATAAATGGGACGCTCGGCGCCAGGTCCGGATTGCCGGAGTCTTGCCGAGATTGGTTAAAGCACCGTTGATGCACCGTTCGACCCCTAAGTTCTAGCCGTTGAAACCGGCCTTGGGAGTGGCCTTTTGCTTGGGAAACGTGGCAAAAAGACGAACGCGGGTTGGCAAACGCCAACCCTTACCAAACATGGTAAATCGTTGCATAACAGATTTCAGCCGGGAAGGCCAAGCGCCGAAATCACCTTCCGGTCATATCCGTAGATGTCATTGAGGCGCTGCAATTCGCCGTCACCGTCCACATAGGCGGTGAAATAAGCGATGTGGACCGGAATTTTCCTCTCCAAATCAATGCGCTGCTCGTCCCCGCCCTGCAGACCGCGGACACTGTCCTCAGTCCAGCCATTGCCCATCACCAGCTCGGCAAATTTATAGGGGTTATCCACACGCACGCAGCCATGGCTGAAGGCCCGTTCGTCACGCGAGAACAGGTTGCGCTGCGGCGTGTCGTGCAGATACACCGAGAAATTGTTCGGGAACATGAACTTGATGAAGCCGAGCGCGTTGCGCTCGCCAGGCGGCTGACGCACCTGCATCTGGCCGCCGACATAGCTCACCTCGTAGCCCCGGCGCTCGAGATAGCCGGGGTCCTGGGCGAGTTTGGGCATGTATTCCTTCTTGATGATCGACTGCGGCACGTTCCAGGACGGATTGACGACCACGAAGCTCATCATGTCCGAGAAGATCGGCGTCGGCGTATTGGCCTTGCCGACCACCACCCGCGCCTCGTAGCTCAGCACGCCGTCCTTGGTAAACCAGACCTTGTACTCGGGAACGTTCACGAAGACGTTGGTCAGCCCCATGTCGTGAGGAAGCCAGCGCCAGCGCTCCATATTGGCGATGATCTCGCTTTCCACATTCACGCGCGGCTGGCGCAAGGCCGCATTGAGGGCGACCACGGTGGCCGGTCCGAGCGTGCCGCTGGCCTTGAGGTTGCGAGCGGCCTGGAAGTCGCGGACCGCCGCCTGCAGCGCCTCGTCATAGACATCGCTGTCGGCGTCGCTGGCCGTCAGCCCCAAGCGGGTGCGCAGCACCGCCACCCGCGTATCGGTCATGCCCACCTTCAGCGTGGGACCGGCGGGAACCACGGGCAGGGAGGCTTCGGCGGCGGCGGCATTGGCGGCCCTGACGTCGGCCAGCTTCTGCTTCAGCGCCAGATATTGCGGCGAGGACGGATTGTAGCCGTCGAGCACCGCGACCGGATTGGAGGCGATCGCCACCGAAGCGAGCGCCGCCACCGGATCGGGCATGTTGGGAGCCTTGGCGATGTCGCGGCTGATCTGCCTGGTATCGACCCGGCCCGAGGAAGCCTGGCGGACATAAGTGAGGATGGCCGCACTCAGTGCGATCTCGGTATCGGCCTGGACATCGGCGCTGGCGCCGCTCAGGCTATCGATCCCGGGGACCCGGAAGGCCGCAGCATCGAGGCCGTCCTCGGCGGCGCGGCTCATGCGGTCGACCAGCGCCTTGGCCGCGGGCGTGAGCGCACCATTGTCGATCCACAGTGGCGTCAGGCCCCGCAGGGCGTAGAAGTCGCTGATGGCCTGCGCATCGGCGCCGCGCTTGGCTACGTAATCGGCAAGCCTGGCGGAAAGATTCATGGTGACCGTGGCAGGAGCGACCGATGGCGCGGGTGTACTGGCCTCGGCCGGCGGCATGGGCTCGGTCTTGGGTTCAGCCTTGGGCTCGACCTTGGGGGCCGGCGTCTCGCTGGGCACGGCGGCCGGGATTTTCGGTGTCGGCACGGCGGCGGGAGCGGGCTGTCCGGCGGGCGAGGCGGCTGCCACGGACTGGGTACCGGCCCGGGCCGCCTCATCCTTAGGAGCCGTAGCGGAGATCGAGGACGGCGTATCCGGAGCCACTGCCGTCTCGGCAGGCTTGGGGGCCATTTCGACGGGAGCCGGCACCGGCACGGGACCTACCGGTGCAGGCGCAAGCGTCGCGGTCGAGGCCGGCGCATTGTCCGGCTTGACATGCTGCACGCTCACCCTCTCCTGCGGCGAGGCGGCGGCCGGCGCGGTCTGCGGCGTCGCCGGCGCGAAGGCACTCTGCTTTTCGCCGGCACTCAGGCCGGGAACCGGCGGCGCTACGGGCACGGGGCTGGCTGGCGTACCGTTGTCTTGGGCATAGGCCGGGAGCAATATGGCGCTCAAGCTCAAAGCCAGAGCGACCGAACTCAACAAATTAGCGCGGTAACTCATAAGATTCCTCAATCCCCGGCGCCCAATGTCCCAACGCCGCCTGCAAATGTGTCGATAGTGACAAGTACCATGCCAGATTCAAGACAAATTCTGGTGTGCAATTGATCACGCCGCCGTTCAAGCCGCTCGGTGAGACTCGCCCACCTCTCCGGCTCTCACGCCGATCGACGCTTCGTCAAGTCCAAGTTCCTTGAGCTTGCGATAAAGCGTGGATCGCCCGATGCCGAGCTTGCGCGCGACCTCGGTCATCTGCCCGCGGTGATGGCGGATGGCAAATTTCAGCATGTCCGTTTCCAGTGATTCCAGCGTGCGCACGTCCCCCCGCGCATCGAGCATGGTCATGGTGTGGGGTTCACGCACCGTAATGATCTCGCGCAGCGGCGCCCCGGTGATCATGGCCGGGCCGGTGTGAACCGGCTTGGGCGGCAGCAGCGGCGCTGAGGGGATGCGCACATCGAACCCGTCCACGCGGGCAGCGATCTGCGGCAAATCGGGCACGCCGATCTCGTCGCCATCGGCGAGGATCACGGCGCGATACATCGCATTTTCGAGCTGGCGCACATTGCCCGGCCAGTCATAGGCGGCGAGCAGCGCCAGGGCCTCGGCACTGATGCTGCGTATGGCCTTGCCCTCCTCGGCTCCGAAGCGGGCGAGAAAATGCCAGGCGAGATCGGCGACGTCCTCGCGTCTCATCCGCAGTGCCGGCAGCATGATCGGAAAGACATGGAGGCGGTAGTAGAGATCCTCGCGGAACTGCCCTGCCTTGACGAGATCGATCAGATTGCGGCTGGTCGAGGAGATCAGGCGGAAGTCGGTGCGCACCGCCCGGCGCGCGCCCAGCGGCTCGATTTCGCCGCTGCGCAGCGCGTCGAGCAGCTTGACCTGCAAGACGGGCGACAATTCGCCGACATTGTCGAGGAAGAGCGTGCCGCCGTGGGCCTCCGCCAGCTTGCCGGCCTGCTTGTCGACGGCACCGGCTGCGTTCTTGTCCTGGCCGAACAGGATGCGTTCGGCCTCGGCCTCCGGCAGGGTGCCACAATTGACGGCCACGAAGGGCCGGCCGCGGCGTTCGCCCCCGCCGTGGATCGCGTGCGCCACCATCTGCTTGCCGGTGCCCGTCTCGCCCTCGATCAGCACGGGAATGGTCGAGCCGGCCGCTTTCTCGGCGAGGCGCACCACCCTCTCCATCTCCGGGCCGCGGGCGACCAGGTCCCTCAGGCCGAGCTGGCCCGCGGCGCGCTTGGCGAGCACGCGGACCTCGCGTTCCAGCGCGCGGTGCTTGAGGGCATTGCGGATCGACGCCTGCAGGCGCTCGGCGCCGACGGGCTTGACCACGAAATCGGCCGCTCCGGCCTTCATCGCCGAGATCACGGCATCGATCGAACCATGGGCCGTCTGAACGATCACCGGAACCTGCAGGCCGCGGGCCCGCATGCGACCGAGCACGCCCATGCCGTCGAGATCAGGCATCACCAGATCCAGAACGAGGAGATCGATCTTGCCGCCTTCGAGTTCGCGCAGCGCTGCTTCGCCGCTGTCCACGAGGCGGGCATGATAGCCAAAGCGCCTCACCATGGCCTCGAGGAGCCGGCGTTGCACCGGATCATCGTCGGCGATCAGAACAGTCGAGCCCATCAATCCCCCGTCCCATTTCATCCGATGCAGCGATCGGATCGCGATCCCTGCGGAAACCCTGACATCACTGCGTCAGCGCGAGGCTGCCTTCCGGCGAGGCCTCATAATTTCACCCGGGCGAAGCACCCCGTGTGCCGTTTCGGATCATCTAGGAGCAGAAGCGTGAAGGACTGCTTAACGACGTTTCATCGAAGTCACATTCGGCTGAGACGGTTGAAACCACCGCCGCGAACGGCGATATGTGAGACCATCACGGGGCCGCATCGCTGGCCCGGCTACAGCGTCTTTCGATTTGGCGGCGAGCGCCGGAACCGCAAAGGCGCATCGGTGGTCTCAAGGAGTTTTCATGGCCGGCCAATCTTTTTCCGCATCCTCGGGCTCCACCTCATCCGGGGTGGCCAAAGCCGATTCGCCGCAGACCAAGCCCGACCGGAAGGGCGGTGAACTCGGCCGATTGCCGGAATGGAATCTCGCCGATCTCTATCCGGGCATCGATTCGCCGGAAATCAGCGCCGATCTCGACCGGGGGCAGGCCGACTGCCTTGCCTTCGAGGAGGCCCATAAGGGCAGGCTCGCCGAGATCCTGGCAGGCACGGATGGCGCCCGCCGTCTCGCAGCCATCATCAAGACCTATGAAGGCATCGAGGACAGGCTGGGGCGCATCGCCTCCTTCGCCGGCCTGGTCTATGCCGGCGACACCACCGATCCCGCCCGCGCCAAATTCTATGGCGACGTGCAGGACAAGCTGACCACGGCGTCCTCCCACCTCCTGTTCTTCACGCTGGAGCTCAACCGTATCGACGATGCTGCCTTGGCCGAGGCGGTCAAGGACGAGGCGCTCGCTCATTGGAAGCCCTGGCTCGACGATATCCGCATCGAAAAGCCCTACCAGCTCGAGGACCGCGTCGAACAATTGTTCCACGACAAGTCGGTGACCGGGCGCGGGGCCTGGAACCGCCTGTTCGACGAGACGATCTCGGGCCTGCGCTTCCGGGTGGAGGACAGCCAGGAACTGACGCTGGAGCCGACCCTGAACCTGCTCCAGGACCCCTCCCCGGCCAAGCGCGAGAAGGCGGCGCATGCCCTCGCCCGCACCTTCAAGGACAATCTCAGGCTGTTCACCCTGATCACCAACACGCTGGCCAAGGACAAGGAGATCTCCGATCGCTGGCGCGGTTTCGAGGACGTCGCCGATTTCCGCCATCTGTCGAACCGGGTCGAGCGCGAGGTGGTGGACGCCCTGGTCTCGGCGGTGCAGGAAGCCTATCCGCGGCTGTCGCATCGCTATTATCGCCTCAAGGCCAGGTGGTTCGGGCTCGACCAGCTCAACCATTGGGATCGCAACGCCCCGCTGCCCAAGGTCGAGAGCACGCCGATCAAGTGGGAAGATGCGCGCAGCACCGTGTTGGAAGCCTATGCTGGTTTCTCACCGCGCATGGCCGGCATCGCCCAGCGCTTCTTCGACGAGAACTGGATCGACGCACCCGTCCGCCCCGGCAAGGCCCCCGGCGCCTTCGCCCACCCGACGGTGCCCTCGGCCCATCCCTATGTGCTCCTCAACTACCAGGGCAAGACGCGCGACGTGATGACGCTGGCCCACGAGCTCGGCCACGGCGTCCACCAAGTGCTGGCGGGCCATAACGGCGCGCTGATGGCACCGACGCCGCTGACCTTGGCCGAGACCGCCTCGGTGTTCGGGGAGATGCTGACCTTCCGCGCTTTGCTCGCCCAGGCTGCAAGCCCGGCGCAGAAGAAGGCCATGCTCGCCGCCAAGGTGGAGGACATGATCAACACGGTCGTGCGCCAGATCGCCTTCTATTCCTTCGAGCGCAAGGTGCATGTCGAACGCCGCCAGGGCGAATTGACCGCCGACCGCCTCGGCGAAATCTGGCTGTCGGTGCAGACGGACAGTCTGGGACCGGCCATCAAGATCGGGCCGGGCTACGAGACCTTCTGGACCTATATCCCGCACTTCATCCATTCACCCTTCTACGTCTATGCCTACGCCTTCGGCGATTGCCTGGTGAATTCGCTCTATGCCGTCTATGAGAAGGCCCATGAGGGTTTTGCCGAACGCTACCTCGCCATGCTGGCGGCCGGCGGCACCAAGCACCATTCCGAACTGCTCGCACCCTTCGGCCTCGACGCGCGCGACCCGGCCTTCTGGCAGATCGGGCTCAATCTGATCGAGAGCATGATCGTCGAGCTCGAAGGCATGGAGTGATGTTTCGTTTGAGGGATGCCGCCAGCGTTCCTCGGCCGGCAATGGGAGTCTCCGGCCGCGGCTAGGAGGGGCGGAGCCCTGAAGGAAGTATGCGCCCTCTCCTGGCCGGACAGCCGGATGCGAACATGGCGATTCTTCTCGGCCTGGCGGCAGCCCTGTGCTGGGGCGGCACGGATTTCCTCGGCGGCGCGGCGGCGCGGGCGCTCGGGGTGCGCTGGTCCCTGTTCTTCAGCCAGGCCGTCGGTTTTGCCGGCCTGTCGCTGCTGATCGCATTCCTGCCCGCCATCCGCAGCCAGATGGCGTCGGCGCCGCCGGAGGCTTGGCTGTGGGGCCTTGCCGCCGCTCTCAGCAACTTTCTGGCCATGCTTGCTCTGATGTCGGCCCTGGCCCGGGGCAAGGCCGCCCTGGTGGCACCCCTCACCGCCACCTATGGCGTGGTCACCACCTTGCTGTCGCTGGCGACCGGCGAGATTCTGGACCGATGGGCGCTGGCGGGCCTGGCGCTCTGTTTCATCGGGGTACCCTGCACGGTTTATGCGCCGGATGACGGCAGGGCTTCGGCAGGCTCGAAGGCTCCGCTGCGCCTGGCACTGGCGGCGGCCCTGCTCTTCGGCGTCGGCTTCTGGCTGCAGGGGCACCTGGCCCTGCCCAGGCTCGGCACCCCCGCGACGCTGTGGCTGCTCTATGCCACCAACCTGGTCTGCCTCGCCGGCCTGCTGACGGCGCAGCCGGCCGAATTCCGGCTGCCGCCTTCATCGCTCTGGCTTCTCGTCACCGCGATCGGCCTGCTCAGCCTGTGCGGCTTCGGCGCGCTGGCTCTGGGCGCGCTCACCGGGGCGGTCGCGGTGGTCACCGTGCTGAGCACCCTGTCCGGTGCCGTGACCGCCGCCCTGGGCGTGGTGCTACGTGGCGAAAGATTGTCGCCGCTGCAATGGCTCGGCATCGCCGCCGCCCTTTTCGGCGTCCTCCTGCTCAGGATTGGGAGCTAAAGCGTTTTGGGATTTGGCGGAATCGGTGCCGCCGCCTCGTTCCGCCGCAACGGCGACCAGCCGAGCGTCATGCCGGCGGCCGCGACCAGGATGGCGCCGGCGCCGGCCATCTGCAGCCAGTCCAGGCGATGGTCGAAGGCGATGAGGTCGACCAGGATCGCCACCACCGGATAGATGAAGGAGAGCGCGCCGGTGAGGCTGGTCGGCAGTTTCTGGATGGCGCCATAGAGCAGGATATACATCAGCCCGGTATGGACGATGCCGAGCGTGCCCAAAATCGCCCAAGTCTGCATCGACCAAATCTGCACGCCCGTGGACGGATGGGACAGGTCAGCGAGCGGGGCCAGCATCGCCAGGCCGACGATCACCTGAATCAGCGCGATCAGATGCGGCGGCACCCCCTTGAGCTTCTTGGCGGCCAGAGCGGCGATGGCATAGAAGAAGGCGGCGCCGAGCGCCAGGCCAATGCCGGCCAGATAGTCGGTGCCGTCAGCGCCGCTTTTGGCCTGCACGATACCGAGCATGCCGGCAAAGGCGAGGCCGAGCCAGAACGCTTTGGAGGCCGTCAGCTTCTCCGCAAAGAACAGCACGCCGAAGCCCACCAGCATGAAGGGCTGGGTGTTGTAGACCGCGGTGGCGATCGAGATCGAGGCACGCGGATAGGCGGCGAACAGCATCAGCCAGTTCGCCACGATGGCGACGCCGCCGATCACGGCCAGCCCGATCTGCCGCCCCGTAATGACGTCGCGCTTGAAAAGGCCGAGCCCCAGGCAGATCAAGGCGAGCGTACCGGCACCGAACAGGCAGCGCCAGAACACCACGTCGATGACCGGCTGGCCCGACAGGATGACGAACCAGCCGATCGTCCCCGATATGATCATGGCCGCCGTCATCTCGGCCGTTCCGCGGAGCTTGTCCATGACATCACCTCTCAATGGAGATCGGAGTCTATTCGGACGCTTTGCGGATTTATATGGATCGGATTAGGCCAGCTATGGCATTGTCCTAAATTACGAAGGATAAATTGCGAATTGGCATCATGCTTGATGAAATGGATAAGCGCATCGTCGACATCCTGGTCGAGAATGCCCGCATCTCGCTGAAGGAACTGGCGAGCCGGGTGAACCTGTCCTCCCCCTCGACCTCCGAGCGGCTCAAGCGCCTGGAGGAGCGCGGCGTGATCCGCGCCTTCACCGTGGACGTGGATTCGCAGGCCCTCGGCTATACGCTGCAGGCGATCGTCCGCATCCGCCCTTTGCCCGGCCAGTTGCCCCGGGTGCAGAGGCTGATCGAGGAAATCCCGGAATTTTCCGAATGCGACAAGGTCACGGGCGACGACTGCTTCGTCGCCCGGCTGCATCTGCGCTCGATCGAGCAATTGGACGAAATCCTCGACCGCCTGATCGACAAGGCCGAGACGAACACCGCCATCGTCAAGTCACAGCCGGTGAAGCGGCGCCTGCCGCCGCTGTAAAGGCACGTCTCATCGAGCCGAAATCACCGCGCGAACAGCAAGGCGCCCGTCGCCACCAGCAACAGCCAGGTGACCCCGTCCCATTCCGTCAGCGAGGAGGATGGGGCGCGACGGCATGCGCCGAGAGCGGCCATCACCTGTATCACCGCAAGAAAGGTGAGCAGCACGGCAAAGGTCGGCGCAAAGGCTTTCGAACCAGAAGCCGCCAGCAGAGCCGCGAAGAGGACTTCGGCGGCGAAGACGTGAATGGTTACCCTGGATACCAGATCCAGTTTTCTCGAGACTGACTTCGACATGATGGATGCAGTTCTAAAAATGCCTCGTTCTTGCGGCGGCACTGGAGCGCATTCGCCGGCGAAGAGGAGAAAGGCGTCGTCAGGCCTCGCCGACGATTGGTCGACGAGACTGACATCGATGGCATTTTACGAAATACGGCGCATATTATACAAATAAATATTGTATAATATTTTGAGCGTGACGCGTAAGGAAGTTATAAGGGCGCCCTTCGCGGGACCGCTGGGGCTCAGTCGCAGCGCAACAGGGACGGCGGCGTACCGATATCGCTCACTACCGCCTCGAAGCGGCGGGTCTTGGGGTCGCGCACCAGCAGGTGGCCGGAAGCGATACCGAAATAGGCGCCGTGAAGCTGCAGCTCGCCGGCATCGACGCGACGGCGCACGCTGCCGAAGGTCATCAGATTGGCCAGGCTCTGCTCCACCGCGGCCAAGCCGAGCCGGGTCACATAGTCATCGGACGGCGTCTCACCGGGGTCCTCGAGCGTGTCGAGCGCCGGTGCGATGATCGACATCCACTTGCCGATGAAGTCACCGGAGGAGAGCGGCGCCCGCTTCTCGGCGAAGGAGCGGATACCGCCGCAGCTGGCATGGCCCATGATCACGATATGCTTGACCTTGAGCGCTTCGACCGCGAATTCCAGCGCGGCGCTGGTGCCGTGGAACTGGCCGCCTACTTCGTAGGGCGGCACGATGTTGGCGACGTTGCGCACCACGAACAGCTCGCCCGGCCCTGCATCGAAGATCACTTCGGGCGAGACGCGCGAGTCGCAGCAGCCGATCACCAGGACTTCCGGGCTCTGCCCTGTGGTCGCCAGCGACTCATAGCGCTGCCGTTCCCGGGAAAAACGATCACCGAGGAAGGACTTGTAACCGGCTATGAGACTGTCTGGGAACATGGGATCTCCTTGAAGCGTGGACCACTCGGCCAATACCCTCCCCTGGTCCGCAACTCTCTCGAGTTGCGCGGGGAGGGTAAACCAGGATTAGGCCGCCAGGTTCCGCAGCACGAACTGCAGGATGCCGCCATTCTTGAAGTAGTCGAGCTCATCCAGCGTGTCGATGCGGCACAAAAGCGGCACCCTGACGGTCTTGCCGTCGGCGAAGGTGATCTCGGCCTCGATGGTGGCGCGCGGCTTGATCGTCTCGATACCCTCGATCGTCACGGTCTCGTCGCCCTTAAGGCCGAGCGTCTGCCAGGAAGTGCCTTCGGCGAAGGTGAAGGGCACCACGCCCATGCCGACCAGGTTGGAGCGGTGAATGCGCTCGAAGCTCTGGGCGATCACGGCGCGCACGCCGAGCAGCTTGGTGCCCTTGGCGGCCCAGTCACGCGAGGAGCCGGTGCCGTATTCCTTGCCGGCGAATACCACCAGCGGCACGCCCTCGGCCTTGTAGCGCATGGCGACGTCATAGATCGGCGCTTCCACGCCATCGGGATAGTGGATCGAGAGGCCCCCTTCGATACCCGGCAGCATCTGGTTCTTGATGCGGATATTGGCGAAGGTGCCGCGCATCATCACCTGATGGTTGCCGCGGCGGGTGCCGTACTGGTTGAAGTCCACCGGGCGGACCTGGTGGTCGCGCAAATATTCGCCCGCCGGGCTCGCCGCCTTGATCGAACCGGCCGGGGAAATGTGGTCGGTGGTGATCGAGTCGAGGAAGAGGCCGAGGACACGGGCCTTGTGCACGTCGGTCGGCGGCACGGGCGTCTTGGTCATGCCCTCGAAATAGGGCGGGTTCTGCACATAGGTGGAGCGCTCGTCCCAGGCATAGGTCTGCCCAGCCGGTGCGGAGATCTTCTGCCAGTTTTCGTCGCCCTTGAAGACGTCGGCATATTTGGACTTGAACATCGCCTGCGTGACGAACTCGTCGATCACCGCCTGGATTTCGGCGCCATCGGGCCAGATATCGGAGAGGAAGACAGGCTTGCCGTCGCTGCCGGTGCCGAGCGGCTCCAGCGTGAGGTCGACCTGAAGCGAGCCGGCCAGGGCATAGGCGACCACCAGCGGGGGCGATGCCAGGTAGTTGGCCTTCACGTCCGGATTGACCCGGCCTTCGAAGTTGCGGTTGCCTGAGAGCACGGCGGCGGCGACGATGTCACCCTTGTTGACGGCCTCGGAGATCGGCTCGGGCAACGGACCCGAATTGCCGATGCAGGTGGTGCAGCCGAAGCCCACGAGGTTGAAGCCGAGGGCATCGAGGTCCTTCTGCAGACCGGACTGGCTGAGATAAGCCTCCACCACCTGCGATCCCGGCGCGAGCGAGGTCTTGACCCAGGGCTTGGACCTCAGACCCTTGGCCGCAGCCTTGCGGGCGAGCAGGCCGGCCGCGACCAGCACCGAGGGATTGGAGGTGTTGGTGCAGGAGGTGATGGCGGCGATGGTCACGGCGCCATGGCCAATGGCATAGTCGGTTCCGGCGACGGCCTGGGTCTTGCCGGCTTCGCCCGGCTTCTTGAATTCGCCTTCAAGGGCGGCGAGGAAGCCAGCCTTGGCGTCGGAGAGCAGCACGCGGTCCTGCGGACGCTTGGGACCGGCGAGCGAGGGCAGCACGGTGGCCAGATCCAGCTCGAGGATGTCGGTGAACACGGGATCGAAGCTCGAGGCTGTGCGGAACATGCCCTGTTCCTTGGTATAGGCCTCGACCAGGGCGATACGGTCGGCATCGCGGCCCGACTTGTCGAGATAGCGCAGCGTCTCGGCATCGACAGGGAAGAAGCCGCAGGTCGCGCCATATTCCGGCGCCATATTGGCGATGGTGGCCTTGTCCTCCAGCGTCATGGCGTCGAGACCCTGACCGAAGAACTCCACGAACTTGCCGACCACGCCCTTCTTGCGGAGCATCTGGGTGACGGTGAGCACGAGGTCGGTGGCGGTGACGCCGGCCGGCAGCTTGCCGGTGAGACGGAAGCCGATCACTTCGGGGATCAGCATGGAGTTGGGCTGGCCGAGCATGGAGGCTTCAGCCTCGATGCCGCCGACACCCCAGCCGAGCACGCCCAGGCCGTTGACCATGGTGGTGTGGCTGTCGGTGCCCACCAGCGTGTCGGGGTAGGCGACGGTGGTGCCGTCCTCTTCCTTGGTCCAGACCGCCTGCGCCAGATATTCGAGATTGACCTGATGGCAGATGCCCGTGCCCGGCGGCACCACGCGGAAATTGTCGAAAGCCGACTGTCCCCATTTCAGGAAGCGGTAGCGCTCCTGGTTCTGCTCATATTCGCGGGCGACGTTGTTCTTGAAGGCGTCGTTGTTGCCGAAATAATCGACGACGACGGAGTGGTCGATGACCAGGTCCACCGGCACCAGCGGGTTGATGCGGGTGGGATCGCCGCCCAGGGCCTTCATGGCATCGCGCATGGCCGCGAGATCGACCACGGCCGGCACGCCGGTGAAGTCCTGCATCAGCACGCGGGCGGGCCGGAAGGCGATCTCGCGCTCGGCCTTGCCGCGATTGGTGAGGAAGGCGGCGATGGCTTCGATATCGCCCTTGGAAACGCTGCGGCCATCCTCGAAGCGCAGGAGGTTCTCGAGCAGGACCTTCATGGAGACCGGCAAGGCGGAAATGCCGGGAAGACCGTTCGCTTCCGCTGCCTTCAAGGAATAGTAGGTATAGGTCTTCGAGCCCACCTGAAGTGTCTTGCGGGCTTTGAAGCTGTCGAGAGAGGCCATGGCAGGTTCCCTGAAAAAGGCCGAGGAAGGTCCCCAAGCCTATGATAGGTCAGCGGAATTCGCGCTCGCGAGGCGATTTGTGCGGCGCGGGATGGTGCGTTTATAGAAGGATTCCAGTCAGGCCGCTACTGCCTATTTGGCGCCGGCAGCCATGCCGGGAATGCGGGATTTGGCGCCTCGAAGGCAGGGTTCGGCAGGGACGGCCAAATCGGCTCGATTTTTAACGCTTTATTAAGGCTGATCCCGGATTCCCGGGCCTGACACCACGATTCCTCGCGATTTCCGCCGTGTGACCATCGACACGGCACGCTCGCGCCGCAATCGGCATCTACTCCGCCAACCTCAGCTTTCAGAACGCGGCCGAACTATTGCTCTTGAGGATATCATGCAGCCATTTGCCCCCTTGCTCGCCAAGCTTCGCACCGAGTTCCGGCATGCCTGGTTTCCGACCTTGCTGATCTGCAGCATGGTGATCCTGCATGACCTGGCCACCGGCATCCAGCATGGCGGGCTGGTGGTGGCGCTGCTGATCGCTGCCTTCATCCTCGCCCGCCCCGCCTTGCTTCGCCAGCGCTCGCCGCTGCAGAGCTGGCGCCACAGCCTGATCTATGCCGGCGCCATCCTGGCCGCGACTCTGATCTCCCTGGGCACGCTCGACTGGCTGAAACTCTGAAGTCGATGCCGCTGACGATCGGGCGCTGCGGCAACCGGCGTCACCGCAGCTTTATCCAAAGCGGGCTCTTCCAAGCCTTTAGGGCATCGAGGAAGGCCTGCAGTTTTGCTGGAAGGAAGCGTCGCGTCTGGTAGACGGCATGCACGAAGATCTCGGGCGAAGACCAATCCGGCAGGAGGCGCACGAGTTCGCCGCTCTCGATGCGTTCGTCGCAATAGGTCGAGGGCAAGAGCCCGATCCCGTGCCCCTTATAGGTGAAGGCACTCACGGCCTGGAAATCGCGGCTGGCGATCGGCCCGGAAACCTGGATTTTCACGGCCCTGCGGCCATTGACCAGATGCCATTCGGCTTCGTTGTTGCGCCCGTTCATCAGCACGCAGCGATGGCGGGCGAGATCTTCCGGCTTGGCCGGCCGGTCGCGCCCCCCCAGATAGCCCGGCGTCGCCACGACATAGCGCACGCTCTTGCCGATGCGCTGGGCGATGATGCTGGAATCCTGCAGTTCCCCGAAGCGGATGGCCACATCGACATTCTCGGCGATCAGGTCGAGAAAGACATTGGTGACGACGAGATCGACCTGGATCTGCGGAAAGGCCTTCAGGAAGGACGAGATGAAGTCGTAAAAGGGCTCCTGCCCCATGATCACCGGCACGGAAATCCGGAGCAGGCCCTCCGGCCTTCTCTGCGCCTGGACGAGCACCCGCTCGGCATCCTCGAGCTGGACGAGTGGCTCGCTGCATTGCTGGTAATAGGCTCGCCCCTGGCTCGTGAGCGTCAATTTGCGCGTCGTCCGCTGCAGCAGCGTCACGCCCAATTGTTCCTCGAGCGCGCTCACCTTGCGGCTGACGGTGGAGACCGGCATGCCGAGCGCGTGGGCGGCGCGGCTGAAGCTTTCGAACTGCGCCACCTTCGCGAAAACGGCGATGTCGTTGAGATCGGCCATTCCGGGATTTTTGCATGGATGGAAAATTGATTCCATATATTTCCATCTAATCAAAAGACTGGCGGCAGCGCAAATTCTTCCCACGAGAGCAAACCAACTCGTGGAGAACTCAAATGACAAACAAAGTCGTCATCGTCACCGGTGCTTCGCAGGGCATCGGCGCAGGCCTCGCCAACGCCTTCCTCGACCAAGGCTACGCCGTCGTCGCGACATCGCGGCGGGTTTCCGAAACGGATGAAATCCGGGCTTCCGAGAGGCTGGCCCGCGTCGACGGCGATATAGCCGACCCCGCCACCGCTCAGCGCGTGGTCGAAACCGCACTCGCCCGCTTCGGGCGGATCGATGCCCTGGTCAACAATGCCGGCATCTTCTTCACCAAGCCCTTCGTCGACTACACGCTGGAGGATTACCGCCGGCTCGCCGCCACCAATGTGGAAGGCTTCCTGCACCTCACCCAAGCGGTTGTCCGGCAGATGCTCACGCAGAAGAGCGGCGGCAGCATCGTCAGCATCACCACGCCCCTGGCCGATCATCCGATCGCCGGCGTCAACGCCTCGGTCGCCATGGCGACCAAGGGAGGCATCGAGGCGTTGTCCAAGAACATCGCCATGGAATATGCGGGCGAGGGCATCCGCGTGAACACGGTCGCCCCTGGGGTGGTCGACACCCCGCTTCATAAAGACAGCCCAAGGGATTTCATCAATGCCTTGTCGCCCATGCCCGGCATTTCCGCTGTCGAGGAAATCGTCGGGGCGGTTCTCTTCCTGACCGAGGCTCCGCGCATAACCGGGGAGGTGCTGCACGTCGACGGCGGCGCACATCTGGGCAAATGGTAAGGCCGGATATAGCGGCGGCTGCCGGCGCGGAACGGCGGCTGGAGGAACTCGGCATCGCTCTTCCCCCGCCTCCCGCGCCGTTCGGCGCCTATGTCGAGGGCGTCAGGATCGGCCGGCTGCTCTTCCTGAGCGGAATGCTGCCGGTGATCGACCGCAAGCCGCAATTCATCGGACGCCTCGGCGGCGAACTTACTGCCGAGCAGGGCTACCAGGCTGCCGAACTGGCCGCCCGCAGCGCCCTCGCCGTCATCAGGCAGGAGCTCGGTTCGCTCGACAAGGTGACCGGCGTCGCCAAGCTCGGCGTCTATATTGCCACGCAAGGCGATTTCCGGGAGCATCCGAAAGTTGCCGACGGCGCCTCCGAGCTTCTTCTCAAGGTCTTCGGTGCCGAAATGCTGTCGGGCCGGGTCGTGCTCGGGGTCGCCAGCCTGCCCCTCGGCCTGCCGGTCGAGGTCGAGCTGGTGGTCGAAATTGCCGATTGAACCGGCTCCCCGCGGAGCGGCGCTCAGGCGCCGCTCGCACTGAAACTCGCTTGCGCCATGTCGAGAAAGGCCGCCGGGCGGCAAGGACGAGCATCACAGCCCTCCATCAGGCCTGCCCCACGCTGCCATAGACCATGCGGCCCTGGTGGAAGGTGGCCGTGCGCGCCGGCATGCGGGCCACCGCCTCGGCCGAGCAACTGGCGGGAACCAGCGTGAAGGCCGCGTCGTCGCCGGCCTTCGGCCAGGCGCGCTTGCCGCTGTCGTCCAGCGGCAGCACGCCGCCGGTGGCGATCGACAGCGAGCGCGAGAGATGGAATTCGTCGGAGCCCCGGTAGAGCTGCGCGTAGAGATTGGCCTTCTCCAGCATATCGCCGCTGCCGAAGGGCGACCAGTGATCGATCACGCTGTCGGTGCCGGTCATCACGAAGACCCCCTTCTCGCCGAGCTGCGGCAGCGGCATCATCAGACTGCCGATCGGCACCGTCGAAGCGATGGTGATGCCCTGCGCGGCAAAGCGTGTGGCGAGTTCGGACAGCGCCTGCGGCGAGAGCGTGGTAAGTGCGAAGGCATGGCTGATGGTGAGCTTGCCCTTGAGCGGCGGGTTCTTCTCCACCGTGTCGACCATGTAATTGATCGCCGCCACGCCGGCCGGGCTGGTCTCGTGCAAATGGATGTCGACCCCCTTGCCGGTGTCGAGGGCGATCTGGAACATGGCGTCGATCGATTTTTCCATGGCGCCGTCGACATTGGTCGGGTCGAGGCCGCCCACATGCTGTACGCCCATGCCCATCGCTTCGCGCATCAGGCCGTCGACCTTGGAATGCAGCAGACCGTGCTGGGGAAAGGCAACGATCTCGCAGGTAAAATCGCTGCGGTGGTTTTCCAGCGCGCGCTGCAGATGTTCCAGGCTCCTGAGGCCGCTGACCGGATCGATGTTGCAATGGCTGCGCGCCACCGTGCTGCCCTTGGACTGCAGCAGGGCAATCAGTCCCTCGGCGCGCTGCTGGGAGGTCGGCAGCAGCTCAGGCAGCAATTTCTGCTCCAGCGCGATCATATCCATGATGGTCTTGCCCTGGCGCGGCCGCGGGGCCTGCCAGGGTCCGCCATAGAAGGTCTTGTCGAGGTGGATGTGCATGTCGCGCATCGCCGGCAGCAGGAGCTGGCCATGGGCCTGGTAGCGCGGCAGGTCGTCGGCCAGCCCGGCACTGGCCGCATGCAGGGCCGCGATCTTGCCGTCCTTGATCTCCAGCGTGTAGAGCGCCGTGCGGGTACCGATCACCGTCTCGCCATCATATTCGAAGCCTTCTTCGAGGCGCACGCCGGCGAGATAATAATGGCGATCGGTGAGCGCGCTGGCCCCGGCCTCACCGGCGGCATGGCTCGCACCGGTAGTCGCAGCCAGGGCGCCGCCGCCGGTCATGCCGATGGCGGCCCAGGCGGTGGTGAGTGTTCCGGTTCGGCTGAGAAAAGCCCTGCGGCTATGCTGCTGGTGGTTTTCCACGGTGGTTTCCTGCCCTCGCTGGATGGTCTGGCTCCCAATTTACGAGGGGGCCCGCGACGATGGCAGCGACATTTGCCAATGCTGATCATTCGATTCGGCAATGACGAAGCCAGCGCAAGGACAGCCAATGAGGGCCAGGCCGTTCATGCGAGAAGAACCCGGGATTTTCGGGCCTATGCTTCCAGCCCGCAGAAGGCGATCAGCCGCTCCGCCAGGGTGACGACGGCATCGGCGGCACCTTCGCGATAATAGACCGCCAGTTCGAAATCGGTCACCGGCTGCAGACCTTCGGCTTCGCCCAATATGCGGTGGCTGGGCAGCCGGCAGCCGGCGGGCAGCAGGGTGACGCCGAGACCGGCAGCCGAAGCGGCCATGAGCGCGGCCAGGCTGGCGCTGCTGTAGCCGACACGCCAGCGCCGGCCGAGGGCGTCGAGCGCCTGGCACAGCTCCTCGCGATAGAGGCCGTTGGGCGGGAATACCGCCAGCGGAACCGGGGCCTGCTCGATGGCTGGAAAGGCAAGGCTGTCGAGCCAGAGCAGGGGCTCGGGCCTGGCAGCACGCGGCGGTTGACGGCGGCGCTGCTTGACCAGGATGAGATCGAGCTCCTCCCGCGCATAGGCATTATGCAAGTCCGCGCTCAGGCCGCTGGCGACGTCGAGCCGGAGATGGGGGTGCTCCCTGCTGAAGACGGCCAGCAATTCGGCGGTCGGGACGGTATAATCCTCGGGCATGCCCAGCCGCAGCACGCCGTCACGCCACAGGCCGGTCAGCGCGTCATGCGCTTCCTCGTTCAGGGCGATGATGCGTCGGGCATAGCCCAATAGCTTCACGCCTTCCTCGGTGAGCTGCACCTGATGCGAGGAACGTTCGAACAGCGGCTTGCCGAGCATCTCCTCCAGCCGGCGGATCTGCTGGCTCACCGTGGACTGCGACAGGGACACGCGTTCCGCCGCACGGGTGAAGCTCATGGTGTCGCACACCGACACGAAGCTGTTCAGCAGCTGCGGGTTGAACATCGGATAGCGATTCATGCGCCCACCGCCGGCACCTCTGGGTTCGATCCCTCGACCATAGACCACAGTCGGGCTCATCATGTGCATGCCCGAGGCGCACGCAAAAGAAAACGGCGCGGTGAAGCCGCGCCGTTTTCATCAAACTCGATGGAGAACGCCTCAGTCCTTGCGGCGCAGGCGCACGATCACGTCGACGCGGGCAACTTCATAGCCTGCGGGCACCTGCGGCATCTCGGCCATGTTGACCTCGCCGGGAATGTCGAGCACCTCATTGTCGCCTTCGACGAAATAATGATGGTGCTCGTGCACATTGGTGTCGAAATAGGTCTTCGACCCGTCCACGGCGAATTCGCGCAGCAGGCCGACTTCGGTGAACTGGTGCAGCGTGTTGTAGACCGTGGCGAGGGAGACGGGCACCCGGGCCTTGGAAGCCTCGTCATGCAGCATCTCGGCGGTGATGTGGCGATCGCCCTTCTGGAACAGCAGCCAACCCAGCGCCAGGCGCTGGCGGGTGGGCCTCAGGCCGACGTCGCGCAGCATCGAACGCACGTCATGGAACGGGCAGCCCGTGCGCTGGTGGTCGCGGGAGGAAATCTCGCGCGAAGGCGAAGTTTCCGGCGTGGCCGCCTTGGCGGAACGATCGAAATGAATGACTGTGGTCGCTGACATGATGCGGTTCTACAACTTTTTTCGCCGACATTCTAGGCCAAGTGATACCGCTGACGCAATCATCATAATGGTTGATGCCAACTAGCCCCCGGAAAAATAGTGCTTTTTGACGATCACCCTCGCTTCAGGGCAGTCAAGACCTGCAACCCAGGGTGGCCGGTGACCGGCAGGCCGAGCCGGCGCTGCACGTCGCGGATGGCCTGGATGGTCTTGTTGCCGATCGAGCCGTCGGGCGTGCCGACATCGTAGCCCTTGCGAGCCAGCAGGGCCTGCAACTCCTTGCGCTGCGCCCGCGACAGGCCGGGATCGTCGGTCGGCCAGGGCGTCGCGAAGGGACTGCCACCCCGGATGCGGTCCGACAGGTGGGCGATCGCCAGGGCATAGGATTCAGCGGCGTTGTAGGAATAGATCGCATCGAAATTGCGGAAGACCACGAAGGCAGGCCCCTGCGGCCCCGCCGGCAGCAGGATCGCCGCCCGGGCATTGCCACCCTGCAGCGGAGCGCCGTCGATGCGGGTCACACCCATCGCAGCCCAGGCGCCGAGCGGGCGTTTCTTGGTGCGGCCGGCCAGCCCCGCCTTGAAACCGGGCGGCAGGCGCACCTCATAGCCCCAGCGCGTGCCGGCGGTCCAGCCGGAGCGGGCCAGGTAGTTGGCGGTGGAAGCGAGCGCATCGGGCACGGAATCGACCACGTCGCGGCGACCGTCGCCGTCGCCGTCCACGGCCAGGCGCAGGAAGGTCGATGGCATGAACTGGGTGTTGCCGAAGGCGCCGGCCCAGGAGCCGACCAGATGATCGGGATTGACGTCGCCGCGCTGGATGATCTTCAGCGTGGCGATGAGCTCACCCTGGAAATAGGCCTGGCGCCGGCCGGCATAGCAGGAAAGCGTGGCGAGCGACTGCACCAGCGGGCGTGTGCCCTTGCTCTCGCCATAGTTGGATTCGACGCCCCACACCGCCACCACCACGGCCGGATCGACGCCGTAGCGCCGCTGCACGCCGGAGAGCACCGAGCCATATCGGGCCAGCATCTGCTTGCCGTCGGCCACGCGCTGCGCATCGACCAGCGAGGCCATATAGTCCCAGATCGGCGTCTTGAACTCGGGCTGCTTGTTCATCGCGTCGATCACGGTCATGTCCGGCTGCAGGCCGCCGAGCTGCCGGCTGATCACCGATGACGACACACCCGCCGCACCGGCGCGCGCGCCGATGGCGGAAAGGCACTGTTGGAAGGAGGCGGCCGACGCCGGCAGGGCGGAGAGGGCGAGCAGCGCAAGGGCGGGCAGGACTGTCTTTTTCATGGCCTCGATCATGATTCATCAAGGTAAATGAAAGATGGCCAAACCGGCCGAAATGGGGTGCGGCAGGATTAATTACGCGCAATGATTGCGCAGACATGACGGCAGATCGGGCGAATGCCTTCTCCCCCTTGCGGGAGAAAGGCGCTGCCTACCTGTTCGCCCCCGGCACCCAGAGCACGTCGCCGCTGGCCTTGTGGTTGAGGTAGCGGCTGGCCACGAACAGATGATCGGAAAGGCGGTTGACATAGGCGAGCGCCTCGGCGGAGACGAGTTCGCCCACCGATTGCGACAGCGCCACCATCACCCTTTCAGCCCGGCGGCTGACGGTGCGAGCCAGGTGCAGATAGCTGGCACAGGGCGTGCCGCCCGGCAGCACGAAGCTCTTCAGCGGCGCGAGATCGGCATTCATGGCATCGATCTCCTGCTCCAGCCGGTCGACCTGGGCCTGCACGATACGCAGCGGCGTCCAGGTGATCTCCTTCTCGCCGCCCTCGGGCGTGCACAGATCCGCGCCGAGATCGAACAGATCGTTCTGAATGCGGGCGAGCATGGCATCGACGTCCGCGTCCTCGCGGGCGCTGTGCTGGCGGGCGAGGCCGATCACGGCGTTCGCCTCGTCGACCGTGCCATAGGCCTCGACCCTCAGATCGGCCTTGGAGCGGCGCTCGCCGGTGCCGAGCCCGGTGGAGCCATCATCACCGGTGCGGGTGTAGATCTTGTTGAGACGAACCATTGCGCTTGCCCGACCTCGTTTGGGTTTCAAAAATCATTGTCATCGCAGGCGCAGCGACGCAATCCAGGGACCGGGAAGCACAAGGCAACTGCCTCAAGTGGCCCGGCCAGGAGAGCATCCGGCCGGGCCTTGTGCCGGCACCACGTTATCCCCAACAGGTACCGGACGGGCGGACCCTAGGGGGCGGATGTAACTCAAACGTAAACACGAGGCGGTTTGCCCAACGCTCCGCTAGCGATGGGCAAAATAGATCGCCGCCATGATGATGATGATCGCCACTGCCTGCAGCAGGACGCGCATCTGCATCAGGCGCTGGGAGCGCCAGCCATCGCCGCCCTTGAGCATGTTGTGCAGGCCCATGCCGAGCACGATGGCGACCGCCAGGATGGCGAAGGGCACGAGAATATAGAAGAACTTGGCCATCCGGCGGTTCTATGCCTTCGCTCAGCCGGCGTCGAGGCCGATGTGGCATGCGGTCGAAAAAGTCGCGGCGCCGGCCGGACGGCGGTCTTCCACCGCCCGCCCTGGCAATGCTATGACAAATGCGATCATCCGCTCGAATACCGCGCTGCGGCCTCCTTCGTCCGATGACGTTTTTCATCGCGCAGGGAGAGAGCGGTGCCTGAGTCAGCCGGCAAGATCGTGCATGTGGTGTGCTGCGGCGCCTCTTCCTTCGATTCGATCTTCCAGCTCGACAGCCTGCCGAGCGGCCCCGGCAAGGTCCTGCCCAGCCGGGTCACCGAGGTGGCCCATGGCATGGCCGCCAGCGCCGCCGCCGCGATTGCCCGGCTGGGCGGCCGCAGCGCCCTGCTCTCGCGCGTCGGCGACGACGCGATCGGCGAGCGTATCGTCGCCGACCTGACGGCGGCCGGCATCGACTGCCGCTTCATCCGCCGGGCCCGAGGCGCACGCTCGCCGATCTCGACCGTGCTGGTCGACCGCCATGGCGAAAGGCTGGTGGTGCCCTATTACGATCCGGCGCTCGGCCAGGACCCATCCTGGCTGCCGCTCGAACTGGTCGCCCGCGCCGACGCCGCGCTGGTCGACATACGCTGGCCCGAGGGCGCGGCCGCCGTGCTCAAGGCGGCGCGCGCCGCCGGCCGTCCCGCCGTGCTCGACGCCGATACCGGCCCCGCCGGCGTGACGGTCGAACTTGCCGAGCTGGCCAGCCACGTCGTCTTCTCCGAACCGGCCGCGCTGGCGCTGAGCGGCGCATCGAGCCCCGGCCCAGCCCTGCGTGCGCTGGCCGGGCGTTTTGCCGGCTTTCTCGCCGTCACCGCCGGCCCGGACGGCTGCTTCTGGCTCGACCGCGAAAGCGACCGGGTCGAGCAGTTGCGCCCGCCTGCGGTCGAGGCGGTCGATACGCTGGCGGCGGGCGACGTCTTCCATGGCGCCTTCACCCTCGCCATCGCCGAGGGGGCGCCCATCCCGCGGGCCATCGCCTTCGCCAATGTCGCTGCCGCCCTGAAATGCCGCAGTTTCGGCGGGCGGCTGGGCACGCCCGACCGGCCCGAGGTGGAGGCGGTGCTGTCGGGTCTGGAAAGAACAGGTCTGGAGGAAAGATGACAAGTGTTGCCGAATTGCGGGCCCGCCTCGCCGAAACCCCGATCCTGCCGGTGATGGCGATCAAGGATGCGGATGAAGGCCTCGCCGACATCGACGGCCTGGTGGCAGCAGGTGCGCCGGTGATCGAGATCCTCTTCCGCACGCCCGAAGCCCCTGCGGTATTGAAGGCCGCGAAGGCGCGCTATCCGCATTGCCTGTTCGGGGCCGGCACCATGCTGCTGGCGCGCCATGTGCGCCTGGCCCTCGACGCCGGTGCGGACTTCACGGTCAGCCCCGGCCTCACGCCCGCCTTGCAGGCCTCGGTGGCTGCCAGCGGTCTGCCGCATATCCCGGGCGTACAGACGGCCTCGGAGACGATGCAGGCCTGCGAATATGGCTATTCTCTGATGAAATATTATCCCTCCGAGGCCTCCAACGGCCCCGTGGTGCTGGCCGACTACGCCAATATCTTCGAGGGCGTCGGCTTCGTCACCACCGGCGGCATCGAGACAGCGTTGCTGCCGGCTTATGGCGCGGTGCGCAACATCGTCGCCGTCGGCGGCTCCTGGATGCTGCCCTCGCACCACACGCCCGGCTCGCCCTGCCTGCAGCAGCAGGCCGCCATCTTCAAGGCGGCGCGGGCGGCGATCGAGCGGTAGGTGGCAAGCAACTTCCCGGGTGCGCGGACGTCTCGTCCGCCTCTTTCTTACCCCAAACGTCGTGGTTCCAAGAGCGGACGGGACGTCCGCCCCCCGGGGCCGAAGCCTTTATTCGTCGTCCTCCTGGCTTTCCTCCTCGCCATTCCTGACGTCGCGGCTGTAGACCAGGATCTCGCGCTTGCCCGCATGGTTGGCCGGGCCGACGATGCCTTCCTTCTCCATGCGCTCCACCAGAGAGGCGGCGCGGTTGTAGCCGATCTGCAGGCGGCGCTGGATGTAGGAGGTTGAGCACTTCTTGTCGCGCATCACCACCTTGAGGGCCTGGTCGTAGAGGTCCCCGCCATCCTCCGAGCCCATCGCCGTCTTGTCGAACACGGCGCCGTCGGCGGCTTCGTCGTCGCCGCCGTCGTCCTCGTCCGCCGTGATGGCGTCGAGATAATCGGGCCGGCCCTGGGCTTTGAGATGGGTGACTACCTTCTCCACCTCCTCGTCGGAGACGAAGGGGCCGTGCACGCGCGAGATGCGCCCGCCGCCGGCCATATGCAGCATGTCGCCCTGGCCGAGCAGTTGCTCGGCGCCCTGCTCGCCCAGGATGGTGCGGCTGTCGATCTTGGTGGTGAGTTGGAAGGAGATGCGGGTGGGGAAGTTGGCCTTGATCGTGCCGGTGATGACGTCGACCGAAGGACGCTGCGTCGCCATGATCAGGTGGATGCCGGCGGCACGCGCCATCTGTGCCAGGCGCTGGATCGGCCCTTCGACGTTCTTGCCTTCCTGGATCATCAGGTCGGCCATTTCGTCGACGATGATGACGATGTAGGGCACCGGCGAAAGATCCATCTCCTCCTGCTCGTAGAGGGCCTGGCCGGTCTCCTTGTCGAAGCCGGTCTGCACGGTGCGCATCACCGTTTCGCCCTTGGCCTTGGCCTCGGCGGCACGCTGGTTGTAGCCGTCGATGTTGCGCACGCCGAGCTTGGCCATCTTCTTGTAGCGCTCCTCCATCTCGCGCACCGCCCATTTGAGCGCGAGCACCACCTTCTTCATGTCGGTGACGACGGGCGCCAGCAGGTGGGGGATGCCGTCATAGATGGAGAGTTCGAGCATCTTCGGATCGACCATGATCATGCGGCATTCCTCCGGCTTCAGCCGGTAGAGCAGCGACAGGATCATGGTGTTGATGGCGACCGACTTGCCTGAGCCGGTGGTGCCGGCGACGAGCAGATGCGGCATCTTCTCGAGCTGGGCCATCACCGGCTCGCCGCCGATGGTCTTGCCCAAGGCGAGCGCCAGCTTGAACTTCGACTTCTCGAAATCCTCCGAAGCCAGAAGCTCGCGGAAATACACCATCTCACGCTTGGAATTGGGCAGCTCGATGCCGATGACGTTGCGTCCGGGTACCACGGCGACGCGGGCCGACAGCGCCGACATCGAGCGGGCGATGTCGTCGGCGAGGCCGATGACGCGCGCAGCCTTGATGCCGGCGGCCGGCTCGAGCTCATAAAGGGTCACCACCGGGCCGGGGCGGACATTGATGATCTCGCCGCGCACGCCGAAATCCTCCAGCACACCTTCGAGCAGGCGGGCATTCTGTTCGAGCGCCTCCTGGGAGACGCCGACGCCGGTCTGCTTGCGCGGTTCGGCCAGGAGGGAAAGCGGCGGCAATTCGTAGCGGTGCTCGAAGGGAAAATCCGGCTCGCTCTCGCGCTGGAGCCGTTTGCCCGGCTTCACCGCCGCGCTCGGCTGGGCCACCCGGGTGGTGGTGATGGCGGGCTCGACGCGGCGCGCGGCTTCTTCGGCACTGATCAGTGGCCGGCGCGGCGGCGGCATCGGTGGCAGCTCATCCTCGTCGTCATAGGGCGCATAGGCCGGCTGGCTGCCGGAATATTGATCGATCGCTTCCGGCAATTCCTCGCCGTCCAGCGAAACGGCCTCATGCGGGCGCCGGGCATCGGCGCGCGGGGCGGTGCGCGGCGTGAAGGCCGGTTCGCGGCGAGGGGGTTCGGGTTCGGCCCGCGCAGCCACCGGACGGGCGAGGAGATGGGCGGCCGCCTTGACGCGGGCGAAGAGGTCCGAGATGCCGCCGGGTGTGTGCATCGGCGGCTCGCGGCCGTCGCGATCCAGCCTTTGGCGGTCGATCCTCTGATAGTCTTGTCGGCTCGGCGTGACCTTGACGCGCTTGCGGAAGAGCGCGCTCTTGGCCATCAGGCCCCAATGCATCAGGGCGCCGAGCACGGCGGAACGCTCGTCCTCCTCCTCTTCCTCCTCACGGACGCGGCGCGGCTGGCCGCGGATGCGCATCGGCATCTCCGGCGCCGGGCGCTCCTCCTCGCGATACTGGAAGAAGAAGCCGGCGGCGATCGCCAGGCTGAAAAAGGCGGCAAAGCCGAGCACCAGGGTCAGCACGAACTGGCCGATCATCGATTTGCCGGCGAAGAACAAAGGCGTGAACAGATAGAACACCCAGTCGCCGCTAGCGCCGCCCAGGCCCGTGGGCAGCGGCCAGCTCGAGGTGGCAGGCAGGCCCGAAAAGCAGCCGGCCGCCAGCAGCACGCCGACCACAAGGCAGATCAGGCGCATGCGCTGGGAATCGAAGGCTTTGTGCGCCAACAGGCGCCAGCCGAGAAAGGCGAGCGGCGCCAGCAGCGCGATCGAGGCGATGCCGAACATCTGGGTGAGGAAATCGGCGGTGACGGCACCGGAAAAGCCGAGCCAGTTGCGGATCGGGAGGGCGCCGCCGACATGGTTGTAGCTGGCATCCTGCACCGACCATGTCGCCAGCGCGATCGCAGCCAGGCCGGTCGCTCCGATCAGCGCCATGCCGAGCAGTTCGTTCAGCCTGCGCGTCAGCATGCTCTTCAGTTCGTCGGGAAGAGCGTAGCTTTGTGCAAAGCCGCGTCGCATGGTCCGCATTGCCGTAACCTCAAAGTTGCAAGGTGCGGCAATCCGGATCGGATCGAGACGTCCTTTCGGAAATCTGACGGGAACGCAACACCAATAGCCCAGGCTCACGCTAGGCAAGGCGGGTTAAGGGCCGGTTTATGGCAGGGGAGCGCCAATTTCGGAGGGTGTGGCGGTGTTTTCTGTTGTTTTCCAGGCTTCCGCCGCGTTTCCAAGAGACGAACGGGACGTCCGCGCACCCGGGATAGGAGCCTGCCCTTCCCGCTTCGGAGCCGGAAGTTACGGGGATGGTTTATGTGGCGTAAATTTGGCACGCTTCCCATGGGCGCGGACATCACAGCGACAGACAAGCATGTCGCTGTGTGATGTCCGCGCTCCAATTTCCTACACCGGCTGCGCCGAATCGAGCCGATAGGTCCAGGTCTCGGTCAGCGTCTCCGAGCCCAGGCGCAGGAAGGCGCGCAAATCGATATCTTCGCCGGGAGGCGGTTCGGCGTCGAAGCTCGCCCTCACCCCGTTGATGGCGGGATTGGCCACCACCGAGGGCGCCGACACCGTGCCGCCGGAGCCCCAGATCACCAGTTCGATCTTGCCGACGTCGAGGGCGACCTCCTTCAGCCGGTCGCCGACGAAATCGATCAGGAAACGGGTGACGCTCGGCTTGCCCGCCGTGGTGGCGGCTGCGTTGTGGGTCTCGAAGGTGGCGTAGACCTGGCCGCCCTGATGCTGCGGACCCGAGACCGCGTGGATGACATAGGAAATCTGCGTCTCGCTGCCGGCCTTGGGCTGCACGTCCGGCACCCAGGAGGCGACGATGTTGTCGTCGGTCTCGGCGTTCGAATGCAGTTCCACCAGCACCACGCGTCCCTGGCCGAGCCGGCTCTTCATCTCCACCCAATAACCCGGGCGCTTGTCGTAGAGCGCCTCCAGATCCTGATAGCTGCCGAAGGCGCGGTCGCGCTGAATCAGGCCGAAGCCCTTGATGTCCTTGGAAAAGAAATTGGCGACGGAGTTGCGGGTCGGGTTTCGCAGCGGCCGCCACAACCATTCCCCGTTCTCGGACTGGACGGCAAGGCCGTCGGAATCATGCACTTCGGGGCGGAAGTCACGCGGACGGTTCAGCGTGTTCTCGCCATAGAGGAACATCGAGGTCAGCGGCGCCAGGCCCATCTCCTTGAGGTCCTTGCGCGCGAAGAGCGTGGCCTGGACCTCGACGTCGTCGCCCTCGCCCGGCTCGAAGATAAAGCGATAGGCACCGGTGACCGAAGGCCCGTCCAGCAACGCGTGCACGGCGATGCTGCCCTTGCCCGGCTGCGGCGTCTCCACCCAGAACTCGACGAAATCCGGGAACTCCTCGCCGGGGCGGCCCGAGCCGAGCGCAAGGCCGCGCGCGGAGAGGCCGTAATGCTGGCCCTTGCCGAGGAAGCGGAAATAGCTGGCGCCGAGAAAGGCGGCGAGTTCGTCCATCTTGCCACTGTGGTTGAGCGGATAGAGCAGGCGGATGCCGGCAAAGCCGAGCGAGGTCGGCAGGCCCTGCGGTGCGCCCCGATCGCCGAAATCGAACAGATCGGGCGAATAGAACAGCGGCTTGACCTGGCCGTCCGTCACCAGATTCACCCGGGCCTGATGCTTGAAGATACTGCCGCGATGGAAGAGCTGCAGGCCGAAATTCGAGCCATTGTCGCGCAGCAAGGTACGGTCGGTGCGGAAATTAATGCGACGAAAATCGTCATAGGAGAGCTGGCTCAGGCTCTCCGGCAAGGTCTCTCCGGGGCCGACATAGGGCTTGCCCGCCAGTTCGCGCGCCCTGGCGATCACCGTCTCCGGGCCGAAGGCATCGCTCGCCGCCAGGGCCTTTCCCATCCCGCTCCATCCGGTCGCCAGGCCGGCACAGGCCGTTCCGGCCAGTTGCAGGGCGGCACGTCTGGTCAGATCCATTTCAGAGCATTCCCATTTCAAGGCCGGCGCGCCGGTGAAGGCATTCGCGGCCGCAATTTTACGTTGCGGCAATTGGGCCCTGCCAAAATGGCTGGATTTTGTTGCAAAAATGACGGGGCGGGGGTGCTGTTCCCTACGGATCGGCCGAGCACCAGGCTTGGCGCCGAGCCTCACAGGACTCGCGCGGCCATCGCCCGAAAACGCTGTCAATTCCGGGCCGTTTTTTCTAGTTTCCCCGAACACCGCGACGATCCCTGGGAAATGCGCAGCCTGAGACGGGTTTCCCGAACTGCAAGGACCCCGATTCATGCCTCATACCCGCCGCCGATCCTTCCTCAGGAACTTCCTCGCGACCGAGGCTGCCGGCGGCATCATCCTGATGGCGGTGGCGGCGCTCGCCTTGATCGTGGCCAATTCGCCGCTGGGCGAGGCCTATTTCCATACCCTCCATCTCTATGTCGGCGGCCTCAGCCTGCTGCACTGGGTCAATGACGGGCTGATGGCCCTGTTCTTCCTGCTGGTGGGGCTGGAGATCAAGCGCGAGGTGCTGGACGGGCAACTATCGAGCTGGCCGCGCCGGGCCTTGCCCGGCATCGCGGCGGTCGGCGGCATGGTGGTGCCCGCCCTGATCTTCGTGGCGATCAACTGGCGGGCCGAGGGCACGCTGCAGGGCTGGGCCATCCCCTCGGCCACCGACATCGCCTTTGCTCTCGGCGTGCTGGCCCTGCTCGGCCCGCGCGTGCCGGGCTCGCTCAAAGTCTTCCTCACCGCGCTCGCCATCATCGACGATCTCGGCGCGGTGGTGATCATCGCCCTGTTCTACACCGCCTCGCTGAACATCTGGATGCTCAACGGCGCCTTCGTCGTCCTGGTGGTGCTCTCCATCATGAACCGCCGCGGCGTCACCTTCCTGCCGGCCTATCTGGGGCTCGGCGCCGTGTTGTGGGTGCTGACCTATCTGTCCGGCGTCCATGCCACCCTGGCCGGCGTGGCGCTCGCCTTCACCATTCCGCTGCGCCGCAGGGGCGGGCACGACCATGACAACACGCCGCTGCACAGGCTGGAGCATGGACTGCACCCCTGGGTAACCTATCTGATCGTGCCGATCTTCGGATTTGCCAATGCCGGTGTGTCGCTGGCCGGCATGTCTCTCGACAAGCTGGCCGATCCCGTCACCCTCGGGGTGACCCTCGGCCTGTTCGTCGGCAAGCAGATCGGCGTCTTCGCCTTCGCGGCCCTCGCCATCAAGGCCGATTGGGCCGAACTGCCGGCCAATGCCAATTGGGGCCATCTCTACGGCGTGGCGCTGCTCTGCGGCATCGGCTTCACCATGAGCCTGTTCATCGGCGGCCTCGCCTATGCGAACGCGCCGGTCCTGCTCGACGAGACCAAGATCGGCGTGCTGCTGGGCTCCATCCTTTCGGCCGTCTTTGGTGCAATCTTGCTGCGAACCACCAAACCGGAACACTAAACGTTCAATTGCATGCGGCGGCGCACAATGATATTCCAGCGCGCCGTCCCCATATGGGAACCGGTTGTACATCCGACAATTCACGGAGAAGGACTTAAGACAGTGGGTTACAAGGTCGCCGTCGTGGGCGCCACAGGCAATGTGGGCCGCGAGATGCTGAACATTCTGGCCGAGCGGGCGTTCCCCGCCGATGAAGTGGTTGCGCTGGCTTCGCGCCGCAGCCTGGGCACGGAAGTTTCGTATGGCGACAAAACGCTGAAAACGCGGGACTTGGCCACTTATGACTTCTCCGACACCGACATCGCGCTGATGTCGGCCGGCGGTGACGTATCCAAGGAATGGTCGCCGAAGATCGGCGCGCAGGGCTGCGTCGTCATCGACAATTCCTCGGCCTGGCGCTACGACGCCGACGTGCCGCTGATCGTTCCGGAAGTGAACGCCGATGCGGTCGCGGGCTTCTCGAAGAAGAACATCATCGCCAACCCCAACTGCTCCACCGCCCAGCTCGTGGTGGCGCTGAAGCCGCTGCATGATCGCTTCGGCATCAAGCGTGTCGTCGTCGCGACCTACCAGTCGGTCTCCGGCGCAGGCAAGGAAGGCCTCGACGAGCTCTTCGCCCAGACCAAGGCTGTGTATGTCAACGACACGGTCGAGCCGAAGAAGTTCTCCAAGCGCATCGCCTTCAACGTGATCCCGCACATCGATGTCTTCATGGAAGACGGGTACACGAAGGAAGAATGGAAGATGGTGGCCGAGACCAAGAAGATCCTCGACCCCAAGATCAAGCTGACCGCGACCTGCGTGCGCGTGCCGGTGTTCATCTCCCATTCGGAAGCCGTGAACATCGAGTTCGAGAAGCCGGTAACGGCCGACGAGGCCCGCGAGATCCTGCGCTCGGCGCCGGGCTGCCTGGTGATCGACAAGCGCGAGCCCGGCGGCTACATCACGCCCTACGAGGCTTCCGGCGAGGACGCCACCTACATCTCCCGCATCCGCGAGGACATAACGGTGGAGAACGGCCTGGACATGTGGGTTGTCTCGGACAATCTGCGCAAGGGCGCGGCGCTCAACGCCATCCAGATCGCCGAGGTGCTGATCAACCGCAAGCTGCTCCCGGCCAAGAAGAAGGCGGCCTGAGGTTTTGAGGTTTGAAAGCCGCCGTTCGGGCAACCGGACGGCGGCTTTTGTTTTTAGAGCAAGGTGCGATTTCTCCGAAACGCACTTTGCTCCAACTCATTGTTTGATGCGTTTTCTTGATCGAAAAGTCTGTCGGCTTTTCCGGGAAGCGTTCCAGAGCAGCCATGTCCAGCGCCGATTCCGCCATTCACCGCCCCGCTCTGCCCTCCTCCGTGCTGGCGGCCCTGTTCGTGCCCCTGTGGTCGACGGGCTTCGTCACGGCGCGGCTGGTGGCCCCCCATGCCGAGCCGCTGACCTTTCTCGGCCTGCGTTTCGTTGCAGCGGGCCTGCTGCTCGGGCTCTATGCGCTGTGGAGCGGCGCTTCCTGGCCCCAGAACGGCAGGGCGTGGCTGGACGCACTCGTGGCCGGCCTGCTGATCCACGGCCTCTATCTCGGCGGTGTGTTCTGGGCCGTCTCACATGGCCTGCCCTCGGGCATATCGGCTCTCATCGCCGGCTTGCAGCCCCTGCTCACCGGCCTGTTGTCCAGACCGCTGCTCGGGGAGGAAGTCTCGCGCCGGCGCGCGCTCGGCATCGTCATCGGTGCGGCGGGCGCCGGACTGACCCTCATTCCCAAACTCGGCGCAACCGGGGATGGCGGCATTCCGCTTGTGCCTCTTCTGGTCTGCCTGGCGGGCATGGTGGCGATCACGCTCGGCACCATCTGGCAGAAACGGCGCGGGCGCAGTGCCGACCTCGCCACCAACACCGCCGTGCAATATGCCGGCGCCATGGTGCCTATCGTCGTCGGCGGCCTTCTCACCGAGAGCGGCCAGTTCGACTGGAGCTCCGCCGCGGCCTGGACGGGCCTTGCCTGGTCTGTCTTCGGCATGTCGATCGGTGCCATCCTGCTACTGATGGTGCTGATCAAGCGCGGCGCGGTGGCCCAGGTCGCGGCCCTGCTCTATCTGGTGCCGGGCGTTTCCGCCCTGATGGCCTGGGGCATGTTCGGCGAAGCCCTCACCCCCATCCAGATCGCCGGCCTCGCCATCGCGGCGCTCGGCGTGGCGGTGGCGAACAAGGGGTAATGGAATGCAGGCATCCTCGCCTGCACCCTGCTTCCTGCCAGTGTCGCGTCTGAAGCGCGGCGGTCGGCCACTTCTTCCAAGGGGGAAGATGTCCGCGCCTCCCCCGGGGCCTCAGCCGCCCTGATAGATATAATAGCGTACGCCGTTGCCTGGATCGACGAAACTGGTCTTGGTGCGGTCGCGCACCTTCTGCCCGGCCGTGAAGCGGCGGCAGCGCCCATCGGCCATGTGGTTGTCGAACTCGCGCTGGAATTGCTCACCGGAGGCATGCAGAGTGCCGACATGCTGCTGGGTGCGGCAAGCCACGATGGGCCGCTCCAAGGCGCGCGTCACCGACTCCACCTTCGGCGGCGTGGTGGAGCAGGCGCCCAGCATGGCGAGCGGGGCAAAGAGCGTGCACAGGCGGAGCATCGGAAGTCCTTGAGCGAGTGGGGGGCCTATTTCGCCTCGAACGCATCATGGCAGCACACGCAAAGCTTGTTGCCATCGGGATCGCGGAAATAGACGCCGTAATAATTGGCATGATACTCGGGCCGCAGTCCGGGCGCACCCTCATCCGTGCCGCCATGGTTAAGGGCCACTTGCCAGGCCCGACCCACGGCGAGCCGGTCGGCTGCCAAAAGAGCGACCATCGGGCCATTGCCGGGCGCCGGCGCCTGCCCGTCGAAGGGCCGGCCGATCAGGAAGATCGGGCGTGGAACATCAGGCCTGACCCAACCCGCCCACGGCCGTTCGTCCTCTCGAAAGCGCAGCACCAGCCCGAGTTCGCCGAATACGGCCTCGTAAAAACGGAAGGCCGTGTCGAAGTCACCGACGCCGAGAAAGGTGTGCGAGATCATCACCCTATTCCACCGTCACAGCGCTGAGATCCTCGAAGCGACTGAAAAGGGCCATATCGTCACGATGGATCATCTCGCTGGGGCCGGCCCAGCCGAGAATATCCTCGATGCTGCGGCTCTTCTTGCCGGCGATCTGCGCCGCCTCGCCAATGTCGTAAGCCACCAGGCCGCGGCCGATCTCGGCGCCGGAGGGATCGCGGATGATCACCGCGTCCCCCTGCGAGAAAGTGCCCTCCACCCGCTTCACCCCGGCCGGCAGCAGGCTGGCGCCCCCGCGTAGCGCCTTGGCGGCGCCGGCATCCACATGCAGCGTGCCCCGCGGTTCGAGATGGCCGACGATCCACTTCTTGCGGGCGGTGACCGGATTGGAAGGGGTGAGGAACCAGGTGCAGGGCCCGCCTTCCTCGATGCGCAGCAGGGGCGAATCCACCTTGCCCGAGGCGATCACCATGGTGGTGCCGCCGCCGACCGCGATCTTGGCCGCCTCGACCTTGGTGCGCATGCCCCCGCGCGAGAGCTCGGAGCCGGCATCCCCGGCCACGCCCTCGATCGCGGCGGTGATACGTTGCACCACCGGGATCAGGGTGGCGGCGGGATCGAGATGCGGCGGGGCGGTATAGAGGCCATCGATGTCGGAGAGCAACACCAGGCAATCCGCCCCGGCCATGGTGGCGACGCGGGCCGCCAGCCGGTCATTATCGCCATAGCGGATCTCGGTGGTGGCGACGGTGTCGTTCTCGTTCACCACCGGCACGCAGTTCATTTCCAGGAGCTTGTCGATGGTGCGCCGGGCGTTGAGATAGCGCTTGCGCTCCTCGGTATCGCCGAGCGTGACCAGGATCTGGGCCGCCGTCAGGCCCTGCGCGCTCAAGGTCTCGGCCCAGGCCTGCGCCAGGCCGACCTGGCCGACGGCCGCCGCCGCCTGGCTCGATTCCAGCGCCAACGGGCCCTTGGGCAGGTGCAGGAGCGTGCGCCCCAAGGCGATGGCGCCTGAGGAGACCACGATCACCTCGGCACCGCGTTGGGTGTGACGGGCGAGATCGGCGACCAGGGAAGCCAGCCAGTCGCGGCGCAACTTCCCCTTGGCCTGGTCGACCAGCAGGGAGGAGCCGATCTTGACGACGATGCGACGGAAGGAACTGAGTTCGGGCATGGCGGGACGGAGCTGAAGCGTGATGGGAGGCGCGCTGGCAAGGCCACCGTGCCGGTCAACACGGCCTAATGCGGCAAGCGCCGTTCGACAAGCGCAAACACGAAGCAGCGCGCGGAGCGGCCGGCATCGCAGCGTTCTTTCCGATCCGCGTACGGCCCGGCGATTGTCTCATCTGCGCGAACACCGTGTTCGAGCCAGCGGCCTTCCGCGCGTCAGGAGGCCGTCGCTAGATGTCCCCCAGGATCATCCGCCAGGTGGCGGGCAAACATCGAAGGGCTATCCGCACATGTCCGTTTCCAGTTCCTCAATTCACCTCGATGCCACGCCGGCGGCGATTTGCTTCGAGCCGGCGAAAAGTGCCGTCATCGTCGTCGACATGCAGAATGATTTCTGCAGCAAGGGCGGCATGTTCGATCTGGCAGGCCATGATATCGGCCTTGCCCGCGACACCATCGCTCCCATCGCGCGTCTGCTGGCCGGCGCTAGGCGTGCCGGCATGCATGTCGTCTATCTGGTCCATGGTTTTCTGCCCGATTTGTCCGACGCCGGCGGCCCGCGCAGCAGGAATTGGCTGCTGAACAAGGATCTGAACATCGGCAAGGAGATTTTGGCTCCGGACGGATCGAAGGGCAGGATCCATATTCGCAACACCTGGAACACCGGGGTGGTAGACGAGTTGAAGCCAGAACCCGCCGACCTCGTGGTCTACAAGAACCGCTTCAGCGGCTTCTATGCCACCGATCTCGACGAGCAATTGAGGGCACTCGGTATCGACACGCTGTTCCTTGCGGGGACGACCACGAGTGTCTGCGTGGAATCCACGCTTCGGGATGCAAGTTTCAGGGACTACACCGCCGTGCTGCTTGCCGACTGCATGGGCGAGGCCCTCGGCGAGGAATTTCATGTCGCGTCGCAGAAGGTGATCGCGGCCCGGCTGGGCTGGGTTTCCCAGTCAGCCGACCTGGTTAAGCAGTTGCAGCGCAGAGATGCGGCAAGGCGTGAGGCAGCTGCCTGAAATCAGCTGTCCGAACCCAACCGGAAGGTTGCGATGCACACTATTTGCTTTGCCGCCATTGAAGAAAGGAGGCTGGATCAGGTCAGCAACGCGCCCTCCTTGGCGCCCGCAGCGACCAGGTCACCTCACTTTCTCTCCTCGCTCACCAGCAGCAGCACCTTGATGTCGGTCTTGGGCACGTAGTTCTTCACCACCATCTCGAACGTGGTCGGACCGATCTTCTTCACGCCGTCGCCGCAGAAGGACACCAGCGTCTTGGGATCGCCCTTGTCGACCACCAGGCGGAAATCGCCGATCGGGCCGGCCCAGTTGCCGCCGGAAGTGATGATATAGGCCAGATATTGCTCGTAGCTGACGAAGGTCTTGCCCTCATCCGCCGAAGCGCGCTTGTACAAGGCAGCGGCCGCCTTGGTGAAGGCCGCATCGGTGCAGAAATCCTTCTCGTAGGACTTGCGCTGCCTGGCATCGAGATCGGGCGAGCCGAATACGAGAGACGAGACACCGCCATGGCTGGGCACATAGTCCTGCTGGACGATCACGTCCTTGCCGGCCGGGAACACCTGTTTGCGCCAGAATTTCGAGCGCAGGGTCCAGAGCGGGTAATAGACTTGGCGCTCACCCTTGTCGTCGGCATTGTAGCTGTCCTGATAGACGATGTCGGCATCGGCCAGAGCCTTGCGATCGGCCTCGCCAAGGGCATTGATGGCCTTCTCCGTCGCCTCGATGGTCGGCAGCATCGGAATCTTGAGGGCTTTCAGCCTGTCGGTGATCTCGACATCGGGCTTGCCGTCCGTGCCCTTCATGAAGGCGCGCTGCTCGACCTGCGATTCCACCGACTTGCCGTCTACCTTGGTGGTGAATTTCAGGAAATTGTCGCTGGTGGGGTCGGGAATGTCGGTGATGCCGCCCGGCCCGTCGCCGGTTATGTCGGGCATGGGAAAGGCCACCAGGGCCTCATAGTCGGCATTGGTAAGATTGCGGAAGCGGTAGCTGATCTTCACCGCCTTGATCGAGAGATAGAGGTCTTCGGAGACGAGCGCGATCTTGTCGGTCTTGGTGAGCACCAGTCCGCCCGCATCGAGGGAGGCCAGGGTGTCGTCGGCCCGCGCGGGCGATGCCAGCAGGGCGGCAAGAACGGCAATGGCCGGAATGAAACGAGGCACGTCGACTCCTAACGACAAAACATCAATCAAATGCGGCGAGCATATATGTGTCGCCCCGCCGGACACAACGTCACTTCATGGCACAAGGGAGTGTTTGCGCGTGGTGATCGTGATCACAGCCCAGATCCGAACCCCTCTATTCTTTGCGACTCTATCCTGTGGCTAAGCTCAGAGGAGCAATCTTAGGGCTTGGCTGTATGGTAGGAGGAATGCAACAAATAGATTGGGGAACATGAAACGCTGGGTTTCGGCGGACGATGATACCGACAGATCGGACCAAGTCTGTTTCGAAGAAAACAAGGGGTCGTCTATGGCACGTAGCGCAAGCCGCTCTCGCTCCGGTGCAACGCAAACCCGTCACAGTCAGGCGGCTGCGCTGATCGGTCAGCGCATCGTCGCCGGCGAATGGGCCGTCGGCATGGCGCTGCCCACGGAGGCCGACCTCTCGCGCGAACTCGACGTTTCCCGCGCCTCGCTACGCGAGGCCATCAAGCTCCTGGCCGGCAAGGGCCTGCTTTCCTCCACACCGCGCCGCGGCACCATCGTGCAGCCTCATGCCAATTGGAACCGGCTCGACGTCGACGTGCTGGTCTGGCAGACCTCGGGCGGTGCCACCAAGAGCTTCGTCAAGGATCTGTTCGAGCTGCGCCGCATGATCGAGCCCGAGGCGGCGGCCCTCGCCGCGCTGCGCGCCACGCCGGAGCAGCGGGCGGCCATCGCCGAGAGCTTCGAGGCGATGGCCAATGCCGAGGACATCCAGCTTTCCATCGACGCGGACCTCGCTTTCCACCGCGCCATCGTGCGCGCCACCAACAATGTGCTGCTGGCCGCCTTCCAGCCGGCGATCGAGGCTTCGCTCGCGGTGTCGTTCAAGGTCTCGCGCGCCGGCAACGTGCTGTTGCCCTATACGGTGCCGATGCACCGGGCCGTGGCCGAGCCGATCCTCGCCGGCGATGCCGACGGCGCCCGCAAGGCAATGATCGCCCTGCTCGACCGCTCCGAGACGGATGCGGAAAGCGCGGCCGTCGAAGACAAGAACTGAGATAGGCGAGAAAAAAGGCCCAGGCCGTCTTCACCCCCAAGGGGAAGACGGGCTGGGCCTTTTCATGGATCCGGAGATTCGGCCCGATCAGTAGGGGTTGACCACCTGCGCATCGGCGATGCGCGAGGCCGAGCCGAAGTCGAGATTGTAGATATCCGGGCGGAAATGGGCGGTGCCGTCGGGTGTGACATAAGCGGTCATGTAGACCCAGTGCACCGGCACGCGGTCCGGAATGGCCTGGTCCTTGCGGGCACCAGTGGCGATTTCCTGGCCGACGCGCTTGGCGTCCCAGCCCGGGCCGAGCAGCCAGGCGGCAAGATCGTTCACGCCCTGCACACGCACGCAGCCATGCGAGAAGAAGCGGTCCACCGAGCCGAACAGCCGCTTGGAGGGCGTGTCATGCATGTAGACCGAATCCGAGTTCGGCATCTGGATGCGCAGCTGGCCGAGCGAATTGCCGGCGCCATAGGCCTGGCGGATGGTGTAGTTGGCGGCCTTGCCGCTCGACCAGTCGATGGTCTTGGGATCGACGGTGCGGCCCGCGCCGTCGATCACAGACATCCTCTGGCGCGAGAGATAGGAGGGATCGCGCACCATATGCGGGCCGATTTCCTTCTTGATGATGGATTGCGGCACCGTCCAGGTCGGGTTGAAATTGATGGCGCTGATGGTGGCGTCGACCTCGGGAGACGGGTTCTGCGGGCGGCCGACCACGGCGATATAGCGGCGCGCCACCTCGCCATTCTCGATGGCTTCGACCTGCGCGCTGGGGATGTTCACCACCACGTAGCGGCGATTGAAATCGATGAAGCGGGCGCCGACGCGCTCCATGTTGTGGCCGATCTGGACGAGACGCTGCTGCACGGAGACCGCCATCTGGCTGCGGGTGCGCTCATCGATCTTGCCGGTGGCCTGCAGGCCGTAGCGCTGCTGGAAGCGGCTGACGGCGGTGGTCAGCCTGGCATCCCATTTGGGGTTGTCGCGCTCGGATTCCGGCAGGTCGTTCTCCATCACCAGGCGCTGGCGCAGCGCCAGCACGGCGCTGCCCGTGGCGCCCTGGGACAGGCCGGCAGGCGGGGCGGCCGGGAAACCGCCATTGCGGGCGATCTGGGCATAGTATTGCGACAAGCCGTTGAGACGGTCGAGCGAACCGGCATCGAAGGTCGGCATCGAGGACCAGGGCGTGGCCGGGATCTTGACCGGCGTCGAGGCGGCATAGGAAGGCCCGGCCGGAACCGCTTTCTTGGCGACCTTGGGCTTGGCCGGCGTGGCGGCAGGCGCCGCCGGGGCAGCATTATCTGCAGCGGGAGCCGTCGGAGCCGCAGGAGCCGCAGGAGCTGAAGCATCGGGAGCCGCGGCGGTCGCCGGGGCGGGAGCGGCCGGTTCGGGCGTGGCCTGCGCGGCCGGTGCCGGAGCGGCTGGCTGTGGCGCTTCCGGAGCAGCGGCGGGAGCGGCCGGGGCAGCAGGTGCCGCCGGCGCGGCAACCGGAATGTCGGCCGTGGGCGCAGTGCTGTCCTGGGCCAGGGCCGGCGAGGCCAGAACCAGGGCCAAAACGGAAACGGCGGCCAGAACAAGAGGGGTAGACTGCTTCATAGCAGGAACTTCCACGCTGGTTGCCGAAACGTAAGGTCCGGCACAAAAAGGGATCATTGGCAGCCCTCTATCATACGGTCCGGCCGCACGGTATGGCCGCCACAGTCTTGCCGCACGATTGTCGGACGGCGTGTCCGATTAACCACATCAGCACTAAGTGCTCCGAACCTAATCCGAAGTTTTGGCCTCAAAAGGGCAGAGCTTCTTCATAGCCGAGCAGGGTTAACAGAAGATATGCCGATCAGGAGCGCTCTCCCTCCCGCGCAGCCAGGGCATAGAAAAGGCGCGGTTGCCTTCTCCCCCTTGCGAGGAAGGACAGCCGCGCCTTTTGAGATTGGGGAAATGGCGCCCGAGGTCAGCGCGTCGCCACCGGCTTTTCGCCGCGATAATCGTAGAAGCCACGCTTGACCTTGCGGCCGAGCCAGCCGGCCTCGACATATTTCACCAGCAACGGGCAGGGCCGGTATTTGGAATCGGCCAGGCCCTCATGCAGCACCTGCATGATCGACAGGCAGGTATCGAGGCCGATGAAATCGGCGAGCTGCAGCGGGCCCATCGGATGATTGGCGCCGAGCCGCATCGCCATGTCGATGGATTCGACCGTGCCGACGCCCTCATAGAGCGTATAGATCGCCTCGTTGATCATCGGCAGCAGGATGCGGTTGACGATGAAGGCCGGGAAATCCTCGGCCACCGCCACCTGGCGGTCGAGCTTGGTGATGAAGGCCTTGGCGGAATCGAAGGTGCCATCATCCGTGGCAATGCCGCGGATGATCTCGACAAGCTGCATCACCGGCACAGGATTCATGAAGTGAATGCCGATGAAGCGCTCGGGCCGGTCGGTCGCCGCCGCCAGCCGAGTGATCGAAATCGATGAGGTGTTGGTGGCGAGGATCGCTTCCGGCTTCAGATGCGGACAGACATTGCCGTAGATCTTGACCTTGACCGCCTCGTTTTCGGTTGCGGCCTCGATCACCAGATCGCAGACGCCCAGGCCTTCCACATTGGGCTCGGCCTTGATGCGGGAGAGCGCTTCGTCGTTCTGGGCCTGGGTGATGACGCCCTTGGAAACCTGACGCTTGAGATTGCCGTTGACGGTGGCCAGGCCATTGTTGACCCGTTCTTCCGACACGTCGTTGAGCACCACGTTCAACCCGGCCAGGGCGGCGACATGCGCGATGCCGCTGCCCATTTGCCCGGCGCCCACGATCCCGACCGTCCTGATATCCACCGTCATTTCCAGTTCCCTGCCATTTGCTCGATCTTATCGAGGCAATCGGCGCGTGGGAAGACCGCAGTCGCAGCTTTCCTGCAGGCCTGCCGGTCGAAATGGTCGCATTCGGAGCTTGTGCTCGCGAGCAGGAACGCGTTCCCATGCGGCCCGACCTGATGGGAGAATAACACGAAACGGGGTGGCTGGAAAAACGCGGCTCGATGAAACCGCTATTTTCCCTAGATCAGGCTGTGCCCGCCATCGATATGGATGGTCTCGCCCGTCGTGAAGGCGCTCGACATCAGGTAGAGATAGGCGGGAGCGATATCCGCGGGCGCCGCGATCCTGCCCGCCGGCAGGCGGCCCGCCATGCCGGCGAAGAAATCCGATTTGGCCGCCCCGACGATCTCGTCCCACATCGGCGTATCCACCCAGCCCGGCGAGACGATGTTCACGCGCGTCGGCGCCAGTTCCAGTGCCAGGGCGCGGGCGAAGAAACTGAAGGAGCCGGCAACCGCCGAAACGACCGCACCTCCGGGAACCGGCGGCCGGTCCTTGTTGATGCCGGAGGTGAAGGTCATGGAACCGCCGCGCCTCAGGGAGGTCACGGCATGCTTGGCCAGCATGACGGCGCCGATCAGCTTGTTGTCGACGAAGCGGCGGACCACCGCCATGTCGGTGCGTTCGATGGGATCTCCAGGCGGCGGCGTTCCGGCTGTCGATACCAGGTGATCGAAGGCGCCGGCTTCGCTGAAGAGCCGGGCAAGATCGGCCTCCTCGGTCATGTCGGCCACGACGGATCGCACCTGCGGGCCGGCATCGAGGCTTTGCTCTGCGGCCCGCAGCTTGTCGGGCGAGCGGCCGACGATCACCACCTCCGCGCCGCTCTCGAGTGACGCCTTGGCGACGCCGAGGCCGATGCCGGAACTGCCGCCGACGACGATGATCTTCTGGCCCGCGAGCCCCGCCATGGGAGGTTTCCTGCTGTCTGCGATCATGGGGATGATTCAGGCGTTGCCGGCATAGGCCGCTTCGAGATCGGCCACGATGATCTTGGTCATCCCGTACATGGCCTGCCGCACCCGATCCGCCTTCTCGCGGTCTGGGTCGCCCATCAACCGCAGCGTGACCTCCGGAATGACCTGCCAATAGACGCCATATTTGTCCGTCAGCCAGCCGCAGGGCTTTTCGGAGCCGCCATCGGCCGTGAGCGCCTGGTAGTAATAGTCGGTCTCGGCCTGGTCGGAGGTCTCGATATAAAGAGAGAGCCTTTCATTGAAGGCAGGCATGGAGCCGGCATTCAGCGCCGTCAGGCGCAGCCCTTCGAGTTCGAAGTCGAAGGTGGCATGCGGAACCGTCCTGTTCGTTCCGGAGACCCAGTCGGTAAATTCGGTTTCGCCGAGCGCCTTGGCGTTCTTGAAGACCGACAGATAGAAGTCCCGGGCTTCCCTGGCATTCAGGTTGAACCAGAGAAAGGGGTGGATGGTCGCCATGCTGCCCTCGTGAGGATTCATCACAAATCCTGGCCATTGTGAGCAGGAGATTCTCGACAGACAAACCAAAATTCGGCATATTTCTGTGATCGAGACTCACAGATATCATGCCGCGCAAACTTCCTCCCCTTCACGCCCTGCCGAGTTTCGAGGCCGCCGCCCGGCATCTGAGTTTCTCCAGGGCGGCGCAAGAGCTCAACGTCACCCATGGCGCCGTCAGCCGGGCGGTCAAGAATCTGGAGGACCAGCTCGGCGTCCTCCTGTTCGAACGCACGAGCCGCACGGTGCGCCTGACCACTGTCGGCGAACCCTATGCACGGGCGGTTCGCGACATGCTCGACCAATTGGGGGCGGCCACCGCCGCGGCGACGGCCCACCAGTCGGGCTCGACCCTGAACGTCAGCACCTCCGATGGGTTTGCGGGGCGATGGCTGGTGCCGCGCCTCTATCGTTTCCATCGCGCACATGGCGATATCGACGTGCGGGTTTCGACCACCGGCAGGCTGACCAACTTCCTGGGCGACGGCATCGACATCGCCATCCGCTATGGCAGCGGCAGCTATCCGGGCCTCGTCTCCGAATTCCTCGCCGACGAAGAGGTGTTTCCCGTCTGCAGCCCCAGGCTGCTGGAGGGGGAGCATCCACTGCGCCGGCCCGAGGATCTCAGGCATCACACCCTGATCCATGATGGTTTTCCGATCAATTGGGCCGGCTGGCTTGCCAGCGCCGGGGTCGGGGGCGTGGACCCGCATGGCGGGCTCACCTTCGATTCCTATTCCTTTGCCGTCGAATCCGCCGCGCAAGGTGAGGGAGTGGTGCTGGGCCGCACCATGCTGGTCGCAGCCGATCTCAGAGCCGGGCGCCTGGTGCGCCCCTTTGAGCACGCCCTCAAATCCCTCTCCAGCTTCTATGTCGTCTATCCGCCCGACGCCATCCGCCAGCGCAAGGTGAAGGCCTTTCGCGACTGGTTGTTTGCGGAGATGGCGCCGCCGCCGGCTTGACCACGCCCCCAGGCCTTGCAGCAGAGGCTCGGCGTGCCCTATTTAGGGCAGCAGGATCTCGAAGCGGCGATGCGCGCGAAGCGAGCGGCCAGACAGGAAACCAGGAGGTTTCGGCCGCTTCCTTGTCTTCCGATACGGGGAGCCGGAACGACGGACCCCTTTCCTTTTCTCCAATTTCTTTGAGAACGCACGGCATATCATGACGGTTTCGAACGAAGACGAATTGCTGAAGCTCAAGGAGGTCGGCCGCATCGTCGCCAATACGCTGGCGGCGATGGGAGCGGCGCTCGAGCCCGGCATGACCACGGCCGAGCTCGACGCGATCGGCCGCAGGCTCCTCGAACAGGAGGGCGCCCGCTCTGCGCCCGAGCTTTGCTACGGTTTTCCCGGCGCGACCTGCATCAGCGTCAACGAGGAAATCGCGCACGGCATCCCCGGCCAGCGCCGGATCGAGCCGGGCGACCTCGTCAATATCGACGTCTCCGCCGAGAAGGACGGCTTTTTCGGCGATACCGGTGCGTCCTTTGCCGTGGAGCCGGTCTCCAAGGCCACGCAGCGCCTCCTCAGGGACGGCAAGCGGGCAATGTGGACGGGCATCCGCCAGGTGGGCGCCGGCCTGCCGCTTGCCAATATCGGCAATGCCATCGGCGAATTCGCGCGCAAGAACCGCTATACGCTGGTGCGCAATCTCGCCAGCCACGGTGTCGGCCGGTCCCTGCATGAAGAGCCTAAGGAGCTCGCGACCTGGCCTGACAACTCCGAGCGTCGGAGGATGCAGGAAGGCCTGGTGTTTACGGTGGAACCGTTCCTTTCCCTGGGCGCCGAATGGGCGGCGGATGGCGAGGACCCCTGGACGCTGTTCAGCGAGCCCCGCGCCCCGACCGTGCAGTATGAGCATACGGTGGTGGCGACCCGCACCGGGCCGCTCGTCCTCACGCTGCCGGCGTGATGCCACCCCCCGACGATGCGAGGAGCAAGCGCGATGGAAGCCACAACTCTCGCCGACCTCTACCGGGCCTATATCGCCTGCCTCAACCGGCAGGACTGGAACGAGCTCGGGCGCTATGTCGATGAAGGGGTCGAACATAATGGCCGGCGGCTGGGCCTGTCAGGCTACCGCGGCATGCTCGTCAAGGATTTCGAGGACATTCCCGATCTTGCCTTCCATATCGACCTCCTCGTTTGCGAACCGCCCCGGGTGGCGGCCCGTCTTGCCTTCGACTGCACGCCGAAACCCGGCTTCCTCGGCCTGAAGCTCGATGGGCGCAAGGTCGCGTTCACGGAGAACGTGTTCTATGCCTTCAAGGCGGAGAAGATCGCCTCGGTATGGTCGATCATCGACAAGGCCGCGATCGAGGCCCAGCTGGGTCGCTGACGACCAGCTCGCGCAAGGGGCGGGAACATGCCGTGGCGCCGCGCCCCGGTCTGCGACAGGCTGAAAATCCGGTGCTATGGTCGCCACTCCGATCCCGCAGCCGATGGAAGCCGCCACCATGCCCCCCTATGACGTGTTGCTCGCCTTCATCGTCACGACGGCGCTGTTTTCCGTGCTGCCGGGCCCCTCCATGCTCTATGCCGCAGCCAGGACCATGGCGGGCGGGCGCCAGGCCGGGCTGATGGCGGCGCTCGGCCTGCATCTGGGCGCCTATGTCCATGTCGCCGCCGCGGCCGCCGGTCTGTCGGTGCTGTTCCACGCGGTGCCCATCGTCTATGCCGGCGTCAAGCTCGCCGGCGCTCTCTACCTGATCTGGCTCGGCATCACGCTGTTCCGGACGCGGCAGGGCGCCGATGCCGGGGCGATCGGCAGCGGCGGCCGCTCGGCCCGCCAGGCCTTCGTGCAAAGTATCACCGTCGAGGTGCTCAATCCAAAGACAGCGCTGTTCTTCCTGGCCTTCCTGCCGCAATTCGTCGATGGCGCCGCTCCTTTTCCGCTCTGGCTGCAATTTGCCATCCTCGGCACGGTCGCCAATGTCCTGTTCGGCCTCGTCGACATCGTGGTCGTGATGCTGGCCGCCGTGATCATCGGCCGGCTCAAGCGCTCCTCCGGCGTGCAGCGGCTGATGCGCCGCATCGGCGGGGCGATCCTGGTCGGCATGGGCGTCCACCTCGCCTTGCAAAGAGGCTAGCGAAAGCCCTCCGGCCTTGATCATGAAGGCCGGAGGAACTCAGCTGCATTGCTGCGCCACCAGCCCTTGATAGAAGCCGAGTTCGGTCACCCTCGCCGACCGGTCGGCATCGGGATTCAGTTGGGCCGTCCCGCATCGCCGCATGACGGGGGCCGCCGTTTTCAGCGCGTCGACCCGCCGTCGGTAGACCAAGCAGATGGCGGCCTTGTCGGTCGCACTGACAGCCCTCAGTTCCCGGTCTGAAGCCCGCATGGCCTGTTCCGCCTCCACGACCTCGGTGGTGCAGGCGGATCTGTAGGGCGAGAGAACGATCCACGACGCCAGAAAGGCGATCGCAGCCACCGTCACGAGAAGGGGTGCCTTCCACTTCCTGAGTAACGGCATGGAGACGGCCTCCGATTCTGGTTTTCTCCATCAACCGGATTCGTACGCTTCCTCCACCCCAAATCAAGGACGCCTTTCGTACGCGGGCGCCGAGGGCGCAAGAAACCCTCGGCGCCCGCGCGGCATAGAAGCCCTCACCCGGCCGGTGCCAATTGCTCCCGCGACCTGGCGAAAGGCCGGAAGGTCAGGGCAATCAGCGTGGCCGCAATGCCCATGCCCCAGGAGCCGACATAGAGCCACAGATAGCTGTTGAAGTGATCGTAGATTACGCCGCCCAGCAGCGGTCCCATTGCCATGCCCAGGCTGCCGGCCATCGCAGTGCCGCCGATGATGGTGCCCATCATCTTGAGCGGGAAATTCTCGCGCACGATCACGGCGTAGAGCGGCATCACGCCGGCATAGATGAAGCCCACCAGCACCGCCACCGCATAGAACTGGCCGAGCTGGCTGGCGAAGACGTAGAACAACACGCCGAAAGATTGTCCGAACAGGCCGATCACCAGCATGCGCTGAGCGCCGAAGCGATCGCCCATCAGACCGAAGCCGATGCGCCCGAACATGCCAGCCAGCCCCTCGACGCTGTAGATGGTGACGGCGGCGATCATCGGGATGCCGCAGGTCACGGCGTAGCTCACCGTGTGGAAGATCGGCCCCGAATGCGTGGCGCAGCAGAAGAAATTGGCCAGCATCAGCACGATGAACTGCGGCGAGCGCACCGCCTGACGGGTGGTCATCTCCGATTGCGGCTCGTCGGCCAGTGCCGCTTCGTTTCCCTGCTCCAAAGCAGGCGGACGGCGCAGCAGCAGGGAAGTCGGAATCATGGTGACGGCGGCGATGGCTGCGATGATCAGCATCGACGTCCGCCAATCATGGATGGTGACCAGCCAGGCGGCAAGCGGCGCCATGGTCATCGGCGCCATGCCCATGCCGGCCGAGACCAGCGAGACGGCAAGGCTGCGCTGGGTATCGAACCAGCCGGTGACGCAGGCCATCATCGGCGCGAACATGGCCGCCACCGCCACGCCCACCAGCACACCGAAGACGAGCTGGAACTCGACCAGCGATCCGACCTGGCTGGCCAGGGCCAGGCTGGCGGAGAGCAGGATAGCGCCGGCCAGCACCACCGGGCGCGGGCCAAAGCGATCGGACAGATTGCCCCAGACCATGCTGGCCAGCGCCATCGCCAGGAAGCTGAAGGTCATGGCGGTGGAAATGCCGGTCACCGACCAGCCGGTCGCCGCCGACATGGGTTTGAGGAAAACCGGCAGCGAAAACATCGCGCCGATGGCAACGCATCCAAGCAAGCCGCCAGCGGCGACGATCACCCAGCGATAGGAATTCTTGTCCATCATGGTCCACCCGTTCCTGTGCCGCGGGCTGCATCGCGTCTAGCGCTCTGCCGGAAAGGACAGAAACGCAACGACGTGACGGTACAGGGTTTGGGAGCCGGAAACGCTCCACATCCGAGCGCGTTCTGCCCCAGGCCTGTCGCGGCGATACCTCAAGGACGCACGAGCAGCCGTCGATCCGACATGCGGTTGCAAATTTATTCTGGTTGCATAGTGCTATCAGAAAATTCGCTCCGCTGAAACTCGGCATGACGGGCGAGGACAGACCTCGTCAGCCTCTTCCTGCCGTGCCCCGTTTCCGGCCGAAATCGTGGTTGCAAGCCTCCCCTTTGGCCGAGCTTCGTCTCGGCCCGCGACCGCAACTCTGCCACTGGCAGCCGGGAGGACGGGAGTAACAAATCCGGCGACATTCCGGGACGAGGGAACAGGTCTAAGCTTGGCGCAGGCCCGTCGCCAAGGCGCGAAAAGCCTCCACGGCCTTGGGCAAGACCTTCTCCGGATCCTCGCTCGCCGCGATCCACAGGGCGGCGTTGAGCGCGGCCGCGCTCAAGAGCCGGGCCGCGGCCTCGGCATCCAGCGGTTTCATGATGCCCTGCCCGATCAGGCGTTCGACCGTTCGTTTCGTCACCTGCAGGCAATTGTCCTGGCTTGGCCATTGCGAGGGATCACCGAGGACCGCCGGCCCATCCAGCAGAACGATGCGTTGCACCTCCGGATCGAGCGCCATTTCGATATAGGCCACGCCCTCGATCAAAAGGCCTTCCCATTCGTCCCGGGCCTGGGCGGCCGCCTGATGCGCACGCTCCGCCATCTCGGCGTCGATCTGGTTGACCACGGCGGCCAGAAGCCCACGCTTGTCACCGAAATTGTGGTAAAGCGCGCCCCGCGTCAGCCCGGCATCGGCTGTCAGCTCGTCCATCGAGGCGGCGGCGTAGCCGGTTTTCGCAAACGCCCTGCGCGCGGCGGCAATCAGCTTGGCGCGGTTCTCCTCCATCGTCTCGGCCCGGCGTCTGGCAGCCATTGCAGCTCCCCTTCATATACGCATCGTATCTGACTTGACATACGGAACGTATGTCCATAATTCTAGATACGAAACGTATATCAAATGCGACGGGGCCATGTGAAGCCCTCGCGGTATCGCTCGAGATCCGCACATCGCCGCATCACCAAGAAAGGGTTGAAGACATGGCACGGCGTGAAGCAGTTTTCCCGACCGACCGGCATGCGCTTTACGAGGCGCATGGCTATTCGGCAGCGATCCGGTCGGGGGACCTCCTGTTCGTTTCAGGGCAGGTCGGCAGCCGTCCGGACGGTTCGCCGGAGCCCGACTTCGAGCGCCAGGTGCAACTGGCCTTCGACAATCTGAAGGCAACGCTGAAGGCGGCAGGCTGCGGTTTCGACGACATCGTCGATGTAACCAGCTTCCATACCGATCCCGAAAACCAGTTCGAGACCATCATGGCGGTGAAGAACCGGATCTTCGATCGGCCGCCCTATCCGAACTGGACGGCCATCGGCGTGAACTGGCTGGCTGGCTTCGACTTCGAAATCAAGGTCATCGCCCGCATTCCCGAGGAAGCCTGACCCGTTCTACGTCCTGGCGGCACCCTCCGAAAGCGTGGAGGTTTCCAGGAGCGAGTTCCACACCTACACCGTCGGGGATCTCGTGCTGCCGAAGCGTGCGCCGACCACCTGGTCATCCTGGTGCTCTCCCGAGCGGTGCCCGGGCCGATCAGGCCCGGCATGGTCCTGGACGTTCCTCGAAGCCTTAACCTGGGCCCCATCTCGCCGATGCCACCAAGGGTAGCCTGCTCTCTCCAGCTGAAGAAATCGATCAGCGCGCCATCACGCCGTCGATCCATGCCCGTACTTCGGGCAGGACATAGCCGAGGCTGAGATGGCCGGCCCCTTCAATCGGTACGAAGGTCTTGGGCTGGTTGGCCTGTTCGAACAGGGCTTTGCCGAACTCGAAGGGAATGACGCCATCGGCGGTGCCGTGCACGACGAGCAGCGGCGCCTTCACCGCGGCGATACGCTCGTCGGAGGGGAAGGGGTCCAGCATCACCCAGCGCACCGGGAACAGGCCATAGAGGCGGGAGGCCACGGCGAGAGCCGAGGTGAAGGGTGAATCGAGCACCATCGCGCCCACCTTGTGGCGCGCCGCCAGGGCGACCGCCACGCCGGACCCGAGCGACTGGCCCACCACCACGATCCGCTCGGGCGCGGCGCCGAGGGCCAGGGCCTTGGCATAGGCTGCTTCCGCATCGAGCAGCAGCCCCCGCTCGGAGGGCGAGCCGGTGGAGCCGGGATAGCCGCGATATTCCACCGCCATCAGGCCGTTGCCGCCGGCGACCAAGGCCCGCAGCAACTCGGTCTGCAAGGTGAGATTGCCGCCATTGCCATGAAAATAGAGCAGAAGGGGTTGCCCCGGCGCGGGCGCGACATGCCAGGCGATCAGCGTTTCGCCATCCTCGGTGCGCAGCTTCACGACCTCGGCACCGGCGATGGCTGGCGGGAGTACCTCGCCCCCTGGCTGGAAGACGAAGGAGCGCTGGGCAAAGGCCAGAGCCGCGAAGGCCGCCAGATAGAGCGTCGCAGCCAGGGCGGCGACGAAGATAAGGAATTTCGACACGGACCGGATTTCCAGCGGCGGCACATGAAACGCAATTCGCCACGAGCCGGTAGGGAAGGCAAGAGCGGAGGGGACAAGTAAGGGTGGGATCGACGGCCACTTCATACAAACGTCATTGCGAGCGCAGCGAAGCAATCCAGTGCCCAGAGAACGCATCGAGTGCGGCTGCTGGATTGCTTCGCTGCGCTCGCAATGACGACCTCCACCATGTTTCCAAAGAAAATGTGCCGGCCCACGAGGACCGGCACATTGAAATCATCCGATGGGAATGGGCGGATGCCGCCCGTTCTCCCTACTTGCCGATCTTGGCAAGCTCGTCCTTGAGTTCCGGCAGGGCGGTGTAGAGATCGGCGACCAGGCCATAGTCGGCGACCTGGAAGATCGGGGCCTCTTCGTCCTTGTTGATGGCGACGATGACCTTGCTGTCCTTCATGCCGGCCAGATGCTGGATGGCGCCGGAGATGCCGACGGCGATATAGAGGTCGGGGGCGACCACCTTGCCGGTCTGGCCGACCTGCCAGTCGTTGGGAGCATAGCCCGCGTCCACCGCGGCGCGCGAGGCGCCCATGGCAGCGCCGAGCTTGTCGGCCACCGGCTCGATATAGGTGGCGAAGTTCTCGCGGTTGGCCATGGCGCGGCCGCCCGAGATGATGATCTTGGCCGAGGCCAGTTCCGGACGGTCCGACTTGGCCAGTTCCTCGCCCTTGAAGGTGGAGAGGCCGGGATCGGCGGCGGCCGCCGCCGGCTCCACCGGCGCCGAACCGCCCTCGCCGGTGGCGGCGAAGGAGGCGGTGCGCACGGTGATCACCTTCTTGGCGTCGGCCGAGGTCACGGTCTGGATGGCGTTGCCGGCATAGATCGGCCGCTCGAAGGTGTCCGCCGAGACGACCTTGACGATGTCGGAGATCTGCATGACGTCGAGCAGGGCTGCAACGCGCGGCAGCACGTTCTTCCAGGCGGCGGTCGAAGGCGCCACGATGGCGTCGTAGCCGCCGGCCAGCGAAACGATCAAAGCGGCCGTCGGCTCGGCCAGGCGGTGCTCATAGGCGGCGTCGGCCACCAGCACCTTCTCGACGCCCTGGAGCTTGGCGGCTTCCTGGGCCGCGGCCTGGGCATTCGCGCCGGCTACCAGCACATGTACCGGCCCGCCGAGTTCCTTGGCGGCGGTAAGGGCACGGTTGGTGACGTCCTTGATGCCGGTGGCGTCGATTTCAGCGATGAGAAGAGTGGTCATGATAGAGGTTTCCTTCTCGGCTCAGATGACGCCGGCTTCGTTCTTGAGCTTGTCGACCAGCTCGGCCACCGAGCCGACCTTCTTGCCGGCCTGGCGTGCCGGCGGCTCCACCGTCTTCACCACGGTCAGGCGCGGCGCGATGTCGACGCCGAGCGCCTCGGGGCTGGTCTCGTCGATCGGCTTCTTCTTGGCCTTCATGATGTTGGGCAGCGAAGCATAGCGCGGCTCGTTGAGGCGCAGGTCCGTGGTGATGATCGCCGGCAGGTTGAGCGAGACGGTCTGCAACCCGCCATCGACTTCTCTGACAACATCGATCTTGTCGCCGCCGACTTCGAGCTTGGAAGCGAAGGTACCCTGCGGCCAGCCCAGCAGCGCCGCCAGCATCTGGCCGGTGGCGTTCATGTCGTCGTCGATCGCCTGCTTGCCGAGGATGACCAGGCCCGGATTCTCGTTGCCGATCACAGCCTTGAGCAACTTGGCGACCGCCAGCGGCTCGACCGTGGCGTCGGTCTTGACCAGGATGCCGCGGTCGGCGCCCATGGCAAGGCCTGAACGCAGCGTCTCGGCAGCCTGGGCCGGTCCGATCGACACGACGACCACCTCGCTCGCCTTGCCCGCCTCCTTCAGACGCAGAGCTTCCTCCACGCCGATCTCGTCGAACGGGTTCATCGACATCTTCACATTGTTGAGATCGACACCCGTGCCATCGGCCTTGACGCGGATCTTCACATTGTAATCGACGACCCGCTTGACGGGCACGAGCACTTTCATGGGGCTTCTCCAGACGGGGAACCGGAACGATGAGCGATATGAAACGACCGCATAATGGCCTTGCCCCTTCCGCGCTATCGGCGAACCGACACGTCACGTCGCGGCAAGACCGCCGCCGCTTGAACTAGATGACGCAAGTCAGCTAAAGGGCGCGGCTTTTTGTGTCAACGCGACATTTGCGTGACTCCGGCTAGCCAAGGCATCCGCACGGCATGCCGCCGGTTGGCCAAGCTGGCCGAGACATTCGCCTCATCCGGCCACCCTCGCGTCAATTATGACGAGGTCACGATGAGCGATTGTACAGGCAGGCTCGCAAACAAAACTTGGTACCCAGCTACTACCTTTTTGAAATTTACTGCCGGAATGCTTCGGGACAGAATTCATCATACAGAACAATTCGTGAGAACAAGCTGTTGAAAACCACCTTCGGCAAAAAGATCGCCTTGTCGAAGCACGGTCTCTCGGTTGATTTCCAACATAGGTTTGCTCGCTACTCCCTAAACCTGCGCGCTACTGACGCAGCCAAGCGTTTTGGCCGCGGCTTTGCGCGGCCGAGGCATGGAGCACGAACAAGAATGAAGATCTCCAGCCAACGCCTGAACGGAAAGCAGGTTCTGAATGTTCAAGACGAGTGTGAAATTCTCCGGCGCCCTCCTCCTGGCAGCCGCCCTTGCGAGCTGCGAAACGGCGGGCATGTTCCCCCAGCCGGGACAAGCCTATATCAAGGAAGTCAGCGTTACCGCGTCGCCCTCCCGCAGCCCGGCGCCACCCGGCGCGGAAACCCGCCTTCAAGCCACCGTGGTTAACGAGGCAAGCCGCTTTCCGCAGACCGGCGCGCCCAAGCGCGTCGCTATCGTGATCGAATCCTATCATCTTAAAAATCCGGCGCTGTCGCTGTTGATTGGCGACCAGAACCACATGGGCGGCACCATGCTGGTAAGCGATGTCGGCTCCACTGCCCCGCCCAAGGCCGTGCCGCTCTATGTCCAGGATGCCTACCAGGTGCAGGGAGTGATAGGCGCGGTGCAGGCCGCAGCGCAGGACCGCTCCCTGGTCGAAAGCCGACTTGTCAGTGCTGCCAGCAGTTCCGTGCTCGAAAAATTCTACGGCACCAAGCTGCTGGGGGCCTATGTACGGACCGCGCGTTCGGCTGCCCCGGTTCCCGGTCCGGCTGCCATCCAGCCCGAACCGGCGGCCCAGCCCCAACCGGCCAAGCCACATGCTGGCAAGCCCCGGCACAGCAAACCCAAGCCCGCCGCAGCGAACTGATGGCGCATAAGGCTCTCGCGACATAACGAGAGATAAGGCTTCGCCGGCAGCGGTTGCGCCGGCTCTCAATCGAACGTGTCGCGCCAGTCGTTCTGCGCCTGGGGCGGCGCGTTGTCGAACAAGGGTGCGTCGGCCCGCTTGAGCGGCAGCACCAGAATGGCACCGGCGACCAGCCCGCCAAGATGGGCGAACCAGGCGATGTCGTCGGTCGAGGTGACGAAATAGGCGTAGAGCGCGAAATAGGCCTGATAGAGGATCCAGGCCCCGATCGCCCAATAGGCCGGCAGCTTCAGCGGAATGCGGAAGAACAGGAGTACCCAGATCTTCACCTTGGGATGCAGCAGCACATAGGCGGCCACCACCCCCGAGATCGCCCCGGACGCTCCGATCAGCGGACTGGTGGAATCCTGCGCGGTCAAGGCATAGGCGAAAGAAGCCAGCACGGCGCAGGCCAGATAAAAGAACAAATAGCGCCAGCGTCCGAGGTCATCCTCGACATTGTCGCCGAACACCCACAGGAACAGCATGTTGCCGGTCAGATGCATCCATGAGCCGTGCACGAAGGAGGAGGTGATCGGCGTCAGCCATTCCGGCACCCTGATATATTCGGGGGGCAGCTGCATCTTCTGGAACAGCACCACCGGAATCATGCCGTAGGAATAAGTGAAGCCAGCCGTATCCGCCACGAAGGTACCGGGCACATAGCCCGACTGGAAGAACACGAACACCAGCACATTGGTGGCGATCAGCCCCCAATTCACGTAAGCCCGGGTGATACGCCGGTGCGGGTTGTCGTCATAAAGCGGTATGATCATCTCGCGCCCCGTATCGCATGCCGATGCAAGTCGCGTGACGGCAACACCAATGTAAGGCGAGTAGCAGCGGGAATAAAGGTCGGACAGCGAGCAGAGCCGTTGGCGCAGGCTATTTACCGTCATCCCGCATACTATTTTGATAATGCGCGGCATTTATGCATCATCTGCCCAGGTCATTGGAGGGTGATCGCAGTCCTAGAGGAACCAGATGCTCCGTTGCTCGCGATCTCGCGCCGCTGCCCTTGCCGTCGTCATGGCCGCCCTGCCGGCCCTGGCCATCTCCGCCGAGACCAGCCCCGCCTTGGCCGCCCCACAGGAGGCCGTGCTCAAGCAGGCCGAAGCGCAGCGCCAGTCCTTGATCGATACCATGAAGGCGCTGGTCTCCATCGAATCGGGCAGCAAGGACCCCGATGGCCTGGATGAGATCGCCGCGCTGATCGCGGACCGCCTCAAGGCCCTGGGCGGAGAGGTGCAGCAGATCGAGCCGAAGGACGTCTACCGCATGCAGGATACGCCCGAGAAGCTCGGCAAGGTCGTGCTTGCCCGCTTCACCGGCACGGGCACCAAGAGAATCCTGCTGATCGCCCATATGGACACGGTCTATCTCAAGGGCATGCTGGCCCAGCAGCCCTTCCGCATCGACGGCGACAAGGCCTATGGCCTCGGCATCGCCGATGACAAGCATGGCGTCGCCCTCGCCCTCACCACCGTCGCGCTGCTGAAGGAATTGAATTTCAGGGACTACGGCACGCTGACGGTGATGATCAACGGCGACGAGGAGATCTCTTCGCCCGGTTCGCGCGCGCTCCTCACCGAAATCGGCGCCGAGCAGGACGCCGTGTTCTCGCTGGAAGGCGGGGGCACCGGCACGAACAAGATCACCCTCGCCACTGCCGGCATCGGCGCCGTCGCCCTCAAGGTCGAGGGCAAGGCCTCCCATGCCGGGGCCGCACCCGAGCGCGGCGTCAACGCGCTTTATGAACTGGCGCACCAGATCCTGCAGATGCGCGACCTCTCCGATCCCAAGCTCGGCCTCAAGCTGAACTGGACGGTGGCCAAGGCCGGCACCAACCGCAACGTCATCCCGGCCGAAGCGACCGCCCAGGCCGATGTGCGCATGCAGCGCATGGCCGATTTCGATCGCATCGAGAAGACGGTGAAGGAACGCATCGCCAAAAAGCTCCTGCCCGACAGCAAGATCGAGGCGGTGTTCGAGCGCCGCCGCCCGCCCCTGCAGCCCAGCGACGCCGGGCGCGCCTTGGCGGCCCGGGCCGGCACCATCTATGGCGAGATCGGCCAGAAACTGACGGTGATCGACAAGGCCGGCGGCGGCGGCACGGACGCCGCCTTCGCAGGGCTGAAGGCCAGGGGACCGGTACTGGAAGGCCTCGGCCTGCGCGGCTTCGGCGCCCATTCCAACGACGCCGAATATGTCGAGCTCGATTCGGTGGTGCCGCGCCTCTATCTGCTGGCGCGGCTGATCATGGACGTTTCGGCCGGCAAGGCGAAATAAGCGGAGCCCGGCCGGGCGCGGCAAGCCCCTGCCGTGCCTCCTGGCCGAGCCCCTATTCGTTGGTCTTGATGTTGGTCCAGGTCCGCGTCCACAGCTTCTGGATCTTGGCGTCCGGCGCAGTGGTGGTGAACAGGCGTGCCATGGTGGCCTCGTCGGGGAAGATGGCGGGATCCTTGAGGATCTCGGGCTTGATGAACTTTTGCGCGGCGAGGTTGCCGGTGGCGTAGGAGATGAACTCCGTGTTTCTCGCGGCAATCTCAGGGCGCATCATGTAGTCGATGAAGGCATGGGCTTCCTCGACATGCTGGGCATCCCTGGGGATGGCCCAGCCGTCGACCCAGATCAGGGCGCCTTCCCTGGGCACGACATAGCGGATGTCGACCAGGGGGCTGGCAGGCGACTTGGCGTGGGCCTCGATGGCGCGGTTGCGCGCCTGAATGACATCGCCGGCCCAACCGACGACCAGGCAGAGATCACCGGCGGAGAGCGCACTGAGATAGCCCGAGGAACTGAAGGTGCGGACATAGGGCCGGATGGCCTTGAGCAGATCCCCCGCCTTGGCAATGTCCTCGGGATTCTTGGAATCGGGGTCGAGGCCGAGATATTTCAGAGCGGGTGGGATCAGTTCGTCGGGAGTATCGAGGATACTGACGCCGCAATCGGCGAATTTGGCGAGGTTCTCCGGCTTGAACACGATGCTCCAGCTGTCGATCGGCATATCCCCCAAGCGTTTCCTGGCCATCTCGACATTGTAGCCGATGCCGGTGGTGCCCCACATATAGTTTACGGCGTATCGGTTGCCCGGATCGTAGAAGGCCAGGCGCTGGAACACCTCGTCCCAGCCATGTTTGAGATTGGGGATCCTGACCTTGTCCAGCGGCTGGAACACGCCGGCCGCGATCTCGCGCTTCAGGTTGGGACCGGTGGGATCGACCACGTCATAGCCTGAATGGCCGGCATAGAGCTTGGTCTCCAGCACCTCGTTGGAATCCATGGTGTCATAGACCACCTTGATGCCGGTCTCCCTGGTGAAGGATTCCAGGGTAGCGGGATCAATGTAATCGGCCCAGCTATAGACGTTGACGACTCTGTCGCCTGCCATGGCAAGGCTGGACGACAGCATGGCCGTCAGGGCCGCACCGGCCACTACCAAACATTGGAACGGACGGAAGCGACTTCGGCGGGAAAGCTGTTTTTGTATCTGGATGGGGCGAAACGGCATGGATATCTCCTCTGGACGTGCGTCATCATTGCCGCCGGCGCCATACGCGGACGGATGGGGTGCGGTCCCGCACGAAGGACCACGATTGCGGTGACGGATGTCGGGCGATCTCGCTGCGTCAAATGCGGGCTCGACCGCTCGCGCCGAGAAAACTTGCTCGGCGTGGCTCAGAAATCCGGATAGGCTAAGCGAGGGCGCTTCGGCGCTTCCGCACCAGCAGCCCGAGTGACGAATTCGATCAGACTATTGCCTGGAGCAAGCCACCCAGCCAGCTCTCGGGCATTTTTGTCTCGGCACTGGCAATAAGCGTTTCCTCCTTCCCGCTCGCTCAGGACGGTTGGGCTTCCGGCACGGATCGGCCCCGGGATGCTCGCTCCGTCGGAACAGGTCCCGACGGCGTGAAATGGTCGGGCAGCACGATGGCAAGATGCGAGGCCGCGACATCGCGCGCTTCTTCCCGCGACAGGTTCTTGGGCGCGATCAACAGATGCAGCCACAGGCCTTCGAGCATGCATACGATCGCGCGTGCCAGCTTGCGCGCATCGATGCCGGCGGGCACCAGTTCGGCACAGAGCTCGGCGACGACGTCCAGATTCTCCTGGTCGGTCGCGTTGCACATGCTGCGATAGGTCGGGCGCGCCTTCGCCTCGCCGCGAAAAGCGCACCAAGCCGCCAGTTTGCGGGGCGTGCAGATGCTGCGGTCGAAATCAGCCAAGACCATGGCCCAGAGCTTTTCCGGAGCCGATGGGCCGGCCTGCGCAAGCGCAGCACGCCAATGATCGCGATATTCGTCCGATAGGAAACGCAACGTCTCCAGCAGCAGTTGTTCCTTGGTCTCGAAATGGAAGTTCACGATGCCGCGGGACATGCCGACCGTCTCGGCGACGACACCGATCGTGGTGCCTTCATAGCCGTAGCGGGCCAGGCAATCGATCGTCGCGTCGATCAACTCGCTTCGGCGCTCGGCCCGGTTGATCCGCGCGCGGCTTGTCCCTGTAGCAGTACTCATCCTGGTGCGACCATCCTGTCTCGCCGCGCAATCCAAGCGCGGCGTATTTGCGGCATGCTTGGCGAGAACGGCAGGATTGTCAATGCTGTTTTTTGCTATACGTTCGTTCAGTATATTGCCTTTAACTGAACGAACGTATAGCAATTAGAGAAGTGGTTTTCGGCGAAAAGGCCGTTGATGGACCTGCCTTTGGTCATGTCGCGGCTGAAAAAGACGAGGTGACGACGATGACGACGATCGGCTCGACGGCAGTGATGATGGCGGCGGTGGAGAAGAATGTCGCAGAGCGCGCCAAGCGTCATCTGATCCAGCCTTGGCCGGTGGCGGAAACCGTGGGCGACGAGGCCCGCCCGCTGATCGGCGAGGGCGAGGGCATCTACATCACCGATGCCGCGGGCAAGCGTCTGATCGACGGCCCCGCCGGTATGTGGTGCACCAATATCGGCCATCGTCGGCGGGAACTTGCCGACGTCATGCATGAACAGGCGATGGCGCTGTCCTACAACTCGCCCTGGTACACCACGAACCCGCCCTCTGTCGCGCTGGCCGAGCGGATCGCCGCCCATGCGCCGGGCGATCTCAACCATGTCTTCTTCACCACCGGTGGTTCCTCGGCCGTGGAGACGGCGCTGCGCTTCATGCAGTTCTACAACAATGTGCGCGGGCGCCCCGACAAGAAACTGATCCTGAGCCGCGGCAGCGCTTATCACGGCTCGACCTATCTTTCCGCCTCGCTTAATGCCCGCCCGCGCGACAATGACTGGATGGACAGCGCCGGCGATCTCGTGGTCAAGCTTTCGGCGCCGAACCCGTTCCGCCGCCCCCGCGGCACAACGGTAACCGAATTCGCCGACTTCCTGGTCGACGAGTTCCGCGACACCGTCGCCCGGGTCGGGGCCGGGCGGATCGGGGCCTTCGTCGCTGAGCCCATCCAGGCCTCGGGCGGCGTCATCGTGCCGCCGGATGGCTATCTCCCGCGCATCCGCGAGATCTGCAGGGCCAACGACATCCTCTATATCTCCGACGAGGTGGTGACGGCCTTCGGCCGGCTCGGCCATGTCTTCGCTTCGAGAGAGGTGTTCGGGCTCGATCCGGACATGATCACCTTCGCCAAGGGCGTCACTTCGGGCTATTTTCCGCTGGGCGGCGTGGTGATTTCCGAACGCCTCCTCGAAGACCTCAGGCGCTCCAACCACCCCGAGGCGATGTTTGCCCACGGCCTGACCAACACCAGCCATCCCATCGGTTGCGCGGTCGCCCTGAAGAATCTCGATATCCTGGAAGGCGGTGTCCTCGACCATGTGCGCGAGGTCGTGCCCTATTTCCAGGCCCGGCTCCACAGCCTCGCGGACCTGCCCTTGGTCGGCGAGGTGCGGGGCGTCGGCATGATGGCCGGCATCGAATGTATCGCAGGACCTGCCGGCGCGGAGGGCGGTGCGCTCGACGAGACCATCGGCAAGCGCATCGACGGCCATTGCCAGGAACTCGGCCTGCTGGTGCGCCCGATCGTCAACATGTGCGTGATGTCGCCGCCGCTGACCATCACCCGCGCCCAGATTGACGACATGGCCGCCATCCTGCGCGAGGGCATTTCGCGGACGATGGACGACCTCGAACGCGAAGGCCTGTGGCGACGCTAAAGCGTTTTGCCATTTGGCGGAATCGCCAAGAAACGCAAAGACGCGCCAAACCAAGGAGCCAGAGCAAACAAGCGTTCACGCCTGAACGCGCTTTGCTCTGGGTTCGTCCATCACCGAACGAACCGAATTGGCTCGACGTTTGTCATTGCCGGGCCTGACCCTGCAATCCAGTCTCCACCCCATAAGTCGAAGGCGGGGTGCTCCTGAATGGGCGGGTCAGTCCGGGCATGACAAAGATGGCGCTTCAGTTATTTCCGGACGACGCCTTACCCCATTGCCTTGATCACGGCCGCGCCCATCTCGCTGGTCGAGACGGCATTCTGGCCGGCGCTGGCGATGTCCTTGGTGCGCAGACCCTCGCTGAGCACCGTGGAAATAGCGGCGTCGAGGCGATCGGCAGCCTCCGAAAGCCCGAAGGAATAGCGCAGCGCCATGCCGAAGGAGGCGAGCGTGGCAATCGGATTGGCAAGGCCCTTGCCGGCAATGTCGGGGGCCGAGCCATGCACCGGCTCATACATCGCCTTGCGCTTGCCGGTCTTGGCGTCCTCGGCGCCGAGCGCGGCGGAAGGCAGCATGCCGAGCGAGCCGGTCAGCATGGCGGCGACGTCGGAGAGCATGTCGCCGAACAGGTTGTCGCAGACGATCACGTCGAACTGCTTGGGCGTGCGCACCAACTGCATGCCGCAATTGTCGGCCAGGATGTGCTCGAGCTTGACGTCGGCATATTCGGCCTTGTGGACTTCGCTGACGACCTGCTTCCACAACACGCCGGACTTCATGACATTGTGCTTTTCGGAGGAATGCACCAGGCCGCGGCGCACCTTGGCGAGGTCGAAGGCGACGCGCGCGATGCGCTCGATCTCATGGGTGGTGTAGACCTGGGTGTCGACGGCGCGCTTCTCGCCGTTTTCCAGCGTGACGATCTCCTTGGGCTCGCCGAAATAGACGCCGCCGGTGAGCTCGCGCACGATCATGATGTCGAGACCTTCGACCAGTTCTCGCTTGAGCGAGGAAGCTTCGGCGAGCGCCGGATAGCATACGGCGGGACGCAGATTGGCGAAGAGGCCGAGATCCTTGCGCAGGCGCAGCAGGCCCGCCTCGGGACGCGCCTCATAGGGAACGTCTGCCCATTTCGGACCACCGACCGCGCCGAACATCACCGCGTCGGCCTGATCGGCCCGCTTCATGGCGTCCTCGGAGATCGCCTTGCCATGGGCGTCATAGGCGGCGCCGCCGACCAGATCCTCTTCCGTCTCGAAGGAGGCGAGGCCGGTCTTGTTGAGGAAGGCGATCAGGCGTTTGACCTCCGCCATCACCTCGACACCGATACCGTCGCCAGGAAGAAGGAGGAGCTTTTGCGTCGCCATGACCTGTCACCTTTGATTGGAATGCCGGCTGATTAGACGAGCAGGGGGGAAGGTGCAAGCGAGGAGGCGCCCTGCCATCCCCGGACGGCGCTGTTCCCCAGGAGACTCGACCTTTCCCCCGGGCCTGCCCCAGATTGCGCGCGAATCGCGTCCGTCGGCACGGCGACGATAGGGAGCCTGTTCGTGAACGAGCCTACGCAAGATCTCTGGCGCAATCTGAAGCGCCCCCTGGTCGCCATTCTTCTCGGCGTGCTGCCCTTCTGGCTTTTCCTGGGCGCTTCCGAGAGGCGTAAGGTCAATGGCGAGGTGGTGTTCGAATCCGACCTGAACCTGCTGGGCGTCGGGATGGCGATCATCGCCCTGGGCCTCGCCTTCACCATGCTGCGCCGCGACGGCTCTCCCGGCCAGCCGCAGCGCTGGTGGCCGCGCACCCTGCTGGTGATTGCAGCCATTCCTCTGGCCCTGTTCCAGCTCGGCTATTCCATCGGCTTCTACAGCTTCAAGGACATCGAGATCGCCGTCTTCGGGCGCCCGGCCCCACCGCCGCCTGACTATGCCGGGCTGGCTCCCGACGTGAAGAAGAGCGTCGCCGAACGATCCAAGACGCAGGACCAGGGCCACTTGCATGACGACATCGTCAACACCTTGCTGCGCATGACCGAGGCACGCAGCCGGCACAATGCCTATGCGACGGCATGCTACCGGGGGCAATGGCAAATGGCGGAAACAGCCCTGCCCGGCATGCTCGGCGAGGCTGGCCGCAGCCAGATCGCCGAGAGAGTGCGCAGCCTGGCGTCCGAACCGGCATCCCCCTGCACGCCGAACAATGCCCGCCTCTACATCACCAAACTTTCCGAGGCTTATTCGCACGACGCGGACATCCTGGCGATCCTGGTCGCCGCTTACGAGGGCCGCTTCGGCACCGCACCGGCGGCTCAGATAGTCCCCGCCACGCCTCCCGCCATCGAAGGCGTGCCTGTCACCGTGGATGCCAGCATGGAGGAAGCCCAGCGCGCCTTCGGCACCACCAGCCCGCCCCAGCCCTACACCAGCGCCGGCGGCGAACGGCTGGCGCTCTATCCGGGCAAAGGCTTCGCCCTCTATCTCTCGGACGACAAAAAGGTCGAGACCATCCGCCTCGACGCTCCTTTCGAAGGCAAGGTCGGCGGAGTCAGGATCGGCGACAGCCTGATCACCCTCAAGCGTCTGATGGGAGAACCGGTGGGGGAGCCCTTCCCGGGAACAGGGCTCGACACCCTCGCCTATCTCTACCATCTGCCCGGCGGCATCACGGCCCGCTTCGATACCAGCGCCGGCGACGGCGTGCAGGCGATCCTGCTGTTCAAGACGAACTAGCGGGAGCGAGCGGCTTGGTCGGCGTGAGCCGCCCTTGACAGACTCAGCCCCCTCCCCGACCTGTCGGGGATGATCGTGGCGCATATCCCATCGAGGCAGGCCTCCCGGAGCGCGGGGGCCCATGGCTAATCCGGGCGAAGTCGTCGAGGTGCTGCTGCCGGTGGCGCTGGAGCGCACCTACAGCTACCGCGTGCCCTTCGGCAATACGCTGATGCCGGGCGATGTGGTGCGGGTCACCCTCGGCCCGCGCGAGGTGGTCGGCGTGGTCTGGGATGGCGACGGCGTGCTGCCCGCCTCCTCCAACCGGCTGAAATATGTCGAGGAACGCCTCGACATCCCCCCGCTCGGGGCCGAGATGCGCCGCTTCATCGAATGGGTGGCGAATTGGACGCTGACGCCGCGCGGCATGATCATGCGCATGGCCCTGCGTGCACCGGAATTGCCGCCGGAGAAGCAGAGGCTCGGCTACCGCCTGGGCAAGCACGAGCCCGAGCGGCTCACGGCGGCACGCCGGCGCGTGCTCGACCATCTGTCCGACGGCTTCGTGCATGAAAAGCGTGCGTTGATCGAGGCCACCGGTGTGTCGTCGAGCGTGGTCGACGGCCTGGTCGATGCGGGCGCGGTCGAGCCCCTGGCCCTGCCGCCGGAGCCGGTTGCCGGCACCCCGAATCTCGCCTTCGGCAGCGCCAGCCTGAACGAGGCCCAGGCGCTGGCCGCTGCCAGCCTCTGCCAGGCCGTGGCGGCCCGGCGCTTCTCGGCGACCCTGCTCGAAGGCGTCACCGGCTCGGGCAAGACAGAGGTCTATTTCGAGGCGGTGGCCGACGCCGTCAGGCAGGGTGGACAGGCCCTAATCATGCTGCCCGAGATCGCGCTGACCAACCAGTTCCTCGACCGCTTCGCCGAACGCTTCGGCGTGCGCCCGGCCGAATGGCATTCGGGCGTATCGGCCAACAAACGGGCCAGGCTCTGGCACGGCATCGCCAAGGGCGAGGTTGCGGTGGTGGCCGGCGCACGCTCGGCCCTGTTCCTGCCTTTCGTCGACCTGCGCCTCATCATCGTCGACGAGGAACATGACAGCGCCTACAAGCAGGAGGATGGGCCGCGCTACAATGCCCGCGACATGGCGGTGGTGCGAGCCCGGCTGATCGATGCGCCGGTGGTGCTGGCTTCGGCCACACCCTCGATCGAGTCCCGCGTCAATGCCGATCGTGGCCGCTACGGCCATATCACCCTGCCCCAGCGCTTCGGCGGGCGGGCGCTGCCGGCCATCGCCACGGTCGACATGCGCGAAGGCGGGCCCGAGCGCGGCAAGTTCATCGCGCCTAGCCTGGTCTCGGCCGTCAGGGAAACGCTCGCGGCCGGGGAACAGGCCCTGCTCTTCCTCAACCGGCGCGGCTATGCCCCGCTGACCCTCTGCCGCAAATGCGGGCACCGCTTCCAATGCCCCAACTGCACGGCCTGGCTGGTTGAGCACCGTTTCCGCAAGAGCCTGGTCTGCCACCATTGCGGCCATACCGCGCCGGTGCCGCGGCATTGCCCGAGCTGCGAGGGCGAGGACACGCTCACCCCTTGCGGCCCGGGGGTGGAGCGTATCGCGGAGGAGGTCTCGGGCCTCTTTCCCGACGCCCACACCGTGATCCTCTCCTCCGACATCCATGGCAGCGCCGAGCGCCTGCGCCAGGAACTCGACAGCGTCGCCAGGGGCGAGGCCAATCTCGTGATCGGCACGCAGCTCGTCGCCAAGGGGCACAATTTCCCGCATCTGACGCTGGTGGGCGTGGTCGATGCCGATCTCGGCCTCGGTACCGGCGACCCGCGCGCGGCCGAGCGCACCTTCCAGCTCCTCGGCCAGGTCACCGGCCGGGCCGGGCGCGGCGAACGACCGGGGCGGGCCCTGCTGCAGAGCTACGATCCCTCGCATCCGGTGATGCAGGCGCTGGTCTCCGGCGACAAGGAAAGCTTCTATGCGCGCGAGATCGCCGTGCGCGCCAAGGCCGGCCTGCCGCCCTATGGCCGCATGGCCGCGCTGACCATTTCCGATGAGGACCGCGGCAAGGCGGAGGGCTTCGCCCGCCAACTCGCCAAATCGGCGCCCTTCGATGCCGCCTTGCGCGTGCTCGGCCCGGCCGAGGCGCCGATCGCGGTGATCCGCGGGCGCCACCGCATGCGCCTGATCCTGCAGGCCCCGCGCGACTTCGCGCTGCAGGACTATATCCGCGCTTGGCTCGCCGCCGGGCCGAAGGTGACGGGCCAGCTCGCGGTGGATATCGACATCGACCCGATGAGCTTTGCATGAGGCTCCCCTCTCCGAAGCGGGAGAGGGGGCGGAGGTAAGGGGAATAGCCCCTTATACGCCGTAATCCATCGCCTCGAGATCGGCGATCAGGCCAGGCCCGACGGGCTGCCACCCCAGCTTGCGGCGGGTCTGCTCGCTGGAGGCCGGCATGTCGTGGCCGACAAACAGGCCGAGCCAGCCGAAATGAGCTCCGGCCTCGCCGGTAGCGATGGATTTGACCGGCACTTTCAAGCCGCGGCCGATTACCTCGGCGATTTCCCGCTGCGTCACGCCTTCTTCCGCCACCGCATGATATTTCGAACCCGGCTCGGCCTTCTCGAGTACGAGGCGGTAGAGGCGGGCGACATCGAGGATGGGGGCCGCCGCCCAGCGGTTCCGGCCCTCCTCGACATAGGCCGACACGCCCTTTTCGCGAGCCAAAGCGATCGCATAGGTGACGAGGCCCTGCCTGACGGTGTCGTGAACCTGGGGAAGGCGCACCACCGAAACGTTTCCGCCCTCAGCGGCCACTGCCGCGGCGGCCTCTTCGGAGGCCGCGCGGGGGTTTACTTTCGAACTGATCACCGGGCCATCCTCCCTGGCCAGTTCGCCGGGCACCGTGCTGGCCATGGCCGTGCCCGAAGTCACGATCAGGGGTTTGTCGGAGCCGGCGAGCGCGGAGCCGAGCGCCGCGATCACGCGGCGGTCATCCTCGCAATTGGCGGCGAAGGTCGAGAAATCATGGTTGAAGGCGAGGTGGATGACGCCGTCCGAACGGGCAGTGCCGGCCTTGAGGCTGTCGAGATCCTCCAGCGAGCCGCGATGGGCTTCGGCACCCGCCGCGGTCAGGGCCGCTACCTTCTCCTCGGAACGGACGAGGCCGAGCACCTGATGGCCCGCCCCGATCAACTCCTTTACGACGGCCGAGCCGATGAATCCGGTCGCGCCGGTCACGAATACGCGCATAATCAAGTCTCCCAGCAAGATAGGAGACAAGCATCGGGCTTTGGATTATCCTGGTAAAGTAGTGACTTTATCGTATTATAATGGCTAACAGGATGAGCGGACAGACCACGCAGGAGATCCGGCTCGGCACCTATTTGAGGGATCGCCGCGCCAAGCTCGACCCGGCCGCCTTCGGCTTCGGTCCGGCGCGCCGCCGCACGCCTGGCCTGCGCCGGGAAGAGGTCGCCCAGCGGGCCAATATCAGCCCGACCTGGTACACCTGGCTCGAACAGGGGCGCGGCGGCGCGCCCTCGGCCGATGTGCTCGACCGCATCGCCCGTGCGCTCCTGCTGACCGAGGTCGAGCGCGAACATCTCTTCCTGCTCGGCCTGGGACGCCCGCCCGAAGTGCGCTACCGCAAGGGCGAGGACGTCACGCCGCGGCTGCAACGCGTGCTCGACGCTCTCCACCCGAGCCTGGCCCTGGTCAAGACCGCGACCTGGGACATCGTGGCCTGGAACAAGGCGGCGGCTGCGATTCTGACCGATTATGGCGCGCTGCCGCCGCAGCAGCGCAACGTCCTGCGCTTCATGTTCCTCGACCCGCGCGTGCGTGCCGCCCAATATGACTGGGAGAGCGTGGCCCGCTTCGTGGTGGCGACGTTCAGGGCCGACACGGCGCGCGCGGGAGCTGCGGCGGAAGTGGAGCCCCTCATCGAGGAGCTCTGCCGGCTCAGCCCCGAATTCGAGGCCATGTGGCGAGACAACGATGTCCGTGCCCATGGCGACGGCGTCAAGCGCCTGCGCCACCCCGTGCTCGGCCCGATCACGCTGGAATATTCGGCCTTCGCCGTCGACGGCCGCCCCGATCTGAGCATGCTGGTCTACAACCCGACGCCGGAAGACCGCGACAGGATCAGGGCCTTCCTCGACGGGGAGGCAAGCCCCTCTCCCGGGTCGGGAAAGGGCAGGTCAAGTTAAACGCGAGGGTTCCCCTCACCCCTGCCCTCCCCGGCGCGCGGCTCGCGCCATTCGCTCACCATCGATTCCCGCATGGCCCACGGCATTCGGGATGCCGCCTATCTGCAGCGTCTCCAGCACGAAAACGACCTCGAAAAACCGGATTTTTCCAGGCTCTGCGCCGCCGTGGAAAGAAGCTGAGAATCCGCGCGGCGCCCCGGGGGTTCCCCAGGGCCACCAAAAAAGGTATGAGCGTCGCCACATCGCGTTGAATTGAGCGAGTCATCATGACCAGTCCTGCCGCCGAAACCCGCCAGCTTCTCGAGGCTCTCGGGGTTCCGGCCAGCCGCTTCACCGGCGGCTCCCGCACCGTTCGCACCCCTCTCACCGGCGAGGCCATCGGCGCCGTCAAGGACGACAGCCCGGCCGGAGCCAAGGCCGCCATCGGCAAGGCACAGGCCGCTTTCGAAGCCTGGCGCAAGGTGCCGGCACCGCAGCGCGGCGAACTGGTGCGCCTGCTCGGCGAGGAACTGCGCGCCGCCAAGACCGAGCTCGGCCGCCTGGTCAGCCTCGAAGTCGGCAAGATCGCCTCCGAGGGCCTGGGCGAAGTGCAGGAGATGATCGACATCTGCGACTTCGCCACCGGCCTGTCGCGCCAGCTCTACGGCCTCACCATCGCCACCGAGCGCGGCGACCACCGCATGATGGAGCAATGGCATCCCGCCGGCGTGGTCGGCGTGATCTCGGCCTTCAACTTCCCCGTCGCGGTGTGGAGCTGGAACGCGGCGCTGGCCTTCGTCTGCGGCGACAGCGTGGTGTGGAAGCCCTCCGAGAAGACCCCGCTCACGGCACTGGCCGTGGAAGCCATCTTCAGCCGCGCCGCCAAGCGCTTCGGCGGCGTACCCGACGGCCTGTTCACCCTCATCCTCGGCGCCCGCGAGGTCGGCGAGGCGCTGGTGGAGGATCCGCGCGTGCCGGTCGTCTCCGCCACCGGCTCCACCGCCATGGGTCGCATCGTCGGCGAGCGCGTCGCCCGCCGTTTCGGCCGCTCGATCCTCGAGCTTGGCGGTAACAATGCCTCGATCGTCACGCCCTCGGCCGATCTCGATCTTGCCTTGCGCGCCATCGCCTTCGCCGCCATGGGCACGGCCGGCCAGCGCTGCACCTCGCTGCGCCGCCTGATCGTGCATGACAGCGTCTATGACGAACTCGTCGGCAAGCTGAAGAAGGTCTACGCTTCCATCAGCGTCGGCAATCCCCTCACCACCGAATCGCTGGTCGGTCCGCTGATCGACAAGGCCGCCTTCGACGGCATGCAGAAGGCGCTCGAGGAGGCCCGCAAGGCCGGCGGCACCGTGCATGGCGGCACCCGTGTCACGGAAGCCGGCCCGCAGGAGGCTTATTACGCCCGTCCGGCCCTGGTCGAGATGCCGGAACAGGTCGGCCCCGTCGTTAACGAAACCTTCGCCCCGATTCTCTATGTGCTGAAATATAGCGAGTTCGACGAGGCCCTGGCGCTGCAGAACGGTGTGCCGCAGGGCCTGTCTTCCTCGATCTTCGCCACCGACATGCGCGAGGTCGAGCGCTTCGTCTCCGCCCAGGGCTCCGATTGCGGCATTGCCAATGTCAATATGGGCCCGTCGGGCGCCGAGATCGGCGGCGCTTTTGGCGGCGAGAAGGAAACCGGCGGCGGCCGCGAGAGCGGCTCGGATGCCTGGAAGGCCTATATGCGGCGCCAGACCAGCGCCATCAATTACGGCCGGACCCTGCCGCTGGCGCAGGGCGTGAAATTCGATGTCGACGACGGAGGGACGAGCCCTTGAGGATGGCGGAGACGAGACGCTTGAGAAACCTTGAATTTGCGCTGGCCGGCTGTTTGACAATCGGCTTCCTCACCTTCCCCGGTCTGGCACAGGCGCAGACACAGGTCCAACAAGCCCCCTCGCAGGCCGTGGCGGTTGCAGCGCCCGGCCCGGTCCTCAAGGCCAAGGCCAAGCTCGAAAAGCGCGCCAGGCGTACCGGCACCACGCCCGCGGCCGTTGCCGCCGCTCCCGAAGCGGTGAAGGCGGGCGAAACCACGCTTGCCGCCATCCCCCTGCCGCCCACCCGCCCGCGCGACATAGCGGGGGCCAGCCTGGCGGTTCCCCCCGCGCCCGAAGCCGAGATCCAGACTGCCAGCATCCCGACGGCAGCACCGGCAGCCGTGCAGAAAGCCGCCGCCGAGCCTTTGAATCTCAAACCCATCGGCGATGTCGATTCCCTCATCACCAAGCACGCCGCCCGCTACAACGTGCCCGAGAGCCTGTTGCGCCGGGTGGTCAAGCGTGAAAGCGGCTTCAATCCCGGCGCGCGCAACGGCCCCTATCTCGGCCTGATGCAGATGCGGCTCGATACCGCCCGCGGCATGGGGTATCAGGGCGGCGCCGCCGGCCTGTTCGACGCCGATACCAACCTCACCTATGGCGCCGCCTATCTCGCCAATGCCTGGCGCGTCTCGGGCGGCAGCCCGGAGCGGGCGGTGCGGCTCTATTCCAGCGGCTATTATTACGAGGCCAAGCGCAAGGGCATGCTGCCGCATCTGATCAAGGGCAAGCCCAGCCGCTGAGGAGGCGCCTTCTCCGCGCGTCGGGGAAGGCTTTTCGATCTCCAGTGGCACCTCGCACCAAAACCGACATGTCCCAGCCTGAACTCAGCATCATCATCCCCACCAAAGACCGGCCTGAACTCCTGCAGCGGGCGCTGGCCTCGGCACAGGCTCAATCCTTCCGGGATTTCGAGCTCGTCGTGGTGGATGATGGCGACGGCAGAGGGGCGCGGCTGGCGGAGGACCTCGGCCTTGATCACCTGCAGGCCCTGCTCAGCGGGGGCAGCGGCCAGGTTCCGGCCCGCAATCTCGGCGTGGCCGCAGCGCGAGGCCGGCGCATCGCCTTCCTCGATGACGACGACTGGTGGGCAGAACCTGACCATCTCGAGCGTATGCTCGCCAAGTCCGACAGCCGTGGCCTCCTCTATGCCTCCGGCCGCATCGTTGCCGAGGGCCAGCGTGCCGATGCCGGCAGCGAACTCGCCTTCGAGGCCCATGCCGATGCCGAAGCCATCCGCCGCGACAACCGCCTGTTGGTGTCAGGCGTGATCTATCCGCGCAGCCTGCACCAGAATCTCGGCCCGTTCGACGACAAGCTGCCCTATTACTGGGATTGGGACTGGTATCTGCGCCTGTTCGCCGCCGGCGTGCCATTCTCCGGCCCCCAGGGTAATGCCGTGCGCATCTCGGCCAGGGACGACAGCGTCTCGGCTGCCGTCAATCTCGCCGCCCGCCAGGCCAATCTCGGCCGCCTGTCCGCCAAGCACGGCCTCGGCCAGCTCGTCCTGCGCAACCACGAATCGATCGCCAGGGAGGGCGGCCGGCCTTCGTGAGGAAGATCCGCCGGGCCTCCCATCCTTCCCATGAAATGCCCGCCGATTGCCGTAGCGTTTCGGCAAGCCGGCGGAGCATGCTTGCAGATCGGCGATTGCTCCCTATGATCTGCCTCAACCATAACGAACATCATTCAGGGAGATTCACATGTCCGCCATGCTCCTCAACCGTCGCGGCCTGCTTTCCGCCGGCGCCGGACTTATTTTGACGGCCCTCTCGGCGCCTGCAAGGGCCCAAAAGCGTATTCGCATGGTGGTCGCCACCGGCGGCACTGGCGGGGTTTTCTATCCCTATGGCGGCGGCCTCGCCAAAATCTTCTCCGAGAAAGTCCCCAATCTGCAGGCAACGGCCCAAGTCACCGGCGGTTCGGTCGATAATGCCAAGCTGCTGCATGCCGGCGAGGCGGAGCTTGGTTTTTCCACCCTCGATTCCACCTATGACGCGATTAACGGTCTTGGCGCCTATGAGCAGGACGGCAAGCAGGATGTCGCGGTGCTCGCCGTGCTCTACGATTCCTTCCTGCATGTGGTGGCGAGCAAGGATGCCGGCATCAACCGCATCGCCGATCTCAAAGGCAAGCGCGTTTCCATCGGCTCGGCCGGCTCTTCTACCGAGTCGATCGCAGATCGCGTCCTGGCCGCGGCCGGGCTCGATCCCAAGACCGACGTGACACGCGACAATCTCGGCGTGGCCGAATCGGTCGGCGCGCTGAAGGACGGCAAGGTCGCCGCCTTCTTCTGGATCGGCGGCGTACCGACCTCGGCTGTGCGCGACCTCGCGACCACCGGCCAGCCGCCGATCTCCTTCATCCCGGCCGATGCGGAACTCGCCGTGGTCGAGAAGAAATATCCCGGCCTCTACCGCCCCTTCCTCCTCAAGAAGGATGCCTATGCCGGCTTGAGCGGCGATGTCGCGGGCCTCGGCATCGCCAATGTCCTGATCGTCTCGGCCAAGGCCGAGGACAGCCTGATCACCACCATGCTGGACGGCCTCTTCAACAATCTCGACGAGGTCCACAAGGTGCATCCCGAAGCCCGCAAGCTCTCGCTTGCCACCGCCGCGACCAAGACGGCCGTGCCCTTCCATCCGGCGGCGGAGGCCTACTACAAGGCCAAGGGCGTGCTGAAGTAGTCCCTGGGATCGCCGGCATCCCTTCGGCTCTTTCACTTGCGAACGCGGCGGTTTCCAAAGGGGGCTGGAAGCCTGCGATCCCGGAAAGATTCCCCAGCAAAGTCAATCAGGCTCCATGCGTGAAACCGAAACCAGGGTCGAGCTGACCGAAGAGGAATTCGAGCGGCTCTCCTCCGACAATGAGGGCGGCCCGGCGACGCATCTGTCCGGCTGGCTCGGGCGGGTGACCGGCCTTTCGCTCTTCGGCCTCTCGGCCTATGTGCTCTACTGGACGCAATTCGCCGTCAACACCACGATCTACCGCGTCAGCTTTCTGGCCATCGTACTGGCACTGGTCTTCGCTCTCTTTCCGCTGGTGCGTGACCGCACGCCGCGCCCCGCCTCGATCGAGGAATGGCTCGCCGGGCTCATCGGCGCTCTCGCCTGCCTCGCCTTGGCGCTGCAGAGCGGCATCTTCGCCCGCAGCCTGCCGGCGGCGTTGCAGCTCCTCGTGATCGGCCTGTGTTTCGCCCTGATGCCGTTGGCGACACGCAGCCGGCTGCTGATCGACACCCGCGTGCTCGACTGGATCCTGGTCGTGCTCTGCATCGGCACGGCGCTGGTGCTGTGCCTTACCATCGAGGACTACAAGGCCCGCCCGACCCGCCCGACGCCGGAAGAACTGGTACTCGGCGGGGCGCTGATCCTGCTGGTCCTGGAAGCGACCCGCCGCACCGTCGGCTGGATCCTGCCGGCCATCGCCATCTTCTTCCTGATCTACTGCTATTTCGGGCCCTATATCCCGGAGCCCTTCGACCATCGCGGTTTCTCCCTGCAGCGCATCATCGGCCAGAACGCCCTGACGCTGGAGGGCCTGTTCTCGACGCCGCTCGACGTGGCTGCGACCTTCATCATCCTGTTCACCATCTATGGTGCGGTGCTGGAACGAGGCGGCGCCGGCAAATTCTTCATCGACTGGGCCTTCGCCCTGTTCGGCAAGAAGCCCTCGCCCTCCGCCCCCGGCCGCGCCGTCGTGACCTCGGGCTTCCTGCTCGGCACGGTGTCGGGCTCCGGCGTCGCCACCACGGTGACCATCGCCTCTCTCGCCTGGCCGATGCTGCGGCGCTCGGGCTATACGCCCAACGTCGCCGGCGGCATGCTTTCGGCGGCCGGGATCGGTGCCACCCTGTCGCCGCCGACTCTCGGGGCTGCGGCCTTCATCATCGCCGAATATCTCAATGTCGACTATCTCGACATCCTGATCTACGCCACCATTCCTACCTTACTATATTACCTCTCCTGCTGGCTGATGACGGAGGCCGACGCCCGCCGCCTCAAGGTCACGCCGGTGAAGACCTCCGACGCTTCGCTGTGGCAGCTGACGGTGAGCGAGGGCTATCACTTCCTCTCGCTCGGCGCGATCGCCGTCTTCCTCATCCTCGGCTTCACCTCCTTCCTGGCGGTGTTCTGGTCGATCGCCATCGCCTTCGGCCTGTCGATGATCCGCGAGCACAGCCGGTTGGTGACACCGCGCGCCTTCGCCATCGGCGTGATCGCGGGCCTCGCCGCCTATGGTTTCGGCGTGTCCGGCCTGTCGGCTCGGTTCGGCCTGGTCAACCTCTTCGACGGGCGCATCTCTGTGTGCGTCTTCTGGGGCATGGCAGCGGCCACGCTCGCCTCCGGCCTCGAAGCCTGGCTGGCCCTGCGCGCCGGGCGCGCACCCGATCCTGCCGCCACGCGCATGATCGAGGCCCTGATCGACGGTTCGCGCTCGGTACTGGGCATCGCCTCGATCTGCGCCTGCGCCGGCATCATCGTCTCCGTCGTCAATCTCACGGGTCTTGGCCTGACCATCTCCTCGATCATCGTCACGCTCGGCGGAGGCGAACGGGTGGTGGTGATCATCCTCGCCGCCATCGCCATGTGGATCCTCGGCACTGCCGTGCCGGTGACGGCGAGCTACATCATTGCGGCCGTGATGCTGGTGCCGGCGCTGACCGGCGTCGGCGTGCCGGAGCCGGCCGCCCATATGTTCATGTTCTACTACGCGGTGCTGGCGGACGTCTCTCCGCCGACGGCACTGGCGCCCTTCGCCGCGGCAGCGATCACCGGCGGCACGCCCTTCCGCACCATGATCCAGGCCTGGAAATACACGCTGCCGGCCTTTCTGGTCCCCTTCATGTTCTGCCTGACGCCAGACGGCCTGCGGCTGCTCATGCTCGCCCCCGGCGGCGGCTGGCCCGCCGATCTCGCTGAATGGCTGCAGGTGCTGCTGACCACCGCCACCTCCTGCCTCGCGCTTGTCGGCCTCGCCATGGGCGCCACCGGCTATGCCCTGCGCCATGCCAATGCGTTCGAACGCATCCTGGCCACCATAGGCGGCGCCTTGCTGCTGGCTGCCGATGCCTGGGCCGATCTCGGTGGAACCGCCTTCCTCGGCGCGGCCCTGCTGCTGCATTGGCTGCGCGTGCGGTCCACCCTCGGCGAAAGGGAGGCATAACGCCTTCACCATCGAGCATGACTTTGCCTATTCCGCCTCGGCCCGGGTGCGTTCCACCAGCAGGCGGGCACAGGTGCGAAAGGCATCGAATTCCGCCGTCAGGTCTTCGACTCCGAGGCGTTCGCGATAGCGATCGGCCAGCTTGCTGGAAAACATCCAGGTGCCTCCACCCGGATTGACCTCGATGATGTAGAGCTCGCCGGTCTGCGCCCGCAGGATGTCGCAGGCCTGCAGCGCCACTTCCGGCATGGCCCGGTAGGCCTGCGCCGCCAGGGCGAGGATGTCGGGCTCATGGGTGGCGTAGACGAAATTGTCCGGCGGTGCCGGCATGAAATCGGCCACGTCATAGGTCTCCCTGCCTAGGTCGAGCGCCAGCGGCCTGGTGGATTCACGCCCGAAGGTGAAGATGGTCTCGCCGAACAGGGTCAGGACGCGGCAAGTCATGGCATGCCCGCAATCGATGAATTTCTGCGCGATCATCGGTCCCTGCCGCCCGGGATGGTCGGGCGGATAGTCCTCCGGTGGCCGGTAGCGCACCTTGCCCCTGTGCTGGAGTTCGACCCCCTGGCCCCAGGATGCGAAGGGGTAGGATGGCTTGACCACGACCAGGGGACCGTAGGTCTCGGGCGAGAGCACCGTGTCGGGGCGGATCTCCTCGAAAGGCGGTACCGGCACGCCGGCCGTCGCCAACCGCTGCACCTCGGCGAGTTTCGACATCGGCTGGCCCTGATAGATCCTGCCCCTGTCCGGCTTGAAGCGCTGCAGCCGGATCGGCGAGAAGATCAGGGCAGGCCGCGCCGCAGCCTTCTTGCGCGTATAGGAAGACGGGGCATCGTTGGAAGCGATGAACACCTCGATGTCCGGCGCCATCTCCTGGACGAAGCCCTTGATGGCCTCGAAATCGGCGACGCTTTGCCAGCCCTGGCTATGCACCAGCACGAGATTGCGGGTCGGTTCCATCCGAAATGGCCCTCACTGGTCCACAGGCACGATGCCGCCAAAGGCCGCAGCTTTGACGCGATAGGCCAGCACGCCGGGCGCGAGGCGCGAGGCTTCGGCGAAATATCCGCCCGCCTCGGTATGCCGGCCAAGATCGAGACAGGCCAGCGCCGCCAACTCGCAAGCTTTGTCCGCGAACAGGGCCCGATCGAAGGCGAGCCAGCCGTCGGGTAGCCGGTCCGGATCGATGCCCCGCAGGAATTGCGCGACCTCGAGGGCCTCCTCCGCCTGGCCGATCACAAGGAGAGCATGGCCCTTGAGGAAATGCAGGGCATAGTCGTCGGGTTCACGCGCCAGCGCCGAAGCGATCAGGCCGGTGGGGTCGCGTCCTTGCCGCAGTTCGGACCGCACCAGAAATTGATGGAGCAGGCTCGCGGTCGCGCTGCGATTGTCGTCGTCCTGTCCCTCGGCCCGTTCGAGGCCTTGCCGGGCGGCCTTCTCCGCCTCTTCCCACCGGCCGAGCCCGGCATAGGTTTCGGCCAGATGATGCCAGTAGAACAGCCGGTCCGGATCGCCCGGCAGGGCCTGCTCCAGCAAAGCCAGATTGCGCGGATGTTTGTGCGAGATGTCGCCGTCATAGCCCAGATGATCGATCTCGACATCTGTCTGCACCACCGGCCAGCCCTCCAGCCGGCCCACCGCCTTGATGGCAGGTACCGCCGTCTCGTGGATCATGCCTGCGAAACGGATACGCCGATCGGCCCGGAACAAGCGCCATTCGCGATAGCGGGTGAAATTGGTCTTGGGCCGGAAACGGACGAAACCGGCGACGGCCACGGGATCGATATAGTCCGCAAGGCGGCCGCCCCGCGGCAAGCCGAGGCGCTCATCGGCATCGATATAGAGCACCCAGCCGGTTCGAACATGATCGAGGCCGAAATTGCGGGGGCCGGCGAAGTCGCCTCGCCAGGCCTGGTGCAGAAGGTGCACGCCCGCCTGCTCGGCGATTTCGATCGTTCCGTCGGTCGAACCGGTATCGACCACGACGATCTCATCGACCCTGCCTGCCAGCGAATCCAGACACCCCGGCAGGAAGCGGGCCTCGTTCTTCACGATCATCGCCGCCGATATGGTCACCCGGCCGTGCATCATGACAAGTCCAACGTCCTGGATAAAACAAAGCCTCCGATGCGACATTATCCGTCACCGGAGGCTCGGCATTGAGCAGTGCGCCATTCAGGAAACCGATAGTTCAGCTGTAGGTAGGAGATCGGGGGCTGTCAATCAGGCTGCACCGACAGAGATCCTTTGTTTTCCTCGCGAATCATCACCAGAAATGCGTCTCGAACCATTATTTCGAGCCCTTTTGAGCCGCGAGAGGTAGCATTGGGTTGTCGGTACCGGAATACTGTAACCCATCCGCCACATCTCGTGGCGAAAATGTGGCGGACACCCGACACGCCGGGCAATTCCTTTGACTTGGAATCACGGCTCTCCCATAGCTTCGTACATAGGAATGTTTCGGTGTCGGACGAGACTCGGTACCGGGCGAGAACGGGGGGCATCATGTTCAAGGCAGTTTTCGCACCGACCGTGGTGGCCGTGGCCCTCTTTGCGGGTGCCGTCAACGCTGCCGACCTGGCGCCCCAGGCCGTCGAGCCAGTTGCTCCAGCCTACACGCCCTTTGACTGGTCCGGTCCCTATATCGGCCTGCACGCCGGTTATGGCTGGGGTCGTGAAAGCGACAATCATTCTTCCGAGAATGGCCCGATTTTGCCGACCAATATCGCAGCCGATCATTTCGACATGAACGGCTTCGTCGGCGGTGCCCATGCCGGCTACAATTACCAGATCAATCAGTTCGTCGTCGGTGCCGAAGCCGATATCGACTACGCCGACGTCAAGGGCAGCCATCGCTACAACTATGCTGGTGGTTCCTGGACTGGCCGTCTGCAGATGAAGAGCGAATGGCAGGGTTCGGTTCGCCTGCGCGCCGGCTATGCCTTCGACAACATCCTGCTTTATGCCACCGGCGGCGTCGCGTTTGCGCAAGGCAAGCTGTCGGATCGGGGGCAGCTGTTCGGCAACGCCTACGGTACCAGCGACACCAACACGCATGTGGGCTGGACCATTGGCGCCGGCGCTGAATATGCCTTCACCCAGAACTGGATCGGGCGCGTGGAAGTGCGCTACACCGACTTCCAGAAGAAGCGCTATGTGGTCACGGATCCAAGCGTCAAGGCCGGCTGGACCCAGACGACCGCGACGGTCGGCGTCAGCTACAAGTTCTGATCCGGTCAAACGGATTTCGACGGGAACCCGGCTTATGCCGGGTTTTTGTTTTTGGGGTCCTGCTATAGAGGAGGCAGCCGAAATCGAAACGGGGTGTGATCTCCATGATGTCGCTGGAAGGCAAAAGGGTCTGGGTCGCCGGCCATCGCGGCATGGTCGGTGCCGCCCTGATGCGGCGGCTGCAAAACGAGGGGTGCACCCTGCTGACGGCCGGCCGGGCCGAGCTCGACCTCAGGCGGCAGGCCGAGACCGAGGCCTGGATCGAGCGAACGCAACCCGAGGTGATCTTCCTCGCCGCAGCCAAGGTCGGCGGCATCCTCGCCAATGCCAGCCTCCCAGCCGATTTCCTCTACGACAACCTCGCCATCGAAACCAATGTCGTGCATGCGGCCGCGCGAGCGGGGATCCGCAAACTGGTGATGCTAGGATCGAGCTGCATCTATCCCCGGGAAGCCGCCCAGCCGATCGATGAAGACCAGCTCCTGTCAGGCCCGCTCGAGCCGACCAATGAGTGGTATGCGATCGCCAAGATCGCCGGACTCAAACTGGCCCAGGCCTATCGGCGCCAGCATGGCTGCGACTTCATTGCCGCCATGCCTTGCAATCTCTATGGCCCGCACGACAATTTCGATCTGGCGTCGAGCCATGTCCTGGCCGCCTTCATCCGGCGGGTGCACGAAGCCAAACTGCAGGAGGCACCCTCCATCGAGATCTGGGGCAGCGGCACGCCCCGGCGCGAATTCCTGCATGTCGACGACTGCGCCGACGCTTTGGTGCGCCTCGCCAAGACCTATTCCGACGAGAAGCCGATCAATATCGGAGCCGGACAGGACATCACGATCCTGGAACTGCTGGAAGTGGTGAAACGCGTCGTCGGCTATGCTGGTGGCACCAGGCATGATCGCAGCAAGCCGGACGGCACGCCGCGCAAGCTGATGGATTCATCGCGTATCGCCGCGCTTGGCTGGCGCCCTCGCATCGGACTCGAGGAAGGCCTCGCCGAGACCTATGCCTGGTACCTTGCCGAGGAGAGCAGAGATAGGTCTGCGGAGCCCTAGAGCAAAGCGCGTTCAAGCGTGAACGCTAATTTGCTCTAACTCATTGTTCTGACGCGTCTTTGCGATTCTTGGTGACTCCGTCCAATCGCAAAACGCTATAGCTTTCTCGGCCCGTCTCATCCAGCCCTATTATTGCCGCGCTCGGCTTCGAGATCGGCGGTCATCATCTCCGTGACCAGCGCCTCGAAACTCGTATGATGTTGCCACCCTAACATGCTTCGCGCCTTGGCGGCATTGCCGACGAGATGGTCGACTTCGGTGGGACGGAAATAACGCGGATCGATGCTGACGAGTTCGCGCCCGCTGGCCCGGTCGACCCCCCTCTCCTCCAGGCCGGCGCCGATCCAATCGAGAGAGCGGCCGACATGAGCGAAGGCCCGCTCGACGAAATCGCGCACCGAATGGGCCCGGCCCGTCGCGAGCACGTAATCATCGGGTTTGTCCTGCTGCAGCATGCGCCACATGCCCTCCACATAGTCGCGGGCATGGCCCCAGTCGCGCCGGGCTTCAAGATTGCCGAGATAGAGCCTGTCCTGCCGGCCAGCCTCGATCGCCGCCACCGCCCGGGTGATCTTGCGGCTGACGAAGGTCTCGCCACGCAGCGGACTTTCGTGATTGAACAGGATGCCGTTCGAGGCGTGCAGGCCATAGGCCTCGCGATGGTTCACCGTGGTCCAATGGGCATAGAGCTTGGCAATGGCATAGGGGCTGCGCGGATTGAAGGGCGAGCTCTCGTCCTGCGGCTGATCGCTCCGGCCGCCATAAAGCTCGGAGGTGGAGGCCTGATAGAAGCGGCAGCGCCCTTCCAGCTTGAGAGTGCGGATCGCCTGCAGCAGGCGCAGCGGCCCAACCGCATCGATGTCGGCGGTATATTCGGGCATGTCGAAGCTGACGCGCACATGGCTCTGTGCCGCCAGATTGTAGATCTCGTCGGGCTGCACGGCATCGACCACCCGTACCAGGCTCTGTCCATCCTGCATGTCGGCATAATGGATATGCAGGCGCCGTCCCTCGACATGCGGATCCTGGTAGATCGCATCGAGCCGCGCCGTGTTGAAGGAGGAGGACGGCCGCTTGATGCCGTGGACCTGATAGCCTTTCTCCAGCAGCAGCCTGGTGAGGTAATAGCCGTCCTGGCCCGTCATGCCCGTGATGAGCGCCGTCTTGCTACTCAAGCCCCTGCCGTTCATGCCGCCTCCCTCTGCCGGCATCCCCGTCGAAGAGGCAGCCAACTTGTGCCTCCGGTATGGATCAGAGCACACGCCCCCGCAAGCCGCAGAAGGAATGCCTGCTCGCCAGTTGAGTTATGATCGGTGAGCGGGTAGCACTCGAAGCCGATCCCCTTGCGCAAACAGGCTGCCTTCGCATGTCCCAGGAACCGCCCTTTCTCAATGCCATGGAAGCCCGCGTCTTCGGCTGCCTGATCGAAAAGCAGTTGCTGACGCCGGACGCCTATCCGCTGACGCTGAACGCACTGCAGGCCGCAGCCAATCAGAAGACGTCGCGCGAGCCGGTCATGGCCCTGGAGCCGGGCGAGATCGGCCACACGCTCGCGACGCTGGAACAACAGGGGCTGGTGCGCCGCGCCTTCGGCTCGCGCGTCGAGCGCTATGAGCATCTCGCCGGCCAGCGCTTCAACCTGACCAAGCAGCAATCGGCCCTGCTGGCGGTGATGCTGCTGCGCGGCCCCCAGACCCTGAACGAGTTGCAGACCCGGACCGACCGCATGGCAAGCTTCGGCTCGGCCGACGAGATCAGGCAGGAGCTCGATCTGCTCGCCAGCGCCCGCCCGCCGCTGGTCAAGGAAATCGGGCGGGCGCCGGGCCAGCGCGAGGACCGCTTCGCCCATCTGCTGTCGGGCGATGTCGAGGTCTCCATGCTCGCTGCCCCGGCTCCGCGCCCCGCCGCAGCGTCCACATCGGCCATCGCAGAACTCGAGGAGCGCGTGCGCGCCCTGGAAGAGCAGGTTGCCGACCTCAAGGCGCGCCTCGACGCCGTGGGCGCCTAGTTAGGGGATGCTGCCGCTGGCGGCGATCCAGGACGATAGTATTTGGCAGGGCCAGCAGACGCAGACTCACGCCGGATAGTCCCTCTTCGGGTGAATCAGTTGGTTCTCGCCATCTTCCATCGCTTCCCGACCGAGAAATTCGGCGATCCGTGTGGCAAGGTCTGAATACCAGCCATAGCCGGACGGGCTGTCGGTGCCGACAGTACTACGCGATCGAACAACGGAATGAACGCTCCGTTGCTGCCCCATCCACCGGAGCCGGTGATCTTGACGATGAGCCCGTCCACCCAGGGCTTTCCGCTGCGCCGCTCACATCAAGGCCCAACCCTGGCGCATTTTCTGGAATAGTCGACAGATAGTTCGATTGGAAATCGCCTCACCCCAATATGGTTCCGCTTGCGCCGGCCTCACGCCGCCTCCCGGCGATCACGGGCGCGGTCATAGGCACTCGGCTTCTGGCACCAATGCCCTTCCACGGCCTCGGCGATCAGGGCCCCATAGACGGCGTCGATGACGAGGGCGTTGCAGATTTCGTCAAACCAGGGATCGCCCTCCCTCAGCGTCGTAAAGGATGCCTTGCGCTCCCTGGGATTCCAGACGTTGAGCTTTATGCTGTCGAAGCGCATCGCGGTGGGGGAGAGACCGAAGCCGATGTGAGCGGCGCCATCGAGAGGCCCGGCAAGCAGGCCGCCGATCTCCACGAGATGAAGCTCCTCGAAGGCCAGGGTATAGTCGGACATGGCTGACATCTCCCATTACGGCAAGCCCCGTGGCTCATGGGAACAATGTTCCCAATATGGGTACATTTTGTCAACCCAAGCTGTGACGAAATCAGAAAAAATGCCAGCCGGCGACGACCTTGCCGACGATCTGCAGCTCATCCTCGCTGCGGGCGATCTGGACATGGCCACCATTGTCGCTGATCACCCGGATGGTGTTGTCGCCGAGGATCTTGGAGGTTTCGATACGCTTGGCCTGGATGTCGCCCCAGCGGTCGCGGATGGCATAGATGCCATCGGGCGAGGGGATGCGGTGGCGGGTATCGATGATCAGCGGCGTGCCCGGTGCGATGGTCGGGCGCATGGAATCGCCCTTGGCCTCGATAATCAGCAACTCCCCCGGCTTGGCGCCGATTCCCCGCAGGAACCAGGGCGGGAACACCCACGCATCAGGCTTGACCGCGTCCCGCGTCTCGATCTTGTCGCCGTCGCGGTAATAGGCATGCGCCACCTGCCCGCCGCCCCCCATGCCGGCGCGGGCGTCGACCTCGACGATGCCATTGCTGGGAATGCGCGGCGGCGCATCGGGATCGAGCGGCTCGGGCGCCTCCGGCTCGAAGAAGCCGTCGGGCTGGTGCTCGTCGGGATCGAAGGAGGCGAGTTGCAGGCGGTTCGACATCAGATCGCCGGGATCGACTTTCAGCGCCGCGGCGGCCCGCACGATCCATATGTCCGAAAGGCGCCGCTCGCCCCGCTCCAGCTTCACGAGCTGGGTCCGGGTTGTACCCATTGCCCGGGCAAGCGCTTCCTGTGACAGGCCCTTGGCGGTGCGCAATGTTTTGAGATTGTTCCCCATACGGGTACGATGCCTCAAAAATTACAGTGTGGCCAGCGTTATTTTTGGGAACATCCTCCTTGCCTGATGTACCCATAATGGGTACATTCGAGTCATAGCCATCGCTCGCCCCAACCGACTCAGGACTAGTGACCTCGAGGAGGCGGTATCTCCCGGCAGGCAGTGCGGAAAAACAGATCAGGCAAGCGCCTTGCGCGCGCCGCATCGCCTCCCGGAAATCCGGAGGCGTCCCGCGGCGCCGTGGCGGACCGTGGCTCGACGACAGCAAGAAGGAGGCCGCCTCATGCAGCAGCCGGACGATCCGGGCATTGCCCACCACGACATCGCAGCCGACGCACGGCCGGATGCAGCTCCCGACGGTGGCAGCCGGCTGCTTGCCCTCGCCCTGTGCGCTCTCTCCGGCGGACTCCTGGCCGCAACAGTCAGCCTGGTCGCTGCCTGGCTGCGATGAGCGCCCGCCCTCCGGCTCCCCTTTTCCCCCATCCCTTTCATCGGAGATCCACATGGCGATGCCGAACAGCAAGCCCCGGCACTATCGTGCGGCGGACCAGCTCGAAACCGCGCGTGCCCTGCGCGCCAAAGGGGCCAATCTGCGTCAGATCGCCCGAGCCCTCGGTCGCAATCATCGTGCCGTGGTCGCCCTCCTGGCCCAGCTCGGCCCTTCCCAAGGCGAGAGCGAGGAGACGAGCGAGCAGGATCGCCAGGCGCAGGCCTATCGCCGGGCAGCCCTGCAGCATCTCGACGACATCCGGCGCGAACACGGCTTCGACAAGCGCTGGGAAAGCTACGCCCTGCGGTCGGAGACGGCGATGCCCCTCGACAGCTGGCGTGCCCTCGACTTTTCTCCCATCGGCTCGCCCGCCGAGATGTGTGCCGGCTTTCTCGAGCGCTGAAGCAACCGTGATCGGCAACGCCGTCATTCCCGGTGCGGGCAAAGCGGCGGGGAAGACAATCCAGGGGTCGAGCGCCACTGCCGTGTGGTCCTGGATCCCCTCCCCTTCAATGCGATCAGCCGGGGCGACACCTCATCCGCACTGAGGGGGTGTTAAATTTATAAGCCGACTTAATAACTTCGTCGACCACGATGCGCGATGTTCGCCTCTTTTTTGCTTTTCCCCTCGATCCTTTCTCTCATCAGGAGGCCGCCCCAAATGCGCCCCTCTCCTTTCTTGAAGATCCGTCAACGCGAACCGTCGGGCCGGCTCCAGCGCGAGAGCGTCGCCGAAATCACCGCCACGGCCACCCGGAACCGTATTCGCGTGGGCGTCCGGCCAGGGGACGCACGCAGCCAGCTCGCCGGCTCCGTGTTCGGACGGCTCTGCCTGCAGCAAGAGATCAATGCCCGGCAATATGAGGCGGGCTGCCGCTTCGGCGTCACCGTGGTTCGCTACGCCAAGGTCATGGGCTTTGCCTCGCTCAATCCGCGCTCGCTCGATATGCTGATGCCGGGCGGCGGCGGTCATGGCGAAGAGGCTGGCGATGCCGAGACGATTGCCAAGGTGCGCCGGTGCTATGAGGACATGTTCACCGCCCTTAACGATGCGCCTGACGGCAAGCGCTATCTCCGAGCTCTCAAGACCTGCATCCTGCAGGATCAGCACGCCGAACTCGGTGATCTGCGCTGCGGATTGAATATTCTTTGCCGACTATGGGGTTGACGCCGATCAGCCGATATGGCAAATTGAGACTATGAGAAAACGCGCCCGGCCGAAAGGTCTGGGCGTTTTTTTGTGCCCTGCGCTCGCTTTGGCGAAGAAGCTCGGCCTCCATCCCCTAGGAACTCTTTCGTCGATAACACGCATCAAATCGGCCCGGCCCTTCTCATTGCCGGGCTTGGCCGGCCCTCCAGCCTGCCTTCCAAGCATCGCAACCGGAGCTGACCCGCCCGGTCCTGCAACACTGTGACCCACTGACCACCCGCCAGAGACTGTCGGCCCCTTCCCGGGGCCGCCGCCCCCCAGCGTCCTTACGCCACGCTCGAAGGTGCGACACCAACTCCCTGCGGGCACGCTGATCGCAGCCACATGCGAGCCTGTCGCGAGACCATTCCGCTTCCGGCGAATGCAATGGTTCCGGGTCCTCGCCGGCCCCCCCCCCATCCTTGAACATGTCCCATCCCCCACCCCCGCCTTCGGCGGGGGTTTTTTGTTGCCCAAATCGGAAGCCCCGCATGCCCAATCCCTCCGGCGGCCCCGCGCGCGCCGCCCTTGCGATCAACTGGCTGGCGCTCGCCAGGCTGTTCCGGCGCGCCCGCGGCGGCGAGGCCGCGCTCAAGCTGGCGCTCGCCTATCACAACGTCTTCGATATCAGGAACGAGGACGTGCAGATCGTCCTCGCCGACCTCGCCGACTACACCGGCTTCTACCGGGTGAACGGGGAAGGCATCCCACCCGACGACCGCGCGTTTTCGGATGGCAAGCGAGCCGCCTTCGGGCGGCTCTTTCGTTTTCTCAACCTGACTGACGAGGAGAAGGCCGCGCTGGTGCAAGCCGCGCGCACCGAGGCCATCGCCAGTTCCAACGAGGGCATCATCTGATGATGGATCCGGCAAACCCTGGGGCCGCCATGGCGGGAACCCCGGCAGACGCCACCGTTCCTCCGGCCAATGACGGGTCGCCGGCCGGCGGCGCGACAGACTTCCTTGCGGGCCTGCGCAATGCAGAAAGCCGGCAATGGGTCGAAAGCAAAGGCTACAAGGCGCTTGATCCCCTGGTCGAGTCGGCGCACCACGCCGACAGGCTCCAGACGGAATACAACGAGCTCAAGGCCAGGGCCCTCATACCGCCGGCCGCCGATGCCGGGCCCGAGGAATGGCAGGCCTTCCATGCCAGACTCGGCCGGCCCGAGACGGCCGAAGGCTATGAATTCCGCATGCCCCAGGGCCTGCCCGAGGGTTTCGCCTATGACAGCGACAGCGCCGGCGCCTATCGGAACTGGGCACATGAGGCCGGCCTCACGCCGAGGCAGGCCCAATCCCTCCACGATCGCTTCGTGCAGCACCAGGCCGGGCAGCAATCGACCTATGTGCAGGCCATCGTGGAGCGCGGCGAAGCCGCGCAGGCAGCCCTGACCAAGGCCTGGGGCGACAGGAATTCGCAGGCCTTCCGCCAGAATGTCGAGTTCGCCGATCGCTTCATCCGCCAGAACGGCGGCGAGGCGCTGATCGGCGAGCTCAAGTCGAACGGGCTGTTGTCGCCCGACGGCTATGTGCTCTCCCCCGCTCTGGCCCAGGCCATGGCGCGGGCGGGCCGGGCGCTCTACGCGGAAGACCAGTTCGCAACCGGCGGTGTGGCGGCTCAGTCGAGATCGGCAGCCGAGACCCTTTATCCGGTCGATCCGTTCCGGCGGTGAGACCTTTTTTCAAGGAAGCAGACCATGGCCGTGATCGGCAACTCCTATCCCACGCTGGTGGATGTCACCAAGCGCCTCGACCCCAACGGCAAGCCCGCCGTGGTAGCCGAGCTCCTGTCCCAGCTCAACGAACCGCTGCAGGACATTCCCTGGATCGAGGGCAACCTGCCCACCGGGCACAAGACCACGATCCGCACCGGCCTGCCGCAGGCGACCTGGCGGCGCCTCAATTACGGCGTGCCGCCGGCCAAAAGCACCACGGCCCAGATCACCGATGTCTGCGGCATGCTGGAAACCTATTCAGTGATCGACAAGGACCTCGCCGATCTCAACGGCAACACCGCCGCCTTCCGCCTGACCGAGGACACCGCCTTCATCGAGGCGATGAACCAGCAATTCGCCCAGGCGCTGTTCTATGAATCGGTGGGCGTCAACCCCGACCGCATCACCGGCCTGTCGCCGCGCTATTCCAGCCTCAGCGCCGGCAACGGCGTCAACGTCATCGATGCCGGCGGCACCGGCGCCTCCAACACCTCGATCTGGCTGGTGGTGTGGGGGCCGAATACCATCCACGGCATCTATCCCAAGGGCACCACAGCCGGGCTCACCCATCAGGACGTCACCACCTCGGCGCCGATCCTCGATCCCAATGGCGGGCGCTACCAGGCCTACCAGACCAAATACCAGTGGAAGTGCGGGCTGACCGTACGCGACTGGCGCTATGCCGTGCGCATCGCCAATATCGACACCACCACGGCCGCCGGCGGCCTGCAGTCGGCGACGCCGCCCAACCTCTACCGCCTGATGGTGCGGGCGATCAACAAGATCCCCTCGCTCAAGATGGGCAAGCCTGCCTTCTATGTGAACCGAGCGGTGAAGACCTGGGGCGACATCCAGGCCATGGAAAAGTCCACCCTCGCCTTCCAGACGGTGACGGACGCCCAGGGCCAGCCTTTCCTCTCGTTCCGCGGCATCCCGGTGCGCTTGACCGACCAGCTTCTCAACACCGAGGCCCGCGTGGTCTGAGATCCGCCTGCCTTTCAGAATGAGGCGCTCAATCCTTCCCCGGCTGCGGGGAAGGTGTCGCTGCAGGGCAGCGACGGGAGGGGGAGAGTAGCGCCACGCTTCCCCTGCCGGCCCTTCGGGCCATCCTCCCCGAAACCGGGGAGGGATTGCCACGCTTCACGCGTCCTTCCCTTTCCTTCCCATCATCGGAGCCAAGTCCATGATCCTGGACCAGCAACTTCTGCTGTCGGACAAGCAGGCGATCACCGCCAGCGCCGTCTCGACCAACACCATCGACCTCACCCAGCCCCGCGATCTCGGCCCTGGCGACAGCCTGGAACTGGTGATCCGCGTCAATACCGCACTCACCGGCGGCACCTCCGTGCAGTTCGCCTATATCACGTCGGCCAGTGCGGACCTGTCGTCTCCCAGCGTCATCGTACAGACGCCGGCCATCCCCGCTGCCAGCCTCACCGCCGGTTCGGAATGGCTGCGCGTGCAGGTGCCCGCGCTCTCGCTCGACGCCCAGCGCCAGCGCTATCTCGGCGTGCAGTACACCGTGGCCGGCACCTTCGCCGCCGGCACGGTGACGGCGGGCCTCGTCGCCGACCGCGAGGCGATCGTCAACTACCCCTCCGGCCTGAATGTGGGGGGCTTCTGAGATGGCGCGCTATCTCGTCAAGGCCAAGGCCTATGTCGATGGCCGCATCATCGAGGCGGGCGAGGAAGTCGAGCTCGTCGGCAAGGTCCGCGAGGAGGACGAGCATCTCGAGCTCGTCCCGGACAAGGCCAATGAGCGCGAGGCACGGAAGGAGGCCGAGGACGTCGATGCCGCCATCCGTGCCGAGGCGGTCAAGGCCAAGCTCGTCGACGATGCCGGCAGCGCGATCGACGAGGCGACGCCGATCGAGATCGTGACCCGCCGGCTCGCCGAATACAAGCAGGCCAACGCCTTCAGGTAAGGCCACGCTTCAGATCCGACCGGGCGGCGCGCGATGTTTCGCGTCCGCGCCGCCCCGACGAGAGCAATTTTTCGCGGCCTGGAGGCCCCATGTCCGTCAATCTCGACATCACCGAGATCTGCAACCTCGCCCTGGATTATCTCGATGAGGCGCCTCTGGCCTCCATCGACGACAATTCGGCCGTGGCGCGCTGGTTTCGGCGCAATTTCTGGCCGATGGCCTGGAGCCTGATGCGCCGCCATCCCTGGAATTTCGCGATGGCACGCACCCTCCTGCCGGAATCGGCGACGCCGCCGGCCTTTGGTTGGGCCCACGCCTACGAGCTGCCGGTGGACTGCCTGCGCGTGATGCCGCTGACCGCGGACGGGACAGAGAGCGGCAAGACCGTTCCGCACAAGATCGAGGGCAGCCAGATCCTCACCGACGAGCCGGCCCCGCGCCCCGTCCGCTATGTCAGGCGTGTCGACAATACCGGCCAGTTCGACCAGCAATTCACCGATGTGCTCGCCCTGGCCCTGGCGCAGAAGGCGGCGCATTTCGTCACCGGCAAGGCCTCCTATGCCGAATCCCTCGGGCAGAAGACGCAGGTCGCCCTTTCCGAAGCGCAGGCGATCGACGCACTGGAAGGCACGCCGGATGACCCCGAAGACAATTTCTGGATCGAGGCTCGTTCCTGATGGGCGCTTATGAACTCAAGCCGGTCTTCTCGCGCGGCGAACTTTCTCCCAAGCTGCACAGCCGCGCCGATCTCGAGCATTTCAAGACCGGGCTGAAGGAATGCCAGAACTTCATGGTGATGCGCCAGGGCGGCCTCACGCGCCGCCCCGGCACGCAATTCGTGCAGGAGGTGAAGGATTCCTCCCGCCCCGCCCGCTTCATTCCCTTCATCTTCTCGGCGAGCCAGGCCTATATGCTGGTGTTCAACGCCGGCGTATTCAGGGTCTACACGCTGGGCGGGCGGGTCGGCAGCGTGGAAGTAACCCATCCCTATGCCGATGCGGACCTGTTCCAGCTCGATTTCGATCAAACCAACGACGTGCTCGACATCACGCACAAGGGCTACCAACCGCGGCGAGTGAAGCGGCTGAGCGACACGTCATGGTCGATCGAGACCGTCCCCGCAAAGGATGGACCGTATCTGCCCGTCAATAACACGGCAACTACGTTGACTCCATCTGGCACCGGGAATGCGGTACCGGTCATGACCTCCGACACAGCACCGTCTGGTGTTTGCTCGGCATCAGACTCGTTGGCTGGATTTGGTCCATTCCGCGCCTTCGATGGCAATGGAAGCACCTTCTGGACTACCACGGACAAGGTTGGATGGCTGTCCTATCAATTTGCGGCATCCAAGGTCATTGTTGGCTATAGCGTTCAGACAAGCAACTATCTGAATCCTGGCGATCCCAGCAACAACGGGCCTATGAACGCTCCTAAGTCCTGGACTTTCGAAGGCAGTGATGACGGGTCCACCTGGATCGTTCTAGATAGCCAGTTTGGCCAAACTGGGTGGAGCAACAACGAAACTCGCTCCTACCTGTTCTCCAACACAACTACCTATCGCTATTACCGGATCAACGTCGCCAGCAACAACGCCGGCACCGAACTCGATATTGCTTCGCTCCGTATGTTGGAGTTGCCGCCGAATGCCGCAACGATCACGATTACCGCATCCAGCATTGCGGGGATCAACAACGATACCGGGTTCCAGTCCAGTGACGTTGGCCGTTTCATCACCCTACTTGGATCGGACTCGATCTATCACCCTTTTCAGATCGTTAGCGTCACCTCGTCTACGATAGTCACGGTGAAAGCCACAGGCGGCCCGCTGCCGTCGGCGCGAGGCACATTGCAATGGCGCTTCGGCGCCTGGGGTGAAACACCCGGCTGGCCGGCTCATGTCGCCACTTTCGAGCAGCGCAAGGTCTACGCCCGCACCAACACCCAACCCTCCGGTATCTGGGCGACCAAGACCGGCGGCTACGGGCGCGAGCTGGACTTCTCCGTCTCCGTTCCGGTGAAGGACGACGACGCGATTTCCTTCACTCTTACCGATGTCAACGAAATCCAGTGGATCGCCGAAGGCGCGGATCTCCTGATTGGCACGGCCGGCGCAGCCCGCACGATGGGACGCGATAGCCCGAACCTGCCCTTCTCGGCCAACAATTTCCGGCAGGCCCTCGCCTCGACCTATGGCTCGCAAGCGATCCGGCCCGTGAAGGTTGGAAGCTCCACGGTCTTCGTCTCCAGCTTCGGTAAGGCGCTCCGCGAATTTGTCCAGGGCGACAGCGGAGCCGGCTATGCGACACCCGATATCTCCGTGCTTTCGGATCACCTGTTCGCTGCCGGAATCGCTGAGCTCTCCTATGCCCAGGAGCCCGACAGCGTGGTGTGGCTGCCCAACGGCAAAGGCGAACTGATCGGCCTGACCTATGAAAAGGACCAGTCCATGGCTGGCCTGCATCGCCATCTTATGGGCGGCAGCGGTTTCGTCGAGAGCTGCGCCACCATGCCCGGCCAGGGCAGGAACGAGGTGTGGCTGATCGTCCGGCGCATGATCGGCGGCGTGAGCAGACGCTATATCGAGCGCATGGCGGCGCCCTTCGAGGCGGCGACCGTTACGCCCGACAAGGCATGGTATCTCGACTGTGCTCTGCAGTATGGCGGCGCCCCCGCAACCGGCGTCACCGGACTTGGCCACCTCGAGGGCCAGCGCGTCGCGATCCTAGCGGATGGCGCGCGTGAAACCGACCAGATCGTCGCCGGCGGCGCTGTTTCGCTTGCCTCGGGGCGGCCGGCCAGCACGATCACCGTTGGCCTGCCTTACCTCTCACGCGCCCGCCTGATGCCCTCCCCCGCTTCAGCCGGCGATGGTTCGGGCCTGGGGCGGCGCAAGAAGATCGTCTTCGCCAAGATCGACTTCCTCTCTACCGGCTCGCTGCGCGCAGGCCGGGACGAAGCGACGGCCGAGGAGATCACCCTGCGCCATACCAATGACGATCTCGGCGCAGCCGCCCCGCTCGCCACCGGCTTCTACGACGCCCGTCCGCAAACGAGTTGGGGCGACAAAGGCGAACTCATGCTGATCACCGACGGCCCGCTGCCGGCGACGATCCGTTCCATCACACTCAACACCGATCCGGAGCCCTGACCATGTGCCCACCGCTTTTTGCAGCCATCGGAGCCGGACTGGCTTCCGCAGCCTCCGCCGCCGGCTCCGCCATTTCGGGCATCGGCCTTGGCACGGCAGCCTCGATCGCCGGCACCGGCCTGTCGACCATCGGCGCCATCCAGCAGGGCAACGCCGCCAAGGCCCAGGCCGACGCCCAGGCCGAGGCTTATCGCCGCCAGGCCCAGATCGAGACGATGACCGGCGAGTACCAGGCCAGCCGCAAGCAGGACCAGATCGACAGCACCATCGGCACGCAAACCGCGCTTACCGGCGGCTCCGGCGTCAATCTCGACGGCTCGCCCTCCGACGTCATCGGCTCGACCGCCAGCGAAGGCGCGCTCGACATCGCCGCCATTCGCTGGAACGCCAAGAACCAGGCCAACAATCTGAACTACCAGGCCAGGCTCGCCAACATCGCCGGCAGGAATGCCCAGACCGGCGGATACTTCAATGCAGCCGGCACCCTGTTCGGCGGCCTGGGGCGATTGGGAAAAACGGCTTGACCTTCCGGCGAAAGACGCAGGCCTAACATTGATGAGGATGCTCCTCCGTTTGGATAGATCGCCTGCCGTCAGCCCGGAAGAGTGGAAAGCCGGGTTCCAGGCTCTGCGTACGGCGATGGCGTCACATGTTGCAGCCACCGGCGAACATCGCCCGATCACGCCTTCTGTATGCCAGGCACTATAAACGCCGGCCGTTGAGCTCGGCGCCGATGCCCACGCCACCTATCTCGATTCACCGCCGAGAACATCTCGTTTCGTGCCCTCTCCGTCGCTCCTCAACTCCACATCCGCCCCCAAAGTCCCGCCTCACAGGCGGAATTCTGTTTGCCGGAGCCTCCATGACCATTCCCAGCTATGACAATCGCCGTACCTATGCTGGCGACGGCAGCACAACCGTCTTCGCTTTCCCGCCCCCGTTTACGGCCAACACCGATCTTGTAGTGCAGATTCAGGCCGCAGACGGGGCGACCGTCACCAAGACGCTCGGCATGGACTATATGGTGACCGGCGCCGGTTCACCTGCAGGCGGCAGCGTGACCATGACGGCCGCGCCGACAACGGGTACCACGCTGATCATCTACCGCGACGTGCCGCTCACTCAATCGGTCGATCTGCAGGATGGCGGCCCTCTGCCGGCGCCAACGATCAACCGAGCGCTCGATCGCATCACCATGTGGGGTCAGAGGCTGAAAGAACAGGTCGTCGCCCTCGGCGCCCTGGCGAACCAAACGGCGGCCGGCCTGATGTCGCCCGCCGACAAGGCGAAGCTCGATGGGATTCAAGCTGGCGCGCAGGTCAACACCGTGACGTCGGTTGCTGGCAGGACGGGCGCCGTGACCCTCGTCAAAGGTGATGTCAGCCTCGGAAACGTCGACAATACCAGCGACCTCAACAAACCGATTTCGACGGCGACGCAGGCCGCGCTGAACACCAAGGCCAACACCTCCGCGCTTGCGGCGGTGGCCTTCTCCGGTGCAAAGGCTGATGTAGGACTCGGCAATGTCGACAATACCGCAGACACGAACAAGCCCGTTTCCAGCGCCCAGGCTGCCGCCGACACCGCAACACTGAACAGCGCCAAGGCCTACACGGACAGCAAGGCCAACAAGGCTAGTGTCGGCCTGGGGAACGTCGACAACACCTCCGACCTCAACAAGCCGATCAGCACCGCCACGCAGGCCGCTCTCGACCTAAAAGCGAATACCTCCTCCCTTGGATCGGCAGCGTTCCAGCCGTCGACGGCGTTCGCCACCGCGGCACAGGGAGCAAAGGCCGACACTGCCGTGCAGGGATTGCAGGCGGGCCTGAATATCGAGATCGACAATACCGATCCGCTTCACCCCAAGGTAACTGCGGTTGGCTCGGCTGTCGGTGGCGATGTCACCGGGCCTGCTGGTGGCGTGGCAGCGAATGAGGTCGTGCTGTTCGATGGAGCCACCGGCAAGCTGATCAAGGGTAGCGGCATTCAAATCGCGAATGTTGCGAAGATCAATACGGTGCAGACCTGGACGACGAAACCAACTTTTTCCGTTGGCGCACAAACCATATCATCAGATCCCGCCGCCAATCCAATTGGTAGCAATGATGTTGCCAGTACAAAATATGTTTTCGATTTATTCAACTACTTTTATTCAACGGGAAGTATTGTTGGCAAGGATAGCCCCGCATTTACCGGGAATCCTACTGCACCGACGCCACAAGTCGGCGACAATGACACTAGTATCGCCACGACATCTTTCGTACAAGGAGAAATCAACGCCCGACCAAAGCTAAAAATTTATTCTGCGAACGCGACTTTGTCCCCCTCCGATACGCACTCCATCATCCGCATCGAAGGAGGTACAGTTTATAATCTGCCGGACAACAGCGCTTCTCCCAAGTCGATCGAGTATGCGATCTTCAATGCTACGAATGCGACTGTCACGATTACAGTGCCGGCCGGCAATTATCTCTACACCAGGGATGGTATCTCTGCCTCTGGCGGAAGCTATACACTCACCCCCTATGGAGCCATTCTGGTCAATGCCGCGAATTGGGATTGGTATATCCTCGAAAACAAGCGGATACCCGGCATTCCAACTGCATATTCCATCGGTGATCTTCTTTACGCCGACAGTGCCACTACGCTTGCCGCCTTGGCGGATGTGGCCGGAGGAAACGTGTTGCGTTCCGGCGGGGTGGGCGCTGCGCCTTCTTGGGGCAAGGTCGGTCTGACGACGCATGTCAGCGGGGCGCTCCCGGTTACCAACGGGGGTACAGGGCTGACCTCGGCGGGCTCCAACGGCCAAGTTCTTACGATCGTTTCGGGTGCGCCCGCTTGGTCTTCGAATGCGGCGACGTGGCCCCTCGGCTCTCTCTACGGCTTGATACTCTCGCAGGGATCGACCACGAGTGTGGGCATCTCTGTAGGCGGTTGTACTAATGAAGACGGCGGCTCTACCTACAATATGGTGCTCGGCTCAGCTATCACGAAATCTCTTTCGGCCTGGGCTGCCGGCTCCGGTAACGGTGCTCTTGATACGGGCTCAATCGCGCCGAGCACTTGGTACCATGTCCATTTGATCCGCAAGGACAGTGACGGCTCGATCGACGCACTCCTGTCGCTTAGCACTACGGCGCCGACAATGCCAAGCGGCTACACTGCGCGGCGGCGTCTCGGCTCCATCCGCACGAACGGATCTTCGCAGGTAACGGCCTTCCTTCAGGTAGGAGACGAGTTCATCTGGACAGTTCCAGTCATGGACCGCAACGGCAACTCTGCATCGGGCGCAACATCCGTCACGATCTCTGTGCCGAGTGGTGTCAGAGTCAAAGCCAGGCTGCGCGGCGCAATCCAAACGACGGCAAGCAACTTCGTCACGATGTCTGTCTATTCGCCAGAAATCACCGATCAAACCGCCATGTCGGGCAATGCTGGCTCCGCATCAATGGTTATACCGATCTCTGGCGCGCCTTTTTCAAGCAATTCCTGGGGGGCTTCTGCCTTCGATGTGGTGACCAATACCTCCTCGCAGGTGCGTGTTGCCGTCACTTCCACTTCGACCGCCGGCACCGTCGCCCTTCAAACTGATGGTTGGATCGACGCGAGAGGAAGGTTCTGATGCCGTTCGTTCAACGTGATGGAGCAGACAAGATTGTTTGCGCCTATGCCAATTTGCAACCCGGCACTGCTGAGGAAAGCACAGCAGAAAATGCACCGGAATATCTCGCGTTCCTCGCTGACTGGCGACTAGTGCTGCACCAAATGCATCTACAGGGCCAATATCTGGTGCAGTGCGTATGTCGAAGCTTCCACGATTGACACTCAGTTGAACGCTCAACCTGTGGGGTTTCGTTGCATGCGGCAGGACAGCCAAACCTTTACTACCTCGGATGAAATGTATCCGATGGTAAAGGTTGCTGTTGAACAGGCCTTTGGCGCGGCTCGGACTGCAGAGTTGCTGAAACCGGCCGACTGGCCCTACGCTGGCGCAGGAAGTGATCCGCTGCTATCGTGATCCAAGAAAAAAGATACGGACCAGATGATCGAAGTCGTTTTATGGGGTGGCACCGGGCATTCCCGTGTGCTTCGTGAATTGCTCAGCCATCTCGGCATAACTGTGTCCGCAGTCATAGACAACCGTGAAATCGAACCGCCATTCGCTGGCGTCGAGACCATCCGCGGGATCGAAGGTCTGAAGTCTTGGTTGGACCGGCGCGACGATTGTTCAATTAAGCCCTCATACGCTCTTGCAATTGGCGGCGGTTATGGCCGCGATCGACTCGCCATAGCGCAAGATCTCGATGCTCTCGGGCTTCCTCCGATCTCGTTGGTTCACCCGACAGCTATGATCGCTTCCGATGCGGTCGTTGGATTGGGGTCTCAGGTCCTGATCGGAGCCACCGTGGCAACATGCGTTCAGGTCGGCAGGTGCTCGATCATCAACAGCCGAGCCAGTGTTGATCATGACTGCATCATTGGCGATGGCGTCCACATTGGCCCCGGGGCCACGCTGTGTGGACAGATCGAGGTTGGCGACGGTGTCTTCGTCGGTGCCGGCGCCACGGTGCTTCCAAGGATCAAAATCGGTAGCGATGCTACCGTTGGCGCCGGTGCTGTCGTGACTAAGGATGTTCCTGCTGGGAGCACTATTGTCGGAGTTCCTGCGCGACCGCTGCAGGCTCAGTAACGAAACAGCGTCCGCTTGATGATCTTCTTCATCGGATAGACCCGCTTTCCTACATAGAGGCGGTTGGCGGCCTTGATTGCCAGTTTCGTGAACGGATCAAACTGGCGATCATCGACCATGGCATCGCAACATCTCAGGAACTCATGCCGCAGCTTCATCAGCTCCGGAATCGGCTGGCGCTGCCCTGATCTTGGACCATGCGCTTTGGGCGTTACCCTCTGGATGAATTTGGTCTCAGGGGCGGCCGTGACCTGCTGATCCAGCAATATGGGATACAGCGTGAGATGATCGGAAGCCCAGGCATAAGGGAAGTCCGTCCAAACCTTGTCGATCAAAGGCCTCAGGATGTCGGTCTTCCAGATTCCGTAGTACCAGCCAGCATGCGAACCGAACATCAGGTTCAAGATGCCGGAAAGGCCTCGCCGAGTCGGAATCGAAGGCACATAATCGCGCGTAAGGCGGCCGTTCGGTCGCTCAAACTGGATGGTCCCGGTTGCCAGGGCTGCTGTCGGCGTCCGCTTCAGCGCAGCAACGAGCTTCTCGACATAATCAGGTGCAGAGATGTCGTCATGCGCACGCCACATGAAATATGGCGACGTCGCCTGTTCCAAAGGGGTGATAAAATTCTTGACCGCTCCGACGTTCGTTGGCCGGCGAGTATATTTGATGCGACTGTCAGCGGCAGCGAAACGTTCTACGATTGTCTGCGTCTTATCGGTCGACGCGTTGTCGAACAGCAAGATCTCGATTTCTCGAAACGTCTGCCCGACCAGGCATTCCAGACACTCTTCGAGCTGGTCTTGACCGTTATAAACAGGAACGCCGATCGTAACTTCGGTCACTTCAGAGCTTCCCGCGACCGGTGGCCCGGTTGAATGCAGTCGGGATCCTCTTCTTGCGCTGCAACTGCCAGACCGAGATACCAAACCGAATTGCGAAATTTCGAACCAAGATAAAGTCCTTGGCCTGGATCAGGTCGTCGAAGACACGCCTACAGTCCCAGACACCAAGCGTGTCGTGGAGCACCATGTACCCGCCGACCCTCAGAAGCTCCTTGGTCAAGAAAATGTCTTTGCGCAAGCCATGGTAGGTGTGATCGCCGTCGACGAAAGCGAAATCGATCTTGTTTTCGTATTTCAGCAGACGCTGGCGGACCTCCGGTGCATGAGAATCGGAAATGATTTCCTCGATCAACTCGCTGTTGAGATCCTTTTTGATGCGCGTCCAATGAGGGTAGACTGGGTGGGTACCAACGTCGACCACGATGGTTTTGTCAGCCGAATAAAAGTCGCGTAGAAACTTGGTTTGGCCACCAGAAGCGATTCCGATATCCATGCTATATTCGGCCGGCCTTATCTTCGTCGCCATGTAGTGGACGAAAGATCCGAATTCCTCAGGATCCTGCTGAAGATACAGTCCATCTTCACGCGCCGGGTAGCCGAAGAAGGTGGTGTCTGATGAGCCGGCGTCTTCGACGGCTTGGATAATGCTCTCTCGGCTGCCAGCAGGCTTCGTCATACGCATAAATCGGTCCCTTCACGTGCACGCGACGCTAGCGCGCCGCCACAATGAAGACAAGCACATCTGTTTTCATCCTATGGTATGTATAGAGGCCTGGATACAGCCGTGCTAAATGGTGGCCGGGGTATCGGAGTTTGTCAGATTTAAATGAAACGCATTACTGTCATATTCTTGTGGCGAAAAATGAACGCCCCTAGATATGCCTATGCGTTCTTTAGAAGCATTAAAGAACACGACGCCGGTGTGGCATATGATTTGGTAATTGCGGCAAAAGGATACGCACCCGGAGAGCTAATTGCGTATGCTGATGTGCTGCCCTCGCTCCCTTGTTCCAGTATCAGGATTATGCATTTTCCCGACGAAAGGTCGCCGACAGCGGTAATCAAGGACGCAGCTGCTTCTTGCAAGACCGAGTTTGTTCTCGCCTTAACGTCCTGGAGCCGAATTCTCGCTCCACACTGGCTTTCGCATTACCTGGCGGCCTTCGACAACATTCCCGACTGCGGCATCGTCGGAGCGAGCGGAGGCTACGAATGCCTCAACGACCATACCCCCTTCCCGAATGTGGGGATCCGCTCCAACGCGTTCATGTTGAGAACGGAGATCTTCAACTCGCTTGATGCCGGTCCGCTGGTCACGCCATTCGATGGTAGCAACTTCGAAGCTGGGCCCAACGGCATGACGAAGCAGATCGTCGCCAGAGGGCTGCGTCCGGTCGTTGTTGATCGGTTCGGAGGTCGATGGCTGCCCGAGGATTGGCCAAAGAGCCACACTTTTCGGCATGCCGAACAAGAAGGGCTTTTGATCGCCGACAATCGCACCATCCAATACACCTGTGGTAGCCGGCGAAAACGGAAGCGGCTTGTCACGCGGTGCTGGGGGGCGAATGTCGACACAGTTCCTGGATCGCCGGTGCGCAAGACAATCGAATGGCTGAAATGGCACTATCCGCGAGGACCGATTGATGTCTTCCAGGATGCATGGGACCTATTCGTTTCGACCGTCTGCAAGATGATCGGAAAGTCACCTACTCCACCCAGGAAGGTTTTTCCAGGTTGATCCTGTGGCCACTGGACAACTGTCTCAATAAGTTATTTTGCTAAGATTTTTAGCCGCCCTCCGGGGCGGTTTTCCTTTGGAGATACACAGTGTTTAATACTACATTCGACTTTCATCAGGTCACTGTTGATTCCGCGTGCACCATCACTGATTCAACCAACGTGCTGGTCAATGGAGTCGCCAAGAAAATCGCGATTTGCCAAGGAAAGCACCATACATAAGTTTTTCATCGCCAGTTTTCGCGCGGCAGGCGCAACAACCTTGCACACGCACCGGAAATGAAGGTCTCGATATCTCTAGCTGCGAATGGGGTGTAGCTGGCCAAACGATTGCTTAACATTCAGGCTCTCTTATTCAACTCAACTCTCGCGTCACAATGCTGACCAACGACCTAGCCACCGTGCAGGACCAGATCAAGAAGTTGCAAAAAGAGAACGAGAATCTGAAGAAAAAATAGCGCACCGCCTCTTAATGCCTGGCAACCGCCTCAATAAAGGCGGCCTTTTTATTGGAGCTCCCATGTTTTGTACCCTGCTTGCCGGGACGCTGGCGCACGCCCTACTGTTTTGCGCCACACGCCAGCCTGATGCGCCTTATAGGGTCGGGGTCGCCAAGGAAATCGTCTAGCGGCTTCAAAGTCCCGATATCGCAATCGGTGAACTGAACACAGGCTCCCCTCTGGGGAGCTTTTTTTTGGAGCTCTCACATGAGCGAAACTCTCGCCCAAACCATCAAGCTCGTCTTTGGCTCCGAAGGCGGCTATGTGAACCATCCGCGCGATCCGGGGGGCGCCACCAAATATGGGATCACCGCGGCCACCCTGGGCGCCGCGCGCCGGCTCGGCCGCAAGGCGACACCGGATGAAGTCAAAGGCCTGACGCTGGCGGAGGCAGCCCGGATCCTGGACAGGCAATATGCACAGCCGCTGCGCTATCGGGAACTGCCGGCCGGCCTGGATTATGCCTTGTTCGATTACGCCGTGAATTCCGGCCCGGCCCAGGCCGTGAAGACGCTTCAGCGCCTTCTCGCCGTCGAGGCGGATGGCATTCTGGGCCTGAAGACGCTGGAGGCCATCCGCAAGCACGAGATAGCCAGCCTCATCGATAGTTTGCAGGACGCCCGCTTGCGGTTCCTGCGTGGCCTCAAGACCTGGCCGACCTTCGGCAGGGGCTGGAGCGCCCGTATCGCCCATGTTCGGGAGACTGCGCTGCACCTCGCCGATGGCGTCGCCACGGCCATCCCTCAGCCGCCTGCCGGCCTGGAGACCGCCACTCCCGCAGATGCCAAGGTCTCCTCGACCATCACAGGCAAGGGCACCATCGTGGCGACGATCGGCACGGCCAGCGCCACCATCGGCGCGGCCAAGGACGCATTGCAACCGATCACCGGCAATGGCGGCGTGGTCGATATCGTCTTCGCCCTGCTGGTCGCAGGCGGCAGCGTCGCGGCGATCGCCGGCCTCGTCGTTATCGCCTATCGGCAGGCGAGGCATCGGGAGGCGTCGGCATGATCGCCGCCGCCCTCGCCCTCTTCCGCCTGATCCCGCCGCACCTGTTGCTGAGAGCGCTGGCAATCGTCGCCGCCTTGACGGCGCTCTGGCTTTTCATCCAAGACCGCGAGCGGGCTGCAACGCAGCGAGCCGCCGCCAACATCGAAAGGGCAAATCATGTGGCCAAGGAGCGTTTCGTCGAGGCCCGTGAGGCTGTCGACCGCTGCTACAGCGCTGGTGGCGATTGGGATCGCTTTGAGCGGGTGTGCAAGCGTGGCGCCCGTTGACCGCCCCTGCGGCGTGATCACCGACAGCCTGCGGGACGTTCAGGCCGTCTCCCGCGAGGGCAATCGCCGCCTGGCGATCCACTATGAGGGCGGCCGGGCGGCAGGGTGCTGGCCATGAGCGAAAGGGAAAGCTGGAGCGTGGACAAGAAGATCCCGCTCGCCTTGGTAATCGCCCTCTTCGTCCAGACCGGCGGCGTCGTCTGGTGGTCGAGCCAGCTCAACAGCCGCGTCACAGTCATCGAGGAACGCAACCTCAAGCTCGAGGTCGAGATCGGCAAGCTCAAGGACGGCAGTTCCGAGGTTCGCGAGCGCTTTGCAAGAGCCGAGACCACGATGCAGGCCTTCGTCGAAACCACACGCCGCATCGAGGCCAAGCTCGATCGCCTCATCGATGACAAACTACCATCGAGAACCATCAGTCCTCGCTGACCGATCAGCATTCTGCGGGGGGCTTTTTGCGGTCTTCGATCCGTGAGTTTTCGTTTCGGATAACCCAGCTCGCTGTCCGGCCACCTGATATGCCACCGAATGAAGCAGACGAACCATATAGGTGCGTGGCGTCCCGGAAGGGATTCGAACCCCTGACCTACGGTTTAGGAAACCGTTGCTCTATCCTGCTGAGCTACCGGGACAGCCTGGGCGCCACGAAAACCCGTTCGCACGGGAAAGGTCAAGTCCTTTCCGTAGCACCTGGTCTTGTTTGTGCTTGAATGAATGCCCGCAGCGGCATGCTCGCGCAGGAAGCAGCGAGAACCAAGCTCCTCATTCAATTCGGTGTCTTAGAAATTCCCGGTTACGGCCATAGCGTCCAGGACTGTCGCTCCGTTGATCGGGAAGGAAACGATTGCGGGCGATTGATAGTGGTCACCACAAACCTGCTTTAGTGCGGCCAACAGATCCTGCGCCGCAATTTGCGCGTCTACGGCCGAATGAACATCCACCGTGCTCGGCACCAGAACTTCATCGCTCGTAGACGGCATCCACTTTCTCCAGCTTGGACTCGAGTTCTCTGGGCATCATGCTATCCCACGGCAGCGCCATTTACAACGCAGCGCAATCCCCGAGCCTTCCCAAAATCAACTCGCTCAAGCGAGTCAGTGGCGGGCGCGCCTCACGTTCAATCAGCGTGAGGAAATGGCTGCGCAAGGGCCGTTGTTTCCAGGCGAACAGGCGCTGATAGGCGGCTTCGTCGCTGGCAAGCCGCTTGAGATGCTCGGCCAAATCCTTCGGATCCGCGAAGCGTGATGCATCGATATAGCAATTGCTTCCCGGCACGAATTTCTCGACATTCGGCGCTCCGAAATAGACGGGCACCGATCCGGCCCAAAAAGCGTCGAAGAGTTTCTCGGTTACATAGTCGTTGCTGCGAGCGTTCTCGAAGGCAATGGTAAATCTATAAGCGCCGATCACATCCAACTTCGATTCCCGGCCCCTGTCGGTTGGAAGCCGCCTGTTGTTCAGGAACTTGCCGTAGGAATCGATCGCAATATAGCGGCTCAGTTCGTAGAGATAAGCGCGCCGGTCATTGCGGTCGACATCGCTCGAGATGAAGGACACCAGCGGCGCGTCTTCGGTCTTGGGCGGGGGCGGCCGGCGGAGCGCGCTCAGCATGTTAGCCACAGAACCGAACGGAATGGCGTAGGTGGTGGGAATGTCCGAATCCAGGCGATAAGTCATGGTCAAGTCGAAATGCTGCATGAATCGCGCATCGCGCATGACCGGATAATGGTCCTCGCATTCCAAAGAGCAGCCAACCCAGATCTGGCCAGGCCGCTTTTTCGGCTTGAGCTCCCAACTCCAGGGCCTGATGGCGGTTATCCGATCCTCTTTCCATTCGGGCAGATGGCAGATGACGACATCCGCTTCAGCAAAGCGCGACCGGTCCGTGGTGATTTCTACGCCTTCGATCATATCCTCCTGGCCAAGGGGATGCCCCCAATGGGCGTCGAAGACCAGAATCAGCATGGCGACTCGCTTCCTATGTCCGATCGGTTCGCCCAGATGGGTCGATTTGGATTTCGATCAGGCCCTTCTCCGCCAGGGTGTCGATGCAGGCATCCACGTCCTCCGACGGAGCGGCAGGCAGATTGAATAATCCCTGCAAGGCCTCGGCGATGCTCTCTCTGTCATTCGCCGTTCCGCAAAGCGCCAGGATCGCCGTCGCTGCCGGGTTCAGATAGTGGATTTCCCGCCTGCCGCGGTCATAGACCGCACAACCATCCGGCAGCAGTGTCCGCTCGAGGCCGGCAACGGCGCGATAGCGGACAGAATCAGCGCTCGTCATTCGGCTCCCCAATGTATTATCCCCGACTCTATCTCTGTGCAGTCTTTAACCACGTTCCGGTGCCAGCGCCGCCAGAGCCGACCACCCGAAATCGAGCAGCGGCAAAGCATCTTCAATCAGGCCCGTGCAGGCGTCCACCAGTTGCGGGCTGCGGATCAGGGTGTCCGGCAGGGGCCGCTTCACCACGATCGATTTCAGCTTAAGGGCCGCGACGAGATCGGCATCTTCGATGCCGGCGGCCTCGCGTGGCGGGCGCTTGAGGCTCCATTGCGGATCGAAGGCGAGCCCGGCTGCGGCGAGCTCCGCACTCACGGCACGGAAGCGCTCGGGGACGGCGATGATCGCCTGGCGGAAGGCGGCAAGCTGCTTGGGCTCGAGGTCGTAGAAGCCGACAGCGGCAAAGCACCCCTCGGGGGAGATGTGGATATAGGTAAGGCCCGGGTCGTTCTTGGCGCCCGAGCGTGTCATCACGGCGCCGGCATGGGTCTTGTAGGGGCGCTTGTCCTTGGCGAAGCGCACATCGCGATGAATGCGGAAGAGCGCGCTCCTGGGCGTACCGCGCATCGGCAGCCCCTTGGCGATGCAGGCCGCGTTGACCGCCTCGATCAGGGCCGAAAAGGGCGCCAGCACGTGGCTGTCATAGAGATCGCGATTCTCCTGGAACCAGTCGCGGCTCATGTGGAATTCGAGCGCTTTGAAGAAGGGCAGCGCCTTCTCGCCGAAGCCGGTGAAAGAAGCGGGCATGGGCAATTCCTGGAATCCTGACATCACCCCTTCCTATCGTGGAAGGGATGATATTTCCAAGAGAGGAACACGCATCGCGACATGAAGGCCTGTCGCTGTCATGTCCGCGCTTCCTGCCGATCAGCCCCGCCGGCGCCGCCGCTCCCGGCCGCCGCCGCCCCCCTCGCCCTCACCACCGCCACGCTTGAAGGTGACGCCAAGCGCCGCCTCCAGATGCGGGAAAGGATCGGATTTGTGCGGGATTGCCATGGCACCGACGAAATGGGCCTGGAAGGAAGGCTCGATCGCCGTTTCCACCTTCTCGATGCGCCGTACCACATCCTCAATCTCGGTGCGGGCCGAGGCATTGAGCAGGGCGATGCGTGCGCCGGTACCGGCGGCATTGCCGGCCGAGCCGACCTTGTCGAGCTCGCAATCGGGCACCAGGCCCAGGATCATGGCGTGCTTCACGTCGATATGGCTGCCGAATGCGCCCGCCAGCGTGATGCGGTCGACGGCGGTGACACCGTAGCGGTCCATCAGGAGGCGCACACCGGCATAGAGCGCGGCCTTGCCGAGCTGGATGGCACGCACGTCGTTCTGGGTGATGGCGATGCGCGGCTCGCCCTCGCGGATGAGATATTTGAAGGTGCGCCCGTCTTCCTCGACGCGCGGAGAGCGGGCCGCCATGGCGCCGTCGACGACGCCGTCCGGCGTGATCAGACCCGCCAGCAGCATCTCGGCGATCGCCTCGATGATGCCCGAGCCGCAGATGCCGGTGACACCGGTGCGAACCACCGCCTTGTCGAAGCCCGGCTCATCCGACCACAGGTCGGAGCCGATCACCTTGTAGCGCGGCTCCAGCGTGACGGGATCAATGCGTACGCGCTCGATGGCGCCGGGGGCGGCTCGCTGGCCCGAAGAAATCTGGCCGCCCTCGAAGGCGGGGCCGGTGGGCGAGGAGCAGGCGAGCAGGCGCTCGCGATTGCCCAGCACGATCTCGGCATTGGTACCGACATCGACCACCAGCGACACTTCCGGCCTGAGATAAGGCCCTTCCGAGAGCACCACGCCGGCCGTGTCTGCGCCGACATGGCCGGCGATGCAGGGCAGCACATAGACATAGGCTCCGCTGGAGAGCGGCAGGTTGAGATGGGCCGCCCGCGTCTGATAGGCGCCGTCGATGGTGAGCGCGAAGGGAGCGCCGCCGAGCTCGGTCGGATCGAGGCCGAGGAAGAGATGATGCATGATCGGGTTGGCGACCACGGTCATCTCCAGAATGTCGTTGGAGTTGAGGCCGACCTCCTTGGTGACGGACACGGCAAGCTCGGCAATGGCCTCGCGCACCGCCGTGGTCAGTTCGACATCGCCGCCCGGATTCATCATCACATAGGAGACGCGGCTCATCACATCCTCGCCGAAGCGGATCTGCGGGTTCATGATGCCGGAGGACGCCAGCACCTCGCCGCTGGCGAGATCGCACAGATGCGCGGCGATGGTCGTGGAGCCGATGTCGACGGCAAGGCCCACCCCCTGCTCGTGCAGGCCGGGCCAGATGCCGACGATCTCGCGCTTGTGCCTGATGGCCACCGTCACCGACCACTGGCCCTGGCGCAGCGACCATTGCAGCAAGCGCAGCGACTCCAAGGGCGCCGTGATGTCCTTGAGGCCCCATTGCTGTTCCAGCGCCTCCTGCAGGCGGCGGAAATCGCTGGAAGGCTCGTGCATGTCGGGCTCGCGCACCTCGACATAATGCAGCGCCACTACCGGTTCAATGGCGATGTCGCGGATCGCAGCACTCTTGCGTACCACCTGACGGTGGACCTGGCTATCGGGCGGCACATCGATGACGACGTCGCTGCACAATTTGGCCTGGCAGCCGAGGCGCCGGCCCTCGGCGAGCGGCCCCCGCTTGGAGACGTAGCGCTCCTCCACCGCGTTCCATTCGGTGACGTGGTCAGGCGCCGAGACGATGCCGAGCTTGGGGAACTTACCGTCACCGACCTCGACCTGGCAGCGCCCGCAAATGCCGCGTCCGCCGCAGACCGAATCGAGGTCGACGCCGAGCTTGCGCGCCGCCTCGAGGACAGAAGTGCCTTCGGGAAAACGGCCACGCTTGCCGGAGGGAGCGAAGAAGACGAGCGGATTGGTCATCGGCGGGGCCTTGGAACAAGTTCCCCTCTCCCGGTTCGGGAGAGGGGTTGGGGTGAGGGTTTATCCATAACCCTTTAAGTATTCGTCTTTGCCAGAGCCGCAAGCGAAAGGGCTGGAGGCCTTGGCCAGGATATTCGGGATACCTCCCTCACCCCAAACCACTCCCGCTCGGGAGAAGGGGTGCGCGCCTTATGCCCGCGCGCGGCGACGCTCGCGGCGGCCGGCACCGGCGCCGTCGGCGGCTTCCGGCTGCGGCTCGCGGAACTTTTTGATCCAGCTCATGCAGTTGGGATCATGGCCCATCACCACGTCGGCGCCGAGAATGGCCTGAATGTCCTCCAGGTGGAGGGGATTCATGATCGCCGACGTCATGCCGGCGCCGATCATCATCGGCAGGAAGGAGGCATTGAGGCCGCGGCGGTTCGGCAGGCCGAAGGAGAAGTTGGAGGCGCCGCAGGTCGTGTTAACCTTCAGTTCGGTCTGCAGACGGCGCAGGAGGTGCATCAGCTTGCGGCCGGCATCGTTGATAGCGCCAACCGGCATCACCAGCGGGTCGACCACGATGTCCTCACGCGGGATGCCGTAGTCGGCGGCGCGCTCGACGATCTTCTTGGCAACCTCATAGCGCACATCGGGATCTTCGGAGATACCGGTTTCGTCGTTCGAAATGGCGACGACGGCAGCATTGTATTTCTTCACCAGCGGCAGCACGCGCTCGAGGCGCTCTTCCTCGCCGGTGACGGAATTGACCAAGGGCTTGCCCTTGTAGACGGAAAGGCCGGCCTCCAGCGCTTCCACGATGGATGAGTCGATCGAGAGCGGCACCGGCACGGTGTCCTGCACCAGCTTGACGCATTCGGCCAGGATCTTGGGCTCGTCGGCGAGCGGGATGCCGGCATTCACGTCCAGCATCTGGGCACCGGCCTCGACCTGGGCGATCGCGTCGGAGACGACACGCGAATAGTCGCCGGCCGCCATCTCCGCGGCGAGCAGCTTGCGGCCCGTCGGGTTGATGCGTTCGCCGATCATGACGAAGCGCTTGTCGAAGCCCAGCACGACCTTTTGCTTTTCCGAAGTAATAACCGTTTCGGTCATGGTCTTTCCGTTCCGCCTTGGAGAGAAGTCACCTGCTAATTAAGGTCGCAACCGAGCCAGCCGCTAGCCTGCAAACGACAGGATTTGGCGGCCCTGACGAGGCTGATGGCGGCTATGCGACAGGCCGATTGGCAACGGGCTTCAGTGCTTGCCGTGCGGGCGGCCGAAATCGGGAGCAGCCGTCTCCTGCCCCTGGTCGATGATCGAGCGGCGCACCGCCCTGGTGCGGGTGAAAAGATCGAACAATTTGTCGCCCTCTCCCCAGCGGATCGCCCGCTGCAGATAGGCCAGATCCTCCGAGAAGCGGCCGAGCACTTCCAGCACGGCCTTCTTGTTGTTGAGGAAGACATCGCGCCACATGGTGGGGTCTGAGGCGGCGATGCGCGTGAAGTCGCGGAAGCCGCCGGCGGAAAACTTGATCACCTCCGACTGAGTCACCGTCTCCAGATCGTCGGCGGTGCCCACGATGTTGTAGGCAATGAGATGCGGGACATGGCTGGTAACGGCGAGCACGAGGTCGTGATGCTCCGGTGTCATGCGCTCCACCTTGGAGCCGAGCCTCTCCCAGAAGGCGCGATAGCGCGCCAGCGCCTCGGCGTCGATGTTCTCGGCCGGTGTGAAGATGCACCAGCGGTTCTCGAACAATTCGGCAAAACCGGCATCAGGCCCCGAATGCTCGGTGCCGGCCACGGGATGAGCCGGGATAAAGTGCACGCCCGATGGGAGGAAAGGCGACATCTGCGCCACCACGGCGCCCTTGACCGAGCCGGAGTCGGATATGACGGCGCCTGGCTTGAGATGCGGAGCAATGATCTCGGTCACCACGCCGAAGGCGCCCGAGGGCACGCAGAGAATGACGCAATCGGCGTCCGTAACGGCAGCGCCGAAATCCGTGGTGGCGACATCGGCGATACCGAGTTCCTCGACGCGACCGACCACCTTTTGAGAAAGGTCTGCCGCCACCAATGTCCGGGAAAGCCCGTAGCTGCGGGCCGCCCGCAGGATGGAGGAGCCGATCAGGCCGATTCCGATCACGCAGAGCCGGTCGAAGAGAAAAGGAGCGTCAGACATGGGAACCCTGGAAATTTTCGACTTCTGTGCACGATGAGGCCGGGGAAGGCAAATCCTCCCTGGGACAGCGCCCCTAACTGACACTCGAAGCTGGACGTCCAAAATGAGAAGCGACGCGGCCGGAAACGGCCGCGTCGCTTTTTTTCATGTCATCGGCAGTGAAGAGACGGCGGAAGACCAGTCCTGTCGGGGGCTTCAGCCTCTCTTCGGAATTTCCAGCCCACGCTGCACGGCGGGGCGGGCGAGGCCGCGCTCGAGCCAGGCCGGCACTTGCTTCAGGCTGGCATAGTCGACCAGTTCGCCGGCACCATAGAAACCGACGAGGTTGCGCACCCAGCCCAGCGTGGCGATGTCGGCGATGGTGTACTCGGCGCTCATCAGCCAGTCGCGCCCCTCCAGGCGCGTTTCGAGCACGCCGAGCAGGCGCTTGGATTCGGCACGGTAGCGTTCGAGCGGACGCTTGTCCTCGATCTCGCGGCCGGCGAATTTGTGGAAGAAGCCGAGTTGGCCGAACATCGGTCCGATCGCCGCCATCTGGAAGAACACCCATTGGATGGTCTCGTAGCGGGCAGCGGCATCGGCCGGCAGGAACCTGCCGGTCTTCTCGGCGAGATAGAGCAGGATGGCGCCGGATTCGAACAGGCCGAGGGGCTTGCCACCCGGGCCGTCGGGATCGATGATCGCCGGGATCTTGCCATTGGGATTGAGCGACAGGAATTCTGGCCCCCAGGTCTCGTTCTTGCCGATGTCGATGAGATGCGGCTCATAGGTGAGGCCGGTCTCCTCCAGCATGATCGATACCTTCACGCCATTGGGCGTGGGCAGCGAGTAGAGCTGGATGCGATCGGGATGCTGGGCCGGCCAGCGCCTGGTGATCGGGAAGGCGGAAAGATCGGACATGACGGCTCCGGATTGGCTCCCTCTCCGGGAACAGGAAAGGGGTTGGCGGAAAAAGAGAAATCTAGGTTATTTGCTCAGAAACTCGCGCAACGTTTCGACCACCAGGCAGTTGGCCTCCCCAGGACCGATAGTCAGGCGCAGGGCATCGGGCAGGCCATAGGCGTCGACACGCCTGAGGATGAGCCCGCGTTCGGTCAAGAAGGCATCGGCATCCCTGGCACTCTTGCCGGCTTCCTTCGGGAAATGCACCAGCAGGAAATTGCCGACCGATGGCGTCACGCCAAGGCCGAGGCCGGTGAGTTCCTTGGTGAGGAAAGCGAGCCATTTGTCGTTGTGCGCGATGGCATCGGCCACATGGCCGTCATCCTGGATGGCCGCGATGCCGGCCGCCATGGCCGGGCCGGAAACGTTGAAGGGGCCACGGATGCGGTTGACCGCGTCGATTACAGCGGGCGGGCCCACCATCCAGCCCAGACGCAGATTGGCCAGGCCATAGATCTTCGAGAAAGTGCGGGCCATCACCACATTGGGGCTGGTGGCCACCAGTTCGAGGCCGGATTCATAGTCGTTCGCCCGCACATATTCGGCATAGGCGGCATCGAGCACCAGGAGAATGTCGGAACGCAGGCCGGCATGCAGGCGCTTGACCTCGTCGAAGGGCAGATAGGTGCCGGTCGGATTGTTGGGATTGGCCAGGAAGACGATCTTCGTCTGGGCCGTCACCCGTGCCAGCAGGGCATCGACATCGGCGGTATAGTTCTTTTCGGGCGCCACCACCGGCGTCGCGCCGGCCGCGAGCGTGGCGATCTTGTAGACCAGGAAGCCGTGCTCGCTGTAAACGGCCTCGTCTCCCGGCCCGAGATAGGTATAGGCCAGCAGCGAGAGAAGTTCGTCCGAACCGGCGCCGCAGATCAGCCGCGCGGGGTCGAGGCCGTAGCGCGCCGCGATTGCCGTCCGCAGGGCAGAGGAAGCACCATCGGGATAGAGTTCGAGCTTCTCGCCAGCAGCGGCATAGGCGGCCTTGGCCTGGGCGCTCGGACCGAGCGGCGTCTCGTTGGACGACAATTTCCAGAGCTTGACGCCGGCGGGCGCCGCCGACTTGCCGGGCACATAAGCATCGATGTCGAGGATGCCCTTGCGGGGAACGGGACCGTTCATGTCTAGGGATTCCGAAGGTTACTTGAGAGGCAGGACGAAAGCCGGCGCATGGGAGCCGATCGGCTCGAAACTGGTGCCCGAAGGCAGGGCTTCGGCGAGCGCGACGATGGTCTGGCCCGGATGCAGCGCGACCAGCAGTGCCGCGCCGGCATGGGCGGGGATGCTCCAGCCCTGGGGCAGCGCAGGAAGGGCCGTCGGCAGCACGGCCGAAATCAGCCTGACATCGCCGGGCGATAGCGGCTCGTCGATCGGCTTGGACAGCACATAGGTCGGCAGCGCGGCCGGATGGTCGGCCCGCTCGACGAAGGGCAGCCTGGCGATGATCTTGGGCGCCGTCTCGCCTTCGAGGGCCCGCCACCAGGCACCGGGAGCGGCCACCGGCACCAGGCCGAGATCGCCACGCGAATGGGTGAGCGCGTGGATGACGTCGCCGGCATCGTCATGCGTCTCATAAGGCACCACGAAGCCGAAATGGAAGCGGGCAACGTCACGCATCGCCGCATTGCCGAGCGAGATGTCGCCATGCACCGTATAGGGCGCCTGCACATGGGTGAAGGTCGCGATGATCACGCGCCAGATCGATTCGACGATGTCGACCGGCAGGATGCCGTGATGGCGTCCGACGATCTCGCGCATCATCGAGGCTTCCCGCCCAGGCCGGAAGGCCGAACCGGAGGCCTGCGAACGCTTGATGGCGATGAGCTGGTCGATGATCTCGCCGCGCTCCATCAGGAGGCGGTGCATAGCGGCATCGATGCGATCGATTTCTTTGCGAAGATCGGCAAGGTCGGCGGCCGGTTGCATCGAGGTCATGGCGGCATTCGGGCATTGAAGGCGGGAGGACTGTCATAGGCGGATGGGTCGGGGATGGCAACCACCACACCGGGGACAGGCTTCGACGACGCACATACCACCCCGCCAATACGTTGAACTTCTCGTCCTGGCGCAACCACAAATAGTTTTCATTCTTCAATGAGAAGTTGCGCCCCTCAAATTCCAGCAATCAATGATAATCATTTCAGCAACACGGCAGAAACAAACGTCACAACTTCGCGAACACTGTGTTTACGCCATACTTGCGGCAAGGCTTTGCTCTAGTTTTGACGCGGCGATGACATGAGAGCACCGCAATATTCCAAAGGGTAGACACGATGAGAATTTTGATCACTTCCGTCTTGGCCGCATGTGGACTGGCAGCTGCAGCCTCCTGCGCCCAGGCCGACGGCATCACCGACTTCTATTCGATCCAGCGCGGCTTCGGTTACGACGAAGCCAAGACACCGGTTGCACCGGCGGCCATGCCCCTGTGGAACGCCAATGCCGGCCAGGGTGTCGACCCGGCGGTGGAGACGGCGCCGGGCGCGGAAGCTCCCGCAACCCCGGTGACGAAGCGCCGGGTGCACCATGCCGCCATGCGGCATCCGCTGCACCACCGGAGCGAAGCACCCGCTTCCTAATCGAGAGCCTCGGCGTATTTTCGGCAGTGGTGGCCAAAAGAGGCCCCAACTCGGCCATGCCTGGGCTTGTCCCGGGCATGGCGTTCGCCCTACAAACCGACCTCGGCGAGCGCGGCCTGTTGGCGGGCCGCGACCGTCTCGACCGAGAAATCCTCGATCGCCGCCTCGAAGAGGCGGTGAAAATTCAGTTCCGCCCGCAGATGCAGGAACACGCCGCCGAGCCCGATCGCGGCGCGATCCATGAACACGAATTCGCGCGGCACCGTCACCGGGCCCTTCTGCTTGAGCGCCTGATGCACGGCATAGGCTTCCCTGCGGCCATATTCGGACGGCGCCACGCCATCGGCGATGGTGCGCACGCGGTCGTCGAGCAGCGGGCCGAAGATGAAACGCGCCCACAGGTTCAGCGTCTCGATCAGGTCCTTGCTCAGTTTCTTAAAGCCCCAGGTCTCGTAGGCGTGCACCACCCGCTCGGCCTCGCCTTGCAGCAGGCCGCGATAGAGTTCGACCACGCCGCCCACGAAGGCCGGCGGGAAGATGCGGATACAGCCATAATCGAGCAGGTTGATGCCCGAGGGTTCGCCATCCTCGCTGAACACGGTGTAATTGCCCAGATGCGGGTCACCGTGGATGATGCCGATATGGGCATAGGGCTGCCACCAGGCCGCGAACATCGCGGCCGCCAGGCGGTTGCGCACCGGCAGCTCGGCTTCCTTGAAGGTGAGGATACGCTCGCCGGTGAGCCAGTCCATGGTGAGCAGGCGTCCGGTGGAAAGCTCGGGCCACACGCGCGGCGCCCGCACGTCGGACATGCCGAGGGTGGCGAAGGCGTTGCGGTAGAGCGCCGTATGCTTGGCCTCGCGGCGATAATCGAGCTCTTCGCGCACCCGCTCGCCGATCTCCTGGTAGATCTCGCGGGTGTCGATGGCCGGATCGAAGCGCCGGTGCAGGGCGAACAGCACCTGGAGCTGCGCGAGATCGGCCTCCACGGCCGATTGCATATCGGCATATTGCAGCTTGCAGGCGAGCGCGGTGCCGTCCTTGGCGGTGGCGCGATGCACCTGGCCTAGGGAGGCCGCTGCCGCCGGCTCATGCTCGAAGCTGGCGAAGCGGCCTGCCCAGTCCGGCCCGAGCTCAGCCATCATGCGCCGCTTGACGAAGGCCCAGCCCATGGGGGGCGCCTGGCTTTGCAACTTGGAAAGCTCGGCAGCATAATCGGGCGGCAGCGCGTCCGGGATCGTGGAGAGCAACTGGCCGACCTTCATCAGCGGCCCCTTCAGCCCGCCGAGCGCCTTGGCCAGCGCCACCGCATTGGAGCTCGAGGAGCCACCGCCCCCCAGCAGCCGCGATCCGGCCATGCGGGCCGCCACGCCGCCGACATTGACGCCGACCCGGGCATAGCGCCTCGCCCTGGCCGAAAGCCGGTTTGCCTCGTCGTCATGCTCGGACATGAAAGTCTCCTGGCTGCCCCTCCCTAGATAGGCGCGCACTGCCGAAGCGCCAAGCGACAGGGTGGCGCAGGCGCGCTCTTCCCGCTGGGAGAGGGTTATCCGCCCTTCCGCTTCAACCGCATGATCGCCGTGTCCAGGGCCTGCAGGAAGGCCGAGCGGTCCTTGGCGCTAAACGGCCTGGGGCCGCCGGTCATCTCGCCGGTCGAGCGCAGATGCTCCATCAGGTTGCGGGTGGCGAGCGCCATGCCGATCGAGGCTTCGGTGAAGGGCTTGCCGGTGGCGCCGATCACCTGGGCGCCGGCCGCGATGCAGCGGCTGGCGAGCGGGATGTCGTTGGTGATCACGACGGCCTCGGGCGTGGCGCGTTCGGCGATCCAGTCATCCGCGGCGTCGGGTCCGGCCTGCACCAGCACGAAGGCGATCAGCGGGTCGCGCGGCAGGCGCATGAAGCTGTTGGCGACGACATGGGTCTTGAGCCCGTGCCGCCCGGCCACGCGGAACACCTCCTCCTTGACGGGGCAGGCATCGGCGTCGACGAAGATCTCGATGGGCATGGTGAGGCGATAGCGCATCGCAGAGGCGAAAGCGAGAGGCGGCCTCATCACCCTCCCCTCCCCCCGAAAATTCTTTCCGCTTGCCGGCCAAATCCTCTATTGAGGCGGCAAATCGGATTGAAGCCCCTTGAGCAAGCCCCCTTTCCCTCCCCGCCATCCGCCCGCCGGGCGCGGCGTTCCCGGCCTTGCCGCCCGTGCCCTCGCGGCGAAGGCGGTGGCGGGCGTCCTCGGCCAGGACCAGGCGCTGGAAGACGCCTTCGACGACGCCTCGCTCGAAGCCCGCGATCTGGCCCTCGCCCGCATGATCGCCGGCGTCTCGATGCGGCGCTACGGCACCATCGGCACGCTGCTCGAGAAGCTGCTCGTCAAGGGCATGCCGCGCAAGTCCGGCCCGCTGGAGGCCATCCTGATCACCGCCGCGGCCCAGATCCTCTTCCTCGACGTGCCCGACCGCGCCGCCGTCGACCTGGCCGTGCGCCTCGCCCGCGGCGATGATCGCGCCCAGGCCTTTTCGGGCCTCGCCAATGCCGTGCTGCGCAAGATCTCGGCCGGCAAGGAAGAGCTGCTCGCCGCCATCCCGCCCGAAGCCGATACCCCCTCCTGGCTCTACAAGCGCTGGAGCGCCCAATATGGCGAGGCGACGGCGGCCGCCATGGCGGCGGCACAGCGCGTCGAGCCCTCGCTCGACCTCACCGTGAAGGCGGATGCCGCCGGCTGGGCCGAACGGCTCGGCGGCCGCCTCCTGCCCACCGGCTCGGTGCGCCTCGCCCATAACGGCCCCATCCGGGCACTGGAAGGCTATGAGGCCGGGGCCTGGTGGGTGCAGGATGCCGCCGCCGCCCTGCCTGCCCGCCTGCTCGGCGATGTCGCGGGGCGCCGGGTCGCCGATCTCTGCGCCGCGCCCGGCGGCAAGACCGCCCAGGTCGCCGCCGCCGGCGCCACGGTCACCGCTGTGGACCGCTCGGCCGCGCGGCTGCAGCGCCTCGGCGAGAATCTCAAGCGCCTCGATCTCAAGGCCGAGGTGGTGACGGCGGACATCCTGGCCAATGACTTGCAGGCTTGGAAGGCCGAGCCCTTCGACGCCGTCATCCTCGATGCCCCCTGCAGCGCCACCGGCACCATCCGCCGCCATCCCGACGTCGCCTGGAGCAAGTCCGCCCGCGACATCGGCGCGGTGGCCGACCTGCAGCGCCGCATGCTCGGCCGCATGGCCGGCCTGGTGAAGCCCGGCGGGCTGCTGGTCTACTGCACCTGCTCGCTGGAGCAGGAAGAGGGCGAGGCGCAGATCGCCCGCTTCCTCGAAGGCAATGCGGATTTCGCGCTGGAGCCGGTGCTATCCGATGACATCGGCGGCATCGAGGGGGCGATCACGCCCGGGGGCATGCTGCGCACTCTGCCGAGTCTCCTGCCCGATCCAGATCCGGTGATGGCCGGCATGGATGGCTTCTTCGCCGCGCGCATGCGGCGGAAGGGGTAGCCGCGTAAGGCGCGGGAAGCCTTCCCCACGAAGCTGGGGAAGGTGCCCGAACAAAGTTCGGGCGGATGGGGTGTGGCGAGCAGCGCGATAAGCATGACGAGATGGCACGACGGTCGTGCAAGCATCCGAGGAGGAAACGCGCTGCCCGCCACACCCCTCCCGACCTCGCTTCGCTCGGCCACCCTCCCACTTCGTGGAGAGGGCTTGTCGCGTCTTTCTGGGCAACAGCCAGCGTACCCATCGCTCCGCCGCGCTTAAAACTGGGGCCATGTCGCTGAAATCGCCGGCCCGAGGCTTGCGCGAAGCTCACGCAATGGCCACAAGGAGCCTATCGCCGACGTCGGCATGCCCGCTTCGGGCGCCCGTCCCTTCGTTCCCTTCTCTGGAGGTCCGCGTCAGGAATGAGCCGAGGCACTCTGGGCCCCAAGCTCCGTCTCTCCCTCACTGCTGCCGCGCAATCCGGCCGCGCCGTGCTGACGCGCCTTTACCTCCTGCCCTTCATGCGCTGGCGCTTCGGCCGCGGCGATCCCGAAAAGCTGGTGCTGGCCCCGCAGGACCTCAGGGCCGCCGACCCCACCCGCGCGGCCGAACTGGTGCTCGGCCGCTTCACCTTCGTCGCCAAGACCATCGTGCTCAACGAGGTCTCGCCCTTCGCCATCGCCCCGCCCTCGCCGGCCTGGCGCGAGACGCTGCTCGGCTTCACCTGGCTGAGGCATCTGAGGGCGGCCGACGGCACCGCCGGCAAGCAGGTGGCGCGCCGCCTGGTCGGCGATTTCGTGCGCTCGAACCTGCGCTTCCAGCCCGAGGCCCTCGACCCGCTCCTGACGGCGCGGCGCATGCTCGCCTGGGTCTCGATGGCGCCGATGATCCTCGACGGCGCCGATCGCGGCTTCTACCGCGCCTTCCTGCGCTCGGTCGCCTGGCAGACCAGCTATCTCCTGCATGCCGGCCGCTCCACCACCGACGGCATGCCGCGCCTGCTCTGCGCCATCGCGGTGATGCAGGTGAGTCTCTGCCTCTCCAACAAATCGGGGCTGCGTCGCCCGGCGCTGCGCTGGCTCACGAGCGAGCTCAACCGACAGATCCTGGCCGACGGCATCCATATCTCCCGCAACCCGCAGGCCAATATCGAGCTGCTGCTCGACCTCCTGCCCCTGCGCCAATCCTTCGCCGCGCGCAACGCCGTCGCCCCGCCCGAACTGATCGGCGCCATCGACCGCATGATGCCGATGCTGCGCTTCTTCCGCCATGCCGACGGCGCCTTCGCCGCCTTCAACGGCATGGGCTACACCCAGAGCCATCTGATCGCGACGCTGCTCGCCTATGACGATGCCCGCGGCAAGCCGGTGCAGAACGCCCCCCATGGCGGCTATCAGCGCCTGGAGGCCAATGGCGCCGTGCTGCTGGTCGACACCGGCAAGCCGCCGCCGGTGAACGTCTCGCAGGAGGCCCATGCCGGCACGCTCGCCTTCGAGTTCTCGGCCGACAATTTCCGCATCGTGGTCAATTGCGGCGCGCCCGCCCCGGGCCGCGAGAACTGGCGCCACCTCGCCCGTTCCACCGGCGCCCATTCCACCGCCATCGTGGCCGACGCCTCCTCCAGCCATTTCGCCGGCGGTACGAGGAAACCCGGCGCCACCGCGCCGAGCCTGGGCGGGCGGGCCATCCTCTCCGGCCCCAGGCATGTGCCGGTGCAGCGCGAGAACACGCCGGCGGCCAGCACCATCACCGCCTCCCATGACGGCTACCGCCATGATTTCGGCCTGATCCACCAGCGCGAGCTGACGCTGAGCCAGATCACCGGCGCGCTCGAGGGCCGCGACAGCTTCCTCGACGCCAAGGGCGAGCCCTGGAAGGGCAAGGAGCCGGTGCTGCTGCGCTTCCACCTCCACCCCGCCGTCGCCGCCCGGCCCGCCAATGGCGACACCCAGATCGTGATCACCCTGCCGAGCGGCAAGGAATGGCTGTTCCTGGCCGACGTGCCCTTCACTTTGGCCGAAACAGCGCATCTGGCCAATCCCGAAGGGCCGCGCCGCAGCGTGCAGATCGTGATGACCCTGCCCGAGGGCGAGCACACGATGAGCTGGGCCTTCCTGCCGGCCGATCCGATATGACGGCAGCGAGAGCCATCCTCGCCGCCGCGCTGGCGGTGCTCCTGGCCGGGCCGGCGACGGCGCAGGACCGGCCGGACGACTACATGACCTTCTCCTGCACCCATCTTCCGGCGATGAAGGTCACCCAGCAATTGGTGGCGCTCTATGGCGACAAGGGCGACAAGCTCGTCGTCGCCTCAGACCTCGAGACCTATCTGGCGCTCGTCTCGATGGACAATGTCGCCCGGCTCAGGAAGGACAGGCAGGCCTACGAGAAGTTCTTTCCGGCCCAGCAGGTCGGCGGACAGCGCAAGGCGCCCGTCACGCTGCACTATTATCTCGGCAAGGACGAGAAAAGCGGAAAGCAGCGCCTGGAGGTCACCAATTCCGCCAATGGCAGGAAGGTGATGGACTGCACGCCGGTCCAGAAATGAGGCCAGGCCTTTGCGGACAATGCAGTTCACTTAAGCGTCTTCAGGTCTGCTCGACCTTTGTCATTGCCGGGCTTGACCCGGCAATCCAACCTGGATCTCCGTATTGCGTGGGCGGTTTCTGGATAGCCGGGTCAAGCCCGGCTATGACAATTCGGAGCGCTTCCCTCCTAAATGAACTGCATTAGGCCTTTGCGAACCGCTTCCGGCGCAATTCTCCCGGTTTGCCACCCATCATAGATCTTGATCGTTGCGTGTAGGCGGAAGGCTGTCGTTCCGGCGCCGCCGAAGGTGGCGGGAAGGGAATCCAGGGCCAGAATCTGCGCTCGCCAGAGCAAAGCGCGTTCAGGTATGAACGCTTATTTGCTCTGATACCAGGAAACATAAAGGCTACCCCGTCATTGCGAGCGAAGCGAAGCAATCCAGGGCTACAAACTCTGTGCCTTCAAGCCCCTGGATTGCTTCGCTTCGCTCGCAATGACGAAGCTGGGGCGTCAAACTTTATGCAGGCTGGTATAACTCATTGTTTCGACGCGCCTTTGCGATTCTTGGTAACTCCGTCTAATCGCAAACCGCCTTAGCCCCTTCCCCTCGCTGCCCCTCACAAGCAGGGCTTGGTGAGGATACGGCCAGGAATGACAAGTCAGGCATTCCGTGGGTTGGTCTTACTCGTAGCGGTCGTGGCGGCGCACCCAGTCCATGCCCTCGGCCTCGTTACGGCCTTTCGGTGCGAGATCGAGCATGGCGTAGGTGCCCATCATCACCTCGACGCCGCGCCCATAGGTGGAGTAGGTGCGGAAGACCTCGCCCGCCTCGTTCTTGTAGAAGGCGCTGACACCGGGCCATTCCCCGCCGGTTTCCCGCCATTCCCCGAAATTGTAGTCGATATGCCCGCTGGCGACCTCCTCGGGCGTGAAGCTGACGCGGAAGTCATAGTTGAAGTCGCTGCCGAAGGACGAGACCCATTTGAACTGCCAGCCCATGCGTTTGCGGTAGCGCTCGATCTCGGCGAGCGGCGCGCGCGAGACGGCGATCATGGTGACGTCGTGATGCGCCAGGTGCCTGTTCATGCCGTCGGTGTGATCGGCCATGTAGGAACAGCTCGGGCAGCCTTCCTTCCATCCCGGCGCGAACATGAAATGCTGCACCAGGAGCTGCGATCGGCCGTCGAAGAGATCGGCCAGCGTGCGCGGGCCATCCGGCGTGTCGAACACGTATTCCTTGTCGATGCGCACCCATGGGAGGGCGAGCCGCTCCCTGGCGACCTTGTCGCGAAGATGGGTGAGCTCCTTTTCCGTCTTGAGGAAATTCCGGCGGGCGGTCAGCCATTCACCGTGTGAAACGACAGCGTTCTGCATCGTCAGTCTCCTTCGGTTTGGAGGGTGGGGAGGTTGCGGCGCTGCAAACGGCCGGAAAGGAATTTCAGCCACGCCGAACCGTGAAAAAGGCTCATCAGCAGGTACATCAGGGCCATGTCGTTGATCGGGATGACGGTCGGGACGGCGGAACATATCGTCATGGCCGGCGAGCCGGCGGCGGAAATCCCGGCCATCAAGGCGAAGGTCGGGGCGGCGGCGAGCCCGAGCCAGCCGGCCATGCCGGTGGCGGGACCCCGCAACGAGGCGACCATCCCTGCCGATGCGGACATCGTCATTTCCGCTCCTCCGCCATTTGCCGTTTCCGGCGTTGCGATACGAAGACGTTATCGCGGACGGCGGGCCCTGCGAGAGTTACAAGTGTGGCGGGATTTCAATGGTCTCGCTTGTCTCCGCCACCGCACGGCCTCCGCCGAAGGCAGCGGGAAGGCAGTGCACGGCCAAAATCCGCGCCCGCAGAAGTAAGGCACGTTCGGGCGCAGACGCCGTTTTGCTCCGGCTCTGCGGTTCGACGCGCCTTTGCGATTCTTGGTGATTCCACGCAGCCGCAAAACGCTGTAGCTCCTGGATCTCCTTCCTCCGCTACCACGCACGAGCAAAGCTCGTGACGATATGGCCGGGGATGACGAGTCACCTATTCTGTGTTGATACCAGACCCCATCCTTTGAATTGCCACCTCGTGGGACACAGGCCATGACGCCTTCCGGTTTTCGCTTTCCGCCCGCCGCCTTCTTCGGCATTCCGCTCGGCCTGCTGGCGCTCGGGCTGCTCTGGCGCGGGGCGGAGCGCCTCTGGCTCCTGCCGGCCGGCATCTCCGAGGCGATCCTCGCCGTCGGCGCCCTGGTCTGGACGCTGCTGATCGTGCTGTTCGCCGGCAAATGGCTGTTTGCACCGGGCGATGCGCGCGCCGAATTCGCTGATGCGATCCAGTGCTGCTTCATCGGCCTCGCGCCGGTGACGACGATGCTGACCGCCCAGGCCCTGCTGCCCTATTCCCGCACGGGCGGCCTCGCGCTGGCGCTCATCGGCACTCTCGGCGCCATCGCCTTCGCCGTCTACCGCTCGGGTGGCCTGTGGCGCGGCGAGCGAGACATCGGCACGGCGACGGCCGTGCTCTATTTGCCGACCGTCGCCGCCAGCTTCGTATCCGCCTCGACGCTGTCGGCCCTCGGCTGGCCGGAATGGGGCCAGTTGGCCTTCGGCGGCGGCGTGTTCTCCTGGCTGGCACTGGAATCGGTGTTGATCAACCGCCTGCTGCACGGGCCGGCCCTGCCGGAACGGCTGCGCCCCACGCTCGGCATCCAGCTCGCGCCGCCGGCGGTGGGCGCGGTGGCCTATCTCAATGTCAGCGGCGGGCATGGCGATGTCTTCGCCATGGCGCTGATCGGCTATGCCATCCTGCAGGGCCTGATCCTGCTGCGCCTGCTGCCCTGGATCATGGCCCAGCCTTTCTCGCCCGGTTATTGGGGCTTCAGCTTCGGCGTCGCCGCCCTGCCGACCGCCGTGATCCGCTTGGCCGCGGAAGGCACCAGCCCGCCGGCGCAGCTACTCGCACCCTTCCTGTTCGCCATCGCCAATATCGTGATCGGCCTGCTGGCGGTGGGCAGCCTCTATCTCCTGGCGCGCGGCAAACTGTTGCCCCCGCCGCCGACCCAGCCGACGGCGGCGAAGGCTTGATCGCGGGGCCTCTTGCACGTTACCGGCCAGCTTGAGTCTTTTGCTCGACGAGGAGGAGACTGACTTCGACACGGCGTCAGGGGGTCTCGCACAGACCAGATGCCTGTGGCCGGCGCGTGGGGTGGGTTGGATCCCGTAGAGGGGTCCCTCGAAGGGTAGCTTAGGGGCCGGCGGCAGACCGTCCCCTATTGGATGCTTCGAGCAAAGCGGACACACCGCCGATGATTGTCGAGGGTCGGAACTAACCCTAGCTTAATATGGGAAGCGTCCACTTCTGAGCGGTTCAAAGGTGGCGCCCAAAGCCAAAAGAAGCAGCCGCTAAGGTCGACATGGTGGTTTTCGAAGCTTAAAGTGCCAAGTGCCCTGCAACCACCACGCACGACCGTGAATACTGTCATAGATGTGGGCGCTCAGCAGTCCCTCCACAAGCGTGCTGCAGAGATTCAGTTTGGGCGACTCAGGATCAGTGTTCCCGGTCGCGCGGCGGGTTCGGATCGTTGCCGCCACCGAGAGTATCCTTGCTGCGGATCAGTCCGTCTCGACCCTTGATGGTCAGTTCGCCGCCGCCGGCGTTGACCAGCTTCTCTTTCCCGGAGGCAATTGCCTCCTTCTAGGTGTCGAATACGAAGCCTTTGGAGGCATCGTTACGCTTATCGACCCACTTGTTGTCGGACGCGCGGCGGTAGACGGTACGGTCAGTATCCTTGCTCATGGTCAGCCTCCTTCGTTGTCAACGTCGATGTCGGTTTCGATAATGGCACTCTCGACGAAGACGCCGAGTTGATCGCGCAGCTCGTTGTAGACGTCGTCGTCTTCGTGCCCGGTGCCAAGCGACAGGACGAATTCCGTATTCATTTCGGGCACCTCGTCAGCTGTCGAAATTCCGTAGAGGTAGAGATCCCGGACGTAGACGCGGGCATAGACGCGCAGGGCATCGCCATCGAAGCTAATGTTCTGGAAGGTATTGTGGTGGTGCCGGATTGGGCTCCACTTGTGATCGAAGGTCCGGGCGTCCGCTTCTGTAATCTTCTCGGTTTCGAGCGAGCCAAGAAGGTTATGAAACTTGGGCATGCTCTTCGGCGTCAGACCTCGCTGGCGTTGCAGAGCGGTTGCCAGACGGACGCTGAAATAGTTCGGCCCGGCAATATCGCTGACCATCGGGTGCGGGTTCAGAACCGCGGTAAGCGTGCCAAAACCCTTCAGCTTCCCCGATTCACACATGGACCGGGGAATGGGCAGCTCCCAATAGTAGGCAGCGCCCGGACGGAGCGAGGCCTTCCACTGCAGCGTGACCACGCCGTTGCGGCACTCCCAGGGCAAAGAGCCGACGGCCGGCGTTCCAAAGCCGAGGGAATGATTATGCCCATCGCCATCGGCGTTGTGCAGCAACAGGGCTTTGACCAAGTCCGGAGAGGCATCTCGTACGCGATGCATGGTGTGCGCGGCCACTGCTGAGGTAAGAGCCGTCGAGAAACTCGAGCCCGCGATAACCGAGCCGCCGATCGCCCGCACATGCGAGAAGTGGGATAGGTCAGGCTTGAGCATGCTGGCAGGGCCAGGGCCGCTAAGGCTGACCGGACATTCGCTGCCAGGGGAGCCATTCGCGCTGTGAAGACGGCCACCCACAGTGAGCGCCGCCTCGCAGTCCGCCGGAGGCTGCAGAAGATCTCCCGGCTTGTTGCCGATAGAGACAACTGGCAGAACGCCGTGCTTGCGGGCCAGAAGGGCAATATCGTGGCCCAAAGGGCTAACCAAGTCGAGTTGGCAAGGTTGACGCTGGTTGAGCGAGAAATTCCAGACCTTGGTGCCTGGGTTCGCCGTCATGACGCCATCGAGGTAAGCGATGAAGTCCTGGGGATCGACGAACGAGCGCGCGCTGTCTTTGGCAACCGCTTGAACGGTGCCAACTTGGCAGTAAAGCGGTGGGAGCGTGAGGTTGTTATTCCAGTCGTGACCCTGGACGATCAGCGACGTCACCCGGTTGCCGTGCAGTGTGTCAGCATCCACCGTCTGGATCAGAGGCGGCGCGTGCCAGGCTTCGGCCGGACGATAGGAGGTGGCAGTGAGGCCCCCGTCGACAACCCCGACGATCGGGAGAGAGGAAAGGTTGGCCGGAAGTGGCCGGTCAGGCTCGCGCCCTTCGCCGGGAGACGTTGAGGTTAGCGGCCGAACCGGCTCGATGCGGTACACGGTGCCTGAAGCCACCAACTGCTCAAGGGCGTCCTGGCTCGGCACAATAACTGTGGCCCGGGCGCGGTGATGGGCGCGATACTCGCGGACAACCAGGTTGAACCGATCGCCCGTTGACGCCACAGCTTGCAGACTGCGCCGCATGAGCGCAGGAGCGTCACTTGCCATGTCGGCCGTGAGCGCAGCCAGCAACGGCGCTGGCGGGACGACCACTCCATCCCGCAAAGCTGAAAATGCCTGGATCAGGCTTTCCACTGCGTCACGTCCCCGCAGAGGCATTAGCCAGACGACAAACGCCCTACCAGCATCGACTTCTGGGGCAGCTTCCCAGATCTCGACCAGGTTAGAGTTACCCGCAGTATCGCCCTCGCTAAAGAAACGAACGGATTTGACGCGGGAAATGTCCACCAGCTCCTTGGCCACGTCCGTGCTTTCGACGAGGCGGCCGAGCATGTTGAGCTGGTCAGCACGAATCTCGACCAGGTAACCCGTCCGATAAGGTGCGATCAGACGGGCGTCGCGCGTCGCCTGAAACAGATCGTTCGGGGTCCAGGTGGGAGCCAGGGAGTCGTCGAACATGGCGGCGTAGAGGACCACCCTGCCATTGAACTTCGGACGACCGTCGGACTGCGCTGCGAGCGTGCGCAGTTGCGACCCCAGTGCGCGGCGCTGCACATTAAGGCGACCGGCCTTGATGCCGAAGGCATTCTTCCCGCCGCCAGTGATCCTTTCCGGCTTAGGGTCCTTGGAGAAGCGGAGGACCGGATTGAGAAGCGGGTTACGAGGATCAGCCATGTCCCGCCTCCTTCAGGTAGCGATAAACCATCTGTCGGCTCACACCGACAATCTCTGCAATATCACCTGGGCGGACGCGCCCTTGATCATGGAGGAAAAGGCTCAGGCTCTTTTTCTCGGCCGTATCGAGTTCGCGGTTCTTGAGAAGCTGCGGGCTGCCCGCGCGCGACAACTGCACCGCCATCAAAATCTGCGCGAGGCTTGGCTCCTGATGGCCGAGGACGGCGCGCCGGCGAACCGCGAGCGCAATATTCTCGATATCGGCGCCGCTAAGACCGTCGGAAGCTCTCGCGAGTAGGTGAGCGTCGTCCAGACGAGTCTGATCATCTTGATAGAGGAAATGCAGCCACAAACTGGCCCGCACATCCTCGTTCGGCAGTTCAAACTCCACCTTATAAGGGAAGCGCCGCCAAATCGCCGGATCCAGCAGGTGAGGATGATTGGTGGCGCCGATCGTAACGACGTCGTTAGGCAGCGAATCCAGCCCCTGAAGGACGGTGTTCACGACCCTCTTGAGCTCACCGAGTTCGTGCCGATCGTCGCGCAGCTTAGCGATGGCATCCATTTCGTCCAGGAACAGAACCGCATTCCGCGCTGGGACGAACTCGAATATGCCGCGGATGTTCTTCGCCGTTTCGCCCAAGCGGGACGAAATCAAGGAGTCCAGCCGTGCCACATAAAACGGTCGCTGCAGCATGGCTGCTATCGAGCTTGCGAGAAGTGTCTTGCCGGTCCCAGGAGGTCCGTACAGCAACATGTGGAGCTGTGAGGACACCCCTTTTTCTGTCAGCAGGTGAATATTCTTCGCATCTTCCACCAATTGCGAGACCGTCTGCTCTGCTTCGCCAGACAACATCACCGGGGTGGTTGGCCACTGGCCTTCTTCAATGAGCGGCAAGCGAGACCCGGCATCGCGCGGGAGGGCCTCGGCATACCCTGAGGCCTGAAGCGGCACACCGCGCTTGCGGAGAAGGGTCTGCAGTGCCTTGGCCCCCTCAAGATCCTTCTGTTCGGCCATTAGCTTGGCAATATTGGTGCCGATACGCCGCACGCCGGTGTAATCGGCAGACATCGCGGCATCAATGAGGGCTGTGATGAGTGATCTGTCAACTTGCATGATGTTATTGTTATACAATTCTAAAAATTTGTCAACTCAATATATGAATTTGTAAACCTATTACCAGAGCGAGGGGCCACTCACCTTCCTGCAGCGAGCCTACCGATTGCGATGTAGAGCTGCGAGAGGTTCATTTCCCCACAACGTAGTCGTACAGGTCACTTCTGGTAGCATTCGGGTTGCGACCGGCCGCTGTGCTCGATCACGCGCTATCGCTACCGCGAGCTTTCGACCGGTACCGACCGCAAGCCAAAACCCCATTTCGGACGTCGGCTTCCGGGCAGGCGTCGAAGTTCTATTCCTGGCGCAAAGGCGCGAGTGTGCTCTACCTCGCTCATGTCCGCTTCTGGGTTGCGGCCGTTAATAGGGCAATGACCGATTTGGGGCGCAAAGCAGCCATTCCTGCGAAGCTCCCGCAAGATTGTGAAGGGTCAAGCCGAGGCTTCCTGTGAAATCTTTTTCACCCCTTTTTTCCTTCTCAGTCGCCACAGCACCCCCTCACCCCATCATCGCATCCCCCCGCACCGCTTCCACCAAAAACTCCATCACCACCTTCACCCGTTGCGGCAAATTCCGTCGGGAGGGATAGACCAGCGTGATGGGCAGCCTGGCCGGCGGGAAGTCCGGCATCAGGCTGACGAGGCGGCCGGCCGCGATGTCGGGGCCGGCGAGGATGTGGGAGAGGATGGCGAGGCCGCCGCCGGCCAAAGCGGCGCGGTGGACGGCGACGGCGCTGTCGGCGACGAGGCGTGGGGCGATGCGCAGGCGCGTCTCGTCGGCGCCGTCGGAGAAGCACCAGAGCCGCCCATCGCCGGCGCGGGCATAGCAGATGCAGTCATGGCCGGGCACCTCCTTCGGCCGCACCGGCGCGGGGCGCCGGGCGAGATAGCAGGGCGCGGCCACCAGATAGGCCGTGGTCCAGCCGATGCGCCGGCCGGTCAGGCTGGAATCCTCGACGGCGCCGAGGCGCACTTCGAGATCGATGCCCTCGCCGATGAGATCGGAGGGCGCCTCGCGCAGGAGGAGATCGACGGTGAGGCCGGGATGGCGGGCGAGCAGGTCCGGCAGGCGCTCGGCGAAGGCGAGGCCGAGCGGGGCGGGCAGGCTGAGCCGCACCCTGCCGGTGACCGCCGCCTCGCCGGCGCCGGCGCTCTCGCCCAGCGCCTCCACCGCCTCGATCACGCGCAGGGCCATCGGGATCAGCCGCTCGCCCTCCGCCGTCAGCGCCAGGGCCACGGTGGTGCGGTGGAGCAGGCGCAGGCCGAGCCGCGCCTCCAGCGCCGAAACCTGGCGCGACACCGCCGGCTGGGTGAGATCGAGATCGGCCGCCGCCGCGGTGAAGGAGCCCGTCTGCGCCACGCGCAGGAAGGTCCGCAAGGCGCCAACGATGTCCATTCCCCACCCCCATACTTTTGCGCATAGGCCTTATGCCCGGAGTTTAGGCAGGTAAGGCTTTACTGTCCAGCTATTACGGATATTTTGTATCCATAAGGATATTGAATATCCTTAATAAGGAAACGGACATGAGCCAGCGCCTGAACTACGCCCAGCAATCCCCCGAGCTCTTCAAGAAGCTCTCCGAGCTCAGCATGGCCCTGAAGGGCAGCGTGATCGAGGAGAAGCTCCGCGATCTCGTCAACATCCGCGCCTCGCAGCTCAATGGCTGCGCCTTCTGCCTCGACATGCATGTGAAGGAGGCCAAGATCCACGGCGAGAGCGAGCTGAGGCTCTACCACGTCGCGATCTGGCGCGAATCCAACCTGTTCGTGCCGCGCGAACGCGCCGCTTTGGCCTGGACCGAGGCGGTGACCCGGCTGCCGGAAGGCGGCATTCCCGACGAGCTCTATGAGCGCGTGCGCGGCCAGCTCTCGGAGAAGGAGGTTTCCGACCTCACCTTCGCGATCGCCATCATCAACAGCTGGAACCGCGCCTCCATCGCCTTCAAGGCGGTGCCGGGCTCGGCCGACAAGCTCTACGGGCTCGACAAGGCCGGGCTGAGCTGAGCCGTCTTCCCGGGTGCGCGGACGTCACGTCCGCCTCTTCCCCTCTTGCAAACGCAGCGCTTCCAAGAGCGGACGGGACGTCCGCGCACCCGGAAATATCCATCACCACCCAGCGGCACGGGGCCCTCGGCGCCGGCGCCACCATCAAACAGGAGGCCAGCATGAGCCTGGACAACACCTTGACGCCCACCAGACCCAAACCCGACGAGCTGGTGCCCTCGCGCTACGCGGTGCAGATCGGCGAGATCGACGTGCTGATCGTCAGCGACGGCGTGCTGCCGCTGCCCACCCAGATGCTGGGCCACAATGCCGATCCTTCCGTGCGGGCCGCCTGGCTGAAGGACATGTTCCTGCCGCAGGACGCCTTCGACTGGGCGCTGAACGTGGTGGTGGTGCGCAGCGGCAAACAGACCATCCTCATCGATGCCGGGCTGGGGCTCGACCCGGACCTCAACCTGCCGCGGGCCGGCCAGCTGATCAAGCGGCTGGAGGCGGCCGGCATCGATCTCGGCGCCGTGACCGACGTGGTGCTCACCCATATGCATATGGACCATGTCGGCGGCCTGCTGGTGGACGGCGTGAAGGAGCGCCTGCGTCCCGATCTCAAGATCCATGTGGCTGAAGCCGAGGCCAGGTTCTGGGAGGCGCCCGATTTCTCCCATGTCGCCATGCCGCCGGGCTTCCCGGACGCGCTGCGGGCGACCGCCAAGCGCTTCGCGGCGGAATATCGCGACCACCTCCGGCTGTTCGGCGAGGAGCATGAGGTGGCGCCCGGCGTGGTCGTCTCCCGCACCGGCGGCCACACGCCGGGCCACAGCGTGGTCCGCCTCGCCTCCGGCGGGGACCGGCTGATGTTCGCGGGCGATGCCATGTTCGCGGTCGGCTTCGAGCATCCCGATTGGTTCAACGGCTTCGAGCACGATCCGGAGGAGGCCGCCCGCGTGCGCGTCCGGCTGCTGAAGGAGCTGGCCGAGACCAATTCGTTCCTGGTGGCCACCCACCTGCCCTTCCCCTCGGTCGGCCATGTCGCCGTGGACGGCGACGCCTTCCGCTGGGTGCCGGTGTTCTGGGACTACTGAGCAATTTCCGGGTGCGCGGGCATCTTGCCCGCTCTTCCCTTCTTGCACGTACAGCGTTTCCAAGAGCGGACGAGACGTCCGCGCACCCGGAAACATCCCCAAAGGAGACATCCCATGAAAATCGTCATCATCGGCGGCACCGGGCTGATCGGCACCAAGACGGTGGCGCGGCTCAGGGCCAGGGGCCACGAGGTGATCGCCGCCTCGCCCAACACCGGCGTCAACACCATCACCGGCGAGGGGCTCGCCGAAGCCCTGGCCGGGGCGCAGGTGGTGATCGACCTCGCCAACTCGCCCTCCTTCGAGGACAAGGCCGTGCTGGAGTTCTTCGAGACCTCCGGCCGCAACCTGATGGCGGCGGAGAAGGCGGCCGGCGTCGGGCATCACATCGCCCTCTCGGTCGTCGGCACCGAGCGGCTGCAGGAGGCCGGCTATTTCCGCGGCAAGCTCGCCCAGGAGAGGCTGATCAAGGCCGCCGGCATCCCCTACACCATCGTGCACTCCACCCAGTTCATGGAGTTCCTCGCCGGCATCGCCCAGTCCGGCACGATCGAGGGCAAGGTGCATCTCTCGCCCGCCTTCGTGCAGCCGATCGCCTCCGACGACGTCGCCGACGCCATGGCCGATGTCGCCCTCGCCGCGCCGGTGAACGGCACGATCGAGATCGCCGGCCCGGAGCGCTCGCGCCTCAGCGATCTCGTCGCCCGCTATCTCAAGGCCAGCGGCGATCCCCGCGAGGTGGTGGCCGATCCCGAGGCCCGCTATTTCGGCGCCCGCCTGCAGGAGGGCTCGCTGGTGAGCGACAACAACCCCCGCCTCGGCCGCATCGGCTTCGAAGCATGGTTCGCCGCCAATCCGAGGAAGTGAGACGGCGGCTTCGCCACAGAGAACGCGACACCAGCCGCCCCTTCGCCCCGTCCTTACGGGGAGAAGGGGACCCAGACGCCACGCGCAGCCGTCAATCGCAGCGTCTCGCCCTAGCTCCATTCCCCCAACCAGGAACCCCAGCCATGATCCGCCCTCTCCTCGCCGCCTTCGCCGTCTCCACTCTGCTCGCCGCGCCGGCCGCCGCCGACGGCAAGGCGGCCAAGGTCTCGCTCGTCTATGAGCACGAACTGCCCAACGTCCCCGGCAAGAGCATGAGGGGCGTGCTGGTCGAATATGGCCCCGGCGGCTTTTCCGAGGGCCATACCCATCCCTCCTCCGCCTTCATCTACGCCACCGTGCTGGAAGGGGCGATCAAGAGCCAGGTCAATGACGGGCCGGTGAAGGTCTACCGCGCCGGCCAGAACTTCTCCGAAATGCCGGGCGACCGCCACGGCGTCAGCGCCAATGCCAGCAAGACCAGGCCCGCCAAGCTGCTGGCGGTGTTCGTGGTCGATACCGCCCAGAAGGAACTGACCTTCCCGCTGCAGAAATAGGCGTGCGAGCGCACCGAACGTGGTGCGGTCCCCATACAAGCGTTTCCCCCTCGAGCCCCCGCCATGGTCGATGATCCCGATTTCCTGCCTCTCGTGCTGATCGACCTGCTGGGGCTCGCCGGCATCGTCGTCTGGCATCTGCAGGGGCGCCGGCGCCCGATGGCGCGGCTGGTCGTGCAGCTCCTGTTCTTCACCGGCATGACGGTGCTGCTCGGGGCCTACGGCATCTGGCCGCACGAACTCGGGGCGCGCGAGGCCGCCGGTCTCGCCGCCTTCGTCGCCAAATCGGCGCGGGTGCTGTGGTGGACGCATCTGGCCTGGGCCGTGATCGGCCTGATGCACATCTATTTCGCCCTCAACCGCCGGCCGCGCGAGGCCCATCTGCTGCAGGATCTGTTCGTCGCCCTCGCCTATCTCGGCGTCGCCCTTTCGATCCTGGGCTTCGTGTTCGGCGTGCCGGTCGGCACGCTGGTGGCGACCTCCGGCGTGGTCGCCGTCATCCTCGGCCTCGCCCTGCAGAACACGCTCGGCGACGTGTTTTCCGGCATCGCCCTGACGCTGGGCCGCTCCTATGGCCTCGGCGACTGGATCGTGCTCGGCGACGGCACCGAGGGGCGGGTGATCGAGACCAATTGGCGCTCCACCAACCTGCTCTCGGGCGCGCATAATGTGGTGGTGCTGCCCAACAGCCTGCTGGCCAAGCTCAGCCTGACCAATCTCAGCCGCCCCGACGAGACCCACTGGATCAGCCAGAGCGTGCGGATCGCCGCCAGCCAGGACCCGCGCGACAGCGTGGAGGCGCTGCGGGCCGTGCTCGGCGCCTGCGGGGAGATCCTCCGCGATCCCGCACCGATCGTGGCGCTCCGCAGCGTCGATGCGCTGGCGATCGAGGCCGAGCTGCAGTTCTGCGTGGCCAATCCGGCACGGCGCACGCCGGCGCGCAACGAGGTGCTGGACCGGCTCTACCAGGCCTGCGGGGCCGGCGGCCTCGCCCTGGCGCCCTCGCCCGCTTCCCTCATCCTGCCCGCGCCAGCACCCATTCGAAGCTATTCTTCCACAGCTCAGCCGGGATCTCCTGCGACAGGATTCCGACCAGATCGGACAGCTTGACGCTGCGCAGCTTCTGGCGCCAGGCCTCGTCCGCCTCCCACATGATGCGCGCCACGGCGCAGGGCGCGCTCTCGCAATAGCCCTTGGGGCGGCAGGGATTGTTGGCGCGGATATTGGTGCACACGAAGGTGCGCGACGGCCCTTCCACCGCCTCGACGATGTCGAGGAAGGTCAGCTCGGACGGGGGCCTCGCCAGCCTGTAGCCGCCGGAGGGGCCGAGCGTGGTGTCGACCAGCCCGGCCTGCGAGAGGTGCTGCAGCGCCTTGGAGAGATATTCCTTCGGCACGCCGTGGAACTCGGCCAGCGCCTTGGTCGAGAGGTAGCGCCCCGCCGGCAGGCCGGCGAGGATCGCACAGCAATGCAGCGCCCATTCGACTTGGCTTTTCAGGATCATACGCTCGTTCCGCAGCGGCAGCACGCGCCGACAATTACGGACATACGATATCCCTATTGGTGCAGCGTGTAAATGCGGGTGTTTCCGGGTGCGCGGACGTCCCGTCCGCCTCTTCCCTTCGGTGAGCACAGCGTTTCCAAGAGGCGGACGGGACGTCCGCGCACCCGGAATGCCTGCCTCTCCCATAAAATCTCCCCCTTCCCCTCATCTTGCGCTATCAAGCGGCCAAACCCCGCCCTGGAGATCTCGACCTTGACCGCTGCTGCCCCCATCGCCCGCGCTTTGCTGTCCGTTTCGGACAAATCAGGCCTGATCGATTTCGCCAAGGGCCTCGCCGCCCATGGCGTCGAGCTGGTCTCGACCGGGGGCACGCGCAAGGCGCTGGAGGAGGCGGGCCTGCCCGTCAAAGACGTCTCCGACATCACCGGCTTTCCCGAGATGATGGACGGCCGCGTCAAGACGCTGCATCCCAAGGTGCATGGCGGCCTGCTCGCCATCCGCGGCAATGAGGAGCACCGCGCCGCCATGGCCGCGCATGGCATCGGCCCGATCGACCTCCTCGTCGTCAATCTCTATCCCTTCGAGGCGACGCTCGCCCGCGGCGGCAGCTTCGAGGACCTGATCGAGAACATCGACATCGGCGGCCCCGCCATGATCCGCGCCGCCGCCAAGAACCATGACGACGTCACCGTCATCGTCGACGTCGCCGATTACGACGAGGTGCTGGCCGAGATCGCCGAGAATGCGGGGGCGACCAGCCTGCCCTTCCGCCGCCGCATGGCCGCCAAGGCCTATGCCCGCACCGGTGCCTATGACGCCGCCATCTCCAACTGGTTCGCCGCCACGCTGGAAGAGGATACGCCCACCTTCCGCGCCCTCGGCGGCACGCTGGCCGAGGCGCTGCGCTATGGCGAGAACCCGCATCAGAGCGCGGCCTTCTATCTCACCCCCGAAAAGCGCCCGGGCGTCGCCACCGCCCGCCAGCTCCAGGGCAAGGCGCTCTCCTACAACAACCTCAACGACACCGACGCCGCCTTCGAATGCGTGGCCGAGTTCGATCCGGCCAAGTCCGCCGCCGTGGTGATCGTCAAGCACGCCAATCCCTGCGGCGTCGCCGAGGCGCCGACGCTCGTCGAGGCCTATGAGAAGGCCCTTGCCTGCGACCCCGTCTCGGCCTTCGGCGGCATCATCGCGGTGAACCGCACGCTCGATGCCGACACCGCCCGCAAGATCGTCGAGATCTTCACCGAGGTGATCGTCGCCCCCGACGCCAGCGAGGAAGCCATCGCCATCATCTCGGCCAAGAAGAATCTGCGCCTGCTCGTCACCGGCGCCCTGCCCGATCCGCGCGCGGAAGGCCTCACCGCCAAGACGCTGGCGGGCGGCCTGCTGGTGCAGTCGCGCGACAATGCCGTGGTCGACGACATGACGCTGAAGGTGGTGACCAAGCGCAGCCCGACGCCCGAGGAGATGGCCGACCTCGCCTTCGCTTTCCGCATCGCCAAGCATGTGAAGTCCAACGCCATCGTCTATGTGAAGGACGGCGCCAGCGTCGGCATCGGCGCCGGACAGATGAGCCGCGTCGATTCGGCGAGGATCGCAGCCGCCAAGGCCGCCGACGCCGCCAAGCTGGCGGGCCTGCCGGAACCCCTCACCAAGGGCTCGGTGGTGGCCTCGGATGCCTTCTTCCCCTTCGCCGACGGCTTGGAGGCTGCGGTCGCCGCCGGCGCCACCGCCGTGATCCAGCCCGGCGGCTCGCAGCGCGACGCCGAGGTGATCGCCGCCGCCGACGCGGCGGGCCTTGCCATGGTGTTCACCGGCACGCGCCACTTCCGGCATTGAGATGCGTCCGCGCCTCGACGCGCCGCACGACCTGTGTTCCCGCAGGTATAGCCGTCCGGCACGGCAATGACGCATCCAGGCTGTCGTAATGCCCTGGCCTGGCGGCAGCTTCCGCTCTTCTGTCCACAGCCTATAGCTGTAGATGATCGCATGGTTGAACCGCCGACAGGCCCGGTGATAGTTTCGGGCTGAAATCCATAAGCTTGCAATCGGCTTTTGGATTTGATCGATGTGCTGGGGAGAGCTGGAATGAAGCGGTTTTTTGCGCGCGCGGTGGCGGCGGCCGGCCTGGTCCTGGCGATCGCCACCCCTTCGATGGCCGAGGAGGCCGCCCGCGTGGCGTATCAGGGCAGCGTGCAGACCAGCATTCCCGCCGGCGTGACGGTGATCGTCAAGAAGATCACCGTGGGCGAGGACGCCACGGTGGTCAGCCTCGTCGCGTCCTTCGACAGCCGCCAGACCAACCGCGTCAATCTCAACGACATCAACGCCTTTCTCGACATCGGCGGCGACCAGAAGCTCAGCCTGCGCCAGCCCGAGGACAACCCCTATCTGATCATCCAGAACGGCCAGAGCATGGATGGCGAGCTGGTCTTTCCCGGCCGCCTCCCGGCCGATGCCGGCGAGGTCCGGCTGGTCTTCAACAACGGCAATGCGGGCGATGACCTCAACGCCCCCGGCCTGACGCTCAAGATCCCGGTCAAGGCGCAATGAGGCGTCCAGGCGCCGCCATGGCGCTGCTGGCCCTGGTTCTTCCGGTCCTGCCGGCTTCGGCCCTCGTCATCGAGCACCGCCACGAGCCGATCGGGGAGCAGCCGTCGACGATTCGCCCCAGATCCATCGGCGCCAGCCGCTGGCAGCCTTATGCCCTGCCGCCCACGCGCTTTGCGCCACAAACCCGGGCGAGCCAGCTCGAGCCGGTCGGCGGAGCCTCCAGCCTGCGCCTCAAGGAGGTGCCGGCCAAGCTGCGCAGCCGCACGCAGGCTCTGCTCGAGCAGTTCGGCGCCCGCGAGAACGAGGGCAAGATCCTGATCAGCCTGCCCGGCGACGTGCTGTTCGATTTCGACAAGGCCGACATCCGCGCCGATGCCAGGCCGGTGCTGGCCCGCCTCGTCGAGGTGCTCAAGGCCTTCCCCAAGGCGCCGGTGGCGATCGGCGGCCATACCGACGCCAAGGGCGAGGACGACTACAATCTCGCTCTGTCCGAGCGCCGCGCCGCCTCGGTGAAGGCCTATCTCGCCCGCGGCAAGATCAGCCCCGGCCGCCTGACCATCCAGGGTTATGGCGAGACCCGCCCCGTGGCGCCCAACCAGAAGGCGGACGGCGCCGACGATCCCGAGGGGCGCCAGCGCAACCGCCGGGTGGAATTCGAGATCGGCAAGCCGCCGGAATGATTGAGGCCCTTTCCATCATGATCCTCCAGCAAAAGGCGACATCATGGCGTTGATCCCCTGCCCGGCCTGTAGCCAGCGCGTCTCCGAGCAGGCCTTGGCCTGCCCGTCCTGCGGGCATCCGATCGCCGCTGCCGGCGAGGGCAAGCAGACGGCCGTCCGCGTGCTGGGCGGCGTCGCCGGCACCTATGTCTCGGCCAATGCCCTGGTACAGCTGGTGATCGGCGTCGTCTTCTGCATCAGCGTCGCCGCGGTGATCATGACGGTGATCATCGTCAACGGCTGAGCCGCGGCGCCCGCTCAGACCACGACCTTGGTGCAGATCTCGACCAGGCAGCCATTGTTGTCGCGCACATAGGCAACGATCTGGCCCCAGGGTTTCTGGGCCGGCGGCGACACCGCCTGCGCCCCGGCGAACAGGGCCTTCTTGTAGGCGATCTCGACATCGTCGACCACCAGCGCGATCTCCATGCCGGCCGGCGGCGCATCCGGCCGGTTGGGCTGGAAGGGACCGGTCATGTCGGTGACGAAACTCTCATCGGCAAAGCACAGCGCCGTCTCGCCGGTGACGAGCTCGGCAAACTGCCCCTCGGCGATAAAGCGCGTCTCCAGCCCGAAGGCCTGCTTGTAGAAAGCCGAGGTCTCGACGACATCGCGGACATAGTGGACGACATAACCGAGCTTCATGATAATGTTCCCTGTTTGTTCGCATCATCGATAAGACAAACACCCGACTTTGTCCAGTATGAAGGCAGCGTTTTTCGGGGCGATGGGGTGAAGCTCGCTCTCATCCCGCACGCATTGCAGCACGCAATGGCGCGATGATGCGGCATGAAATGCCGCGTCGCAGTCACGGCATGACAAGGAACTCCTTCCGACCCGCCTATCCGGAAGCGGCAAGCGCCATCGGCCGGCGGGCTGACAGGATTGCCAATCGGGACCCGGCCATACGAATCGAGCGCTCCTCCTTGGTTAAACCGCATTGCCGCTCAGAGCGGCTTGTAGGCGATTGCCTCGATCTCGATCTTGATGTCGATCATCAGCCGGGCCTCCAGCGTGGTGCGGGCCGGCGGATTGGCGGGGAAATAGCTGCCATAGACCTTGTTGAAGGCACCGAAATCGCGGGCATCGGCCAGGATCACCGTGGTCTTGACCACGTCCTCCAGCCCGGCCCCGGCCAGCGCCAGGGCCTTGGCGAGGTTTTCCATCACCTGGCGCGTCTGCGCTTCGATGCCGCCCGGCACCACCGAGCCGTCCGGCAGGGTCGGCACCTGGCCGGAAATATGGATGCTGTCACCCGCCCGCACGGCCGGGGACAGGGGAACGTGGGAGCTGCCGAAATGCTGCTTGGTCATGGATATCCCGGTAGGTTGTGCCAATGATTTGCGTCGTTGCGAGCGAAGCGAAGCAATCCAGAGAGCAACGTTCCGTGCCGGAAGTTTCTGGATTGCTTCGCTTCGCTCGCAATGACACGTGTCCTACTTCACCGCCCCCAGGGCAAGGCCGCGCATCAAATAGCGCTGCAGCCAGGTGAACAGGATCGCGATCGGGATGGTCGCCGCCAGGGCGGCCGCCATCACATAGTTCCATTCCACCGTGTAGCGCCCTGCCACCAGATTCACCACCTGCAAGGGCAGCGTATAGGCTTCCTGCTTGCGCAGCATGGTGAGGGCGATGACATATTCGTTCCAGGCATTGATGAAGGTGAAAATCGCCGTCACCGCCATGGCCGGCAGCGCCAGCGGCAGGAACACCTTGACCAGCGTGGCGAAGGGGCTGGCCCCCTCGATCCAGGCCGCCTCCTCCAGATCCTTGGGAATGGTGGAGAAATAGCTCTGCAGCATCCACACCGCGAAGGCGAGGTTGAAGGCGATGTAGATGAAGGTCACGCCGGTCAGGCTGTCGATGAGCTGGAAGCCGAGGCGACTGCCGAGTTCCACCAGCAGGCGGAACAGGCCGAACACCAGCACGATCGGCGAAAGCATCTGCGAGATCAGCAGGAACTGCCGGAACGCCCCGCGCGCGGCGAAGCGGTAGCGGCTGAGCGCGTAGGCGGCGGGAATGGCGACGAGCACCGTCAGCACGGTGGTGACCAGCGACACGATCAGCGAATTGGCGAGCGCCGGCCCGAAGGCCGTCTCGGTATACATGGTGACGAAATTGCCCCAGACCGGCCGGCTCGGCCACCAGGAGGAAGACAGCATCTCCTCCGTCGGCTTGAGCGCCGTCACCAGCATGACGGCGAAGGGAAAGAGCGTGAGGATGATCAGGGGCGACAGCAGCACCCAATAGAGCACGGAGCGCTTGAGCTTGCTCATGCCTGTTGCTCCTCGCGCATGGCCAGCCGCACATAGATGATGGCGAAGACGAGCAGCAGCGCGAACATGATGATCGACACCGCCGCCGCCTCGCCGAACTTACCCAGGCGGAAGGCGAGCTTGTAGAGATAGGTCACCAGGATGTCGGTCGAATTGGCCGGGCCGCCCTGCGTGGTCACCCAGATGATCGGGAAGGAATTGAACACGTTGATGGTGTTCATCACCAAAGCGATGTTGATGAAGGGCTTCAGCAAGGGCAGTGTGATATGGGTGAATTGCTGCCAGCGGCTCGCCCCCTCCACCGCGCCGGCGTCGTAGAGATCGTCGGGCACCGAGGACAGGCCGCCCAGGAAGATCGTCACCGTGAAGGGGATCGAAACCAGGATGCCGATCAGGATCTGCATCGGGAAGGCGGTGGAGGCGTCCGCCAGCCATTCGATGTTGCGGCTGGTCAGGCCAAGGCCCCTGAGCCCGGAATTGAGCATGCCGCTCTCGCCGTTCAGGGCCCAGCGCCAGACCACCGCCGTCATGGCGAGCGACACCGCCCAGGGCAGCATGATGATGACGCGGGCAAGGCTCCGGCCGTAGAAATCGTCGTTGAGGATCAGGGCGATCGGCACCGAGACGATCAGCGTGCCCGCCACCACGCCCACCGTCCAGATCAGCGTGCGCCACAGCGCGGCGATGAAATCGGGATCGGCAAACAGGGCCTGGAAATTGGCGAGACCCGAAAACTCCCGGAGCATGCCGAAGCGGTTGACGTCATGCAGCGAAATCTGGCCGATCTGATAGAGCGGCCAGAAGATGATGAAGGCCGCCATCAGGAAGCTTGGCAGGATCAGAAGATAGGGTGTCGCACGCCCCATACGGTGTGTGCCTCCTCGGTGCCGAAGGGAAGAGCTGATTGGTTTTTCACAGCACGGACTGTGCTGCCCCTCACCCTTACCCTAGTCAACTCAAGAGAGTTGACGACACCCCGTAAGAACGGGGCGAGGGGGAGCTTGGCGTCGCGCTCTGTCCAGCAAATGCGGCGTTTTACATTAAAGCGCAACACCCGGCGCCCCTCGCCCCGTTCTTACGGGGAGAGGAGGTGAGGGGCAGCGTATCGCTTGCCTATGGAACCGCGATCATTCGCTGCCCCCACCCATCATCCCGCTACTTCTTCTCGAGGATGCCGTTGACCTTGGCCGCGGCTTCCTTGAGCGTCGGCTCGATCTCGCCCTTGCCCAGATAGATGGTCTGGATCGCGTTGGAGGTGGTCTGGGCGATGTCCTCCCAGCCCGGAATCACCGGCGCGAAGATCGCGTTGGGCAGGAGGGAGGCGAACACCTTCTTGTCCGGATCATCGGCGAAATAAGGATCCTTCGCCTCGGCGGCGTTCACCGGCAGGAAGCCCTCGTTCTTGTCGAAGGCGGTGCGCTGCTCGGTCGAGAACAGGAAGGCGAGGAACTTGAAGGCCTCGTCCTTCACCTTGGAATTTTCGAACAGCACGATCGAATCGGTCACGCCATAGGTGAAGGGCTTGCCGTTGGGCCCGAGCGGAATCGGCGCCACGCCATATTTCAGGTCGGGTGCTTCCTTCTTGATCTGGCCGGAGAGGAAGGGCGCCGTGATCACGGTCGCGACCTTGCCCTGCTTGAACAGATTCTGCACGTCCTCGCGGGCATAGGAGGTCACGCCCGGCTCGGTGAGGCCGCCGTCGATGAAGCCCTTATAGAGCTTGGCCGCATCGATCGCCGCCTGGCTGTCGAGGCCGGACTTGCCGTCCTTGACGATCGCTCCGCCATTGGACCACATGCCGTAGTAGAAATAGACGTCCGTCTCAATTTCCTTGCCCTGCAGGCCGAAGGGCGCCACGTCAGGCGAGGATGCCTTGATCTTGGCGGCGGCGGCCTGGAAGTCGGCCCAGGTCTTGGGGAACTCGGTCACGCCGGCCTTGGCGAAGACGTCCTTGTTGTAATACATGGCGCGCGCGGAAGCCGCGATCGGCAGGCCATAGGTCTTGCCGTCCATCACCGAGGGCGACAGGAAGGTCGGGATGAAGCTCGCCTTGAACTCGGGCGTGATGTAGCTGTCGAGCGGAGCGACCACGCCCTGGGAGACATAGTCGAGCAGCCAGCGCGTGCCGATGATCGAAAGATCGGCATTGGTGCCGGCCGAGATATCGGTGGTCAGCTTCTGCTGGAGATTGTCCCACGGCACCACTTCGATCTCGACCTTGGTGTCGGGATTGGCTTTCTGGAACGCCTCCGCGGCTTCCTTGAAATAGGGGCCGGTATCCTTGGAATATTCGGCGATGGTCACGCGTACCGTGCCTGCCTGCGCGATGGAAGCGCAAGCCAGGAGACTGGCGCCTGCGAGCAGCATCGCCATCCGTCCGATCATTGTCATGAAACGTCCCCGTCCTTATCATTGCTGCGGTCGTTGCCGCGCCCCCGCGCGCCTCGCCGCAAGAGGGCGCTAATGTTCCCCGTAATCGAAAACCGCGCAAGCGGGATTTGACCAGCCGGCCTATGGCCGGGGTGGATTTGATCCGCGCATCGCTGACCGCAATCCGAGGCGCAAAAGGCCCGATCCGACTTTGCCTTCCCACCATCGCCATGCATAGATGGCGCGTCTTTGTTCGGGTGAGTCCCACGGGTGCTTCCCTGGGAGCGCGGACGTCCTCGTCCGCCCGTTCCTCCCCTCCCCGGGCGCAGCACATGCAGTCAGGAAGAGCGGACGAGGACGTCCGCGCTCAGGAAGAAACGTCACCATGAGCGAGCCATCCCTCCCCGACCCCTTCGGCCTTTCGGGACGCCATGTCCTGGTCACCGGCGCCGGCGGCGGCATCGGGCGGGCCATGATCGAAGCCTTTGCCCGCGCCGGCGCCGCGGTCTCGGGCGCCGACAGGGATGCGGCTCTGCTGGAAAGCCTGCCCCTGCAGCACCGGCTCGTCTTCGACCTTACCGACGCCAAGGCCTGCACCGATGCCATTGCCGGCCTGGTGGCCGGGGGCGGCGCCCCCGACGTGCTGGTCAACAATGCCGGCTTCACCCGGGCCGAAACGCTGGCCGACGTCGACGACGCGGTCTGGGACAGCGAACTCGCCATCAACCTCACCGGCGCCTTTCACGTCACCCGCCCCGTGATGGCGGCGATGGCGGCGCGCGGCGGCGGCTCGATCGTCTTCGTCGCCTCGGTCAACGGGCTCGGCCATTACGGCAATCCCGCCTATTCGGCGGCCAAGGCCGGGCTGATCGCCTATGCCAAGTCGATCGCGGTGGAAGCCGGCCGCGACGGCATCCGCGCCAATGTGGTCTGCCCCGGCTCGGTGCGCACGCCGGCCTGGGACCACCGCCTTGCCAAGGATCCGACGATCCTCGAAGATGTCGTCTCCCATTACCCGCTCGGGCGGATGGTGCGCCCCGAGGACGTCGCCAATACAGCCGTCTTCCTGGCCTCCCCGCTCGCCGCCGGCGTGACGGGAGCGGTCCTGCCGGTCGACGGCGGCCTGACCGCCGGCAATCTGCGCTTCGTGCGCGACATCATCGAGAGGAGGTCGTGACATGGCGGGCCTGCAGGTCAAGGCGCTGCAAAAGCGATATGGCTCGGCCGTGATCCTCAAGGGCATCGACCTCGATGTCCGCGACGGCGAATTCGTGGTGCTGGTCGGCCCTTCCGGCTGCGGCAAGTCCACGCTGCTGCGCATGATCGCCGGCCTCGACGAGATCTCGGACGGCGAATTGTGGATCGGCTCCAAGCTTGCCAACAAGCTGTCGCCACAGCAGCGCAACATCTCCATGGTGTTCCAGAGCTACGCTCTGTTCCCGCACATGACGACGCGCGCCAATATCGGCTTCGGTCCGCGCATGCGCGGCGAAAGCGCCCAGTCGATCGCGCCGCGCGTGCAGAAGGCGGCTGGTGTGCTCAACCTGCACGACTATCTCGACCGCTACCCCCGCCAGCTCTCCGGCGGCCAGCGCCAACGCGTCGCCATGGGCCGCACCATCGTGCGCCAGCCCGAGCTCTTCCTGTTCGACGAGCCGCTCTCCAATCTCGACGCCAAGCTGCGCGTGCAGATGCGCACCGAGATCAAGGCGCTGCACCAGGACCTGAAGACCACCATCGTCTACGTCACGCACGACCAGATCGAGGCCATGACCATGGCCGACCGCATCGTGGTGATGAATGCCGGCCATATCGAGCAGGTCGGCTCGCCGCTGGAGCTCTATGACAGGCCCGCCAATCGCTTCGTGGCGAGCTTCCTCGGCTCGCCCTCGATGGGCTTCATTCCCGGCACGGCCGAGAAGGGTGACGGGGTCCCACGGCTGCGCACCAAGAATGGCCTGCTGTTGCCGATGGGCGACAGCGCCGCCGTTTCCGGGCAGGCGGTGGAGATCGGCATCCGCCCCGAGCATTTCCTGCTCGGCACGGAACAGACCGGCTTTCCCTTCGTAGTCGGCGTTGTCGAGCCCACCGGCGCGGAGACCCATCTGTTCGGCACCATCGACGGCACCGAGATGCGGGCGGTGTTCCGCGAGCGCCTGTCGCCCCAGCCGGGCGAGACGCTCTACCTCGACGTCGCCAGAACCAATGTCCACGTCTTCGACCCGCAGAGCGGGGCGAGACTGTAAGGCAACGAGTGGATCGCAAATTCGCTCTATCGTCATTGCCAGCGCAGCGAAGCAATCCGGTCGCCGCAAGCATGGCCTTTCAAAAAAGCTGGATTGCTTCGCTGCGCTCGCAATGATGGAAACCTGTTCCGGGACTCGAGAATTCGAACGCCATCCATGACGAAGCCCCTCGACACCAATCCCTTCCCTGACGATCCCGAGCGCCACGCCCTGTGGGAGATGCTGGTCCGCCGCGACATCGAGGCTTATCTCAAGGTGGACTGGCCGGCGGTGGCGGACGATTTCCTCGCCGACACCTTCTTCGGCCTGAGCGGCCTCAAATCCGCCAATCCGGACGAATGGCGCATGATCTTCCCGCGCCTCGAGGACTATCGCGACCGCTGGCTGAGCCAGGCCCGGCTTTCGGCCGCCACAGCCTATGCCGAACCCCGCCGCGAAGCGCTCTATCGCATCACCTCGCTCCGAGATATCGACATCAATGGCGAGCGGGCGGTGGCGCACAAGAAGTTCGACGGCATCATCGCCAAGGCCGACGGCAGCACCGATGCCATCAACTGGCAGACCCTCTATCTGTGCAATCGGGTCGGTGGGCGCTGGAAGATCGCCGGCTTCGTCGGCTACCTGCCCAATCCGATGGGGATATCGGGCTGAACCTGACAGGCTGACATCGACGCCTCCTCCGACGCATGCCACCTTCGGCTGGAGCCTTCGACGACAATGAAAAGAAGCCCGAACATGCCCGCCAATCACCTGAGTCAGCCTCCGCGGGGCAGCATACCCTTCCCGGCCGCCCTCTTCTTCGTCACGGTCCTCGGCATGGCCCTGGCGGCATGCGCTTCGGGAAGCGGCATCGACAAGCGGCAAGTCCGTCAAGACGCCGCCGCCAGATGCGCCAGCGCACAAGACAAGATCGGGTGCCAGCAGACTCAGAGCCGGCGGCTTGTCGACGAGGGCTACACCTCGATCTGCCGCGCCAAGGGCCTCGCGGACAATTCCCCGGCGATGAAGCGCTGCAGGGGCGAACTCGCCTATGCCGACTGCGTCCGCACCATCAGCGACTATCAGGGCTACACCGCCCAAATGAACCCGCGCGGCCCCTGGGAGTCCCCGCCCAGCGCCGTCTGCAAGAGCCATCTGGTCACGGAATGAACCGGATCATGTGGCGCGAGAGGCACCCTCGATGCCTCTCGCCCATCCAATCTACAGCTCCCCCTTCTTCATGCTGGCGGCGATGAAATCCGCCTGGCGGATGGCGAGCGCCACGATGGTCAGGGTGGGATTCTCGGCGCCGCCGCTGGTGAACTGGCTGCCGTCCGAGACGAACAGGTTCTTGATGTCGTGAGTCTGGCCGTGCTTGTTGACCACGCCGTCGGACGCCTTGGCGCTCATGCGGTTGGTGCCGAGATTGTGGGTGGAGGGATAAGGCGGCGTCGGGAAGGTCCTGACGGCGCCGACCGCCTCATAGATCGCCCGCCCCTGCCGGTAGGCATGGTTGCGCATGGCGGTATCGTTCTCATGGTCGTCGAAATGCACGTTGGCGACAGGCATGCCTGCCTTGTCCTTGGCGGAGGCATGCAGGGTGATGCGGTTGGCCTCGCTCGGCATGTCCTCGCCGACGATCCACATGCCGGCCATGTGGTCGTAGCTGTCGAGCGCCGAGGTGAAGGAACGCCCCCACGCGCCGGGATCGAGGAAGGCGGCCATGAAGGGCAGGCCGAGCGACAGCGTCTCCAGCTCATAGCCGCCGGCAAAGCCGCGCTTGGGATCGTGGCCCGCCTCGTCCCTGACGATGCCGGCCATGGTGGTGCCGCGATACATGTGCACCGGCTTTTCGAACACGCCATAGACCGAGCCGGTGGTATGGCGCATGTAGTTGCGACCAACCTGGCCGGAGCTGTTGGCCAGGCCATCGGGGAACAGGTTCGAGGCAGAGTTGAGCAGGAGGCGCGGGCTCTCGATGGAATTGCCGGCGACAGCCACGACACGCGCCTTCTGGCGCTGGGTCTTGCCGTCCTTGTCGAGATAGACCACGCCGGTGACCTTGCCCTTCGCGTCATGCTCGATCTTCACCGCCTGGCTGTTCGGCCGGACTTCGAGATTGCCGGTTTCCTCGCCCTTGGGGATCTCGGCGTAGAGGGTCGACCATTTTGCGCCGGACTTGCAGCCCTGGAAGCAGAAGCCGATCTGCTGGCAGGAGCCACGCCCGTCGCGCGGCTGGCTGTTGATCGCCATGCGCCCGGTATGCACTTCCTTGTAGCCGAGCTTCCTGGCGCCGGCTTCCAGCACCTTGTAATTGTTGTTGCCGGGCAGGCCGGGAATGTTGTTGGTGCGCGTCACCCCCATCTTGTCCTCGGCCTTGGCGTAATAGGGCTCGAGCTCGGCGAGGGTGATCGGCCAGTCCAGGAGATTGGCGCCCGGCAGACTGCCATAGGTGGAGCGGATCTTGAATTCGTGCTCCTGGAAGCGCAGCGAAGCGCCGGCCCAATGCACGCTGGACCCGCCGACCGCCTTGACGATCCAGGCCGGCAGATTGGGGAAGTCCTTGTGCACCCGCCAGCTTCCCGAGGTGGTGCGCATGTCCTTCCAGGCGAGCTGGCCGAAGCTTTCCCATTCGTCGTTGACGAAATCCTCGATCTCGTAGCGGCCCCCCGCTTCCAGGATCACGACCTTCACGCCTTTGAGGGCCAGTTCGGTGCCCAGCGTGCCGCCGCCGGCGCCGGAGCCGACGATCACCACGACGGAATCGTCGTTCAGATCAAAAGGGGCTGCCATGGTTCTGTCTCCTCCAAGGCATCCTGCGCCAAGACGATCTCGTCTCAGGACGCAAGGACGCGTCGAACCAAAGAATGAGAGTAAAAATGCGTTCTCGCCGAAACGCGCTTAGCTCAGGGAATGGTGCCGCCGGAGGAAAGGCCGTCCGGAGGAAATAAGGGCTGGAATCCGGTCTGCGCCGACCGGGGTCAAAGCCACTCGATGTCGGAAAAGCCGCGGTTGATGTAGCCGCCCTTGTCGGCGGAGGAGCCCTCATAGCCGAAGAGGGGCCAGACCTCCTTCTGGTTGTAGAGGCTGACCACCAGGCCCGAACGCACCGTGGCGAAGAAGGGCGATGGCTCGATCTTGCGCAGGATCGCCAGCCTCTCCTCCTCCCAGCCGAGGTCGGCATAGCGCGTGCCCCCCGCCGCGGCGGCCAGCCCGTCCAGCGTAGTCACGCCATCCTCGAACAGCGCCTTGCTCGCCGCATCCTTGCCGGCCTTGGCATCGAAATCCTTGACGGCAATGGCGTAATAGCGATCGGGAAGCCGGTCGTGCGGATAGATGTCGCGCGACATCCGGACCAGCGTTTCCAACGTCTCCGGCTTCAGCGCGCCGGCTTCGAGCGCCCAGGCCTCCCGCGGGCAGTAGAGCGCCCCGCCGGCGACCACCAGCGCAACGCCGGTCGCGGCCGAGACGATAAAACCGCGACGGGACAGTTCGCCTGCCTGCCTGGCTTTCTTCATGTTGTCCTCCCTGCTTGTTGCGCCGGGGCTGCCATCGGCGCCCCGGTCTGCCATTCTTGTCATGCCGGGCGGCCGCGCGCTGGCGGCCGGCAGGCTATTTGTAGCGCCCGCCCCGCTGCAGGACCTCGATCTTGTAGCCGTCGGGATCCTGGATGAAGAAGAAGTGCGCGGCTCCCGAGCCATCCGGGAAGGAGAGCGTCTTCAAATCGCCGGGGCTGAGGCCCAGGGCGGCCACCTTCGCATGGGCCGCCTCGAGGTCCGGCACGGAGATCGCCAGATGGCCATAGCCGTCGCCAAGCTGGTAGGGTTCGGTGCGGCCCTTGTTGACCGTCAGCTCCAGTTCGAAGCCGGTCTCGTCGCTCAGATAGATCAGGGTGAAGCTCTCGAAGGCGAAACGGCCGGCGACTTCAAGCCCAAAGGCCTTCCGATAGAAATCGACCGAACGCTCCTCGTCGAGAACGCGGATCATGCTGTGAATCATGCCCATGGCAACTGGCCTCTACTTTTCAACGCTGAATGACTTGAGATAGGCGATGATCCGCGCCCGCTTGGCGGGATCGGCCTGGCGATAGGGCATGGTGGTGCCCGGCTTGAACGCCTGGGCATTGGTGATCCACTTGTCGAGATTGTCGGCATCCCAGGTGAAGCCCGCATTGGCGAGGGCAGCCGAATATTTGTAGCCCGGATAGGTTCCCGCCTTGCGTCCGATGAGGTCGGCCAGGTTCGGCCCCTGGCGCGGCCCCGCCTTGGGGTCGACGACATGGCAGGTGCCGCAACTGGTGACGAACTGCTTCTGGGCAGCCGCGAGATCATCGTCCGCCTGGGCGGCGCAGATGCCGAGCAGCCAGGCTCCCGCCATCGCGGCAAGCACCCTGCCCATCCTTCCCCGCGTTCCACCCATCATCACCGCCTGCCTCGTTACCGACTATGGACGGGAGGTTAGGTGCCGGCTTCAGGCACCGGGTAGTAATATTGCATTACACGTCGAGAATTCGGAAAATAGGCCGGGTTGCAGCACGGATCCCGGAGAACGTGAGGGCGGCGGCCCTGTCCTACTCCGCGGCGACCAGGTCGAAGGCGGCGGGCCGGCGCGAGGCGGCAGGCCGCAGCTCGGCGACATATTTCAGGCAGCAGCAGCGCAGGAGCGAGGTGAAGTTGCGGACGTCGCCGTGAAGGTCCAGCACTTCGTCATGCAGGCGGGTGACGAAACGCCCGAGCGACATGCCCTGGTCGACAGCCAGCTCCTCCAGAATGTCCCAATAGACGGCTTCGAGGCGAATCGAGGTGGCATGCCCGCCGATACGCACCGAGCGCGTATGCGTCTCATAGGTCTCCGGCGGCTGGGAGGCGAACAGATGGCACATGGCTTTCCCCCGATCGGCGCGTCCTTGCGCTTCCGGCCGATTGCGGCACGTCGCAAAACGCTTTGCTTTCTTTGACTGTTTCCAAAGAGAACGGCTCTGTCAATCGGCGAAAGCCGCGCCAAGGCGCCGCTGGTATCGGAGTGCTATTTCGCGCCGGCCCGCCGGACCCTGAGCTCGTTGCCCGCCCGGGCATCGAGACCGATCATGTCGAGGATGGCGACGAAGGAAATCAGCCCGATCACCGCGAAGGCGATCTGGAAATCGATCAGCGGCAGCGAGCCGTTCGTGCCCGGAAACCAGAGTTCGGCCAGCCTGAGCGCCGCGGCCGCCACGCCGACGCCGAGGCCCATCGACATCTGCTGAGCGACGTTGAAGAGGGTGTTCGCCCCGCTCATCCGCGCTTCCGGCACCTCGGCGAAGGCGATGGTGTTGAGCGCGGTGAACTGCATCGAGCGGGTCAGGCCGCTGGCGAACAGCAGGGCGCAGATCAGCGCAAAGGGCGTCGCCGGCGTCAGCAGCGCATAGGAGGAGATCAGCACGGCGTTGAGGAGGCCGTTGCCGAGCAGCACCTGGCGGAACGTGAAGCGCCGCAGCACCGGCGTGGTGAAGGGCTTCATCACGATGTTGCCGGCGAACACCCACAGCACCAAAAGGCCGGCCTGATAGGCGTCGAGCCCGAAGGCAAGCTGGAACATCAGGGGTGCCAGGAAGGGGACGGCGCCGATGGCGACGCGGAATATCGAACCGCCCCAGATGGTGATGGAGAAGCTGCGGATGCGCAGTGCCCAGGGGTCGACCAGGGGATGCTCGGCCCGCCGGGCGTGAAGAATGGCGGCCGTCGTGACCACGGCGCTGGCGGCCAGCCAGATCGCAGCCAGCGCCATCGAGCCGTCCTGCCGCGAGATCAGGTCCAGGCCATACATCAGGCCGAAGCAGGCAATGCCGATCAGCACGAAGCCCGTCCAGTCGAACGGCTTGGCGCCATCGGGCTTGCCGGCGGGAATCAGCTTCATGGTGAGGATGAAGCCAAGAATGCCGAGCGGCACGTTGAGGAAGAAAATCCAATGCCAGGTCGCATAGGTGGCGAGGAAGCCGCCGATCGGCGGGCCGAGCACGGGCGCCGCCAGTCCGGGCCAGGTGATGGTGGCGATCGCCCGCATCAGGTCCTGCTTGGCGGTGTTGCGCAGCACGATCAGCCGCCCGACCGGCACCATCAGCGCGCCGCCGACGCCCTGCAGGATGCGGGCCGCCGTGAAGGTCCACAGATTGGGGCTGAGGCCGCACAGGATCGAGGCGAGCGTGAAGATCACGATGGCCCAGCCGAACACGGCGCGCGGGCCATATTTGTCGGCGACCCAGCCGCTGGCCGGGATCAGCACGGCCAGGGTGAGCAGATAGGCGGAGATGCCGATATTGAGGTCGATCGGCTGCACGCCGAAGGACTCGGCCATCTGCGGCAGGGCGCTGACCACCACCGTGCCGTCCAGCATTTCCATGAAATAGGCGCCGGCGACGAGAAAGGCCAGGATGGAACTGCTCGCCGGCTTGGAGGTCATGAAGGTCGGTTCCGAAGACTGAAGGCGGCGGGCATCGCCCGCCGCGCCATTGGTCGGACCATAGAAAAAGAAGACGCGGCTGGAAAGGGAAAGCTGAGGACCGGCCTAAAAGAGAACGATCGTTTCCAAATTCGCTTTCACGCATAGGCCCTGATGAAGAAGGCCGCCGTCATGCCGGTCGCGATCGCCAGCGTGGCGAAGCGCACGGCAGCGGAAGGCAGCCGCCGGCCGGCCTGGGCGCCGAGATAGCCGCCGAGGAGAGCCCCGCCGCCCACCAGCAGGGTCTCGTGCCATTCGACCGCTCCGGCGAGTGCGAAGCAGAGCACGGCGGCGCTGTTGGCGGCGGTCACCATCAGCGTGCGGGACGGGTTCAGCGCCTTGAAGTCGGCGCCGTCGAGCAGGCTCCAGGCCGCGATCATCATCAGGCCCACGGCGCCGCCGAAATAGCCGCCATAAAGCCCGAGCAGGGCCTGGATCGCCAGGACCACGGCCGGCCCGGCCGCCAGGCGCGCCCGCAAGGCGGTGCCGAGCCGCGGCCCGCCCGCCAGCATGAGGGTGGCGACCAGCAGCAGCCAGGGCAGCAGCCGGTCGAACATCGACGTCGGTGTCCACAGGAGCAGGAGCGCACCCGCAAGGCCGCCGGCCAGGGTGACGGCGAGCATCCATCCGGCCGGTGCGCCGCAGATCGGATCGAAGCCGCTGCGATAGACATAGGCGCTGGCCGCGCCGCCGGGATAGAGCGCCACAGTACTCGAAGCATTCGCTGCAACCGAAGGCACGCCAGCAGCGATCAGGGCCGGCAGCGTCACGAAGGAGCCGCCGCCCGCCATGGCGTTCATCGCACCGGCAAGCAGGCCGACCCCGGTGAGCAGGAGAAAATCGGACATGGGGGCTTCCTGACATTTGGCCAGCCGATTGACAATCGGGAAGATCCGCCCCTTTCCTTCGGAAAAGCCGAAGGAAAAGACCATGCGTTTCGATCTCACCGACCTGCGCCTTTTCGAGGCGGTGGTGCGGGCGGGCAGCATTTCCGGCGGGGCCGAGCGCATGCACATGGCGCTGGCCTCCGCCAGCGCCCGGGTGAGCGGCATGGAAGCCGTGCTCGGCGCCGCCCTGTTCAGCCGCAGCCGCCGCGGCGTCGAGCCCACCGCGGCCGGACGGGCGCTGCTGCATCATGCCCGCACCATCACCGCCCAGGTCGAGCAGATGCGCAGCGAGCTTCTCACCTTCTCCGCCGGTCTCAAGGGTGAGATCCGCATACTCTCGAACACGGCGGGGCTGGTCGAACTGGTGCCGGCGGCGCTGCGCGTCTTCCTCGCCAACCATCCCGGCGTCGACATCGACATCGAGGAAAGGACCAGCACCGAGATCGTCGAAGCCATCGGGGCCGGTCTGGCCGATTTCGGCGTGATCGCCGCCACCGCCGATCTGGCGGCGCTGGAAACGCGCTCCCTCGGGGTCGATCGCCTGGTGGCGATCACCGCCGGCACCAGCCCGCTCGCGGCCCGGCCGGAGATCGGCTTTGCCGAGTTGATCGGCGAGCCCTTCGTCGGCCTGGCCGGCGGCGCCCTCACCGACCATCTCGCCCGCCATGCCGCCCGCCTGGGGCGGCGCATCGCCTATCGCGTCAGGCTGCGCAGCTTCGATGCCGTGGCCCGCCTCGTCGAGGCCGGCATCGGCGTCGGCGTGCTGCCGCTTGCCGCCGTCGAACGCTATGGCAGCCCCCACCTTGCCGTGTTGCGCCTCAGCGACGGCTGGGCCGATCGCCATTTGGTCGTCTGCGCAAGGTCCCTCGCCGGCCTGTCGATGCATGCCCGCCTGCTCATCGACGAACTCGAGCGGCAGGGCGCTTCGCCTCGAGATCCGAGTAGTTAGTTCTCAGCCAAACACCACCTCGACTGCCCCCAGGTCGCCGAAATCGGCGGTGAAGGCCTGGCCGACCACCGCCTGCAGGATCAGAGGCCCGCCACCGATGGCGATGAGGTTGCCCGGCGGCACCTGCCGGCTGCGACGCGCCAGATAGAGCGAGAGGCTCGCAATCGCCTCCCCGATGTCGCTCATCACCCTTTCGCCCCGGCTCCTGCCGACCACGGCCCCGTTCATGCTGGCGACGACCTCCAGCCCCTTGAGGTCGGCCAGGTGCCGGTCAAAGGCCGGAGCTCCCCTGACGGAGGCGACATGCAGGCCGAAATCGGCCGTCGCCGTCCAGGAATTGAGCGGCACGCCGCCCCTCACCCGGCGGCCGAGGATGGTGATCATCGGCACGCAGCCGATGATGGCCTCCTCGATCAGCGCCAAGGTCACCGGCCGGTGCGGATCGGGATAGGAATCGCCCATCAGCAGGCCGAGGCTCCATTCCGCGCCCAGCACTCCTGGCGGCAGGCGGAAATGGCTGTGGCTCGGCAGCAGGCTCGATGCGGCCAGCGGCCCGAAAAGGGGAACCTCGCATTGCAGGATGCGTCTCGTGGCGGGGATCGTGGCCGTCGCAAAGTAGCCGGCGACATTATCGTCCATGGCGGCAAGCGCCGCATCCTGGACCTCCTCGGCCATCTGCTCCGAGGAAATCAGCTGCAGCGGAAGATCGTCGATAATGCCGCCGGAACGATTGAAAGCCAGCGCCTCACCGAGTTCGGCAACCGACGCTCTCATTCTCATCCTCGATCGTTTCGAAGCCCTGCCAGCCGCGCCATCATACGGCCGGCGGATAGGGACCTTCAAATCAGGAGATCGTCCTATTTTAGGCCGATCGCATAAGGGCGGCATAAAGAAAACCGAGGCCGCGAGGATGATCGGCCGCTCCAGCCCACCGTGCGCGACGCCCTACCCGCCGGCAGCATCGCCGCTTCTGCTTTGGTGCTTCGCGCGTCCAAGGCATTTTTCGGAACGACCAATCGGCGTTTCGGTGGAGGAAATGCCCGCCGCACATGCCATTGCGTAAACTTAATGTGAGGCGGAACGGCGCGCGCCATTGGCAGGCCACTGCGCAAAACATGCAGGCTTTGTTGGCTATTCGGGGGTTCCTGCCTCGCCTGGAGCGCGAAGCGGGATGGTGGAGCTGATGAGATTCGAACTCACGACCTCTGCAGTGCGATTGCAGCGCTCTCCCAACTGAGCTACAGCCCCGGCTGCCCGGAAGCGTCGCCATTTAGTGTTCGTACCTCCCTCCTGTCAAGCGGACTTGCCATATATCCAGGCCCGCTGGCTGAAGATGGCCGAGCCTCGATGGTGCAGTGCCCTTGCCGGGACTGCGCGTGTCCCCATCCGCGGTTCCAGGGGACTGGCTTCAGTCCCAGAAAGGGTGGGGACCGAGCGGAATTTGGAAATCCTTAACCGAATTCTGAGTCTTGGCGAGGCATGGTGGCCCGGAACGGGCTGGGTGCCGATCAAGTTTGGTTTTGCCGTATCGATGGATGTTTTCTCTAGAATTCTCAGTCTCGCGATCGCCTGGGCCTTCGAAATGATCTTCGGCTATCCGCGCTGGCTCTATGCGCGGATCGGCCATCCCGTCACCTGGATGGGCGCCCTCATCGGCTGGCTCGACCGGCGCCTGAATTTTGCGGAGGATGCTCCCTCGACCCGTCGGGGCGCCGGCATCGTTACCACCGGTGTCCTGGTGCTGGTCGCCGGGCTCGGCGGCATTATCGTGGAACGGCTCTGCCTTTCCATCACCTATGGCTTCATTCCGCTCGGGCTGATCGCTTCCGCGCTGATCGCCTCCAAGAGCCTGGGCGACCATGTCGAGGATGTCGCGCATGGGCTGGAGGTCGGCGGCCTGGCCGGCGGCCGCAAGGCCGTCTCGATGATCGTCGGGCGTAATCCCGAAACCCTGGACGAGCCGGGTGTCTGCCGTGCCGCGATCGAGAGCCTGGCCGAGAATTTCTCCGACGGCGTGGTGGCGCCGGTGTTCTGGTATGCCTTGTTCGGCCTGCCCGGCATCGCCGTCTACAAGATCATCAACACCGCCGATTCGATGATCGGCCACCGCACCCCCCGCCACGAGGCCTTCGGCTGGGCCGCCGCCCGGCTCGACGACTGGCTGAACCTCATCCCCGCCCGCCTGACGGCCCTGATCATCAGCGCCGCCGCCTTCATCCGCCATCGCCGCGGGCGGGCCGCCATCGCTGCCGTCAGGCGCGATGCCGGCAAGCACCGCTCGCCCAATGCCGGCTGGCCCGAGGCAGCCATGGCCGGCGCGCTCGACCTGCGCCTCGCCGGCCCCCGCATCTATGGCGAGACCCTGGTCGAGGACGCCTATATGGGCAATGGCCGGGCCGATGCCGGTGCGGCCGACATCCGTCGCGCGCTCGATCTCTATCACATGGCCTGCGTGATCCTGTCGGCCTTGATCGGCCTCCTCACCTTCTACCTGATCTACAAGCAGTATCAGTAGGAGCGCCCGCTCTCCCGGCTCGGGAGAGAGCCTGGGGGTGAGGAAATTCCGGATGGAGCGGGGATCGGCATCTTTCCGCCGGCAAGTCCGGCGTTTCCAAGATGGTGGATCTGGAGATCGACCCACCGGACGCGCGCCAAACCCAGCAAAGCTAGCGGCTTCGCCCTACAGCCCGATGATCCGCCCGATCGCCGTCATGTCGAGATGGCTGGCGAGATGGGCGGCGAAAGCGTCCAGCGTCTCCTCCACCACGGCTTCATAGGCCAGGCTGCTGCCCTGCCCGCCGAGGCGGGCGAGCCAGGCGGCCCGCTGGCGATCGTCGCCGAACAGGCCATGCACATAGCAGCCTGCGATGCGGCCATCCGCCGAGCCGGCTCCGTCGAGGCTGCCGTCGTCGAAGCGCAGCAGCGGACGGGTGAGCGCGGGCCCCTCGGTAACGCCGACATGCATCTCATAGCCGGAGAAAGCGACCCCGTCCGCGCAGCTGCGCCCGCTCACCGCCACCAGGCGCTTGTCGCCGCCGAGGCGGGTAACGGCGTCGAGAAGGCCGAGGCCCGCGACCTCGCCCGGCGGTCCTTCGATGCCGTCGGGATCGGCGATGCGTCTGCCCAGCATCTGGTAGCCGCCGCACAGGCCGAGGACATGGCCGCCGCGCCGGACATGGGCCGCGATGTCGATGTCCCAGCCTTCGGCGCGCAGGAAGGCAAGGTCGGCAATGGTCGCTTTCGAGCCGGGCAGGATGACGAGATCGGCCACCGGCAGGGGCTGGCCGGGCTTCACCATGACGAGATCGACCTCGGCCTCCTGGGCCAGCGGATCGAGATCGTCGAAATTGGAGATGCGCGGCATCATCGGCACTGCGATGGTCAGCTTGGCGCCGGCGCGGCGCGAGCCATAGGAGCCGAGCGCCAGCGCGTCCTCCGCCGGCAGGCGACCGGCCTGAGGAAAATGCGGCACCAGGCCGAGGGCCGGCCAGCCGGAACGTTCCGCGATGAAGGCCATGCCGTCGGCGAACAGGCTGGCATCGCCGCGCATCTTGTTGACGATGAAGCCCCGGATCAGGGCGGCATCCTCGGGATCGATCGCCGCCTTCGTGCCGAGGATCTGCGCGATCACGCCGCCGCGGTCGATATCGCCGGCGAGCAGCACGGGGGCGTTCACTGCCCGGGCAAAGCCCATATTGGCGATGTCGCCGGCGCGCAGATTGACCTCCGAGGCCGAGCCCGCTCCCTCGACCAGCACGAGATCGGCTTCGGCTCTCAGGCACTCGAAACTGTCGAGCACGTCGGCCATCAGCGCGGGCTTGAGCGCCTGGTAGTCGCGGGCGCGGGCCGAACCGCGCATGCGGCCCTGCACGATGATCTGCGCCCCGATCTCCGATTGCGGCTTCAAGAGCACCGGGTTCATATGCACGCTGAGCGCCACCCGCGCCGCCCGGGCCTGGAGCGCCTGCGCCCGGCCGATTTCGCCGCCATCCACGGTGACGGCGGCATTGTTCGACATGTTCTGCGGCTTGAAGGGACGCACTCTCAGGCCCCGGTCGGCGAAATGACGGCACAGTCCCGCCACCAGCAGCGACTTGCCGACATCCGAGCCCGTGCCTTGGATCATGAGGATTCTGGCGGTCATCGATGCCCCGAGCTCCCGCGCAGCCGGCCGAGGGGAATGAAATCCGGCGATGTCGGCGTCGAGGGGCCCCGCTCCCAATCACCATACCAGGCCTCCACCTCCAGGCCCGCCTGGTCCAGCGCCCGCTCCAGCTCGGACCGCGGCGCAAAGGCGATGCGCGAATGCGACGACAGCGTCCGCCCGTCGGCAAGGATGCGATAATGGGTGCCGTAGGTCACGACCTCCGAGGCGGGATCGTGCGTGACGTCGTTCCAGGCCTCGACTGCCCCGAAACGCGGATGCTCGATCCGCCGGCGCGATTGCTCCGGCGTCCATTCCCGCCACTGCTCCATGGCGGGGTTGCGGCTGTCGAAGATGAAACGGCCCCCGGGCTCCAGATGCGCCGCGATCGTGCGCAGGGCGGCGATGCGGTCCTCCTGCGTGAGAAAGACCTGGAAGGCATGACCGGTCATCACCACGAGGTCGAAACGGCGGCCAAGCCGCACGATACGACCGTCCCCCTGCACGAAGGTCACCCGGTCGCCGCCCGGGCGGCGGCGGGCGATATCGAGCATGGCAGCGGCGGGATCGACGCCGAAGACGGTGCAACCGGGCTGGCGCGCCACGTCCGCCGCAAGATCGCCCGTGCCGCAGCCAAGATCGAGCACCGAAGCACAGCCCGCCGCCAGAGACCGGCAGCAGGCGCGATCGGCGCTCCACTCGTTCTCGACGTCATAGAAGCTGGCGAGATCCGGATCCTCATAGAGCCGGTCGGGGCGGGCATTGTCGTGGTTCACGGGCGTGTCGGTCCTGCTCGGCTCGTTCCAGGTGTTGCTTGCCTATCACCCCTATCCAGCGCCGCAAAGCCTGCCGATTCGCTACGCCCGAAGCGACATTCCGCGCCCGGTCCGCCGCAGCTCGACCACTCTCCTCGGTGATGGCGGCCTCGTTCGACGTGTTTTGCGGCCCGGGGAGGCGCCTCCCAGGCCGCGGTCGATGGACTGACGGCACAGCCCCGCCACCGGCGGCGACTGGCCCATGCCCGACCATGCCCTGGATCATGAGGATCCTGGCGGTCATCGTCCTTCGCGTCGGGAACCAATCCCGCGGTTAATGGTTGTTCAAAGCCGGAGCGGATTCCTCCGTTCCGCATCAGTAATGGAGATGGTATAATGGGACGCGCGCTTTTGCTCTGGCTGGTCGGAATACCCATTCCGATCATCATCTTGCTTTGGCTGTTCTTCTTCCGGTAAAAAACAACGCAATCAAGATCGATTTATACGCGTTATCATGCCGAAGCGCTCTCATCGCTCAAAGATCTCATGCATCATAGACCGACAAGAAGGCGGTCCCGTCAAAACGGGACCAGATATTGCCGGTCTTGCCGAATATACCGCGGATTTGAGCCCCTTGGTGCTGTCCGCAGCGTGTGGAATTTGACTTTCTCCTTTTAAGATTCCCATCGGCCGACATTTGGTGGCGAGCTGCTTCATCGGCGTGCTTCTGCCGCAGCCGGCGCGCCCATCCCGGGCAAGGTCTGGGTATCCTTTGGCCTAGTCATCCCTTCAAAATAGGCGCTTGGCGGCAAACATGCGTTTGGACATGGATTTGCCACGCACAGGCTTATGATAGGCAGGTACTGGAATCACCCGGCTGGGCGGCCTATCCTGCTGCCGATCGAGATGTTTGGATGATGCATGGCTGATCCCGAGGCAGGCATGAGCGAGGAAGCGGCAGGCGACACACGCGCCTTCGAAACGCTCGTGCTACGTGCGAGGCTTGCCCTGTTCTGGGAACAGGCCTGGCCGCGCCTGGCCGTGCCGGTGGGTGTTATCGGCCTGTTCGTGGCACTGAGCTGGTTCGATCTGTTCGGGGTGCTCGCCGGCCTGCCGCGTCTTGCTCTCTTCCTGGCCTTTTTTGCCGGCCTTCTCGCTTCGCTCTGGCCGCTCGCCCGGCTGCGCTTCCCCAGCCGGGACATGGCTCTCCATCGCATCGACGAGGCCATCGGCCTGCCGCATCGCCCGGCCACCACCCGGCAGGACCGGCTGGTGCAGGGCGGCGGGGATCCGCTCGCCGAAGCGTTGTGGCGCCGGCATCTGCGCCTCGCCCTGGAGGCGAGCCGCCGGGTGAGCCTCGGCCTGCCCTCGCCCGGCCTGCCACAGCTCGATCGCTATGGCCTGCGCGTCGGCGCCATCCTGGCCCTGTTCGTCGGCTTCTTCTATGCGGGGGCCGAACGCCTGCCGCGCCTCATCGATGCCCTCGCCTCTCCCCGGCACGACATCGCCGCGCTGTTCTCGGGCCAGGACGGCGAGCTGTCAGGCATGCGCATGGACGCCTGGGTGACGCCGCCGCCCTATACGCGCCGTGCCCCCCAGGTCCTCTCGCAGGCCAATCAGGGCGCGCCGATCCCGGTGCCGCAGGGCTCCGTCCTCGTGGTTCGCCTTGCCGGCGACAAGGGCGCCGAGATCGCGGCACAGGCGGGCACCGAGGACGTCCCCTCTTCGACGCCCGCCGATCAGGAAGCCGCCGTCGTCGAAAAGCGCCTCAAGCTGATGTCCGACACCGGCATCGACATTCGCCATGGCGACGGCAGCCTGACGCGCTTTGCCTTCACCGTCATCCCCGACAGACCGCCCACCATCGCCTTCGAAGGGCCGGTGAAGCCCGACGGCAAGGGCGGCATGATCTTCAGCTACAAGATCGACGATGATTACGGCGCCACCGCCGTCGAGAGTCAGAGCACGCTGCTGTCGGACGGGCATCCGCTCTACCAGCCGCCGAAGATCGCCCTCTCCGCGCCGGCGGGCCATGCCCGCTCCGGCACGGTGACGGCAACGCGCAATCTCTCGGCCGATCCGCTGGCCGGCGCCACCGTCAAGATGACGCTGGTGGTACGCGACGATGCCGGCAATGAGGGCCGCAGCGAGCCTCAGGACGTCACCCTGCCCCAGCGCGAGTTCCAGAACCCGCTCGCCCGCGCCCTGGTGGAACAGCGCCTCACCCTGGCGCTCGATGCCAACCAGGCCCGCGAGGTCAAATATGCGCTGGAAGCGCTGATGATCGCGCCGGAAGACTTCACCAAGGATGCCGGCCTCTATCTCGGTCTGCGCACCGTGCGCGACCGGATCGACCGCGCCAATTCCGATGACGCCTATCGCGACGCCGCCGATTATCTCTGGCAGATCGCGCTCGCCATCGAGGAAGGCGACGGCAGCGTCGCCGAGCGCCGGCTCAGGGCCGCGCGCGAAAAGCTGAAGGAGGCACTGGAACGCGGCGCCTCGCCCGAGGAGATCGAAAAGCTCACCCAGGAATTGCGCCAGGCCCTCAACGATTTCCTGCAGGACTATGCCAAGCGCCAGCAGCAGGCCCTCAAGAACACCCAGAAACCCGGCGACAAGCCCGTGCGCAACATCACGCCGGAGGAACTGAACAAGCTGCTCGACCAGCTCGAGAATTCGGCCAAGAACGGCAAGAAGGACGATGCGCAGAAGCTGCTCTCGCAGCTCGACGACATCCTCAACAACCTGGCCAATCCCGAGGATAGCGTCGGCCAGGGCGATCCCACGATGCAGCAGATGCAGCAATCGCTCAACGACATGGGCAAGATGATCCTGCGCCAGCAGCGCCTGCGCGACCAGACCTACCGCCAGAACCAGCCTTTCGGGCAAGGACAGGAAGGACAGGGCCAAGAGGGCCAGGGGCAGGACGGCCAGGGACAGAATGGCCAGGGTCCGGGCGACCAGGGGCTTGGCGACCAGGGACTCGGCGATCAAGGCCAAGGTGGACAGGGACAGGGCCCGTCCGGCCAGGGTCGCCAAGGCCAGAATGGACAGGGGCCGGGCAGCACGGGCCAGGGCGGGCAGGGCCAAGGTGGACAGGGCGAAGCTTCGCCCTCCCTCGACCAATTGAAGGAACGCCAGCAGGCGCTGCGCCAGCAATTGGAGAAGATGCAGAAGAATCTGCGCGATAGCGGCGCGGAGACCCCTGGTGCCCTGGGCGAGGCCGGGCAGGCCATGCGCGATGCCGAAAACCAGCTTGGCGAGCAGGATGGCGAGAATGCCGTCAATTCGCAGGGACGGGCCATCGAAGCCCTGCGCAAGGCGGCCAAGGGGCTGGCCGAGCAGATGGCGCAGGCCCGCAAGAACGGCAAGGGCCCGCAGCAGGGCAACAATCGGGGCGGCAAGGATCCGCTCGGCCGGCAATTGCCCAATGGCCCCGACTTCAGTGCCGACGGCTCCACCGAGGCTTCGCCTTCCAGGCGCGCCGGCGAAGTCCTGAACGAACTGCGCCGCCGCCTCGCCGATCCCAACCGCCCGAAGGCGGAGACGGACTATCTGGAGCGCCTGCTCAACCGGCAGTGAGGCATGCCACGCATCGCATGTCATCCCGTGCGCGATGCGGCAGTCATGCAGCACCGCAGGCATGGGATCTCTTCCAGGATCGAAGACTTTCTTGCCAGTGACCGCGAATGACCCGGTCGCTCACATGCGAGCGCCCCGGCCGTTATGCGCAAGAGGCTTGACACCCCGGCCAGATGACAAGCACTATCGGGCGGCTACAGCAAATATAAACAAGACGACATTGAAAGTCGCCGGCACTATGTGGATCGGGAGGCCCAAGTGCAGAAAATCGGTGCAGAAAACAAGCACTGCCGTGACATCTATCATCATGACGATGAATGCTTGCGTTTCGTCAAAAGAACGCTTCAGCCAGCGCCGCCCTTAGATCGCGCAATGATTGAAATTCAGACAAGATCGTAAAGACGATACTGAGTTTCTGCGCGCCGGACCGCCTCACCGTCAGGTGCATAACGCCACAGGACAGGCTTCAAGGCCACCACGGCCGGCGGGTTATCTCGCGCAATACGTGCAATATCGTCTGACAATATCAAATATAGTGCCATCGGTACGAGGGAGCGCCTCGCAATGACGCTGCTGGTCTTACAAAAAGTCGGAAAAAGCTTCGGGGCGATCAAGGCGCTCACCGATGTCGACCTCACCATCGGCCGCGGCGAGATCGTCGGCCTGATGGGCGACAACGGCGCGGGCAAGTCGACCCTGGTGAAGCTGATCGCCGGCAACTTCCCGCCCACCTCCGGCGAGATCATGCTGGACGACGAGACGGTGCATTTCCACAAGCCCGTCGAGGCGCGGGCCAAGGGCATCGAAGTGGTCTATCAGGACCTGGCCCTGTGCAACAATCTCTCGGCCGCCGCCAACGTCTTTCTCGGCCGCGAGATCAAGAAGCGGATCGGGCCTTTCCGCTGGCTCGACCACGGGACGATGATCCAAAAAGCCGGCGAGCTTTTCGCCGAGCTCAAATCCGAAACCCGTCCCCGCGATCTCGTCCGCCAGATGTCGGGCGGCCAGCGCCAGGCCGTGGCCATCGCGCGGACCCGGCTCTCCAAGGCCAAGATCGTGCTGATGGACGAGCCGACCGCCGCCATCAGCGTGCGCCAGGTCGCCGAGGTGCTTGGCCTGATCCGGCGCCTGCGCGATGCCGGAATTTCGGTGGTGTTGATCTCCCACCGCATGCCCGATGTGTTCGAGGTCTGTGACCGCGTCATCGTCATGCGCCGCGGCCACAAGGTGGCGGACAAGCCGATCGACCGGACTTCCCCCGAAGAGGTGACCGGCCTGATCACCGGCGCCATCCAGGTGGCATGAGGCTGCGATGACGAACACCATGCCCCCCGCTTCCCGCAACGATCCGAGCCGCGACAGCGCCGGCGTCTCCATCGAATCCGTCCTGGCGATCCGCGAGAAGTCGCTGTGGCAGACGCTGGTCTCCAGCCAAGCCTTCTGGGTCACCATCGCGCTGATCGTCATCTGCGTGCTGATGTCGCTGCGCGAGCCGCGCTTCGCCACCGAGGACAATTTCTACAACATCACCCGCAACTTCGCCTTCATCGGCATCATGGCGCTGGGCGCCACCGTGGTGATCATCACCGGCGGCATCGACCTGTCCGTCGGCTCGATCATGGGCCTGGTGGCGGTCGCCTGCGGCCTCACGCTGGAGGCCGGCTATCCCTGGTATGCCGCCGTCGGTGCCGGCCTTGCCGCCGGCGCTCTGGCGGGCGCCGTCAATGGCGGCCTCATCGCCTATGTCGGGCTGTCCCCGTTCGTGGTGACGCTGGGCATGCTCTCGGCGGCGCGCTCGGTCGCCGTGGTGCTCTCGGGCAACAAGATGCTCTACAATTTCGGCCCCGGCGGCCCGGCCTTCAAGACTATCGGCGCCGGCTCGATCCTCGGCATCGCCAATCCGGTCTGGGTGCTGCTCGTCCTTACGCTGGCCTTGTTCGTGGTGATGCGCATGACGAGCTGGGGCCGCCATCTCCTTGCCATCGGCGGCAACGAACAGGCTGCCAACCTGACCGGCGTGCCGGTCAAGCGCATCAAGCTGCAGGCCTATGTCGTCTCGGGCATCAGCGGCGCCATCGCCGCCATCCTCAGCGTCGGCTGGGCCGGCTCGGCCATCAATTCCCTCGGCACGGGCTATGAGCTGCGCGCCATCGCTTCCACCGTGATCGGCGGCGCCAATCTGATGGGCGGGGAAGGCGGCGCCTTCGGCGCGCTGATCGGCTCGGCCCTGCTCGAGGTCATCCGCAATGCCCTGCTGATGGCCGGCGTCGATTCCAACTGGCAGGGTGTCTTCGTCGGCAGCTTCCTGGTTCTCGCGGTCCTGCTCGAAAGGATCCGCGGCAAGAGACGCGAATGACCGGTCGAACCGGCGTCGTGTGAATGGCCCAAGGGCGTGCCGAGGGCACGCCCGGAGGGTGCAATATCCGGAGGAAACGATGCTCAAATATCTGATGACCACGGCAGCCTTCGCCGTCGGCCTCGCCGCGACGGCCGGCGCCGCTTCTGCCGCCGACAAGCTCACCTTCGCGCTGGTGCCGAAAAACACCAACAACCCCTTCTTCGACCAGGCGCAGGCCGGCTGCAAGAAGGCCGAGAAAGAGCTGGGCGGCGCGATCGAATGCCTCTATGTCGGCCCGGGCGAGCATGGCGGCGGCGACGAACAGGCCCAGATCGTGCAGGACCTGATCACCAAGGGGGTGGACGGCATCGCCGTCTCGCCGGCCAACGCCCCGGCCATCGCGGCCGCCTTGCAGGGCGCGGCCGGCGCCAAGATCCCGGTGCTGACCTGGGACTCGGACCTTTTGGCCGACAACAAGGGCGAGCGCCTCGCCTATGTCGGCACGCATAATTACGAGATCGGCGTCAACCTCGCCAAGCTCGCCATGAAGATCAAGCCCAAAGGCGGCAAGATCTGCATCCAGTCCGGCGGCGCGGCAGCGGCCAACCACAATGAGCGCATGCAGGGCATCCGCGATACCCTGGCCGGCAAACAGAGCGCCCAGGCGCCCGGCGAGCGCCTCGCCGGCCAGAACGGCTGGACCGAGGTCGACGGCTGCCCCCTCTACACCGACGACGACTTCCCCAAATCCGTGCAGCAGATGGAGGACACGCTCGGCAAATATCCCGATCTCGACGCCTTCATTCCGACGGGCGGCTTCCCGCAATTCCTGCCCGACGCCTACCGGCAGGTCGCCGGCAAATACAAGGACAAGATCGCATCCGGCGCGCTCGCCCTGGTGGTGGCCGATACGTTGCCCGTGCAGCTCGACCTGCTCAAGGCGGGGCTGGCCTCCGGCAATGTCGGCCAGCGCCCCTTCGAGATGGGCTACAAGGCCATGTATTTCCTGAAAGACATCAAGGACGGCAAGGCCCCGCCCAAGGACCCGACCTATACCGGCCTCGACGTCTGCACGCCGGAGAATGTCGCCACCTGCATCGGCGGCGGAAACTGACGCAGCAGGTAGGATGGACGCGCCGGCCGCCTCCATCCTGCCGGCAGCACGCCGGTAACGAAAGGGAGAGCCGGCACGCCAGGCCCCATAGCGAAAACCGGCGGGCCTGGCTGACAGCTTGCCTTCGCTGCGAAGCCGCGCTCGGTGCCGTCCCGGCTTGCCAATGCCGGCCAATGGTGGGACACACGCCCTGTTGCACTGGAAACCGGGCGCGTCATGAATCCTTCCTCCGAAACGGTCGCGCGAAGCGCCACCCCCGCCCCGGCGCTGCGCTTCTGGCTGGCCGGTGCGGGCCTGATCGCTCTGGCGGCGCTGATCCTCTTTGCCATGGGCCGCAATCCGATCTGCACCTGCGGCACGGTGAAACTATGGGTCGGCGATCCCAACACCGCCGACAATTCCCAGCACATCGCCGACTGGTACACGCTCTCGCATGTCATCCATGGCTTCCTGTTCTGCGGCCTGTTCTGGCTGCTGGCACGGAGCCGTCCGCTCGGCTTTCGCGCCCTGTTGGCCCTGGTGGTGGAGGCGGGCTGGGAGATCCTGGAGAACAGCCCGCTGATCATCAACCGCTATCGCGAGGGCACCATCGCGCTGGGCTATGAGGGCGACAGCATCCTGAACTCGGTGAGCGACATCCTGTTCATGCTGGTGGGCTTCCTCATCGCCTCGCGCCTGCCCGTCTGGGCGACGGTGGCGCTCGCCATCTTCTTCGAACTGCTGGCCCTCTACGCCATCCGCGACAACCTCACCCTCAACGTCCTCATGCTGATCTATCCGATCGCCAGCGTCAAAGCCTGGCAGAGCGGGTTGTAAGGTCCCGGTCCAGTTGACAAATCGGGCCGCGCCTCGCCAAGTCTTCGCCTTGCGCACGGAGCCGCCGCCTTGGCCAGATCATATCGCATCCTCTTTCTCAGCGTCTCCGCCGGAGCCGGCCATATGCGGGCGGCCGAAGCCCTGAAGGAAGCGACGCTCCTGCTGGCGCCCGATGCCAAGGCGCAGCATCTGGACGTGATGGACTATGTGTCCTCGACCTTCCGCAAGATCTACACCGACTATTACATCAAGCTCGTCACCAAGCATCCCGCCCTGTGGGGCATGCTCTACCAGGCGAGCTCGGACGCGCCGCCCGACGCGGTCTCCCAGAAATTGCGGCGCGCGGTGGAGCGTTTGTCGACCCGGCCGCTGCGCAGCGCCATCGACGCGTTCGCGCCCGATGCCATCGTCTGCAGCCATTTCCTGCCGGCCGAACTCCTGATGCGCGAGGTCGGCAGGGGTCGGCTCGACGTGCCGGTCTTCGTGCAGATCACGGATTTCGACCTCCACCGCATGTGGGTGATCCCGCGCATGTCCGGCTTCTTCGCCGGCAATGAAGAGGTCGCGTTCCGGCTGCGGGCCCATGGCATCGAGGCAGACAGGATCCATGTCACCGGCATTCCGATCATGCCGGCCTTCGCGCAGGACCATGAGCGCGGGGCCTGCGCCGCCGCCTTCGGGCTCGATCCCGCCAGGCGCACCTATCTCCTGATGGGCGGGGGCGCCGGCCTCGGCGTCGGGCCGGTGGCCAGGCGCCTCACGGCTGCCGATCCCGAGCTCCAGCTCGTGGTGCTGGCCGGCAAGAACCAGAAGGCGCTGGCGGAACTCCAGGCCCTGGCGGCCAGCCGGCCGGGCCGCCTCTTTCCGCTCGGCTTCACCAACGAGGTGCCGCGCCTGATGGCGGCGGCGGATCTCGTCATCACCAAGCCCGGGGGGCTCTCCACCTCCGAATGCCTGGCCATGGGCGTGCCGATGCTGCTCAGCGCCCCGATTCCGGGGCAGGAGGAGCGCAATGCCGATTATCTCATGGAGAACGGGGCGGCGATGAAGGCGATCGACGAGATCGGCCTGGAATATCACGTCGCCTTGTTGAAGGCCGAGCCGGAGCGCCTCGCCGCGATGCGCCGCCAGGCCCGCGCGCTCGGCCGGCCCGAGGCCGGTCGGGACGCCATGCGCATCGTGCTGGAGGCCCTGAGGTGACCGGCCTGGATATTCCCGGCTCCGCAAGCCCGGCCCGGTGCGGCGCCCTCGCCCAGCCCGCGGCGCTCGTCGCCATGGTGCTGGTGCTCGGCTTCTTCTTCGCCAATGTCGAGATCCAGATCGAGGGCGGCCATGGCTGGGCCACCAGCCTGCCGACCTGGCGGATCGAGCACCACTGGCTGCTCGACATTGTCTGGGGCGGGCGCCCGATGACCGGCTATCACGCCTGGGTCTTCCCCTTCATGGCGATCTTCTTCCATTTTCCGCTGGTGTTCGCCTGGACCTGGTCCTGGCGGCTGGAAGCGCGCGTGATCGCCTGCATCATGATCTTCTGGCTGAGCGAGGACTTCCTGTGGTTCGTGCTCAACCCGGCCTTCGGCCTCACCCGCTTCAGCCCCGAATTCGTGCCCTGGCATATCCATTGGTTCTGGGTGGCGCCGGTGGACTACTGGACGATGTCGACGGCCGGGATCCTGCTGCTGGTCTGGTCCTATCGGGGATATCGGCGACCGAAATGTGGAGGATGATCCTGCCTTCCGGGCTGCCGGGTCGGGAGAAAAGAAAGGCTATCGCCGTTTTTCAGGCCCTCAACCTACAGTCTCATGCGTCACTCGGAGGTGCTTCTTCTTCCGCGCACCGGGAACCGATTGAACGCGTGAAAACATATATCGTCGGCGGAAAGCAGCTGCCGTTCGGCATCCGGCCCCCATCTCAGCCATTACCTCTCGTTCCTGCAATGACTGCCTCTGGCCCGAAGAGGACGTTTCACGACAGGTGGACGGGGTCGTGGAGAACCGAGGCACTAACATGATCGCACTCGGTGTTCAGTGGCTTTTTCGATGCTGAACGGCTTCGACGTAAAGTCGGTCCGTCATCGAGCGCGTTTGTTGTACCCGACCGGCTCAGATCGGGTACACCGGTTCACCTTGACCTTAGACCTGCCGCAAGCCGCCGTCGACGCACAGTTCGGCACCGGCGATGTAGCTCGCCTCATCGCTCAACAAGAACAAGGCGGCCGCAGCCACTTCTGACGGCCGCGCCATTCGCCCCATCGGGATCGGAGCGACAAGTGCCGCACGCGTGTCTTCCGGAACCGCGGCCATCATTTCCGTATCCGTTGGACCCGGAGCAACAACGTTGACGCGTATACCTTTGGGCGCGAGTTCTGCCGTCCAGGTTCGAGCATAAGAACGGACGGCTGCCTTGGTGGCGGCATAGGTTCCGTACGAAGAATAGCCCGCGTTATCGGCGATGGATCCGACGAGGACGACCGCCCCGCCTCCCGTCATCACGGGGAGAGCCGCCTGCAGGCCGAAAACCATTCCGCGGACGTTGACGCCGAAGTGGCGGTCGAAGTGGTCTGGCGTTATTTCGGCTATTTGCGCAGGCTCGGAGAGGCCTGCATTCAAGACGAGCGCGTCAATACGGCCGCATGCCTGTCGCACTTTTTCGACAGCCTCCACCATATCTTCGGGCACACTGGCATCGGCGGCAATGGCGACCGCGTCATGGCCGATACCCTTGGCCGCCTTCTCGGCATCTTCACTTCTACGACTGGTGATGAAGACCTTCGCCCCTTCCGCAGAAAGCCGCTCTGCAATCGCCAGGCCTATACCCTTGGCGCCGCCGACGACCAGGGCAACCTTGTTACTCATTCGAGCCATCGTGAATCCTTTCAATTGATGGTCTCGCCATGATATACGCCGGATATCTGGTATCAATTACGCACCTAGAGTAGCCTAGATATGGATGAGTATACCGACCTGGAAGCTCTTTCTCATTGCGCCCTTGGCGAGATGGCGCGGGTTCGCCCGGTGCTCGACAAGATCGCTGACAAATGGACGATCCTGATCCTGATAGTGATCTGTCCCAAACCCTCGCGCTTCAACGAGATCAAGCGGCGTCTCGATGGGATTACGCACAAGGCTCTCGCCGACGCTTTGAAGAGGCTTGAGCGGAACGGCCTTGTGACGAGGACCGTACTCCCGACGCAGCCGATTGGCGTGGAATATGCAATCACTCCACTCGGCCATTCACTGCGGGGTCCGTTTGAAGCCCTGTGTTCATGGGCAGCCGCCAATGGCGACAAAGTCGAAGCAGCCACGCTGCGCTATGACAACACGGGAAGTCGTCGCTGACGATGTTGATATAACCGCTCCCGGCGCTAAGCGGCCATAGCAGGCAGTCGAATCGCGCGGGCCTGGGAACGATCGCTCGCGGCCGGCAAATACTGCTGGATTGGCCCAAACGAGCAAAACGAGCCGCGGCTGTTTTTCGACAATTAGACGATGCCGACGACCCGCATCCTCCTGCTGGCCTGGTCAATCACGACGCAGGACAACCGTTTCCGAAGGCATAGACGAAGGCGGGAAAATCGGCTCCATGACGATGGATTTTTCCAGGGTCGCACGATGATTCGCCGCTTGCTGTCCTTCGCTTTGCTTTCCGTCTTACTTCCCGCCGCCCCTGCCCTCGCGCGGGATGCCGGCATCGGCACGGGCGCATCGAGGATGCCCGCAGCGGTGACGGCACCTGCACCATACGCATGGCCCAGCTTAGCCCCTCTATCGCCGTGGTCGACAACGATGCCTGCGGCGGCCTGAACTCACTTTCACCGGCCTTTATTTCAAGCAATGATCCGAGAAAAAGACATGTTCCGTTCCAGCCTGAGCGCCGCGCTTCTGCTTGCTGCCGCCACCGGTTCCGCCTTCGCCGCCAACGGCGTCTGCCGCGGCTTCAATTTCCAGAACGACCTTTCCGCCATCAGCCTCTACGAGGTCGCCGAGAGCGGGCGCACCTTCTTCATCAAGGGTCCGACCAGCCAGCGCGAAAGCTGCCCGTCCCTCTCGCCGGCCTGCCGGCAGCGCTCCTTCCTGGTCGAGGGCGACAAGGTAGTGGTGAACGAGATCGAGGGCGATTTCGCCTGTGCCAACTATGTTGACCGCAAGGGCACCGACATTGCGAGCTGGCTGCCGCTTTCGTCGCTCTCGCGGGTCCAGGTCCAGCCGCGCTGGGACGGACGCTGGAGCACCTATGACGGGCGCTCGGTCATCACCATCAAGACCACTGGCGGCGGGCGCATGTTCGTGCGCGGCCATGCCACCTACGACACCGGCTCCTACGTCAATACGGGTGAGTTCGAGGTTGAGGGCGACGCCAACGAGCGGGAGTTTGCCTTCGGCTATTATGGCGGCCAGCAGATGGGGTACGAAGAGGCCAATGCGGGGCCCAAACGCTGCGCGGCCCGCATGGCCCAGCTCGGCCCCTATATCGCGGTGATCGACAATGATGCGTGCGGCGGCGAGAACGTGCGCTTCACGGGGCTCTATTCGCGGCAATAGTCACAACAGATGCTCCCAATCCTGCCGGCCGTGGAGAATACGCACAATCAGGATGCCGGATCCGTCGAGCACATAGACGATAACGTGTGCCTGGTGGAAATGGACACGGACCGGGGGGCGGAATTCCGTCCGTTCCCGGGCGATCAAGGGCTGTGAAGCCAAATTATCGAGACAGCGCTGCAGGTCGGCTTGATAGCGTTCAGCCTGCAGCAAGCCGAACATCGCAACGCCATGCAGATAGAGCCTGACGATATCGGTGTCAGCCTGCCGAGATAAGCGATAGGTCAAGCTTTGTGGCCGATGCCGGCACGAGAACGAGCATCCGCAATGATGTCTTCGAAGCTGCGTGGGCTAATACCACTTTCCAGCCCTTCATCGATCAGACGCTGCAACCGCTCGATACCGCTTTGGCGTTCCTGATCCCTCCGGATGAGATCACGCACGTAATCGCTGGCATTGCCAAATCGGCCGGTTTGGGTCTGTTGCTCGACCCAATCCTTCATACCGTCAGGCAGCGATACATTCATGGTAGCCATGATATCTCCTTTGCAGAGATAATGACATCACTGGCAAAGATTGCCAAGTTCAGTCGAACTCGGAGCGCCAAGGGAGGTGCTACATCCGGCAACTGTAGTTGAGCGAGTGTCAGGCCTTGAACGGGGCCTGATCGCGCAAGATTGCATTGAGAGTGATGAGG